>PCUU01000003.1:58929-60089 GCA_002786855.1 Cytophagales bacterium CG12_big_fil_rev_8_21_14_0_65_40_12
AAACGACCCATCTTAAAATTAAAAATCCAGAAACAGAAAAATGGGCCTTCGAGGTGACAGAAACAACAAAAAATGAAGAAGGCGCCTTTGAAGCATTTTCCATTCAAGATTTAATCGACCGAATGAATTGGGAGACCGTGGACTTCCTTAAATTAGATATCGAAGGATCTGAAATGAGTGTTTTTAAATCTGGTTATGAAAGTTGGCTGCCCAAGGTCAAACTTTTAATTATTGAGTTGCACGAACGAATGCAGCCAGGGTGCACAGAAGTGTTTGAAAAAGCGATCAGAAAATATAATTTCAAGAAAAGCATCAGCGGGGAGAACCTGGTGTATATCAACCAAAACGCATAAAAAAAGCCAGCTTTCGCTGGCTTTTTTAGTCAATAATCTTTCGATTAATATCTATAAGTATCAGACTTATATGGCCCTTCTACAGTTACGCCAATATAGTCCGCTTGCTCGTTGGTTAAAGTTTCTAACTCTACCCCAATTTTAGCTAAGTGTAATCTGGCTACTTTTTCATCTAAATGCTTAGGTAATGTATAAACTGCATTTTCGTAGGCACCAGCGTTATTCCACAATTCCAATTGTGCTAAAGTCTGATTGGTGAAAGAGTTTGACATTACAAAAGAAGGGTGTCCAGTGGCACAGCCTAAGTTCACTAATCTACCTTCGGCCAACACGATGATATCATTACCATTGATGTTGTAAAGGTCTACTTGCGGTTTAATTTCAATTTTGCTTGCTCCATGGTTTTTATTCAACCAAGCCATGTCAATCTCATTATCGAAATGACCAATGTTACAAACGATAGTTTTATCGTTCATTAGCTCGAAATGCTTCGCTTGAATGATGTTATAGTTTCCTGTTGCAGTAACGATGATCTGAGCCCTAGGAATTGCATTCTCCATTTTCAGTACTTCATATCCGTCCATAGCCGCTTGCAGTGCACAAATAGGATCGATTTCTGTAACGATTACCCTTACACCTGCACCACTTAAAGAGGCAGCAGAACCTTTTCCAACGTCACCATAACCTGCAACAATTGCCACTTTACCTGCAAGCATTACATCAGTAGCCCTTCTAATCGCGTCTACCAAAGATTCCTTACAACCGTATTTATTGTCAAATTTCGATTTAGTTACCGAATCATTCACG
>PCUU01000081.1 GCA_002786855.1 Cytophagales bacterium CG12_big_fil_rev_8_21_14_0_65_40_12
GTAAGATAACATATAAAATACTGAATTACAAGTAGTTGAGAACTAAATAAGTAACCCTATAAAGTCAATAAAAAAAGGAGCGGTTGATGATATTGACAACCGCTCCTTCTCTAAAGTTAAATGAGATAATTACTGCTTCCGCAAGCTCATATCTGCATCGCGTTTTGCTTTAAATTCGGAGCCTTCGTTCCACTTTGGAAAGTAGGTTTCGTTGGCTAGACGATTGCCAAGCCTAAAAAGTAACTGTGCATCTTGAGCAATTCCTTTCAAATCCCATTCTTCTGGAATATAGTTGTCTGCCTGCTGATGATAGCGAATGGCCAAATACTCCTTTGTTTTCTCCTCAATAAACTCTTCCCCCTTTTCTTTCGATTCGAAGGAACCCGAAGCGAACAAAGCTGGAATTCCGATTTTAGCAAAGCTGAAATGATCGGATCTGAAGAAATATCCTTTTCCTGGATCAGGATCAGGAATTACATAACGGCCTTGCTTGTCGGCTTCGGCCTTTGCGTATTTATCCATTTCTGATTGCCCATAACCAGTAATGGTCAAATCTTTCATTTCGCCATAAGCAGGTAAACCATCAATATTGATATTGGCTACACTTTGATTTGGTGGGAAAAGCGGGTTTTGGGCATAATAAGCTGAACCTAAAAGCCCTTGTTCTTCGGCCGTTACAAAAAGGAAGACAACCGAACGCTCAGGCTTCTGCTTCATTTTGGCAAAAGTCTCGGCTATGGTTAGTAAACCTACTGTGCCACTTGCATTGTCATGGGCCCCATTATAGATTGAATCACCATCGACTGGCTCGCCTACTCCCAAATGATCCCAATGCGCAGAATAAATTATATACTCATCAGGTCTTTTGCTGCCTTCTAACATGGCCACCACATTATGCGACATGTCCCTTTTAATCGCATTGGTCACAGCAACTGTTCCTTTTAAACCTAATGCAACTGGCTTAAAATCTTTACTTCTTGCCATGGCTGAATAATCCTTTATGCCGGCCGCAGAAAATAATTGCACTGCCATTTTTCTTGTAATCCAGCCTTGAATCGCACATTTATAAGGTGGGTTGGCATCGTCTAAATTTAGTTTTGCACCTGTCCATGAGCTCTGAACTACCAACCATGGGTAGCCAGCTGGGACAGTTTCATGAACGATCAAAACACCCGCAGCACCTTGGCGAGCTGCCTCTTCATACTTATAAGTCCAGCGGCCATAATAAGTCATTTGATCTCCTTTGAAAAGTGTGCTGTCACCCGAACCGAAACCAGGATCGTTGACCAAGACAATGACAGTTTTTCCTTTGATATCGAGGCCTTCATAGTCGTTCCAACCATACTCAGGCGCTACAATTCCATAGCCAGCAAAAACCAATTCCGACTCCTTAATGCCTATTTCCTCTTCGGCTCTTTCGGTATACACCACCACGTCTTCATTTGTGTTGAAGGTCATGGGTTGCCCATTTCCAGTAACAGTCATCACCTCTGACTGCTCACCAGTGATCTCTACCATTGGCACTTCCTGAAAATAGCTATCTACATTGCCTGGCTTCAAACCCATGCGCTTTAGTTCTGATTCTAAATAATGAATGGTTTTTTCTTCCCCTTCGGTGAAAGGCTTTCTGCCCATAAAATCATCCGAGGCCAAAACGCTCAAATGACGGTCGATGCTTAAAGTATCTATTACGATAGACTCCTCCTCTGTTTCTACTGTGGTATTACAGCCCACAAAAAAGAAGGAGCACAATGCTAATCCTATGATCCAATTTTTCTTCATCATACATATTCGATTTGAAAACGAAGATAAAGAAAATTCAGAGGAGACCATTTTGAATTTGACCAACTAAATAAATAGTTTATATTTGATTATGCTCAGAATTTTCCTTTCCAACTCATTAAAGTCTTTCGCCTTAATTGTGCTCTTGGCCATTGGTCGAAATGTAAATGCGCAAATCGCCAATGAGATTGTGAGTGAAAAGACAGGTAATATTTCATTTGAAACGCCTGATATTATTGGTTTATGGAAGGTGGACCAAGTCACTGTTGGTGATCAAAACCTCACCCCAACCGCTAAGTGGTTTCTATTTGAAAAAAATGGCAGCATGACCTCTGGCAATGGCTGGTTACAAAACAGTTTGGGAAGTTGGGCTCATGATGAAGCTCAACTTACATTACTGCAAACTACCCCTCAACAGACCGATGAATTCGGTGCATTTAATGTCTCGTTCGAAGGCGAGAATATGATTTGGCAGCGCATGGAAGAAGGAGAAAAAGTGGTTGTCAAACTTTCCAGCACCAATGAAAAGCCTTTAGCACCTTGGGATGAAATTGTGGGTAGATGGAAAATAAAAGAACAACAAATTAACTCAACAAACAACGATAGTTATCCATCAGCCAACTTTGAAAGTTGGGATAGCATTTTCCTTATCTGGGACAGAGCCTATAGAAAATTTAGTGAGGACAATCAGCAGATAGAATCAGGAATATGGCATATTGGAGGTCATTCCAATGAGGTTTGGTTAATAAGTAATGATGGTAATACTAAAGACAAATGGCAGCTAACATTTGAAAATAACGAAATGATTTGGGTGCTACAGCGAGATACTGAATTGATAAAAGTACACTTTGAAAAGATAAAAAACTGAGTGCGCGCCTCTCTTTTGAGTTTTCAGAATGACGATGAAAATCAATAGTAATTCGTAATTCTACAATCGTAAATTGTTAATAGCCATACTTATCCTTCCACATGGCTTGAAGGCGTTTGCGCATTTCTTCTTCTCGTGGATTTTTTCCTGGATCGTAAAGTTTTGTGCCTTTGATTTCGGCAGGCATAAATTCTTGGTTCACGAAATTGCCAGGATAGTCATGTGCATATTGATAGCCTTTACCATACCCTTCTTCTTTCATGAGTTTAGTAGGCGCATTGCGAATGGGCAGTGGCACAGATAAATCTCCAGTTTTACGCACGAGATTTTGGGCTTCATTAATCGCAACATACGCGGCATTGCTTTTGGCCGAAGAAGCCAAATAGGTGACGCATTGCGACAATACAATTCTTCCTTCGGGATACCCAATCATACTCACCGCCTGAAAAGCAGCAGTGGCCATCACCAAAGCGGTGGGATTGGCATTCCCTATATCTTCCGAAGCTAAAATCACTAATCTTCGGGCAATGAACTTAATATCTTCACCACCCTCAATCATTCTAGCTAGGTAATAAACGGCTGCGTTCGGGTCGCTGCCACGGATGGATTTGATAAAAGCTGAAATAATGTCGTAATGCTGTTCGCCCGACTTATCGTAAATGGCTACGCGTTGCTGAGCAACTTCAATCACCTTATCATTAGTGATTTCAATCGTTTCTCCATCTAAATTTTCAATGACTAAGTCTAGCAGGTTCAGCAGCTTTCGAGCATCTCCTCCAGAAATACTAAAAAGTGCTTCCGTCTCCTTTAAAACAACCTTCTTTCGGCTTAGCAGCTTATCCTTTTCCAAAGCAGACTTCACTAAGCGCAACAGGTCATCTTTAGAAAGTGCTTTGAGCGTATAGACTTGCGACCGACTGAGCAAAGCGGAATTGACTTCGAAAGAGGGATTTTCGGTAGTGGCACCAATTAGGGTAACATCTCCCTTTTCAACCGCTCCTAAAAGGGCATCTTGCTGCGATTTATTAAAGCGATGGATCTCGTCAATAAAAAGAATGGTATTCGACTGAAATTTGGCCCTTTGGATTACCTCTCGCACTTCTTTCACACCAGCGCTTATGGCACTGAGCGTGAAAAATGGCGCTTTCACAGAGTTAGCGATAATATTGGCAATGGTAGTTTTACCCACGCCCGGAGGCCCCCACAGGATCATGGAAGGCACACTTCCAGACTCAATGGCCCTGCGTAATACTCCGTTTTTACCCACCAAATGTTCCTGACCAATCAGGTCGTCTAAAGTTTGGGGGCGAATACGTTCGGCTAAAGGTTTTTGAGAAAAGTCCATCGAACGAAAATAACAATGTTAAGCGAGAAGTATGACTGGAACTCAAAAGTTATCTAACAATTCGAACAGCAACTTGTCAGATGACGGTTACATAGCACTCAACTTTTAGGGACTTATAAGTAACTAAATACTTTAACCGAAGCCTTAAAACCTTCTTTCCCAATGGCTGGCTTGTTGTTTTTTTCTCATTTCCCCAGAGTCCTGCATTTCTTGTAAGCGAGGCAATCTTTCGGCATTCTTAGAGGTCATGTGCCAATAGCCACAATCCCGACATTCATACACATTCTGCGGGCCTTCATGAGCAGCAAAACCCTTGTAGATATGTTGGTCAATCAGAGCATCTTCTGCCAATTGTTGAGAATCATATTGAATTTTTCCAGAAGAGCAACGCATAAGGCAAAGGTACTGAAGATGATTTTGTTAAAGTAATCTTTAAGATTTAAATAAGTCTTTTATACATAAAAGCCCTTCCACTACCCGATTTCAAATATTTTTCAAACTCAAAAGCCTTATATCTGTCAGGAAAATTAATTGTGAGCACAACCGCAAAAGGTAATCTTGATTTTGTGTAGCTCACTTCTCCTTTATTGTGCCTTTTTAGTCTTTCGTCAAGATTACCAGTACAGCCTACATAATGAGAGTCATCTGCGCATTTAAGGATGTAAAGGGTGTGCATGAGTAATTTTTTCTATCGTTGAAGATAAAACTTTTTTACTTTCATATTAAATAATAAAGTCTAAAACATTATTTCAAAAAGGCTACAGGTGTAAAGAAAATTTATCAAAGTCTAAAAGCTCTAACAGCGTGAAGCATATGGAGTTTCTCCACCGTAGCCCGCAGGCGCAGGAGCTTGGAAACAACAAACTCAAGGTGGATAAAAAAAAGCCCGCCTTCGCTAAAGCTTCGGGAACACTTGGTGGAGTTTCTCCAACGTAGCCCACGGATGAGAAATCCACATATGCCAAGGCTTCGGAGGAGAACAATCCGCCTTCGCCAAGGCTTCAATGTACGCGTTGGTGGAGTTCCTCCACCGTAGCCCGCAGATGAGAAATCCACCTATGCCAAGGCTTCGGTGGATAAAAAAAAGCCCACCTACGCTAAAGCTTCGGGAACACTTGGTGGAGTTTCTCCAACGTAGCCCGCAGGCGCAGGAGCTTGGAAACAACAAACTCAAGGTGGATAAAAAAAAGCCCGCCTTCGCTCTATGAGCTATGGCGGGCAAAGGTGGAGCCGGAGGGGTTCGAACCCTCGTCCAGATAAGGAACACTAAGCGCCTTCTACATGCTTATTTGCTGATTATTTATTCGAGTGCAGCAAGGTCAGCAACCAACCTGATCTACACCTTATCCCCGATTGATCTTACTTTCCTGTCGAGAAACCCCGAAAAGCCAGCTCTGCGTAGTGATGCCTCATATTCCCACCCGGCAGAACGTGGGGTGAGAGAGACACATTGCTACTAATTCTTAATTAGGCAGCAAGGGCGTATTGTGTATCGCCAATTATAAGTGTGAAAGTTTTATTTAAGGGAAATACTCACAACTCCCTGCATGCTTACACTTGCATTACACCTACTGTCAATTCCAGTCGGCCCCATTGCAAATACCGAAGCGTTAGCCTAGGTGTTAGGAAACATCCTTTGCCAAGGCTCAGGATGTTGATACAAAAGTAAGCCCTTTTTCGTTCAATTGCTTGAGGAGTTAGTTATTAGTTCATGAGTATTGGGATTTGAGATTTGGGTATTGAGAACTCTTTGAGGGAATGAGTTCCTGATTTCTTCTTAACTGCTTCCTTGATTCACTTATTCCCCATTTTCCTGATTCCCTGTTTTCCCGATCTTCTGCCCAACTGATTTCCTAATCAACTATTATTGAATATTCCCATACAATTGACCACCTTTGCAGCTTCAAAAAAAACAAACCATGACTTCAGATCAACTGAAAGATTTAAAGGCCAGAATAGCGGCTTTGAGGGGGTATCTTTGACTACGATCGTAAGAAACGCGAGGTAGAAGAGGAAGAGCTTGTAACCGCACAACCCGACTTTTGGAACGATCCAAAAGAATCAGAAAAAATACTTAAGCAAATCCGCTTAAAAAAAGTTTGGACAAACAGTTTTGAAAACGTGCTTGCCGCATTGGACGATCTGGAGACTTTCAACGAATTCTATGAAATGGGCGAAGTGTCCGATGAAGAAGTCGACAAAGAATTCAAAAAAGCACTGACCATTCTCGAAGAAATCGAGTTCAAGAAAATGCTCAGTGGTGAGGAAGATCAGCTCAGTGCTATGATCGAAATTAATCCCGGGGCAGGTGGAACAGAAAGCAACGATTGGGCGGAAATCCTGATGCGGATGTACATCATGTGGGGAGAAAGCAAAGGCTATAAAGTAAAACAAGTGCATTATCAACCGGGCGAAGTTGCAGGTTGTAAATCCTGCACGCTTGAATTTGAAGGTGAATTCGCTTATGGCCAATTGAAGGCTGAATCTGGGGTGCATCGTTTGGTCCGAATTTCTCCTTTCGATTCAGGAGGCAGAAGGCATACGTCATTTGCTTCGGTATTTGCCTATCCGGTGGTGGACGATACCATCGAAATTGAAATCAATCCAGCTGATATCACTTGGGATACTTTTCGGTCTGGTGGTGCTGGTGGGCAGAACGTGAACAAGGTAGAAACAGGGGTGCGTTTAAAACACGCTCCAACAGGAATTACCATCGCTAATACCGAATCCAGATCACAACTCGGTAATAAGGAAAAAGCCTTGGCCATGTTGAAATCAAGGTTGTATCAAATTGAGATTGATAAGCGAAACGCGGCAAGGGATATTGTAGAAGATGGCAAAATGAGAGTAGACTTCGGTTCTCAAATCAGAAACTACGTTTTGCATCCTTATAAATTGATCAAAGATGCCCGAACTGGTTTTGAACGAACTGATGTTCAAAATGTGTTGGATGGAGATCTTGACGATTACATCAAAGCTTACTTAATGCAGCAGTAATTAAATGGAGCTTCGGCTCCATTTTTTGTTTAAATAATGACCAAAAAACCAAGCGTATACACCCTGCAGTTTTTTCTGCTTTGCCTCAGTTCCTTTTTGTTCTTTGGTAGCTTTAATATGATTGTACCCGACTTGTACAATTACATTACTTCGCTGGGTGGTGGAGAATACAAGGGTTTTATCATTTCGCTTTTCACGGTTACCGCAGGTTTATCAAGACCTTTCAGTGGTAGGCTTTCCGATACTATTGGTAGAATTCCGGTCATGATAGTGGGTGCGGGAGTCTGCTTTATCATGGGCTTTTTATACCCAATGGTCGGCACAGTTTGGGCGCTTTTGCTCTTGCGCTTTTTGCATGGATTTTCTACAGGCTTTAAACCTACAGGAACTTCTGCTTACATCGCAGACATTGTTCCAGCCAACCGAAGAGGAGAAGCCATGGGTTTTTCTGGTTTATTCGGAAGTTTAGGCATGGCGGCTGGCCCAGCCATTGGTCCAAAAATCGCAGTTTGGTATGGTTTAGATGTTATGTTCTATGCGTCTTCGGCAGCAGCCATTCTTTCGGTGCTGATTCTGATTGGTATGAAGGAAACGCTCCAGAACAAAGTCAAATTTCATCCCAGGTTATTGCTGATCAAACCTAGCGAAATCATTGAGACAAGGGTTTATAATCCTTCTATCTTGTTTCTGCTCACTTCATTTTCTTTTGGTACTGTCTTAACCCTCGTGCCTGACTTGACGGTTAGTTTGGGTTACAGCGAAGGTGATAAAGGGATATTTTTTACCGTGTTTGTATTTTCCTCTTTGATCATAAGACTGCTTGCGGGCAAGGCATCAGATAAATATGGAAGAGTAATTGTGCTAAAAGTAGCTACGCTTTTTATTGTATTCTCAGACCTTTTGATTGCCTTTACGCATACTCCATTTATGCTCATGGTAAGTGCGGTTTTCTTTGGCGTATCAGTAGGAATGAACACACCAACCATATATGCTTGGACGATAGATTTGAGCCAGGATCACCTGCGCGGTAAGGGATTGGCTACGATGTACATTGCTTTGGAAATTGGAATTGGTTTAGGGGCACTGGTTTCGGGTTGGATTTATGGCAACCATATCGAAAATCTTCGCGAAGCATTTATTACTTGCGCGGTACTCTCCTTAATTGGCTTCTTATTTTTAAATTTTGGGTTAAATTTAACCAAAAGATTTGTGAAACCCTCGCTTTAAAAAAGCTCCAATGAAAATTAGCGCGACCCTCGTTATATTTTTTACGATTTCAATTGGTCACTTAGCTGCAATAGCCCTACAATTACCCCTTTTTGCGGAAGTCACCAAACCCATCTTGATGATTGCATTGCTGGTTCATTTTAACCAATCTGTACCGAAAACAGCATTGAATAAATTTGTCAATGCAGCGCTTATTTTATCTACTCTTGGCGATACTTTGCTCATCTTCAATGACCAAAACCCATTATTTTTTATGCTCGGGTTAGGCGCATTTCTGCTTGCCCATTTGGTCTATATTTTCTTGAACCTCAACCTAATCAATTCGGAAGACAGAAAGCTAAAATTCCATTGGAGAGATATTTTGTTCGCTGGTTTTGGGCTTTTTATGTTCAGACTAGTAAGACCAAACTTGGGAGAAATGTTCGTCCCAACTTTGGTCTATACAGTCGTGATTTGCATCATGGGCATCACAGCAGCCAAACGATTTGGCAAAGCCTCAAAACAGAGTTTTACCTTAGTGCTTTTTGGCGCTATTACTTTTATGATTAGCGATTCGTTACTCGCTATTAATAAATTTTATACGCCCATCGACCATGCTGATTTGCTGATCATGGCCACCTATCTCACAGGTCAGTTTTTAATAATTAGAGGAATCATGGCGTTTATTCTCGACTTTAAAAAAGGCTTTTAATTAGCCCTTCTTATTTTTCCGCTTCCTGCAGAATGCGAATTGACAGAGGTTGGGTTGCCTGAATAATAAACATTACCACTTCCGCTTACTCTTACATCAAGATCGCCATCGCACTGAATGTTGCTGCGGCCAGAACCTGTAATGCTAATATCATAGTCTCCGCTGGCCAATTTATCTGCTGAATAACGGCCCGAGCCACTGATACTTAATTTAGCCCTTTCGGTACTTCCACTAAGGTTTATACTTCCTGATCCAGAAATTCTAGAGGTAGTATACTCGGCTTCGATTTCCAATTCAATACTACCAGAACCAGAAATTCCAGTTTCGAAGTCGCGGGTTTTAAATTTCGATTCTCCAATGATACTGCCAGAACCGCTCACCACAGCGCCTTTAAGTTCCTTTACTGTAACATAGACCGTAAGCCTGCCTCGGTTACTATTTCCCCAGAAGTTCCAGTTATCTCTTTCGTTTTTAATGACCAATCGTCCATTGCGGACTTCGGTTATAATCTCTTCTAAAAGTCGGTCATCCCCTTCCAGAATCACTTCATTTTTGTCGCCTTGCTTTACATAGACCTTACCCGACACGCCCATACCAATTTCATCAAAGTCACCCACATTTCGGGTTTCTTTGTTTTGAGCGAAAGTAGTGAAGGAGATTAATAATAAAATGACCGAGGTGAGGATTGTTGTTTTGAGTGTTTTCATAGTTTAAAAATTTTCAGGAAAGACTCAACAACTATTTACATGGTTGCATATCGCTCATCAAAATGCAAAAGAAATTGCCTTTTTCTTGGCCAGTATTTTGAAACGAACATACAGCGCAACGGCAGAAGCTGAAAGACCTACCAACAACCCTAGCCAAATACCTTGTGGCCCAAAGTCCCAAACAAAGCCAAACAAATAGCTTACTGGAATGCCCAAAACCCAGTAGGCTATTAAGGTGATAATGGTCGGGATTTTCACATCAGACATCCCTCGAAGCGCACCCAAACCCACTACCTGCACACCATCAGAAAGCTGAAAAAAGCCAGCCACTACAATTAAAGTACCTGCAAGGCTTATCAACTCGGGATCATCTACATAAAGTGTTGGAAAGAAATTATGGAAGACAATAAAGATAGTCGCACAAAAAGCCATAAAGATGAGCGCGATGATAAAGCTGGTATTTCCCGCTCTATTGAGGTTAAATGCATCTCGTTTCCCTATTTGATTACCCACTCGAACCGTAGAAGCAGCCGCAATCCCTGTGGCCATCATATAGCTAAGAGACACCAGGCTTATGGCAATTTGATGCGCTGCCAATGGCACGACCCCCAACTGCCCCATCATCAATGCTGCAACACTGAATGCACCCACTTCGAAAACAAATTGAGCTCCACTTGGGACACCAATCTTTAGCATAGGTTTGAAATAAGCGGCTGAAATACTAAAAATTCTTAGCCCTACCTTGAAAACTTCGGTACGCTTACTTTTTCCAATATACATCAGAAGGCCTATGGCCATGAAAACCCTAGAAATTAATGTTCCCCAACCTGCTCCAATCAAACCTAACTCTGGAAAGCCAAATTTTCCATAAATGAGTAAATAATTAAAAAGCACGTTAAGAAGATTGGCTCCAATGCTAATGAACATGGTTGGCCTAGTGATGGATAAACCTTCTAAAAATTGCCTGAAATTTTGAAAAAGCATCAACGGAATGAGCGAGGCCAGAATCACATAAAAATAAGGAGTGCCCATATTGATCACCTCCGCAGGTTGCGAAAAGCTTTCAAAAGCAAAAGAAAGAATGAAACCCGCTAAGAAAAGCAACAAACTGGTTGCCCCACAAAGAATGATACCATGCCTTAGTAATCTGGCTATTTTGGTCGTATCGCCCTCACCATCGGCTTGGGCCACTAAGGGGGTAATACCATATGAAATCCCAATGCCAAACATCAAAAAGACCATGAGCATGCTGTTGGCGAAAGAAGAAGCAGCAAGCGCTTCGGAGCCAATTTGCCCCACCATGATACTGTCTACAATACCCACAGAGACATGGCCTATTTGGCTCAGAATTACGGGAAAAGCTAAATGCAGCGTCTTTTTGTAGTGCTGTTGATAGCTGAGCTTTTCTAAGGTCATAGTGCTTTAATTCTGGCGTATTTTAGAATTGCCGCAACGCTTAAGCTATCCGTGATTCTTCCATCCATGACCATGTCCAAGGCCTCCTTAAAAGGTAATTTCATTACGGTGATGTCTTCGGTATCATCAAATTCAGTTTCTCCTTCGGATAGTGCTGTGGCCAAATAAGTCATACCAACTTCATCGGTAACTGAATTTGAGGTGTGTATTTTGCAGAGGAATTCAAGTTTTTGGCAATCTAGACCCGTTTCCTCTTTCAATTCCCTTTTTGCCCCTTCTTCATAAGTTTCATCGAAAGGCACAGCCCCCATCGGTATTTCCCAGCTATACTCATCTAAAGTATAGCGAAACTGACCTACAAGCCAAGTATTCATTTCATCGTCAACAGGAAGAATACCAACCGCACGGCCCTTGAACGACACTTTGCCATAAATCCCTTTATTGCCCGATGGGTTTATGACATTGTACTCATCTACTCTGATCCATTGGTTTTCATAAACCATTTTTCCATTCAATGTCTTCCAAGGGTTTTTATGATCCGCCATGCTGCAAAATTAGAGATATGTTTCGGGTTCCAAATCAAAGTTTTAAGTTTGAGTATGCTATTATCAAATTTTGGATCTGGGAAGGTTGAAGCAGGTTGCGATGAAGCAGGCCGAGGCCCTTTGGCTGGCCCAGTGGTGGCCTCTGCTGTAATTTTACCAGCAGACTACCAGAATGAACTTCTCAATGATTCAAAACAATTAAATCGCAGCGATAGAGAAAAGCTAGAAATACAAATTAAGGCAGAAGCCTTGGCTTGGGCGGTTTGCGAAGTCAGTCCTGAAGAAATAGACGAAATCAATATCCTCAATGCCTCCTTTCTTGCGATGCATCGCTCAGTTGATCTATTAAAAATTAAGCCTGAGTTATTGCTGATTGATGGAAATCGCTTTAAGAAATATCAGAGTATTCCGCACGAATGCATTATCAAAGGTGATGGAAAATACCTTTCTATTGCGGCAGCTTCTATATTAGCCAAAGTTGAACGTGATAGAATTATGGGGCAAGCAGCACAGCAATACCCTGGTTATGGTTGGGAAAGTAACGCTGGCTATCCAACAATGAAACACCGCCAAGCCATTAGAGATTTAGGCATTACACCCTTACACAGAAAATCGTTTAGGTTATTACCTGAGCAGTTGGATTTGTTTTGATTAGTTGGTGAAGCAATACCAACTAAGGCAATAAACTCTTGGAGGGTTTTGAACCCTCCAAGAGTTCTGCATTAGCAACAAAAAAAGACGACCCATGGCAGCAGGTCGTCTTTTGTATTTAGGTGAAAGGTTTTTATCAATCTACATTATCATGCAGAAATTTGTTGTTGCCCATGATCTCATCATCATCGCTCAGGTTGTAACGCGATACATTGCTTTCTGAAGAGGACGGTGTATCATTCAATCGTACCTGCCTACGCTGATAAGCTGGGATTTCTAATTTTTCTCGGATGTCGTCATTTCTATAATGATCGCTGCTCGTACCTCTTAGCTTTTCTTCTCTTAATCGAGCTTGCTGTTGAAGTTTGTTACGTTTCATTTCCAGAAAATCCTTGTAGCGTTGCTCTTCTCTGTCCAAAGCCATATTGGTGTCTTCTTCTTGAACTGGCTCTGGACCGACTTCTTCAATTTCGTATTTCTGAGCCAAACGAGACAAGAATGAGTAACCAGAAGTTGGCTCATCGTCCTCTTTATCTTCTTCAACTTGCTTCGCCTCAACTCTTGGCTCAGG
>PCUU01000091.1 GCA_002786855.1 Cytophagales bacterium CG12_big_fil_rev_8_21_14_0_65_40_12
GAGCTCGCTTCCTCTTTAGATCTACAATATCCAAATAATGCAAATTTCATTACAAAGTCACCAACTATTTTTGGCCACATTACCAAAAGGAGCCATATCGGCTCCTTTCTTGTTTTCTTTCATATGTCAAGTCTATTTCTGTCTCTCTGCTTTGATGACCAATTCGTCTTCCCCAGCATAAACAATACCTTCCATAGATTCGCCATCGAATTTCATTTCAAATTCAATGCTCTCTCCTTCAATTTCAACATTACCTGTCATCACCATCTTTTCGAATTCGACATCATCGAGTTCCAAAGTACCATATACTTGGCTTTTAATGGTAACCTCATAAACGCCCTCAGCATTGAGCGCGATGGTCATTACATCTTTAAGCGTGCCTTCAGCGGTTTCGGCCTCATAATTCCAAGTACCCACAGGGCTGTACTGGCTAAGGTTTTGAATTGAACTTGGTTTCAAGCTTGCCATGCTCAGCTTGGCAGGTGAAGACATTGAGGACAAAAAAGCAGTGGCAATTACGACCGCAAAGCAAAGAATTGAGTGTTTTTTCATTTTGATTTGAGTTTATGATTTCAATTTAGATGACAAAGGCAAACCATTGGTTGCACGATGACAGATTGAAATTTAAAGAGAAAAACAATGAAAAAATAACTGCTTATTTACAGTGCTTGGCTAAGGCTGCTTTGGCCTCTTCGGACCCTAATGCTTGTGCCCTGCCGAAATCTTGGCAAGCCGACCTATTTTGGCTTAATGCGATTTTAAGTGCGCCCCTGTACAGGTATGCGTCTTCATTATTCTTATCAAAATCAATGGCAAAATTGTAATTGGCCAAGGCTTCTTCAAAGATTCCTTGCTGGTGATAACTTCTGCCCCTAAGCATGTAGGCTTCTGATTTTCTACCATCGACTTCAATTACTTTGTCAAAAAACTTAATCGCCCTGGCAAACTCTTTCTGATTGTACCAGTAACTGCCCATGCTCAAGTTGGCATTCAAGTTATTACCATCTATGTCCAGGATTGCCAAAAAATCTGCTTTGGCTTTGTCTAGGCGATTCATTTCCTCATATGCCCTGCCCCGATTATAAAGCGATTTTATGTCTTTTGGGCGAGTGGTCAGGTATTCGGTATAGGCGTCAACTGCTTCTTTATAATTGCCTTCATTAAAAAGAACATCTCCTTTTTTCGATACATCAGAATTACAAGAGAACAGCGCAAAGGCAAGTATTAGGGTCAACAGGAGTACTGTGGCTTTCATCAATAATGATTTGATTGGAACTTTAAGGCTGCAAATGTATTCGTTTCGGTTTAATTCGAAAAGCTATTTAACAAAGAAGAAGGGCCCGAAGGCCCCTCTCTTTTGGATAGGGTGAAAGCACTCTATCCGTACAAACGCGGTCAAACGTCTTAACTCAAAACAACACTAGACCAATTGCAAGCCCCGTACCAAAAAAATAAGCCACTGAAAAACAATGGCTTATAAACTCTTAAAGTATGTTAAAATGTCATTTTGAGAAAGATACTCCCAATATTACACGGCTACATCATTTTCGCGCAAGGCCTGATTGAGTGAAGTCTTTTTGTCAGTCGATTCTTTTCTCTTGCCAATAATCAATGCGGCTGGCACATGAAACTCACCTGCAGGAAACTTTTTGGCGAAAGATCCTGGGATCACCACAGATCTTTCAGGCACATAACCCTTGTATTCAACGGGTTCTGGCCCTGTAACATCAATAATCTTAGAACTTCCCGTCAATGTGACATTAGCGCCAAGAACGGCTTCCTTTCCGATGCGCACACCTTCTACCACGATACAACGAGAACCAATAAATGCGCCATCCTCTACAATTACTGGTGCAGCCTGAACAGGTTCTAGTACTCCACCAATACCAACACCACCGCTCAAATGCACATTTTTTCCTATTTGGGCACAACTGCCAACCGTAGCCCAAGTATCAACCATGGTGCCTTCATCCACATAAGCGCCAATATTCACGTAAGAAGGCATTAACACTACTCCACTCGCGATAAACGAGCCGTAACGAGCAATGGCATGAGGAACTACCCTAACGCCTTTACTTGCATAACCTGTTTTTAACCTAATTTTATCATGAAACTCGAATGGTCCAACCTCTACAGTCTGCATTTTTTGAAGTGGAAAGTATAAAATCACGGCTTTCTTAATCCATTCATTTACTACCCAGCCATTTGCGCTGGGTTCAGCGACTCTAATATCTCCTCGATCTAGGTCTTCTACAATCGACTTTATAGCCAAAACCGTTTGCTTATCTTTTAATAATTCCCTGTTTTCCCAGGCTGCCTCAACTAACTCCTTTAACTCCACCATAAATGCTTTTGAAAATTTCTCTAAATTGGATTGTTAATGAAAAAGACCAAGATAATCATCGCCTCGATACTCAAACCGATTGATGACACACGCATGTTTGAGAAGCTTGGCCTTTCACTGGCGAAAACAAATAAATATGAGGTTAATATCATAGGCTTTATTTCAAAAAATACCCTTGCCCATGATTCTATCCATTTCTATCCTCACGGCCCTTTTCAAAGAACTTCTCTTTTAAGGTTGATGTCCTGCTGGAAAGTGTTCAATATTTATATTAAAGTAAAGCCTGATATTATCATATGTAATACGCATGAATTACTGATAGTTACATCTCTATACAGAATATTATTTGGCGCGAAAATCATCTATGATATCCGTGAAAACTATGTCAAGAACATTCAGCATACCAATGTTTTCAACCCAATGCTGAAGCCTTTTTTAATGGCTTATGTTCGGACAAAGGAATTATTAGCCCAACCATTCTTCCATGGTTTTATGTTAGCTGAAAGGATTTATGCCCATCAGCTGGGGTTCGTGCCGCAAAACAAATCAGTCATGATTGAGAATAAGTATTTTGGGATAGGCAGACAATTAAAACCTATTATGCCATTCCATAAGAAAGAAGTAACCCTGCTCTTTTCAGGAACGATATCAGATTCCAATGGTGTGTTTGATGCGATTAGAATTACTGAACAATTGCATGCGCTAGATTCATCCATAAAGCTGAAAATCATTGGTTACTGTGCATTAAAACGGGATTTACTTCGGTTGCAAGCGAGTGTTGAGGACAAGGAATTTATCGAATTGATCGGAGGTGACTACCTTGTTCCTCATGATCTGATCGTGGAAGAAATCAAAAAAGCTGACTTTGGATTTGTATTAAAAAAACCTAACAAAGGTATCAATGATGACAAGCTACTTACTCGCTTGTTTGAATATACTGCCAACCAACTTCCTATTCTTTTATTAGAAAACCCTACCTGGGTCCGCTTTTGCCATGAATTCAATGCCGCAATTACAGTCAACCCCGATCAAGTCAATGCCCAAGAAATATTGCAACGGATGAAAACCACCGATTTCTATACAAAAGGTGATACCAACAATAGTCTTTGGCAGAGTGAAGAAACTAAGTTTCTGGATTTCATTTCTGAGTTCAATACTCATTTTTAGGTTTATCTAAAAATTATTTTTAACACATTCAACTATCTGCTTTTCAATTGATTGATTGCCATTTTTCAATTTTTCGTATCTACGTACATTTTTTTTAGATAATTCTAAATACTATATTCGCAATCAGTAGTGAAGGAAAGGATTTTCAACCCATAATTGATTGCCATGTTAAGCTTTGTTGAAGAGAATTATTTAAAGGCCATTTATCACCTGTCGGAAAGTGGCAAACGCGCGGTAAATACCAATACGCTTGCCGATGAAATGAAAACCGCCCCTGCCTCGGTAAGCGATATGGTCAAGAGACTCTCGCAAAAGAAGATGGTGCAATACCAAAAATACAAAGGGGTCAACATATCAGATGAAGGTAAAACCAAAGCTTTACATGTCATTAGGAAGCACAGGCTTTGGGAAGTATTCCTCGTAGATAAGCTCAATTTCCATTGGGATGAAGTGCATGAAGTGGCCGAGCAATTAGAGCACATTAAATCTCCCCTATTGATCAAACGCTTGGATGAGTTCTTGGGCTTCCCCAAATACGATCCACATGGCGATCCTATTCCAGACGAGAATGGCCAATTGATTGAAAAACGAAAAGATCCGATTTCAGAACTTGATTTAGGGGTAAATGGCATTGTTGTAGGAGTTAATGATTCTAGTACTTCTTTCCTCAAATACTTGGACAAAGTGGGCATATCCATCGGTTCAAAAATCCAAATCAAAGACAGAATGGAGTTTGACGGTTCCGTGGACATCCTTATCGACAATCAAAAATCCATCACCATATCTCTTACGGTTGCCCAAAATATTCTTTTATCAGAAGCATGAAAAAACAATTACTAATCATCGGATTAAGCTTTTTAATGTTCGCTTGTGGTAGTACAAAACAAAAGACCAAAGGCAAACTAACGATTGTTACCACCACTGGCATGATTGCAGATATTGCTAAAAACGTAGGTTTAGACTCTGTTCAAGTAACCGCATTGATGGGACCAGGCGTTGACCCGCACCTGTATAAGGCCACTCAGGGCGACTTAAGCAGGCTTCAAAAAGCTGACATCATATTTTACAATGGTCTTCATTTGGAAGGTAAAATGGGTGAGGTGTTTGAAAAACTCGAAAGAATTAAAACTGTAGTCCCAATTTCAAGGCAATTGGACTCAACAGTGCTTTTAACGGATCCTATTTATGCTGGCGCTCATGATCCGCATATTTGGTTCGATGTTAGCATTTGGGCTTCAACCGTAAATCAGGTTTTAGCTACTTTGATCGAAACCAATCCTGAAAATGAAGCTTTCTATGCAAAAAACGCAGAAGACTACATTCAATCACTGAATGACCTTCATGGTTGGGTGAGAGAGGAAATTGCCACCATTCCCGAATCACAAAGAATATTAATCACAGCACATGATGCCTTTAACTACTTCGGCAGGGCCTATTCTATTGAAGTTAAAGGCTTGCAAGGAATATCTACCTTATCTGAATTCGGTTTAAAAGACCGTGTGGATTTGGTGAATTTTATTGTTGACAGAAAGATTAAGGCTGTTTTCGTTGAAACATCGGTTTCTGAAAAGAACATCAACGCCATTATTGAAGGTTGCCAGCAAAAAGGCCATAACGTAGTGATCGGAGGAAAACTTTACTCCGATGCCATGGGTGCAGAAGGCTCAGCAGAAGGCACTTACATTGGAATGGTAAAGGCAAATGTGAATACCATTGTTAAAGCACTTAAATGAGAGTCATCATGACAGCCTCATTGCAATTAACGATTAATCATTAACTAAAAAAATGAAGATAGAAGCGAAAGATCCAGCAGTTGAATTTCATGACCTGACAGTCTCTTATCACAAGAAACCAGTGCTTTGGAATATCGACATGACTTTACCTAAAGGTGCTTTGATTGGTATCATTGGACCAAACGGTGCCGGAAAATCTACTTTGATCAAGGCGGCTATGGGCTTACTTCCGCTGGGTTCTGGTTATGTAAAAATGTTTGGTGAATCATTGGACAAGGTGAGGCACAAGGTAAGTTATGTTCCTCAGCGCGAATCGGTAGACTGGGATTTTCCTACCTCTGTACTAGACGTAGTGCTGATGGGGCGTTATGCCAAACTCGGTCTTCTCTCCCGCCCTAGAAAGGCCGATAAAGAAATGGCCATGAATTGCCTTCGCAAAGTGGGAATGGAAGACTATACTGGAAGACAGATTTCGCAACTATCTGGAGGTCAACAACAAAGGGTGTTTTTAGCACGGGCTTTGGCCCAAGAAGCTGATCTCTACTTTATGGATGAACCTTTTGCAGGGGTTGATGCGGCTACGGAATCGGCCATTTTGGGCATTATGCAAGAAATGACAGCCCAAGGCAAAACTGTTATTGTAGTGCATCATGACTTACAATCCGCAGCCGAATTTTTTGACTGGATCATTTTGCTGAATATGCGCTTAGTCGCCTCAGGCCCAATCGATAAGGTATTTACCAATGAAATGCTCCAAGAGACTTATGGAGGTAAACTGACCGTTTTGGCCGAGGTGGGTGAATTGGTTAGGAAACGTCAAATCCCAAGCAGAGAAAAGTACTGATATGGACACCTTCTTTGAGTTCTTTTCATTTCAAGACGCCAGCATCGTGAGTGTTGCAGTGGGTGCAATGTTGCTCACGGCTTCATCTGCCGTGGTTGGCACATTTACTTTTCTAAAAAAGAAAGCCTTGGTTGGCGATGCAGTTGCACATTCTGTCTTGCCAGGGATTTGTTTGGCATTCATCCTTTCGGGTACAAAAAACCCCATTATTCTCATCATTGGTGCATTTATCACCGGTTGGATTTCGCTATTGATCATCGACCTCATTACACAACGTTCTAAAATTAAAGAAGACTCTGCCATTGCTTTGGTACTCTCTGTGTTCTTTGGTATCGGCATTTTAATGCTCACTAACATTCAACATAGTGGCAATGCTGCTCAAACGGGATTAGATTCTTTCCTTTTCGGAAAAGCAGCCGCCTTGGTGGGTAAAGATTTGATCACCTTTAGCATTGTAGCCGTTGTTTTAATTATAACTGTCACTTTGTTTTTCAAAGAACTAAAAATCATCGCTTTCGACTCTAATTATGCTAAAGCTTTAGGTTTACCCGTTAGGGCTATTGATTTATTGTTGACCACTTTAACTGTTCTTGCTGTGGTCACTGGCATTCAAGCAGTGGGTGTAGTTTTGATGGCAGCGATGCTTATTACTCCAGCAGCGGCAGCGAGGTTTTGGACCAATGACGTAAAGCACATGACCATCATTGCAGCCATTATGGGATCGCTCTCGGGTTTATCAGGCGCTTATGTCAGCTATGTCGCCCCTGCCATGCCCACTGGGCCATGGATTGTAATGATCATTTCTGCCATTGCCTTGACCTCTTTTTTCTTTGCACCCAAACGCGGTATTATTTCGCGATACTTCACACAAAGAAAACTTCAGGTCATGATCATGGACGAAAACCTTTTGAAGTCGCTTTATCATTTGGGTGAGGAAGATGCCGACATGTTTAAAGGCCGTAAAATAGACGAAATCATAGACAAGCGGTACTTTCCCAGAAAAAGACTTAAAGCTGCCCTCGCGCGCTTAAAACGCGAGGGATACCTGGCCAGGACCAATGGTGAATGGCAGTTTACACAAGTGGGCAAGCAAAAGGGCCAAAGAGTAGTAAAACTGCATAGATTATGGGAGCTCTATCTGTCTACGTATGTAAAGATTGCCTCTGACCATGTGCATGAAGATGCCGAAACCATCGAGCACATTATTACACCCGAATTAGAAGCTGAATTGGAACGCATGCTGGAATACCCCGAAATGGATCCACATAAAGAGAAGATTCCTTACTGAGGTTAGATGATAGATGGTAGATGGTAGATGATAGAGGTTAGATTATAGACTATCGACAATCTATCGAAAGGGATAAAAATTAAAGAAATAAAATGGACGCGATTTACATCATAATGACTTCTACCCTAATTGCCATTTCCTGCGGGATTTTGGGTTGTTTCTTAATTTTGAGAAAAATGGCAATGGTAGGCGATGCGATTTCCCATGCCGTATTGCCCGGAATTGTACTGGCTTTCCTCATATCTGGCTCCAGGGATTCCGTTTGGATGATTTTGGGAGCTGGTCTTTTGGGTATTTTCACTACTTTCTTAATCGAGTTCTTTCATAAAAAAGCAAGGCTACAAACCGATGCTGCCATTGGCGTTACGTTCACTTGGCTATTTGCATTGGGCATTATTCTGATCTCAGTTTTTGCTGGTCAGGTGGATTTAGACCAAGATTGTGTTCTTTATGGCGAAATCGCCTATGTTCCCATTGATTTATGGATTACAGAAGGTGGTCAAAACTTCGGTCCCAGGGCTTTATGGATTGCCTCTTTAATTCTTATCATGAATGTACTTTTTGTAAGGGCTGGGTTCAAGCAGCTCTACCTCACCACTTTCGATCCCGCTTTTGCTGCTACCGTAGGGATCTCGGTAAGCCTATGGAATTACCTTTTGATGGGTGCAGTTTCAATGACAACTGTCGCCTCGTTTGATTCTGTAGGTGCAATTTTAGTGGTAGCCCTTATGGTAGCACCACCCGCAACAGCTTACCTGCTTACCGATAAATTCAAGCAGATGATTTGGATTACCATCGTTATCGCCTTTATCATTAGTGTATTTGGCTATTATTTGGCGGTGGCATTAGACGGCTCAATCGCTGGAGCAATAGTAACTGTATCTGGTATACTCTTCGCAATAGCCTTTCTTTTTTCACCCAGCCAAGGTCTGATAACAAAGAAATTTAGGAATAAGAAGCAACTGACCGAAGCCTCTGTGATCAGCTAATCTATTATTGATGTCAAATTTTGTCGAATTCTAAAGAGGATGAACGCTAATTGACAGAGATCAAAACCGAATTAGTGGCTTGCCCTTTAAACTTATAAACTCTAAGCTGTACCTTTGAACACTATGCAGGCATTTGCTCAAAACGAAGATACCATAATTGCTTTGGCCACACCTCAAGGCGTAGGTGCCATTGGGGTCATCAGGCTTTCTGGAAAAGAGGCCATCAACATCACCAATACGGTTTTTAAGGGAAAAGACTTGTCGAAGCAGGCTTCTCATACGATTCATTTTGGCACAATCCGTGACGGGGATAAAATCCTCGATGAGGTACTAATCTCCCTTTTTATCGCCCCAAAGTCCTTTACCAAAGAGAATGTCGTAGAAATTTCTTGCCATGGATCGAGCTACATTATCCGTCAGATTATACAGCTTTTAATTCGCAAAGGCGCTCGCCCAGCCAAACCTGGTGAGTTTACCAAACGAGCCTTTATGCACGGCCAATTTGATTTGGCGCAAGCCGAAGCTGTGGCCGATTTGATCAATGCCGATTCAGAAGCGGCACACCAAACAGCACTCAACCAAATGCGAGGAGGCTTTTCTGATGAAATTAGAAAGCTGCGCGAAGAACTGATCCACTTTGCTTCCATGATTGAACTCGAACTCGATTTTGGCGAAGAAGATGTGGAATTTGCCAGCCGAGATGACTTGAAGAATTTAGTCAATCGACTTTTGAAGGTGGTGAATGCGCTGATCCAAAGTTTTGATTTAGGCAATGTGATCAAGAACGGTGTGCCTACCGTGATTGCGGGCAAACCCAATGCGGGCAAGTCTACCCTATTGAATGCCTTGCTCAATGAGGAAAAAGCCATCGTGTCTGACATTGCGGGCACCACGCGCGACTTTATAGAAGATGAAATCATCATTGGCGGCATTGCTTTCCGCTTTATCGATACGGCTGGTTTAAGAGAAACCACCGATGTCATCGAAGCCATGGGCGTAGAACGCACCCATGCCAAAATGAAAACGGCCTCCCTGATCATCTATCTTTTCGATTTGGCAGATACATCTATTGTGGAAGTAAACAAAGAAATCAATATTCTGGAAAATGCTGGCGTACCTTTTTTAAAGTTGGCCAATAAACTCGACAAAGCTGACCCTGCTTTTATTGAAACGCTTCAAGGTCAACATGCTGATATGCTTTTTCTTTCGGCTAAAGACCCTGAACAAGTAGAAAAGCTCAAAGAACGCATCCTAGAACTCGTCAACCTTGACAAATTCAAAAAAGGCGATACTGTTGTGACCAATATCCGTCATTACGACTCGCTTCTTCAAACCAAAAACGCTTTAACTGCCGTCATCGAAGGCATTGACAACCAAGTGACTAACGACTTTGTGGCCATGGACATTCGCCAAGCGCTTCATTACCTCGGGGAGATCACAGGGCAGATCACAACAGACGATTTATTAGCGAATATTTTCAGTAAATTTTGTATTGGGAAGTAATTAATTAGGTTTTAATCTCAGGCAAGAATACTTTCTGAAAAATTGTCTATCAAGATTCAAGATCACCTTTGAAAGATCTGCTTCAAATTGTAGATTTAAAACAATTACGTTCAACCAAAATACAATAAACATGTCAGATCAAAACACAAATGGAATAGTCAACGAACCTGCACCCTTAACACCTGCGGATTTTGTGCTACAAACATTCAACATTTTCGAAAATGGCACATTCGATAAATTAAGTAACATTACAGAATATCTGAGTGATTTTAGGTCAGAAGATTTCAAGAATAATATTGATTCTAAAGTAACAATGGATCCTTCTGGTTCAGACACATCAACCTACACAGAAACCAGTTCGAAAAGGGAAAGCAACGAGAAAATAGCGGCCTCTTTTGGTCTCAGCGGAAGTTACGGATTCTATAGTGGTTCAGTTCAAACCAACATAAATACAGATGAGTATAATTTAGCTACTGCTTTTTCTGCCAATTACTTTGGCACAATTGACCGTGGAGCGGTTCATATCACAAATGCAACCTCCATATCCATTGGCAATTTTATTGCAGCATTTCAAGAAGCAATGACGAACATTGATTCACTTCAAAAAGCAAAAGACTTTATAGAAAGCTATGGCACACATGTCGCCACAGGATGGAACGTTGGTGGCGCTTTTTCAATGTCAATCGCTGCAGACACATCAACTTATAGCGACAAAACATCTATCAGTGTTAAAGTAACTGGTAAGTATCAGGCAATCAATTCGGTTAGTGCGGCAGCCACTGCAGCTTATGACCTTTATACCAGTGGATCGATAAGCAATTTGAATCAAGAAGCTAAATTTTACGGAGGCAACCCAGATCTAGCAAGTCAAATAGACTTAAAATCTTCCCCAAACATTAGTGATTGGGCAAAAAGTTGTTCTACCAGCACCATCTCGGGTATCTATGAAGCCATAGATATGGCGGAGCTCGCCACTCAAAACGGACTTACAATAGCTGCTACAAATTTAAAACGATACACCGACCTATATCTCCTTAAGTTCAGTCTTGAGAACCCGACTATTTTGACTTCTGAGACACCGTTAGTAGCTGGCACATCGGTAGACGCAACCGTAACATGTGATAATCCATATAAAATTGTTTCTGGTGGAGCATCAGTTGGTAACTTGCCTAATGCCAACAGTTTTTTAACCGCCTGTTATCCTACCACTAGCACCAATAGCCAAGGATTACTTTCAATCAATGGATGGAGAGCAACTAGCCATGACTGTATATCTGATGCCTTAACGGACAATAACTTGACAGTTTACGCTATAGCCATTTTCGATCCAGGAGGCTACCTCAATGTATTTGTAAGTAGAGACGGTGGCAGTAATCCCAAGTCAGGTACAGACACTGCCAATAGTCCCAATTGGCCACGAGTGCCAGGTTTTACGCTTACTGGTGGTGGTTGCCAAACAATAATTGTCGCTGGAGTTTTTCCTAAATACATCACGGCCAACTGCCCATATCAAATCAACGGACAGTGGATTGCATGGAATGCAAGTGTAACGGATTATATGGCGCCTGCCTCTGGCGTGGAATTGTTAGGTTATGCCATTGGTATAAAGTCAGATTATTTATCGATAAATTCTGTCATGTTGTCAAGCACAACAGCACAGGCAATGGCACATGGAAACATGTCGCAGCAGCTTGATAATGGTCTTAAAATAATTGGAGGTGGCGTGCAACTATCTTCATCACCAAGTAGTTGGCTGGTGTCCAGCAACAACCTGGTACGACAATCCTTTCCATCGGCTAGTGATACCTGGACAGAGTTTAACAAAGACCTAGATGGTTTAAGCCACCCGGTATTTGCCACAGCCTTTGCCATTGGTTTGAGCGTGAGCATCAATGGTATAGCTTAATAATGGCACAACCATTGCAGCACTTTGTGCCAGTCAACTATGGACTGGCACAAAAGCTGGCGTTTTCTTCTCTAGCAATTATCAGTAGCACCTCATCTCTCTCTTTGGAAGCCAAATCTTCAAAGTAAATCTATTACTTCCCTTTTGCTCCGTTCAGAGTGAAAAGTAAACCACACCGCTCAACCACGATCCACCCTGAGATGATATAATTCGCTTACTAACATAAGTCAATTATAAATCCATTCGCTTATATTGTTCAAGTTGAGTTTTGGTGCCTTCGAATAAGGAAAACTCAAACCAATCTATAAGACAAAAAGGAAAACGTTAAACGAGCACTTGAAGAAGCAGAAGAGATAACAGTGAGCAATGAAGAATAAAGAAACACCTACGTCCATTGAACAAAATTGTCAACCCACAGATTGACATAAGACTTTATTCATTGTAATTTTGGCACAAATGAAAAAGTCTACTTTTCACGAAAAAATTGAATATCATACCGCCAATGAGGGTTGGTTAAATATGTCATTTGAAATCAGTCTTGAAATTCTAAACGCTTTAGAGAGTAAAGATTGGAACCAAACCATGCTAGCAACAAAATTAGGAGTAAGCAGACAACAGGTCTCGAAATACTTAAATGGCCAAAACGACTTCAAGATTTCGACCATCGCCAAACTTGAATCTGTTTTAGACATCAAGTTGATTGCAGTTGTGGATTCCAGTGAATTAGTTCTTCAGAAACAACACATTAATCAAGATGAAAACAACGTTTCTCGACAATAAACTTTTATTAGACATTAGTATTAAATCCAAATGAAAAGCCCAATCACTGGCCTACCCATGCGCCTAAGTTCAGAAATCAGGAATGTCCCCTTCAAAAAAGCTATGGTTGAGATTGATTACCAATTCT
>PCUU01000093.1 GCA_002786855.1 Cytophagales bacterium CG12_big_fil_rev_8_21_14_0_65_40_12
ACATCATATTGTCCGTGACGAGCAAGAGCCCGCCCTGCTCATTGACGATCCTCAGGCCCTGACTTTAGAAGAAGTAGATCAGTTGCTTGAATGGAGTCCAACGGTGATTGTTACCCAAAAGGCTTTGGATGAAGTGTTGAAATGGGGCATCAAAGTAGATGTGGTGGTCGCCAATGTGCATGATTTGCAGGAGTTAAAACCCAAACTAGTCGACCAAAGCCCAGTGCAACTTTTAGGTTTCGATGATACTGACTTATTGGCCTGCGCTTATATTTTTCTGCTCGACAACCATTACCCTGCGGTAAATGTCATGGCGGACATTTACAATTCTTCGGTTTTCGATACTGTACGTGATTTCTCGAAGCAGATTGACAGTTTGGTATTTGCCCTACACCAAAAATGGACTTTCGTAAAAACAGGACATTTTGAGAAATGGGTAATGGTCGGTCATCATTTTGGGATTCACCCCATAGCCTCTAATACCTTTTTTAAATCCGAAGGTTTTTATGGAGATTGGGATGATGAAATGTTACTCGAACCAATCGAACTGACTGCCGAGATTACAGGTAAGATCAAACTGCTTACCAATCAAAAGCCTTTCTGGTTAGTGGAAGCCGTTGCTACCGATATCTATCAATAGAAACAGCCAACCCAAAGGCTGGCTGAATCCTGTGTAAAGCATATAAACTAGGACTATATTTTACATGTATTTAGTCGGAATACTGATTTGCATTTTGACTCTTACTTGGTTGCCATCTTTTATTCCTCTTTTCCAAGGATAAAGACTTCCTATTTTGTCTCGCATCTCGTTATGAACCATGCCAAAGAACTTATAGACTTCGTCCTGCCTTTTTTCATTTCCAGCAACCTCAGTCAGAAGCTTTATATGAGAAATGGAATTGCCTCCTTCGACTACAAACTCGAAGTCGATTGATTTTGGAAGGTCTTTTTTAGAGATGTTTTTGGGTAAGTCAATATCAAGAGCAATTGACTTTGCTAAATTTTCTAATCCTCCTACTGGGGTAGGCGCAACATCAACTTCATTTATATCATAGATATCGCTAATAAAGCTAGTTGTATCAGTATAGGTACTCTTACAGAAGAGTATATAGTTAGCACTATTAAGAATTGATGCTTTTATACCTTCCGACAGTTCATGAATTTTAAACCGATATTGTGTTGCTTTATCTGCAGCGAATAAAATAGATCTTGACTTATCCGAAGTAGTATCTTGAATTGCTAAATGATATAACTCTTCCTTTTCTTCCTTTAAGAGTTCATTGTAAAATAGCGTCTCCTGTCCTGGACGAAAGGATTCTGTATATTCTAAAACATCGCCAAAGTCCTTTAGGTAGGTAAATACGATTTTTGAACCAGGGTTTTCTTGGATTAAAACGTCCCTTATCTTTTCATATTTAGCTATCAATCTATTGTTAGCCATAGTCACAGGCCATGAGGTCATGAGTTCTATTAATTCAAGCCTTTTTGCCTCACGGGTATCTTGTGATTTTAAAGAGGTAGAGATAAAGACGAATGCACCAGCAAAGGATAGTAGACTTATTGA
Organism: Cytophagales bacterium CG12_big_fil_rev_8_21_14_0_65_40_12; assembly: GCA_002786855.1. GTDB lineage: Bacteria > Bacteroidota > Bacteroidia > Cytophagales > Cyclobacteriaceae > Roseivirga. The sequence continues at coordinate 1,565 of PCUU01000093.1, forward strand.
GAGAATGGTCTTGCGAAGTTTTGATTTTGGTAATTTCATAAGCTTAAGTCTTTTAGAAAGTGAAGAAATAAGAGAGAATGAGTGGCTTAGCGTTAAGGTGTTTGTCCTTAAACTGAGGGCGAGCAAAGTCTTTGAATATTGATTGTAAGGCGTTGATGCCAGTACCGCAGCATCTGCCAAAGCCTCGTGGTTCGACTTCATGCTTTTTTGGATCAAGTATACTGCTGGGTGATACCAAAGCATGCATTGCGCTAAGGAAGCAAACAGAATGTCCAGCGTATGTTTTTGTTGCAGATGAAGATTTTCGTGAGCTAGAACGATGCGCCAATCATCTTCGCTGTAATCTGAATCGGTCGGAACGAAGATCCATTTCATAAATGAAAAGGGATATTTAACTGAAGGATGGCCAATTACATTTTCACCCAGGTGCAACTCTCGATTTCCTTTGAAGCGCAAGTGGCCCAATTTTGCCAGCTCGATAAGGATAATCAGCGCACTTAAGCCAACCCCAGCCAAATAGACCCACCAAATAATGTCTGCTGTAGAAAAATTTGAGTTAGGAATTTCTACTTGTGATGTAGGTGCTAACTCCACTGATGGATTCAGCACTGGGTTTTCGCTCGTCAAGGAATTGTCGAGTTGCTGAAAAGCATAAACTGTTGGAATTGTATCGTTTGAGACGGAAATCTTAATCAAAGGGAAGCTTATAGCCGCCACGAGCATCACCATTTGCAGCATTCGCTTCAACTGAAATTGAGTATTATTCCTGAAGAGCAAATAATAGGCTGCGAACAAAAAGCTAAGGATTAAACCCGCTTTAAGACTCCAGATCAAGATTTCAGTTTTCATAATCAATTAAATTAAAGGAGCGATTTAGGGATGGAAATTCTGTAAATGGAACCTACGTTTGCACCTTCTTTTATGGCAGGCTTCCATCCATATTTGGTAGAAGTTTCTAGAATATTTCTGTTAATTTCACCCATTAGGCTATAGAGTTTTTCTTGTGTTTCTCTGTTTCCTTTTATTTTAGAGATAAGATTGAGTTGAGTAATATTCCCTTCTCTATTTACTATAAACTCGAATTCTATTTTTTCTGGAATATCCTTTTCGTTTAGAGAATCATCTCGCTTCGTATTTAGGGCAATGTTGTTAATGAATATCTCGATTCCACCATTAGGCTCAGGTTTAACATCTACATCATCTGGCTGAAATATTTGGTTATATTTAAATTTTAGGTCACTGGTGGCTAACAACTTATATGAAGTGATAATTAGATATTTTTGACGTGCAAACTCCTCTTTATCGGCAATCCGAATAGTGGTTCTATTTGGATAATTTAGTTTATCTAAATAATTTTTTGATTCAGTATAGAGCTGCTCCAATTCCGTGGGATTTAACTCTTTGATGAATTCTAGTTTTTCATTTTGGCCATATCGGACTTTACGTTCTGATTCAAGGTCAATGACGAATGTGCGTTTTTCTTTTGGATGATCTGAGTAATATGTGGCCATGAGTTTCTCAACGAGGTTTGTATAACTAGGCCATATGTCAACAAATACCATTAATTTTATGGATTTAAGAATTGATGATTCCCCCTCAATGTCTTTTGTGGAATCTGTCCTAATTGGCACTTTCGTGAGGATTCTCATACTTTCATCCAGTATTAAGTCAGACGAATTATCTTTTTTGTCTCGCGAATCTACTTGCCCATAAACCATGGATTCAAAAGCAACGAGACTAATCACTCCAGAAAGAATAATAGCCGCAACCAAGGTTTTCTGGTTTGATGTTTTTTGAATTTTCATAAGCTTAAGTCTTTTAGAGAGTGAAGAAATAAGAGAGAAGGAATGGCTTAGCGTCAAGGTGTTTGTCCTTAAACTGAGCGCGAGCAAAGTCTTTGAATATTGATTGTAAGGCGTTGAAGCCAGTACCGCAGCATCTGCCAAAGCCTCGTGGTTGGCCTTCATACTTTTTTGGATCAAGTATACTGCTGGGTGATACCAAAGCATGCATTGCGCTAAGGAAGCAAACAGAATGTCCAATGTGTGTTTTTGTTGCAGATGAAGATTTTCGTGGGCTAGAACGATGCGCCAATCATCTTCGCTGTAATCTGAATCGGTGGGAACGAAGATCCATTTCATAAATGAAAAGGGATATTTAACTGAAGGATGGCCAATTACATTTTCACCCAAATTCAACTTGCGACTTCCTTTGAAGCGTAGGTAGCTCAATTTTGCCAGCTCTATAAGGATAATCAGAGCACTTAAACAAACCCCTGCCAAATAGACCCACCAAATAATGTCCACTGTAGAAAATTCAGAGACAGGGATTTCTATTTCAGATGCAGGCAACAATGCTTCTGTTGAAGTCGGTACTGGGTTTTCCTTCGCCAAAGAATTATCGAGTTGTTGAAAAGCATAAACCGTTGGAATTGTAGTGTTCGAGACTGAAATCTTAATCAAAGGGAAGTTTATGGCAGCCAAGAGCATTACCATTTGTAGTACTCGCTTCAATTGAAATTGGGTATTATTTCTGAAGAGCCAATAATAGGCTGCGAACAAAAAGCTAAGGATCAAACCCGCTTTAAGACTCCATATGAAAAGAGGATTCCACATTATTTCTGCTCTTTAGTTTTTTCAATCACGTCAATGATCTCATTCAACTCCTTCAAGTCAATGTCCTGCTTTTGAGTAAAAAATGAGACGAGCTTGCTCAGCGAGCCTTCGAAGTACTTTCCGACAATGTTGCCTAAAGCAAATTCGCTATAGGCCTCTTTGGAAACGATTGGGAAGTATCTTTTGCTATTCCCCAATTTTTCGTGATCAATAAATCCCTTTTGCTCTAGTACTGTAAGTACGGTGGCCACGGTGGTGTAGCTGGGAGGATCACTTTCAAATTGGTCTAAAATATCGCGGGTAAAGGCTTTTTCGAGTTGCCAAAGCAATTGCATGATGCGTTCTTCCGCCTTAGTCAGTTCTTTCATACTACAAGTATAGTAGAAAAACTAAATATATAGTAATACTTCTATAAAAATAGTAGAATAATTTTTTGACACGCTCGGTTGCCTCACGGTCAGACCGCTATTAGCTATTCTGAACAAGTAAATTTGTGTTGGAGCGGTCGGACCGCTTTAAGGATTATTTAATAGTTATTGAGTTGATATTTGTTCCTTCCGGCAGGTCTTTAATTTTCTGATTAATTTGTCCAGAAAGACTAAAATGAACTTCGATATCTGTAATCTCAAAATTTTCAGGTTCGTATTCTCCTCCTAATACAGGAAGTTTTTTAAAGCTATAAAGACATCTATCTGTTAATTCAAAACCTTTTTCTTTGAAGATTTTCACAAGCGCGATCAAAAACCATTCGTTAACATATTTGTTGTCTTTAAGCTTAATTTCGAATTCCTCAAGACTTTCAGCTACCTCTTCTAAGATTCCCTCACCGGCATTTAACCAAAAGCATTTACCACTTTTATCTGTAAGGAATAGATCCCCAATACTTGATACTAATATTGGCTTTTTACCTTCGCCAATCAGCCAAACCCAATCTTGAAGTAGTTTATCAGGATTGATATGACTGAAGTCTACTGTTAAATCGTTCCAACTAATTTTCATTTCAAATTATTTACAACTCCCTGGCAATTTGACTTGGACTGATTCTCTCAATAGGGTGTGGGGTATTGGCAATCACTTTGAAACTTCCATGCTGAAGGGCTTTGGCGGTGGCTTCTGATTCTTCTTTGCTGACCATATTGTCATCTTCGCCCAAGAGAATGATGACTTTGTTTGAAATGGTAGCCAATACCCCTGGAGTCAGAATAGGCTCATCTCCAAGTTCCATCATCATGCCGGCCGTTTGCCAAACCACATTCTTCCATTCCTTTTTGCCGTGTCGATCGGCTAGCGATTGGGCATAAGCGGGTACTTTCTCAGCAATCAATTCTGGGTTTAACTTCTCAACTTCATGCTCTGCACTTTCGGGTGTCCAACTGAATTTTGTCCCTAGCGTAGTGATTTTGCCCATCAAATCGGGCTTCAAGCTGGCCAAATAAAGTGCTACATAGCCACCCATGCTATAACCGAAAACATCGGCTCCCTTAAGTTTATTGGCATTGATAAATGCCTTCAATTCATCTGCAAAAACCTCGATTGCAAAGCCTTCTTCATTAAATGGCTTTTTACCATGCCCCGAAAAATTGAACGAATAACATTTGAAATCCTTTTTGAGTACTTCTTCCAAAGGTTGGAAAAGGGTAGCGTCACCTAGGGCACCATGGAGCAAAATCAATTTCTTCATTTGTAATATTTTTGGGCTTGAATCATCCGGTCTTTGCCTTGTAAATCTTGTTTAAGCGTTACGTTGGTGAAGCCGATTTCTTCCATCAAAGTAACGAGCATTTGTCCGAAGTTTTCGTGTATTTCGAAATAAAGAATACCGCCAAGATTGAGAATTTGGATGGCCTGCTCAGCGATAACCCGATAAAAAATCAATGGGTCTTCATCTGAGACAAAAAGGGCCAAATTGGGTTCGAAATCAACCACATTGCTGTCCATACTTTCCTTTTCCTGGATAGGAATGTAGGGGGGATTGCTGACAATGATATCTAATTGTTGAAATGGAATTACGTCTTTGAGCACATCCAATTGCGCAAAGTCGATTGTAACATGATTGGCCTGCGCGTTTTCTTTTGCCAAGGCCAAGGCCTCTCTGGAAATATCCACTGCATTTACTTTGGCCTCGGGAATTGCTCTTTTCAGCGCAATAGGAATGCAGCCAGTGCCAGTACCGATGTCTAAAATGTTGGGTGCATCCAGTTCATTCTCCTGGCAAATCCAGTCGACCAATTCTTCGGTTTCAGGCCTCGGGATCAATGCCCTGCCATCTGTTTTAATTCGGCAACCATAAAATTCAACTTCACCAATAATATGCTGAATAGGCAGATGGGCCAGCAGTTGTTCAATGGCCTTTTCTAAGGCTTCTAGTTGAGTGGAGGTTATTTCTGCTGGATTGTCCAAAGCAATGGCCATTCGATTGAGGCTGCAAAAATGATCGAGCAGCAGATGACTCAAGTTGGAAGCTTCGCGCTCGCCATAAGTGTTCTTTAATTTTTCAATAAGTTGAGTTTGAAGTGTTTTGGGCTGGATGCTGGGCATGCACAAATGTATTGAATTGCAATTCGATTGTAAATAGGCTTACCAAAAATCGGTAAACCTGACAGGTCTTGTAATCAATAAGTTTTCGGCATTCATTAACTTGCGCGGGTGAATCAGGAAATGGATTTAAAATACATGGAACGTGCCCTTCAATTGGCGGAGCAGGGCAGGGGAAAGGTGAGTCCAAATCCTATGGTCGGCTGTGTCATTGTGCATGATGATAAAATCATAGGCGAAGGTTATCACCAGCAATACGGTGGGCCGCATGCCGAAGTTAATGCCATTAATGCTGTTCAAAATCCTGATTTATTGACTGAAAGCACTTGCTACGTGAGCCTGGAACCTTGCGCCCACCATGGCAAAACACCTCCCTGTGCTGATCTACTCGTTGCAAAAGGAGTTAAGCGAGTAGTAATTGCTGCGGTGGACTCTAATCCTCTGGTAGGTGGCAAAGGGATAGAGAAGCTGAAAAATGTTGGGATTGAAGTCACTACTGGAGTGCTTGAGAAAGAAGCCAGAGATTTGAATGTTCGCTTTTTCACTATGATTGAAAAGCAAAGGCCTTATATCATTCTGAAATGGGCGCAAACTGCTGATGGTTTTGTGGCCCGAAAGAATTTCGACAGCAAATGGATCAGCAGTGAGCAATCTAGAATCATGGTGCATCAATGGAGAGCTGAGGAGGACGCGATTCTCGTGGGCACAAATACCGCACAATATGACAATCCTCAACTCAATGTGCGCGACTGGGCTGGAAAATCCCCTATGCGATTGGTGATAGATAAGGCTTTACGATTGCCTCATTCGCTGCATCTTTTTGATGGGTCAATACCAACAATCATCTATAATACGCAGCGAAAGGAAGAGCGCGAGAATTTGAGTTTTGTGAAGCTTCCAGAAAACCAATTTTTGCAATCTCTGTCATCTGATTTGCATGAGCGCAAGATCCAGTCTTTGTTTGTAGAAGGGGGAAGTCAATTGTTAAATTCCTTTTTGGACTTAGGGCTTTGGGACGAAGCGAGAGTTTTTGAAAGTGAAACTACTTTTGGAGAAGGTATTTCAGCACCGAAAATTAAGATGCCTCAAACCTCTCAAATTCAGTTAAAAGAAGATGTTTTAAGAATTTATTCCAACCAAGGAACAAATTCCATATAAGTTAAGGTTAACGAACCACCGAAAAGAGCAACATGGCAGAAGAACTGAATATAGCAGAAGGTTTAAGCAAAAAAGAAAAATATGAGGCTTTGATTCCTCAGATCGAAGCATTGGTTACGGGTGAACCTGATTTGACAGCCAACCTTGCCAACATTGCCGCGGCATTAAAATATGGAATGGGCTTCTTTTGGGTTGGATTCTATTTAGTAAAAGGAGATGAATTGGTTTTAGGGCCATTTCAAGGGCCAATTGCCTGTACCCGAATCAGAAAAGGAAAAGGAGTTTGTGGCACCACATGGGCTAAAGGTGAGACTATTGTAGTGCCTAATGTAGATGAATTTCCAGGCCATATCGCTTGTAGCTCGGATTCGAAATCCGAAATTGTGCTTCCTGCCTTTAAGCACGGTGAAGTGGCATTGATTCTCGATGTAGACTCTGATCAGCTCAATGATTTTGACGCAACGGATGCCGAAGCACTGGAGCGTTTGATGAGAGTTATAGAAGGTTTGCTTTAAGCCAACTCAGCAATTACAGTTTGTCCACCTTTAGTGATTTGTCCAATTTCTACCTTAATCACCGCATCTAAAGGGAGAAATAGATCTACTCGAGAGCCAAATTTGATAAATCCGAATTCCTTGCCTTGGATCACGGACTGGTTTTCTTTTACATAGCACTTAATTCTACGAGCAGCAGCACCAGCAATTTGGCGCACCAAAATCTCTACTCCTTTATGGATTTGGTATACAATGGTTGTGCGTTCATTCTCGGTGCTTGACTTTGGATGCCAAGCCACCAAGTATTTGCCTTCGTGATATTTGTAATATTTGATCAAACCAGTGACGGGGTTTCTGTTGACATGCACATTGAGTGGCGACATGAAAATCGAAACTTGAATTCTTTCCTTTCCCTTAAAGTATTCGTCCTCTGTGGTTTTTTCAATCACCACTACTTTTCCATCTGCCGGACAAATAATGTGCTTGTCATTGATCTCAATTTTTCGACTTGGATTTCTGAAAAATTGAAGTGAGAACAAAAAGAGGATCAAACTGATTGAACCACTTATAATGAGCCAAGGCGAGGAAACATGGAGTAAAAAGTAAAGCCCTGCGTTCAGTAATGATAATATGGAAAAGAGCACTATTAACAGTGCTCTTCCTTCTTTATGAATCGTCATCAAATAATAATCTTATTAATATCCGCCACGGTATTGATAGGTGGATGCAACCTTGTCTATAGCAACGATATACGCAGCTATGCGCAAAGGTACATTGTATTTTTGTGATGTTTCATACACTTTGTCGAATGCATCTTTCATAATCCTGTCAGATCTTCTGTTCACTCTTTCGCGTGTCCATTTATATCCTAAGCGGTTTTGAACCCATTCGAAATAAGAAACAGTAACCCCACCGGCATTTGCCAAAATATCTGGAACAACCAAAATGCCTTTTTCATTGATCACCTTGTCGGCTTCAGCAGAAGTTGGACCATTGGCACCTTCAACAATAAGTTTTGCCTTTATTTTTTCAACATTGCCAGAGTGAATTACGTCCTCTACAGCGGCAGGCACAAGTACATCCACTTCCAACAACAGTAACTCTCCTGCATTGTCCATCAGGTCTGCTCCAGCAAAACCTTCAAGCGTACCTTTATTGCCATCTCTGTAAGCAATCGCTTCTTTGATATTGATTCCTTTTTCGTTGTAATAAGCTCCAGAAATATCGCTTATGGCCACGATGGTACAACCTCTTTCTTCTAAAAGAAGAGCGGCAAAAGAACCAACATTACCAAACCCTTGAACGGCTACTGTAGCGTGGTAAGGGTTGATCATCAGTTTTTCCATGGCTGCCAACGCAGACACCATTACTCCTCGGCCTGTGGCTTCTGTTCTACCTAAAGAACCACCAAGTACCAAAGGTTTTCCAGTGACTACTGCATTCACAGTCATACCGTGTGCTCGAGAATATTCATCCATCAACCAAGCCATTTCTCTTGGTCCTGTACCCATGTCGGGGGCAGGAATATCACGGTCTGGCCCAAATACATCGAGCATGGCATTGGTGTAGGCGCGGGTCAATCTTTCGATTTCACCAGCCGACATTTCGCGCGGATTGCACTTAATTCCTCCTTTTGCTCCACCGTAGGGAATATCTACTACCGCACATTTCCAGGTCATCCAAGCGGCCAAGGCTTTAACCTCGTCTAAATGAACGTCCATTGCATATCTTATCCCCCCTTTGGAAGGGCCAAGAATGTTGGAATGAATTACTCGGTGTCCTTCGAAAACGCGAATAGATCCATTGTCCATCGTAATGGGAAGTGAAACTGAAACTTGTTTTGAAGGGGATTTGAGCACGTTATATACTTGCTCGTCCAGTCCCAATGCTTCTGCAGCAATGTTAAACCTGGACATCATTGACTCGAAAGGATTAGCCTTGTCCTTAATCGGAGCCGGTTCAATGTAACCCATAGAGAGAAATATCTTTTTAAAAACTCGGCCAAAATTAAGCAAATTTTAAGGCAAACCACCTTATCAATCGCATGTTATTTATGGCTTTATGTGATGACCATCAAATAGGCCGTCACGAACGGAAGCGCGAAGAGCAGTCCATCAAACCGATCCAGGAAACCCCCATGCCCCGGAATTAGGCTTCCAGAATCTTTAATGGCCAGTTTTCGCTTAAAAAGTGACTCAATTAAATCGCCATAACTCCCGAAAATGCTCATGATTATGGCAAGGCCTATCCACTCTAAAGTAGTCAATTCGCTAAAATATAAACTGTAGAAATAAAGTACGGCTATCGAAATAAGCCCACCTCCAATGGTACCTTCCCATGTTTTCTTGGGTGAGATGGCTTCAAAAAGCTTCGTTTTTCCCATCGTTTTTCCCACCAAATAGGCACCTGTGTCATTGGCCCATTGCGCCAAAAGTATTCCGATTACCAGCACATAACTGTAGTTCCCCTCTTTAAATGCGACTACATTCATTAAGCTCAAGGGAAAGGCAATGTAAACCACTCCGAGCAGCGTTAATCCCAAAGAAACAATGGGGTTGTGGGTTTTATGCTTATAGAGGGCAAACAGAAAACACATTACCAATAAGGGGGGCAGTATCCAAAAATATTTGATTTCTAAGAGGCCCATGCAGACTAAGTAGACTGCTATGAAGAGGCATAGACTAAAAAAAGTGCCCCAAAGCCGGAAAGGCGTATTGCCAGAAGATTTTACCAATCCATAAAACTCGTGTGAGGTAAGCAGCAGGATAATCAAGAAAATAACCCCAAAGCTCCAGGCATTGTAGATTATTCCAGATAGAACAAGTGCTACGCCTATTAAGCCAGAAATAATTCTTAGGAGAAGATTACTCATTTTCATGCGAATTCCAGGTCTCCAATTATTTTCAAGGCCTTCATGGTGTGTTCGTTTTCTACTTTCACCTCAATCAGTCCGAATAAGTAGGAAGAATCCTTTTGATTGAGAATAATCGCTTGAATATCTGCGTCTTTTAGTACTGATTTCACTATTTCCGCTTGGTGTGCCAGGTTGGTTTTAAATACCGATTGCCAGTTGCTCATGGGGTAGATTTTGGCTTAAGATAGTAATTTCTGAATAGGAATAAGAGTAGGGCACATAGGACGAGCCCACCCACTGAATAGGCGATGGGTAGTGATTCAGGATCATCGGGATTTACTTCAATAATTCCTAACTGAAATAGATAAGCTACGATCAGCGAAAGCCCATTATTAGTAATGTGAGCAATAATGGGATACCAAAGATTGCCTGACCACACATATAAATAGCCAAAAAGAGCACCCAGTGCCATCCTAGGAAACAACCCATAAAACTGAAGGTGAATTGCTGAAAACAAGAATGCCGATACCCAAATTGCAACATGGGTATTTTTAGACCAACGATGGAGTCCGTTTTGGACTAAACCTCTAAAAAGTAACTCTTCACCAATCCCCGGCAAAATGGCCACTACAATAAAGGCCAAAACGAAAGCGCTAAAGCTGTTGAAGGTGGTGAACATCTTAGTAGTTTCGGCCAATGACTCTTCGATGTCCTTCGCCCATTTTTCAAAGCCAGACATAAATTCAGGCAATTGGATATTAGAATTCCATTCAATGATATATCCATTCACCAAAATAAAAGCAACGGTGGCAAAGAGCGCAATCAAGAACGGCATTGGCTCAACTTTACTTTCGTCAAAAAGCGAATTGAGTGATTTTCCCGCAAGATTTTTCATATAAAACCAGGGCACTAGCATGGTGAAAAAAATCGTGTAAAGTGATTGGGATAAGAATACTTGCGTTTGCGAAATGTGTTCATAGAGCGAGTTAGGGTCGCTCATCACTTCTAAACCTGCTCCGTTTGCCACTAAAAAGATAAACATGGCGATGGTAGCCACGAACTGACCAATGAAGAAGCCTGCGAACATTAGACCCAAAATCACCCAAAAACTTTTTGAAACAGAAGACTCAATTTCAGTGATCACGACCTCTTTTTCAATAACCGTCTTGGACCCTAAAGAATCGGGGTCTTCCACCAATACTTCTTTATCAATGAAGCTTCTTACTTTCTTCGCTCTTAAGGAAACGTCAATGCCATTATCTATTCTCGCCATAATGCCATAAATTTACGCGATTTTTCGAAAGAGGCATGGTTAAAATAGGGAACATAGAAGTTGGCGAATTTCCGCTGTTATTGGCTCCAATGGAGGATGTAAGCGATCCACCTTTCAGAGCGGTATGCAAGGAAAACGGGGCAGACCTTATGTATACTGAATTTATTTCTTCAGAAGGCCTCATTCGCAATGCTGAAAAGAGTGTTCAGAAGTTGGACATTTATGATTACGAACGTCCGATTGGCATTCAGATTTTTGGTGATAAAATAGATTCAATGCGCGAAGCTGCTGCCATTGCCGAAGCTGCGCAGCCAGAAATTATTGACATCAACTATGGTTGTCCGGTTAAAAAAGTAGCTTGTAAAGGAGCAGGGGCTGGTATTCTTCTGGATATCCCAAAGATGCAGGCCATGGCTGGTGAAATCGTTAAACAAGTAAGTTTACCTGTTACCGTAAAAACCCGCTTGGGTTGGGACGACTCTACGATTAGAATTGTAGAAGTGGCAAAAAGACTGCAAGATGTTGGCGTACAGGCTTTGACCATTCATGGCCGCACAAGGGCTCAAATGTACAAAGGTGTAGCAGATTGGACCAAGATTGCAGAAGTTAAAAATCATCCAGACATCCATATCCCTATTTTTGGCAATGGTGACATCGACTCTCCTGAGAAGGCGCTTGAATACAAAAACAAATATGAGGTGGACGGGATAATGATAGGCCGAGCAGCCATAGGTTATCCATGGATCTTCAATGAAATCAAGCATTTCATGAAAATGGGTGAACATTTGCCTGCCCCAACAATGGAGCAACGTGTATCAACCGCGAAAAAGCACCTTCAATTCTCTTTAGAATGGAAAAATGAACTTCAAGGAATTTTTGAAATGCGCAGACACTACACCAATTATTTCAGGGGAATCCCTAACTTCAAGCCCTTTAGGACCCGCTTGGTAGAATCTGAAAATCCGAATGAGCTGTTCGATATTTTGGATGAAATCGCAGCTGAGTTCACAGATGCCTTTGCAATTGCTTGATGAAAAACACTAATGTGCTCGCTTGGTCAATATTGATCATTTTGTCCCTGGTTTGGGGCAGCTCTTTTATTTTAATCAAACGCGGTTTAGAAGTATTCAATGCAGGCGAAGTTGGGGCAATTCGTATTTTAGCTGCTTGTCTTTTCACACTTCCTTTTTCTATTCCTCAGGTAAGAAAGCTTAGTTTTAGGCACCTTAAACTGTTGTTCATCATTGGCTTAGTGGGCAGCTTTATTCCTGCTTTTCTGTTTGCCATTGGCCAAACCCAATTGCCTAGTGGAATCACTGGGGTATTGAATGGCCTGACACCTGTCTCGGTGCTCATCATAGGCGTGGTTTTCTTCAAACAAGAAATTACCAGATTGAAAACAGTTGGATTGATAGTTGCTTTCGTTGGAACGATAGTTTTACTTTCTGCTGGTGGGAATGGGGGTTTTAGAGGAATTAATCTTTATGCTCTTTTCATTGTCTTTGCGACCATATGCTATGGCACCAACTTGAATGTAATTAAATACTACTTAGCAGACCTAAAGCCTTTGGTGATTACCGCTGTCAGTATTTTGTTCATGGGGCCATTGGCAGGTTTGTACTTACTGCTTTTTACAGATTTTTCTGTCAAACTGGCTACGGTGAATGGTGCCTTAGCCGCTTTTGGTTATGTTTCCTTGTTAGGTATTATGGGCACGGCCATTGCACTGGTATTGTTCAATAGACTGGTGCAAATCACAACGCCAATTTTTGCAAGCACCGTTACCTACCTCATTCCAGTAGTGGCTTTAATTTGGGGATTTTTTGATGGAGAAATGATTGTGCTGGGTCAGTTGCTGGGCATGGCGGCCATTTTTGTAGGGGTGTACATCACCAACCGCAAGAAAATCAATTCAAAGAAAATTTAGCAAAGACCAAATAGTGATCAGAAGGGTACATTTTGTTTCGTTCAAAACGATCAATGCCTGAGTCGATCATGGTGAACTTATCGCTTCTTCTGTGAAAGATGTAGTCGATTCTGGGGCAGTTTTTGCCGCCATGAAAACTGTGATAGGTACAGCCCTCAAGTTTTTCTCCGGTATAAGTATCGACATAACTCTCGCGGATCATTTGAATAATGAGATTTTCTGAGGTGGCGTTTAAATCGCCTACTAAAAGTGTGGGATACTGCTCCTTGTAGTCTTCCAGTTTAGATAGGATTAATTGAATGCTATTCAATCTCGATGATTCCGATCTGTAATCTAACAGTACATTAAGTACCCGGATTCTTTTCTTTGAACTTTTGTTTTCCAGAACTACCATGGTGGCAATTCTTGGCGCAGTATTTCCCCAACTTTTTGTGGCGGGTTTGTTGGGAGTATCCGAAAGCCAAAAGGTTTCGTCTTCAATCAATTTCCAATTCTTTTTACTAAAAAGTACGGCATTGGCCTTGCCATCACCATTTTCTAATCCTTGAGTGCGATAAACGACATCCAAGCCAGTAACGCCTTTTGTAACATCTTTGATTTGGGTTTCATTTACTTCTTGAAGGCAAATGATACCGTCCTTGTAGGTTTGCAGATTGGCAATGGCCCTACTTTTTCTAATCTTCCAAGTATTATCCAAATCAGCTGGAGTGCCGTAGAGCAAATTCATGGAGGCTACCAAAATTTCACCTGAGTTGTTGGCTTGAAATGCTTTAGCATCTAAAAATGTGCAGCTTACAATCAGAAAACAGATCAAATATTTCATCGCCTAAATTTGCCTTAAAAGGCCGAAGAGAAAAAATTTTCGGCCTAAAAAATGAAAAAGCCTAAAAATCCTCCGTTTATCGAAGATTTTCAGGCCAGCAAAAAAAGTTCTTTTATTACTTGAACAATTCTTGAATTACCTGTCCTGTCGAACCATTGGGCAATCTCATGTTCAAAAGCATACTGATGGATGGGGCAATATCTGTAATATGGATTTCTCGCACCGATTTTCCCTGCTTGATTCCCCAACCGTAAAATAGGATTGGAATATGGGTATCGTAAGTCCAGGGGCTTCCATGACCAGTTCCTTTGCTTCCCCCAAGCTGCCAAGCAGGATCTAAAACAACAATTACATCACCCGATTCCTTTGTATGAAAGGCATTTTGAATGAGCTGTTTTGCACCTCTGCTAAAATCATTTCTTACCAAATCACGAGCGGTCAAGGCAATATAAACACCTTCCTGTTCCATCATTTTCTCAGCTATAAAGATTTGCATGGCATATAAATCAATCCCTTCGGATGCGATTAAATCATGGTTGAGATGAATGGTTTCGGAGAAGGATTCAATCCATTTTTTATCTCCAAACTTGGCTGCCAGTGCCTCTGTTACGTTCTGACGCATAGCACCTAAGTTGGCATTGTCGGCCCTAAAGCCATCATTCTTCATGCGAATAGAATTTTCGGCTACTGCGTGATCGGCAGAAAGAAAGACAGTGTATTGCCCTTTGCCGAGTTTAGCATCTAAAGAGGCGAAAAGGGTGGCCAAATCTTTGTCTAAGCGCAAATAAATGTCTTGAACCTCTTTTGAATGTGGCCCGAAATTGTGTCCAACATAGTCAGTGCTTGAATAGCTGATTGCCAAAAAATCAGTAATCGCATCATCACCAAGGTTTTCTGCATCAATCGAGGCCAAGGCAAGATCGGTCAAAATGCTATTGCCGAATGGTGTATTGGGCAGCAAGGAATAATTACGATTTGTAGTTCTCAGCTCTTTTAAATGATAGGGGAAAGTGGGTGTTTCTTTTCCAGAAAAACCTCTTTCAAATTCGGAATTATCGACCCCACTCGCAGCATATTTGTCGCTTGGGAGCATCAAATCCCAAGTCATATCTAAATACTGGTCGGCTTTCTTTTGATTGTTGAAATCCTTGACCCAAGCAGGTAGCTCATTCATATAATAGGTAGAGGTCATAAAATTGCCCGTGTTAGAATCGTACCAATAAGAGCCATCAGACAAATGCCCACCTGGCAAAGCAGATCCGCGGTCTTTGATAGACATTGCAATCACTTTGCTCCTTTTTTGAGTATAAAGTTTTAGCTCATCGGTGATGGTAGAAGAGTATAAATTCTTGGGTGAGATTTGCCCGGCAGAGATGGATCCACCTATGGCCCTGGCCGCGGTGTCTTCAGCGCAATAAACACTTCTTTTAAGTAATCGGCTATACCAATTGTTTTCAACAATGCCATGTACAGAAGGCGTGGTGCCTGTGTAAATTGAGGCATGGCCTGGGCCAGTGCTGGTAGCCGCATAGTTGTAATGGGCATTGCTGGCCATAAAACCTTCCTCCACTAATCTTTTGAATCCTCCCTCGCCAAAATTATCATAAAAGCGGGTAAGGTATTCTTGTTTCATTTGATCTACCACAATACCCACGACCAGCTTTGGTTTCTCGGTGATTTGTTGACCGAAAACAGCGGTTGAGGTTAAGAATAGAGCGGCAATCAATAAGTATGATTTATTTTTCATGGCTTAGATATTCAATTCGATGGGCAAGCTATTTGAAAAAATTCTTCTTGTTTAAAAGTTTGTGTAAAAAGTTTGTTACCAAATCTGTCGTAATAAATCACCACATAAATATTGGCTTCGGCTACCAATTTGACTGCAAAATAGATTGGGTTTTCCTGTGGGCCTAAAACTATGATATCTGTGTAGGTTGGCGGGACTACTTCTTTTAGCACGCTGCTGTAAATGCCTTTGCCATTTTCTGTGGTAATCAATAATGTTTTTTCTGCGGAGCTATCGTTCAACAATCTAAAATCGAGGATGCCTTCGACCAGAAGTGATTCGTCTCTTATACGGTGCAGAAACCATTCGTTTTCTATTCTTGCAAGGGCTACTTCCTCAGTAAAAAATTGGATTTCATCATAATCAAAGGCGCTTAAAATTTGATTGGTCGTATTGATAAATCCTTTACCATTCCCTTTAGTGGCGACCAATATAGTGTCGCTATATGCATCAATTTGCTTGTCGTAGTCAGGAGGAATGTTGATGCCTTTTTGCGTATTGATCAGGCCTACTTTTCCTTTGTCCAAAGTGCTGACATAACCGTTTATGTTGCTGCCAATTCCATCGTAGATAAATTTGAGCACATAATTTCCAGTGCTATCGGCAAGGGCGGCATTGCGTTTCTGCAATCGTAAAAGATTAGGATCTAGGGCTACCACTTCGTCATAGGTAGCTGATAAAATTTCTCTGCCAAAGCTGTTGTATATTTTTCTAACCTTTTTGTTTGAGAGCATCAGAAAGTCAAATTCCACCTTGTTGCCAGTGCTGATGTAATTTTGTGGAATTAATAATGTGGGTTCCCAGCCGTTTTCAATTTTGATTTGTCTGCCGTTCGAAAACTGGGCACTTGTAGTTTGGCCTTTTTTCAACATCACTAAATTTTCGCCCCAAAGTCCAAGGCTGTCGTAATTGGTGCTTGGAGGTGTAGTGCCTGTTTGATCAATCAAGATCCACTGATTGTTTTGCTTAACACCAAGCCACCGATCATTTTCTACCAGCTTGTCGAAGGTGAAATTTTTAATTACTTGATTTTTATCGTGATTTATTGTGATGCCAGCTTCCGTTTTTATTTGCCAGCCATAGGGCTTAGGGTAAATTTCGTGCTCGCCAAGTGGTATTTTGACGTCAAGCGCTTTGCTCAGCAATGCCTCTTGATTGTTTCTGAAAACCAAAAAATCTCCGTTTTCCAATGCTTCTACTTCATCATAGATAAAATTTGGGGAAATGGGTGCTCCATCAATGGCTGGAAAAAGAAAATCTGGCTCGACCAAAGCGATGCCTTCTTCTCTTTGAAGAAGAATAAACTGGCCAAGCGTATCAATGGAAACATATTCGTTTTCCAAAACAGTTCGTTTGTTGATAGTCGTTAGTCCATAAAAACCATTTTTTTTGGTCCTGATAAAATGCTCATTCAATACGCTAATTTCTTCGAAGTATTGGTCTAAAATAATTTCTCCTGATTTGAACAGCAGGCGTTGGCCTAGCTCGTTTTCAATACGGATATAACCAAAACCTAGGTCTTCGGTGGTATCAAAATCACCTTCGAAAATCAGCACTCCATTTCTGCCGATGATCTGTGATTTGCCCTCTTTTATGCCGTTGACAAAATCCTTGAGCTGGGGTTTGCATTTGCAATCGGTACTCACTTCGGTAAAATCACTTTTGATGACCAAGGCCCCCTGTTGATCTATAAAGTTGATGCGGCCATTTTCTAATTTTGGAAGCAACTGAGCCTGAGATAATGCTTCGACTTTTCTTAAAGAGTCAATGCCTGCTTCTACTTTGAACTGCTCAAAAAAATCACTGTTGGGAAATTGCTCCTTAAAAAGGTGGTAGAGTCTAGGAATTGATTTTTGAAGCAATTTCTGATTTGGGTAATTTTTAAAAAAGTCGGTGTAAGATGTTATGGTATTGATTGCAGTTTCTATTTCATAGATTTTTTCAACGACTAAATCTCGGTAAGGAGTTTCGGGATAATTCTCTAGAAAAGAGATCAAACTCTTACGTTTTCCGTCAGCGGTTTTATCTTCATAAAGCAACTTCTCGTATCGATATTTGGCTTCGGTAAAGTCTATGGCCCGTGGGTATTCTGTTATAAAAGCAAGGTAGGCCTCCCAAGAATTGATTGCGCTAGCATCTTCAAAAGCAATGCGATCTCTGAGGGCAATGGCTTCAAAAATCTGTTTGGCGTCAAAGTGCGTTTGGAGAAAGGTATTGTAATGGGCAATGGTGTGCTTTGATTTAATGACCTCAAATTTTAGGGCATCGATCCTGTCTTTGAGGGCCTCTAAAGCAATGGAATCCACACCTACTTCCTTTAGTTCTTCCAGCTCTTTTGCGACAACAATTTTTTTGAAATTGGCAATACCCCTGTTAACAAAAATGAAGGCGGAGTCTATATTATATCGACTGAAGGCGGTATCCACGAACAGCGTGGCGTATAAATAGTTGGCCGCAGGGTTCAGCTGATCTTTCTCCAATGATTTGTCCAAGGCTTCCACCGTTTTTTCAATGTCTCCTTTTTCATACAACCTGAAAGCACGCTTTGGTACCTCCAAACTGAAAATTGAGAGCAAAATGATTCCGGAAATAAGTTGAGCAAATTGGGTCATGTCAAACTATCAAACGCAAAAATAGTAAACCTGTGCGCAAATCATTGATTTTATCCCTTTGCTTCGATAGTAATTGCCGAATTTTGATGCATTATCAGCTTGCAAATGCCCAAAGATAGATCTACTTCAAAAAAACTAAATCATGACGATAAATGACCGCATTCAAGAATTGATCTTGTTTTTGAAAGACACAGAAAACTCCTTCGCCAAGAGAATTGAGGTTTCTACCTCAGTAGTTTTCAATATAGTTAACCCCAAGGGGAGAAGGAGTTATCCCAGTGGTGCTATTCTAGAAAAAATTCTAGCCATCACCTTTGAGGGTAATTTATTGTCAGCTGAATGGCTTATGAGAGGGCAAGGAGGCCTTTTCCTAACAAATGTTAGCCAATCAACACCAACGGGATCAGATTTATCAAAAAGTATTGAGGAATTGACAAATACAGTTCGCAAATTGCAAGAGGAATTTTCTGAATTCCGAAAAACCTCAACCAAATGAACAATATTAAAATAGTCCTCAAGGAACAGGGGCGTAGTCAGGCGTGGCTTGCTGAGCAAATTGGCAAAAGCTATGTAGTAACCACCAATTATGTGAACAACAAAACGCAACCCAGTATTCCTGTACTTTATAAAATAGCCGAAGCCCTCGATGTTGATGTCAGAAAATTATTGACCCCATCAAAAGCGTAGTTTTTTATTTTCGCATCTCTGTGAGTACCTTTGGAAAAAAAATAACAATGAAGAAGCTATATTTTTTGGCATTGGCCCTGATTGTGTTCGCATGCACTACGAAAGAAAAAGTTTGGAACGAAAGCGAAGTAGTAGGCTATTACGGAGCTCAAATCAATGATGAGAATATCATTTCCGTTGACGATATGATGGCTCAATTGAGCACTCAAGATTCGGTGAATGTAAAAGTAGAAGGCGAAATTACTGCAACTTGCGCCATGAAAGGGTGCTGGATGAATTTGGTGCTTCCTTCTGGTGAAGAAATGAGAGTTACTTTTAAAGATTATGCCTTTTTTGTTCCTAAAGAAGGAATGGAAGGCAATAGAGCGATCATTGAAGGTAAAGTAAAGAGAACAAAAACCGATGTAGCCACTCTGAAACATTATGCAGAGGATGCTGGAAAGAGTGTAGAAGAAATTGCTGCTATCACAGAAGACAAAGACGAATTGGCTTTTGAGGCAACAGGAGTTGTGATTTTGAATTCAGAAAAGAGTCTTTAACCAACAAGACAAAAATATTTAAAGCCGATGATCTCAGGTCATCGGCTTTTTTTGTTTTTAATCGCTTTGGTATGCAACCTTAGACCTTTTAAATTCATCTATACAGCATGGCTGTAACGTTTTCCGTTTCCGACAGTCTTAACAACAAGGTCAAAACTCAAAAATCAACAAAATGAAAAATTTAAGAACCTCACTTAGCTCAAAATTATTCCTTTTCACCGTTTTATCAGTCTTCGCTTTTAGTGCTCATGCCCAAACTACGGTAAAGGCTTCGGATATCATGGAAGCCCTTAAAAGTGGAAAGGAGATTAAATACGAAAACGTTACTGTTACTGGCGTTTTGGATTTCACTTTTATGGATGAAAAACTCCCAGATTTACCCCGAAGAAGAAGTTGGTGGAGCAATGGAGGAGATAATACGGTCAATGAAGTAATCGAAAGCAAAATCAGTTTCCAGAATGTGGTTTTCGAAGACCATGTGCTGGCTTATTTTCATGACGACCGCTCAGAATACACTTTCACGGCAGATTTCGAAAATGATGTCCTATTCAAAAACTGCACCTTTCGCAGAGATGCCATGTTCAAATACTCGGAATTTGAAAGGGATGCGTCTTTTGAAGGTTCTTCTTTCGAGGAAGAAAGCACTTTTAAATATGCTGAGTTTTCAGAGGTTGCCAACTTCGCGAACACCAAATTCGATGAGGATGGAGTTTTCAAATATTCCAAGTTTAGAAGAGGCGTGAGCTTTGCTTCGGCAAGATTTGAAAGGTCATTGGATATGAAGTACACAGAAGTAAGAGGAGATTTCGATATCAAGGATCTCTTTGTGAGATGGGACATCGACACTAAATATACTGACATCAATGGCAGGGGCTTTGCCAAATACATGCTCAAAAATTAACCAATCAATAGTTAATAATTAATAGGGGAGGTTTAGGCCTCCTTTTTTGTTGCTACTTATCGAGATTGTTTAATAAAGGCATTCGCCAACATTCTCAATTGCATTCTTTGCGGAAGAATATAACCTAGGCCTTTATAGAATTTGGGAACCACACCAGGGATTGAAACGGCTTTACCTTTAAACAATCTGCTCATAGCATATTCCGCAACTTGCTCTGGTGTTTGCTGTGTTAACTTAGACGCTAGCCCCATTTCTCTATCACGAATAATAACATCAGGATTAGTGAGTACAGCAGCAGGGCAGAGCAGTGATATTTTCACAGAACTATCTTTCAATTCATACCTCAAAGAGCTGGAGAAGGACCTCACAAACTGTTTACTCGCAGCATAAATTCCTTTGTAAGGAATGTCGTAGAAGGATGCCATACTTCCGACATTCAATATGTAACCTTTGTTAAATTTTTGAAGACCCGGTAAAAAGTGGTAGGTAAGCATAACCAATGCCACCATATTCAGCTGCATTTGGCCAAAATAGAACTCAGAGGGCTTGGAGAGGAAGGCACCAGCATTGCCCAATCCAGCATTATTCACAAGAATGTCTATTTCAAAGCCATTGTTTTGACACCAATCAAAAACAAGTTTAGGGCTTCCTTCTTCCATTAAATTGGTACCGAAAGAATGGAATTCTTGATTGGGGTACTTTTCTTTTAGGGCTGCAGTGACTTCGTTTAATTTGGGTTCAGGTAGTGCCACTAAAAGCACATTGAACCCGCGTGAGGCACAATTTTCTGCAATGGCACGACCAATACCATTGCTAGCCCCCGTCACTAGCGTATATTTTTTCTTTGTTGTCATTAATTTTCAGTTCTCAACCAATCAATGGTTTGTTGTATGCCTGTTTTTAGAGGCGTAATTTCATAGCCCAATTCCGTTCTGGCTTTATCGCTCGAAACACTCCATTTGTACAGGTATTTCTTCACCCACCCCGGTGTAATCATCGGCTGGCGACCAAAGTTCTCGGCTAAAAATAGCTGAACTTTACCAAAAGTGAGCATAGCACCCAAAGGCATTTTGTAGAGCTTATACTTTTGTCCACCTAATTCTGCAATGGTATCGAAGAGTTCATGATAAGTTGCATCGTCTCCGCCTAACAAATAACGTTCCCCAGATCTGCCTTTTTCCATGGCTAGGATATGTCCATTGATGACGTCATCTACATACACATAGTTACCAGTGCTGAGGCCATCTCCTGGCATAAATTTCCATTTACCTTCTATGTATTGCTTCACCAATTTGGTCACCGAGTTGCTTACATTAAGTGGCCCAGGGCCATATACACGTGTTGGATTGACAATGACAATATGTTGCCCTTGAGCAGCAAAGGCCCTTATCTGTTCTTCCGATTCATGTTTGGTGCTTTCGTATTCTGTGAAAAAATCAACTTTTCGGGGTGTTTCTTCATTCACAGGACCATCAATAGCGGGGCCAATAACACCGGCAGTTGAGGTGACCAACGTTTTTTTGACGCCTTGCTTTTTGGCGGTATTGATAATGTTGAGCGTGCCATCAATATTTACCCGCCTAAAGGTGTCGTCTTTGGCCCAAACACTGGCGAATGCTGCCAAATGATAAACTTCATCGCAACCTTCCATTCCCTTTTCAAGGGCTTCGATGCTAAAAAGATCACCTTCAACTGTTTTAATGTTGTGGTGATTGAGTTCTTTCGCTTTTGCCGATGAGCGTACCAATGCAGTTACCTCATGGCCTTGGTTGGCTAAAGTATGGCTTAGTTTCTGGCCAATAAAACCTGTGCTTCCAGTAATGAATATTTTTTTGCTCATTAAATAACTTTCATGTCAGGGTGATGCTTTAGCGAAAAAAAGAAATTGGAAAGCGCCAAAGTAATATGTACAAAAAAGGCTACCCAAATGGTTCCTGTGGTAATGGTAATCAAACAAAGAATTATCCCTAGCGGTATGGCCCCGATAGTTTCCTCTAAGTTTTTCGGCACATGAACTAGTGCATAAAATGAGGCATTCAGCACTATGGCTGGCCATTCGCCAAGCAACGGTATGGTTGAAAACAATAACAAGCCCCTAAACATAAGTTCATAACCAAAGAGATAAGCCACCCAAGTAAAGGCATTTTTGGCCACCATGGCTTTCGTCCACTCTTTTTCCCTAACATTTGGATAAAAGGCTAGATTTTTCTCCTTTTTTGAATTGAAAAAATTCATGGGGATGATGATTGCTCCCAAGCCAAAAATCCAAGCCAATGAGGTGCTATGGTTTTTAAAGGCGATACCATAGGCTTCTGGGTTTTTACCAGAAATCAATAATAGCACGATGGCGGGAATCACGCCAATGGTCATGCTGCCTAAATAGCGGTAAAACCACTGCGCCTTGGTATGGCCTCTGGTAGGGCCATATTTTCTTACAAAATTAGCCTTGACCTTCTCCGAAACAGCAACGAAATGATAGATGCTGAATCCTACTGTAAGCAAGCCAATAGCCAGAATTGGTTCTAGGAATGAAGGGTTCCAGTCAGGGAAGTGCATAGGCTAACTTGTGTCGAGTCGAATTGCAAAAATAAGAACATCTATTACATTTACTTCGCGAAGCCCTTAAAAACAACAATTGTTAACATAATGAAACAAATCCTCCTCATCGTATTCACTGCATTGTTATGGTTTAAGATGCCAATTCGAGCACAAGAAGTACTGATAACAGGTACTGAGTTGCTGAAACGCAGTATTTCGTTTCACGATCCCAATGGACAATGGGCTGCTATCAGATTGGAATTGGTGCTAGACCAGGAAATGCCCGATGGGTCGAAACGTCCATCAAATGTCATTATCGACAATAAAAGGAGTGAATTCGAATTGTCATTTGTAAAAAATAACCACCTCTTTACTTGGAAGGTAGATGGGCGAGACAGTACTGCTTCCTTCATGGACTATAGGGTGGTTACTGATTCTATCGCAAGCGATTCGCTGGGATTGAACCCTGATAGGGCACGCAGATGGAGAAATTACTACAGCTATTTATACGGCTTGCCTATGAAGTTGACAGATCCTGGAACCAAAATTGATCCCCAAGTGCAGATGACCAAATTTGACAACAAAGATGTTTTGGCATTGAAGGTAACCTATGATGCTAAAGTGGGTAAGGATACATGGTATTTCTACTTTAACCCAGATACTTATGCAATGGAAGGTTATCGTTTTTTCCATGATGAGGCCAAAAATGATGGCGAGTATATTCTTATTTCTGGTCTTGAAATTCAGAACGGCTTGAGAATTCCTAAAGACCGTGCTTGGTATACCAATGACGAAAGCAAGTGGCTCGGAACCGATCGTTTTATTGAAATGAAGGTGATCAAATAGCTTAGAATAGAGTCTAACATCTAATTTCTAAAATCTATTATCTAAAAAATTACTTCTTCTTTTTCAGGGTTTTGATGAACTGCGCCCAGGCGAATGGATTCAAAAGGGGGTTAGTCCTAGGCCCAGAATTGTATTGAAGATTATTAAATTGCTGATTCATTAAATAGCGGTAGTTCATGTCTGCACTACCTTCCAACGGCATGGTTTGCACCAAGCGTTGCACAAATTCAGGATCGTAGCTATTTAAAACATTTTGTTGGTCTTCATTCAAGCTCATGGCCAAAATTGCTTCTTTGAATAATTCTTCTGAAGGGAAGGGATTAATTTCTACATCGGGCAATTGGGTGATTTCTTCCTCCATAGCAATAATCACCGTCAAGCGATCGCCAACATTGTTGGGAACTACAAAGGTTCTGTTTTTGTGGTTTACAGAACTGAAAACCAAAGTATCGCCCGCATAGAAAGCCTTACTGAACCATCCTTTGTAATCTGAAATGGTTCCTCGACCAGTGGAGGGGTTGAAAATATGAACCCCAAAAACTGTTTGAGTACTATCTCCATTCATGACCAAACCAGAAAGCTGAACGATTTGCTCTTTTTCAGTTTGGGAAAAAAGCTTTTGGCCTGTCCCCAACACCAACGTCAGTAGGAGAGCGACTCTAAATAAATATGTGAAGTAGGCTTTTTTCAATCGAAATGTACTTTTATAACTACCTTACGAGATACCAAAAATAAAGAAAGGAAATCGAAAGAAAATTTATTTTTTTGTTCTGCAATATTAACCATCAAAAAGGGCAATTCCCTTGGTGAAAACGAATTATTCTTCCCAATTTAACATTAATTAACCCAGCCGATAGCGCCAATTCGCGAGTTTGAGGCACTCAAATTGACCTTATGGGTCTAATTCAGGTATGAAACTAAAGAACTTCAGTTTGCCTTTTGGAGGCCAAATTTTTAAATCCATGTCGGACGAAGCCCGCATTCGGATTTTGCACTTGCTGCTTAAAAATGGGGAGATGACGATTTCTGATTTGGAACATATTTTGGATTTTACCCAAACCAAAACCTCCCGACACATTACCTATTTGAAAAATTCAAATATCGTAAATGCTCGAAAACATGATCAATGGGTGTTTTATGCTATTCGCGAAGAAGTGGAACTGGTGATGGTGCAAATCTTCAATTTTCTTAATAAGGACACTGTTTTGCAAAAAGACCAGCAAGTTTATGAGATTTTGAAATCGAACAGAGAGTTGGCTGCAAATAGAATTACCAAACAACCTTGGTCTGCCTGAGTTATTGCTTTCAAACAGGAATTTTTGAAAAAGTATAAGCACATTTTTTTTGACCTAGACCATACCCTTTGGGA
The DNA here is from genome assembly GCA_002786855.1 of Cytophagales bacterium CG12_big_fil_rev_8_21_14_0_65_40_12. Classification (GTDB taxonomy): domain Bacteria; phylum Bacteroidota; class Bacteroidia; order Cytophagales; family Cyclobacteriaceae; genus Roseivirga. Next base: position 26,522 of record PCUU01000093.1, read on the forward strand.
TTATGACGCAAATGCGGCTTTGGCCCTTTACGAACTATACGATCAATATGAAATTTCGAAAATTGCAGATTGCACAAAGGAGCAATTTGTAGCTCAATTTTTTGAGGTGAATGAGTCCATTTGGGATTTGTACAACAAGCATCAAATCGAACGAGCCCATATTAGAGAAAGACGTTTCGCTACAATTTTTGATCGACTCAATATCAAGCTCCATATTGCTCCTCAACAATTTGATATTGAATATGTTGACTTATGTCCAACCAAAGAAAATGTCTTTGAAGGTACTCATGATATACTCAATTACCTCAAGGGGAATTACAAACTCCATATCATTACCAATGGCTTTGACGATGTGCAATACACTAAAATGAAGTGTGCTAAAATCGATCATTATTTTGATGTTGTGGTAACTTCTGAAAATTCTAAGTCAAGAAAGCCAGCTCCTGAAATTTTTCAGTTAGCACTTTCGAAGTCTGGAGCAACTTTGCAAGAAAGCATTATGATCGGAGATAATCTGGACTCTGACATTATGGGTGCTAGGAATTTTGGGATGGATCACATTTGGTTTAACCCCGAAAAAAAACAGAGCCAAATCCCGCCAACTTACGAGATTCAAGCCCTTTATCAATTAAGGAACTTACTATAGTCGATCTGGTTTTGTATCCATAGGGTAAAGCTTATCTTTGCCCAAGTAAACTATGTCCTCAGCTTTTTGAGGATAAAATGGAAAGAATAAACCCAAAAAAAATTATGGCAACAGGATTCTTTAATGTACCCAAGGCTGAAAACGAACCCATCAAAAGTTATGCTCCTGGCTCAAAGGAGCGTGCTTCGTTACAAGCTGCACTCGCAGAGGCTCGTGCTAAGCAAATCGATATTCCGATGTTTATTGGTGGAAAGGAAGTGAGAACTGATAAAAAGTCACCGCTTTCTCCTCCACATGATCATAAACATATTTTAGGTTATTTTTCGGAAGGTGATGCTTCTCATGTTCAAGCCGCAATTGATGCCGCGATGGCTGCCAAGAAGGATTGGGCGAATACAAGTTGGGAGAACAGAGCTGCTATTTTTTTGAAAGCTGCTGATCTTATCGCTGGTCCGTACAGAGATAAGTTGAATGCTGCCACTATGCTTGGTCAATCAAAAAATGCATATCAGGCAGAAATTGATTCGGCTTGCGAAATCATAGATTTCTTAAGGTTCAATGTGCAATACATGTCTGAAATCTATAAACAACAACCAGCCTCTTCACCAGGAGTATGGAACCGTGTTGAACAAAGACCTTTAGAAGGATTCGTTTTCGCCTTAACCCCTTTCAACTTTACTGCGATTGCAGGAAACCTGCCTAGCTCAGCAGCTATGATGGGCAATACGGTGGTTTGGAAGCCTTCGAACACCCAAATTTATTCTGCCAATGTTTTGATGGAAGTTTTCCGAGAAGCGGGTGTGCCTGATGGTGTAATCAACCTTTTCTTCGTAGATGGTCCAACGGCAGGGTCTGTAATTTTCGATCATCCTGATTTTGGTGGAATTCATTTCACAGGAAGTACAGGCGTGTTCCAGCACATTTGGAAAACCATTGGAAACAACATCTTCAAATATAAATCTTACCCAAGAATCGTTGGTGAAACTGGTGGCAAAGACTTTATCATGGTGCATGAGTCATCGGACGCTAAAGCTGTTGCGACTGCCATTACACGTGGTGCTTTCGAGTTTCAAGGACAGAAATGTTCTGCGGCTTCACGGGCATACATTCCGTCAAATTTGTGGGCTGACGTTAGAAAATATGTGACTGCTGATGTGCAATCTTTCAAAATGGGTGGTACGGAAGACTTTGGTAACTTTATCAATGCCGTAATTGACGAGAAGTCTTTCGACAAAATAGCGAAATACATAGATGATGCTAAGGCCAGCGATAAAGTAGAAGTTGTAGTTGGGGGTGGTTACGATAAATCGAAAGGTTATTTTATTGAACCGACCGTGCTTTTAACAACTGATCCAAAGTACACTACCATGTGCGAAGAGATTTTTGGACCAGTAATTACAATATATGTTTACGAGCCAAAGGATTATGAGGCAACACTTCAATTAGTAGACTCTACCTCTCCATATGCCTTGACAGGCGCTTTGTTCTCTAAAGACAGGTATGCGCTTGAAGTTGGAATCAAAGCATTGGAGAATTCAGCAGGTAACTTCTATGTGAACGATAAACCAACGGGTGCAGTGGTAGGTCAGCAGCCTTTTGGAGGTGCTAGAGGTTCTGGAACGAATGATAAAGCGGGTTCAATGATTAATTTATTGCGTTGGGTTAGCCCAAGGTTGATCAAAGAAACCTTTGTTTCTCCAACAGATTATAGATATCCATTCTTAGGAGAGTAAGTTCTTCATTAGAAATATTAGCAGCCTGCTTTACTATACTCTTTGGGTTAGAATGGCAGGCTTTTTTAGTTTGATGCCCTGAACTTAGAATTAATGATTTTAATGTTAGTTGTTTTTTCTTTCATTTGATAAAATCTTTAAAAATGCAATTGAGCGATTACCTCTTTTGGGATGTTGATAAAGCAACTGTTTCGTTTGAAGAACATAAAGGGTTTATTATTCCTCGTGTTTTTATGAGAGGTACTTTGGAAGACTTTAAAGCTGTTTTGAATTATTATGGCAAACTGGTTTGCAAAGATCAACTCACTCAAACCAGATATCTTGACAAAAAGACACTTTCATTTTGCTGTGTTTTTTTCAACTTAGAACTAAACCAATTTAGATGCTTTACCGAGAAACAGTCGAATTCTCAACACTGGAATTACTGAGGCGATTATTGAGTTTAGCCACTTTTAAAGACTTTGCTTTGGCAGGAGGAACAGCACTGGCACTTCAATATGGTCATAGAATTTCTGTTGATCTTGATTTATTTGTCAGCTCACCATTTAATACCGAAGAGGCTTTAGAGAGTATAAGGGAAAGTAAATCCTCCTTTCAAGTTTTAGGTCAGGGAAGAAATACGCTGAATTTAGAAATTGAAGGAATAAAAGTTGATCTCTTAAGTCATCAATACCCTCATCTATCAGATAGAGTTGAGGTGGAAGGGATTCGATTTTTGAGTATAGCTGATATTGCGGCAATGAAGTTGTCAGCAATGGCTCAAAGAGGAAGTAAGAAAGACTTTTTTGATGTGGATGAGTTATTGAAACATTTTTCATTAAGAGAATTGATTTCGTTCTACTCAAAAAAATACAACGAGCAAAATCTTTTTTATCTCTTAAAATCCTTAACCTATTTTCAGGATGCCGAGGCCGAGCCTGATCCAAAAGTATTGAATGGAGTAAGTTGGGGGAATGTCAAATCAAATTTGATAAAGGCAGCTAATGCTTTTATCTAAGAAAGTGTCTACGAACATGATTATAGAAAAACTAACACAAGCCCGCGCCTTTTTTAACCAGGATGTGCCCTTGTATATTGCTGAAATCAACGAGCAACATCAACCGATTTGGGGGATTATGACTCCGCATCATATGCTGGAGCATTTGATTGTGACATTTAAGCTTTCTCTCGGACGCATTCAAATTCCTGTGGTTACACCAGCCGATAAGCTTGAAAAGAGAAAGGCCTATCTGATCAACGATTCGCCAATGCTGCGGTCAGTGCCTTCACCTACAGGAAATAATGAATTGCAACCTTTACGCACTTCTTCCCTAGAAGAGGCCAAACAGAAGCTCTTGAAAGAAATTGAAAGCTATTTGGTCTTTGTAGAAGCCGAGCCATCATTTGTATCGAACCATCCTTATGGCGGACCAATGACAGCCCAAGAATGGTTGCTCTTTCACAAAAAGCATTTCATTCATCATTTTACTCAATTCGGAATAATTCCAGAAAATGAGTGATCTATCTCATTATAGAAAACTAGAAGCCCTATTTCAATCTGCTCCTTTGAATCAAGGTATTTTCAAAGGGTCTGAATTAGAAGTAGAATTTGAGAAGGCTACATTAAGATTAGCAATTGGTAACCAGTATTTTCATGCGGCTGAGGCCATGCATGGCGCCATTTATTTTAAGTTATTGGATGACTCAGCTTATTTTGCCGCAGCTTCTATTGAGAAAACTTATTTTCTACTTACCAAGTCGTATACAATCCATTTCCGCAGACCTGTAATGGAAGATACCTTAACTGCCATTGGTAAAGTCATCGAGGTCAGCGAAAGAGGGATTTTAGCAACTTCTGAAATCTACAATAGCGCAGGCAAGCTTGTGGCTAATGGCGAAGGTATTTTTGTGAAGGGCACTAAAAGATTAGAGGAGTTAAAGGGTTTTGAATAGGCAAAAGATTAAGTCAATTAGCTTATATCCATCGCATAATTCTCTCTGATTTTTTTGTAAGTAGAATGATCCATTTCGGCAATTCGCTCCAAGTTATGGTTTTTGAAATAGTGCTCTCGAATTTCCAATAGTTCGTCATATGGACCACGGCCTGAAATCAGTTTGGAGATAATCGGGGTGCATTCCAGCAAAATAAAGAGCAGCAGAATGAAGATATTGGCTATTCTAATCGCCTCGTTTTCTTGACCCAAAATACTAAGCGCTTGTAGTTGAGCCGCCATTCCGTTCCATGGATTTCTTTTCAGGTTGGCAATTTCTGTTTGTTTTTGATCAAAAAGTGTATTCCATTCGGCTTGTTTTTGAAGGATCAATGGCTGGTAATTTTGATTCAAAGCTGCTAACTCGCTTTGCGCTTGATCGGCATCTGCTTTTTTGATTTGATAAATCGGACCAGCATTACGCTTGCCAGAACCACCAGTGCCATCTGCTTCTTGCTGAGCAGCCAATGCCAAAGCATCTCGCTTTTCGGTTTTCGTTTTGATTTCATCCTTCAATTGATTGCTCTGCGCTTCGATTGAAAGGAGTTGTCCAGTGTAGCGTTGCTCTAAATCAATGATTTCTTTTTGATAGATTTCTTCTTCCAAAGTCACCAATTTCCTGTCGATCTCTTTAGAGAAGATCTTCAATTCTAGTGGCTTTGAAATGACTATCGCCAGCATAATAGCCAACAGAATTCTAGGCGAAGCTGTGAGTAATTCTCTAGCAAAAGCCTTCTTCTGCTTGCGCATGGTGGACACGATAAATCGGTCGAGGTTGAAAATGATTAGTCCCCAAAGCAAACCGAAACCTATTGCCCAACCGACACTTTCGAAAACTGTAAAAACCGCATAGCCACCTGAAAGAGCAGCCAAAAGGCCAGTAAAAAAAACCGCTGCCCCAATGCCTGTGTATTTCGCAGTATCTGTAGGGCAGCGCTTGATCAGTGAGCGGTTGATTCCGGCACAAAACCAGAAGAATTCTTTGAATTGTTGCATGTTGTTATCAGTTAATGACCTTTGGACAAGCTTGACCTATTGCCCATAAAAACTGAAAACGACTATAAATTAATTATGTTGTGTTGGCAAGTACCTTTTTATACAAGGTAGCGTTTTTACTTTTTGTCGAGTAGAATCTTTATCATCTCTTGTGCGCCAACTTTTCCCTTTTCTTTGATTAGATCGCGGGGAGTAGCATCTCCAATTTCATAAGTAATTCCTTCCGCATTGAATTGGCTATAAAACCAATTTTTAGAAACTGGTGAATTCACTGCAAATGGGCTGATTTCTCCTTGGTCTTCAGGCACACGATCAAAAATTTGCTGGATCCACTGGCGTGAGAAACCCTGACGAGAAGACTTCACTGTATCGTCATAGATATAGTAAATATCCGACCAAGTGGAATGGAAATCCAAGCCCAAAGCTACAGTTGAGCCTGCCGCGTTCACCGTTCTAATAATGTCTTCACAAACTTGCTTTACTTCTGGTTGGCGGTAATAAGCCCAATCGCGGTTGAGGTCTATTCCGCCTTCATTATGCCGCCAATGTCCGAGGTCAACTCCATCGGGATTCAGCATCGGGTAAACCGCGAGGCTATATTTAGATAAGAACTCGGTGCTCAATGGGCTGCCATTTGTAATTTCATTGAGAAAGGCCATCATGGCCAAGTTACCCGTAACCTCTGGTGGATGTTGCCTGCTTAAAACTACTACTATGTCCTTACCTTTGGTTTCGCCATTACTGATTTCTACTGAAAGCAAATCACGACCTAAGCGGGTTTTGCCAATTACTTCGGTTTTTGCTATATCTTTTGGAAGCGTTGCTACCCAATTTTTCATATCTGAAGAATTGATGATTTCTTGAGCGGCCACCCAAAGGGTATCTGGACTTAGCACCAAAGTCATGGTGGCGGAAAGACTATCATCCGCAATTTTGAAATTGGCGCTGTCTACTGAGGCCCAGTTATTACGGTCATAGCTCAACTTTGGCCAATAGCGGTGCCTGCCTTGACCATAATTCAAAGTTACTTCTACCGTTTTTTCAGTTTCAGCATAAATCCTAAAAGCATACCAAGGACTCATGTTGATCGGTGAGTTTTCTGGGTTGATCAAGACTTCGTATTTGTCTTTGTCGAGCCTAGAAAAGTTGTTCATCCTGGCTGCATCAAAGAGGTTATCAGCCGATACACCTTCTTCCATCATCACATACCTCTTTTTTTCTTGAGGATTGATCGGATGATCATTGGTGTCTATTTTATCTGTGTACTCAAACTCTTGGAGCTGATATGGCCTGTTGCACGAAATACAGAGAAAGGTAATGAAGCCAGCAAAAAATAGGTTTTTCATTTCGTTTAAGGTTTTAATAGTTTTTCGACCTATTAGGTCTCTAGTAACTTTTTGGCTTATTAAGGCCATATTCATCAATCAAATCAATTAGTTCCTTGACACCATCGTTCATTGTGCCGCTGAAATTAACCTAGTAGAAATTTAATGACTCAAATTAAGCATTAATAACATTGCGATTTGGGTAAATAGTGTTTTCTTCAATTGGTGAAGTAAAAGTGTACAGAGTAATGAAAATAATAAGGTTTTTATTTTTCAACAGGCTATCAAGGCGAATTATCGCAGAGGAATTTAGTCCTGAAAACCGGACTCCAGATAGGCATAAATTGTTTGTCAGGGAGTTCGCGTGTTTTGCCATTTGCATGATGACAACTTTTCTGATATTACCGATTTCCATGGGGGTTTTAGAAACAATGTTTCCAAATATGGTCTCCAGAGATGATATATTATTTAGTTTGATTTATGTAATGCTTTTATTGTTTTTATTCGTAATCGCGCTAAACAAAGATTTTTTTAGTGGACAGTCTTTAGTAAAAAGATATTGGGGCTATCAGGTGGTTAATGCAAAGACGCTAGAGCCTGCGGGACAGCTTAAATGCATGATCAGAAATATCACAACTCCGATTTTTCCTCTTGAGATGTTTTTTCTTCTTGTTAACAAGGAAAGAAGGTTAGGGGATTATATTGCTGGGACTACTTTGGCCCAAGTAGAGAAAAGTGATCCAGATTGGCTTTTTGATGAAATGGTAAATTACCGACTTGATTCTAAGTCATGGTGGGCATTAATTATTCCAGTTATCATTTTTATGCCTTATGCTATTTTCGTGCTATTGGTGTAAAATTTCATATTTGTCATTTATTGATCACTGCTTGCTTTGAAAACCTTTTTTACATTTTCAGCTTTGATTAGCCTTGGCTTATTAAACGGTTTTGGCCAATCGATACCTCTGAAAAATGCACATGCCCATAATGACTATGAGCATGAAAGACCCTTGTTGGATGCTTTGGAGAATGGCTTTATATCTGTCGAGGCGGATGTTTACCTGATTGATAATGAATTGTTTGTTTATCACGATCGACCTGAAAACCCAAGTCAGGAAAGAACTTTGGAAGAACTCTACTTAAAACCACTTTTGGAAAGGACGAAGGCCAATAACGGTCACGTTTATCCAAATTATAATGATTTCTTCTACTTAATGATTGACTTTAAGACGGAAGGAGAGAGTACTTACAATGCCTTAAAGCCATTAATTAAAAAATATAAGTCCATTTTATCTGCGGTCGAGAAGGGGAGTAGGCAGATGGACAAGCAAGTGCTTGTTTTTATTTCTGGAAATAGACCTATTGCCACAATGCTTTCGGAAGGTATTAATCTGGCCACGCTGGATGGAAGGCCTTCCGATTTAGGCAAAGGAATATCTGCCGAGAAAATGCCGGTGATTAGTCAGAATTTTAATCAGTTTTCCGATTGGAATGGCGTGGGTGAAATGCCCAAAGAAGATAGAATGAAAATTACTGATTTGATCAATACCGCACATACCGAAGGCAAGAAAGTTCGCCTTTGGGCCATTCCCGATATGCCCAATGCTTGGCAAGCCTTGATGGATTTAGGTATTGACTTTATCAATACGGATAGGCTAGTTGAGTTTAATGAGTTTATGAAGAAAAGCGACTAGATGAGGGTGTCTAAAAAGTAAAATAAACCATCTGAGAATCGCGTATTTGGAAACTTTCTCGGATAGGTATCCGAATAAAAACGAGGCTGTCTTGACTTTTCAGACAGCCTCGTCAGGCAATAACTTTATTTCAACCCATATTTATCAATCAGATAGACCAAAGAAGCCATAGCAGCGGCTCCCATCTCGAGTTCGCGCTGATTCACCATTTCAAAATTATCAATTGGAGTGTGGTGGTATTTGAAATAGCGTTGGCTGTCTGGGATATAACCAATTGTAGGCGTGCCTAAAGGTCTTAAAGGTCCAATGTCAGCACCACCGCCACTGGTCAGGAATTGGAAAATACCGAAAGGCTCAAAGTATGATTTCCAGCTCAGCATTTTCTTGACCTCAGCTTCATCGCCACTGATGCCGAAGCCGATGGGCAAAAATCCACCGCGATCTGATTCTAAAGCAGCAATGTGATGCTCTTTATTTTGAGCAGCCAATTCAGCGTATTTTGTTCCGCCTCTTAAACCGTTTTCTTCATTCATAAACATGACAGCGCGAATGGTGCGTTTTGGTTTGTAGCCTAATGTCTTCATCAATCTCAAAACTTCGATGGATTGTACACAGCCAGCACCGTCATCATGGGCGCCTTCTGATAAATCCCAAGAATCAAGATGGCCGCCAACCACAATGTACTCATCAGGAAATTCTGAACCTTTGATTTCGCCTACTACATTATGAGAAAGTACATCTTCAAGCATTTGGCAATGTGTTTCGAAATAGAAATTGAGTTCCTTATCGTCAGCCAATAATTCACTGAGTAAATCAGCATCTTCAGTTGAAATGGCGATTGCTGGAATTTGAGGAATATTCAAAGCATAGCGCGTGCTTCCGGTATGAGGAACATCATCTTTGAACGAACTCAAAGAACGGACTAAAACACCAATTGCACCATATTTAGCCGCTTCAGAAGGGCCAGAACCACGTTGGTTCGAAGCACCGCTGTAAGCGCCAAAAGTATCGATCAATTTAGCATCCATTGGTCGGTTGAAGAATACGATTTTACCCTCGATAGTCTTTCTTCCCAATTGGGCCAGTTCTTGAAAATCTTTAACCTCAATTACCTGGCCTAATACCCCTGCATCGCCCGTGCCTACAGAATTTCCCAGAGCCACTACATTGAAATCTACCGTACCCAGCTTTTTAGAATTGACGATTTTGCCGATTTCCTTTTCGCCTCTTACCCAATGAGGCACCATAACTTCTTGGAGAAAAACATTATCGAAGCCATAAGAGAGCATTTGTTGTCTGCTCCATTCCACCGCTGCCGCTGCCTGAGGCGAACCGCTTAACCTGCCGCCAATTTGCTTAGTGAGGTAATGCAGCATTTCATAACTGTCTCCTTTTTCTAAGGCCTCATCGAAGATTTTACGAATCATTTTTTCGTCATCGTTTTGAGCGAATGCCGAAATAGAAAGTGCAGAAAGAAGCAGTGCAAAAAGTAATTTCATATCAGTCAATTTTGAAAGATTGAAATTATAAAAAATAAGATAGAGTGCTTAGTCTTTTATTTGAGCGTCATTGAGGATGTACATTAATCGGAGAGGGTCGTCCGTATTAATGGTCAATGTACCTGTCACGATGATTCGCTTTTCGGTGTAGTCAATTTTGTCTTTGCTAAAAACTTCCATCACAGTTTCCGGGCCAGCGCCACCACAAAAGAAGCAATTGGCAAAAGGAAGCGAAGACAGCACAAAGTAATTTTCGCCTCTCAACTCGTCCAAAGGGATCATCCAACCTTCCACCGAAATTTTGGTGCCATTCAGTTTTTTGACGGCTTCGCTGAAAATGGGGTACTCAATGTCATAATTGAGCAGTTCATCAAAACGCTTTTCAATGCTTATTTTAGCCAGCGTTTTCCATGTGTTTTCTTGACCACTGGCGTGGAAGGAAACAAAAAAACTAATTAAGACCAGGCTTAAAAGACGCATTACTTAATCAAGTCTAAAATTCTATTCCAACGAATGCTTGAGAAAAGGCCAGCATCAGGATCGGTTTTGTCAATCGACCAGAAGATGAACAGTGGTTTTCCAACGATATGATCTTCTGGCACAAAACCCCATGAACGAGAATCTTCAGAGTTATGACGATTATCGCCCATCATGTAGTAATAACCTTGTTTGAAGGTGTATTCGGTCACTTTTTCACCATCTATGGTTACGTCCGTTCCATTGATGACCACATTATCGTTTCCTTCGTAATGAACGATTGGCGTGCGGTATAAATCAATATTTTCCTGTGTCAATGGAATGGTTTGGCCTTTTACGGGCATTGCCAAAGGACCAAAGAAGTCAATCGTCCAGTCAAATGCTGTTACTGGGTTATAGGCAGTATGCTGTGCGCCTAAATATCGCTGTGCTTCGGGGAATGCATCGTAGCCTTCTCCTTTTTGATAGACTACACGCTCAACACTTTTTACGAAACTGTATTGCGCCAATTTATCGGCTTGTGCTTGAGTCGTGTTGGCATAGAACCCTATTTTGCCATTATAAGAGTAGTTCGGAAGGGCAGTGGTGGCATAAGTATCATTCGGGTTTTCGTCCGTGTAATCGGTAATTCCTAATTCACGCATGTACCTTGGGTGCACTCCGTTATCAGTTTCTATAAAGAAACTAGTTTGCATGTTGGGTGGGTTTTCAGAAGCCACTCCATTAACATATACTTGCTGATTTCTAACTTCGAGCGTGTCTCCAGGAATGGCAACGCAACGTTTTACATAAAAAGTCTTAATATCGGTTGGGAAGTCTAAATCGGGTGGATAGTTAAAAACTACAGGCTCGCCTCTTCTCACATCTCTAAAACCTGGCAATCGGTATTGCGGTAACTGAATGCCATCCCAGTAAGATGGAATTCCTGTTCCCCAAAAGTCTTGATGTGCCAAAGGGAATTTGATTGGGGTTTTGGCAGTTCTGGCTCCGTAGTGCAGTTTACTCACAAAAAGATGATCACCGATCAACATGGAGTTTTCCATCGAACCTGTAGGGATGGCATAAGCTTCAATGAACAAACCACGAATGATGGTTACCGCAATAAGTGCGAAAAGGATATCATTGAATAGTTCTCTGAAAAAGCCCTTCTTCTGTTTCGGTGCTTTGTCTTTTTTCTTTTTAAGGAAATCCAACATAAAAATCTTCAATTTTGAGTAAGCTGTAAAGGTATTATTAATTCTTAAAAATTCGAGGCGTTGAAAATCGAATAGCTTTCGTTTTAACGAAGCTTAACCAAATGGGTTTTCTTGCTTTTAATCCATCATCGGTTTCGGTTTTAATGATCAAGTCTGTTAATTGCGATTGAATTTTTGAAGGTTATGATCTCCATAGAAAACCTCAGTTTCGGATATTCCGACCGTAAAATCCTTTCCATTACCAAAATGGAAATTAAGGAGAAGCAACACCTGATGATTTTAGGGAAATCAGGAAGCGGAAAAACAACATTGCTCCATATTTTAGGTGGCTTGCTTAATCCGAAGCGAGGCAAGGTGATGATTGGTGAAACTGATTTGTACCAACTTTCTGAAACGAAAAGAGACAAACACCGAGGCCAGCACATTGGACTGGTTTTTCAAAAAGCACATCTGATTGCTGCGCTTTCTGTGGAGGATAATCTGTTATTAGCTCAATATTTTTCGGGAACTACACAAGACAAAACCAGAATAGCGGAAGTACTTAAATCGTTGAATTTGGGAGAAAAAGGGCAATCTAAAGTAAAATCCCTGAGCCAAGGAGAACAACAGCGAGTGACCATCGCCCGAGCTTTATTAAATCGCCCCAAACTATTGCTGGCCGATGAGCCTACCGCCAGTTTAGATGATGACAATGCCATGGCAGTGATCACTTTATTGAAGGAGCAGGCAGAAATGAACAATGCTTCTTTGATCATCGCCACCCACGACCAGCGCGTGAAAAACGAATTTGATGTACAGCTTAATTTGAATGAACAATGAACCTGTTTGTATTAAGCTGGAAATACCTAAAAGATAAACCTCTCAATACATTTTTGAATGTATTGCTCATGTCACTTGGTGTCGCCATTATTTTGGTGCTGCTCATTCTAAATACCCAGCTCAGCGACAGTTTAGGCAAAAATAAACGCGGAATTGACTTGGTGGTAGGGGCAAAGGGCAGCCCATTGCAACTGATTTTAGCTAATGTTTATCATATCGATTTTCCAACAGGGAATATCAAGTTAGATGAGGCCAAAAACCTAATGCGAAATCGCTTAGTGAAGTCAGCGATTCCTTTGGCTTTAGGCGATAATTACCGCGGCTTCAGAATCGTTGGGACGAATCATGACTATGTCAATTTATATGAAGCCACTTTGGCAGAGGGCGAATTGTGGCGCTATAATTTAGACTGTGTTATTGGTGCTAAGGTGGCCAAGCAATTGGGGTTGAAAGTTGGTGATTCTTTTTTTGGCGCTCATGGCATAAGCGTAGCCGATATGGATCATGAGGAGGCCAGTTACAAAGTGGTAGGGATTTTAGCTCCAAATGGCTCTGTTTTGGACAACCTCATCCTTATCAATATTGAATCCGTGTGGCAAGTACATGATCATGCTGAAGTAGATTCTACAGCAACCCACGATCACTCGCCTGTTTTAGGTTCAGCTTACCAAACGGGTTTACCAAATGGCGATGAGGCATCTGAAATTACTTCAATGTTGATTCAATTCCGGTCTGCCATGGGAGCAGTGCAATTGCCAAGAATGATCAATAGCAACACCAATATGCAAGCTGCCTCTCCTGCCTTCGAAACTCAGCGATTGTTTTCTTTGCTAGGCATTGGCGTCAACATGATCAAGAGCTTTGCGTACATCATCATTGTGATTGCTGGATTGAGTATTTTCATTTCGCTTTACAATGCATTAAAAGATAGAAAGTACGACTTGGCGATCATGAGGTCATTAGGTGCGTCAAAAACCAAACTGTTTATCCATGTGATCTTCGAAGGCATACTCATTACTGTTTTGGGAGGGCTATTAGGCTTCGTTCTTGGCCATGGTTTGGTGGAATTACTAGTGAGTTATTATAAGAAGTCGGAGGAAATTGGCATTACTGGAATGGTGATTGTAAACAATGAGTTCTCGGTTTTACTTTTAAGTGTAGGGGTAGGTGTTTTGGCTGCTTTGATCCCAGCTTTCAATGCGTATAGAACAGATATTTCAAAAGTGTTAGCACAAGATTGATATGAAAAAGATAATTGTTGTTGTATTGCTTGCCATTTCGTTTGCCTTAAATGCCCAAGAACCTGTTATGCAAGGGCCAAAGCTTTGGAAGACTCTAGGGGATGTGAAATACGAGCTTGCCAAAGATGAATATGGCGATGTTTATCTGCCAGTTTTTAATACTGAAACAAAGGCTGCAGAAGGTCAAATGGTGGAAGTAGAGGGATTTATCATTCCTTTGGAAGGAATGTTCAAACCTACCCAATTGATTCTGTCATCATTGCCCATTAGTGAATGTTTCTTTTGTGGTTCAGGTGGGCCAGAAACGGTGATGGAAATTAGCATGAAGGAGCAAATCAAGTATACCACCAAACGAGTTAAAATCCGCGGTAAACTTAAGCTTAATAAAAGCAATCCCGATAAATTGATGTACCTGTTAGAAGAAGGTGTTTATGCTGGTCTAGCCGATGGGAGTTACTGAGAATGTGAGTTTAAGTTGTTTTCAGTAAACTAGTTCTAGCTCAAATGTATATTGATCGATCCGACCTCTAGGACTAAGGTAGTCTTGACCAAATTTGGCAGAAGTCAGTCCGATCTCTATGTTAGTCAATTTTTAATGCTTAAATCCTTTGTGCTTTAACCCTTGCCGACTTAGCTTCGCACCAAAATAGAACTCATGAAAAAATTCCTTCCCCTCCTCGTCCTTTTTTTGGCTTTTGCATGTGCGAAAAAAGACAACGGTGATGCCCTTGTCAACGAAGTTTTGAATATTCATGATGAGGTGATGCCCAAAATGGGAGAGTTAATGTCGCTTAGAAAGAAGGTGCTTGACAAAGTGGAAGGAAGTTCGAGCCCTGATGAATTGAGGGACATTGCCTTGCGTTTAGAAGAGGCCCAAAAAGGGATGATGTTGTGGATGAATGATTGGTCCAAAAATTCAGCTCCTTTCGTGAAAAACGAAACAACTCAAGAAGAAAAAATGGGTTACCTGAATGCCGAAAAGGAAAGGGTTACCAAAGTGAAAGATGATATTAATAACTCCATTGCTGAAGCTAAAGAGGCATTAAAAAATTAGTCGTTTGCGCTTGCTTTCGCTAAGTCTTTCACGACTTCTTCGATAGAAAACCCACCCATTTCATTGCCCCAAGTGTTTCCGATATAAGTCAAAATCTCTGCAATTTCTAAATCGGTGAAATTAGGGTTGGCTGGCATGGGCTGGTTATAGTTTATCCCATTCACCGTCATTGGCCCATTAATGCCATATTTTAGAACCCTGGCTAAATCACCTCGATTATTTATTAGATAATCAGATTTAGCCAAGGGAGGAATTAGCCGTCCAAGCCCCGCTCCATTTTCCATATGGCAATTGGAACAAATGGTTTTGTAAAGCTTTCGTCCGTTCGAATAGTATTGAGTCTCTTTTTGACTGAGTGTAGAAAGCGATGTACTGTGTACTTCCTCGTTTTCTTTGTTTTCCTTTTTTTCAGAGCAAGCCAATGCAGCTAGCAAGCCGAATGAAGTTAAAATGATAAGTTTAATGCTTTTCATTTGCTATGATATTCTGCTAAAAGTCGATCAATGTCATTCATCAAAATATCTACTTCGTTGGCTTTAGTGCCATCGTAGAAACCTCGGATTCTTCTTTCTTTATCCACTAGTATAAAAGCTCCGCTGTGGATGTAGCCGCCTGGGGCAGAAGCATCTTCTCCAACGGGTACCATATAACCCGCGGCAGTGCCTAATTCGTAAATTTCTTCTTTGTTGCCAGTCACGAAGTGCCAAACACTATTGTCCATAATGCCAATGCGTTCAGAATAGTCCTTTAAATAAGCGACTGTATCATGGTCTGGGTCTATGGTGTGTGAGAGAATGCCAAACTCAGGATTGTCTTTGAACCTGTCATAAACCCTGAGCATTTGTGCCTTCATCAGCGGGCAAATGGTTGGGCAAGTGCCGAAGAAGAAATCCGCGATATATACCTTGTTTTCGAAAGTCTTTGGAGTGACTGTTGCGCTGTCCTGATCAACAAAACTATAATCAGGAATAGTGTGATAAACCGTGTCTAGCTTTCCGCCAACTTCTACATATTCTGTTCTACCCAATATCGGTAATGACTTTTTTTTGGATGTGCCACAAGATGCGGTGACAACGATGATTAAAATAAGGCCTAAGACATTTTTCATACCTACTATTGCTTTGCTTTTTCTGTTCTTAATTTCTTGTAAATCCTAATACCTAACATCAATAGAATGGTGACTAAAAGAAAGCCCACCGTTCCTTTGATCCAATTCAGCTCGTTCTTCAATACGATTAAAAAGACGACTGAGATGAGAATAATCGTGGCAATTTCATTGAAAATACGCAGTTGTGTTGAAGTGTATTTAACGATATCCTTTTGCAGCTCTTTGTACATTTTGTGGCAAATGAAATGGTACACATAGAGCAGCAGCACAAATCCGAGTTTGATCTGCATAAAGGGCAAGGATAACATGGAAGGCAGATTAACGATCATCCAAGTGCCAAAAACTAAGGTAAGCATTGCAGACGGCCAAGTGATAATGTACCAAAGTCGATTGGCCATGATTTTCAGCTGATCTCCCAAAATAGTACGGTCCGGTTCGGGTTTTTCAGATGCTTCTACCTGATAAATGAAGAGGCGAACGATATAGAAAAGGCCAGCAAACCAAGTGACGATAAAGATGATGTGCAACGCTTTAATATATGGATCTGCCATGTATCAGAATTTTTGACAAAGGTAAACCGAAATCACTTTCGAACTAGTCAATACCAAATGAATAAGTATTTGATCATTCATAATATTTTGAATAGAAAGTGCTTACGTAATTGTATTTTTAAAATCTAATTGAGATCGATATGAAAGTAAGAATTGGATTTTGTGTGCTGGGATTGTTGATGACAGTGCTTGTGGGCAAGGCCCAAACCGAAAATGAGGCCATTCAAAAAACAATTATGACCTTATTTGATGGAATGAGAAAAGGTGATAGTGCCATGGTGCATCCAGCTTTTGCCAAAGATGCGATTATGCAGACCATAGCGAACAATCGAGAAGGCCAAGTTCAGGTGCAATCGGGGAATTTGACCGATTTCTTAAAGGCAGTGGGTACACCTCATGCCGAAGTTTGGGACGAAAGAATTGAGTTTGGTGACATTAAAGTCGATGGCCCAATGGCCTCAGTTTGGACGCCTTATCAATTTTTTAGAGGAGAGAATTTTTCACATTGTGGAGTGAATTCGTTTCAGCTGTATAAGAGCGAAAAAGGATGGAAGATCATCTATCTGGTGGACACCAGAAGTAGGGATGACTGTAAATAAAAAGGCCCCGACAAGTCGGGGCACTTTTTATCTGCCTCTTCTGTAGTGATTTGCAATGATGTCTTTCACTGAAACGCGCTGGTGATTGATCTCTTGCGATACCTTAGAATTGGCGTAGTCTTGCGAATGCGTTTTAACCTTTTCTCCATTCGACTCATTCGCATGATGACTAGTGCTGAACTGTTCCATTTTAGTTTACTTTACTTAAGCTCAAAAATCTTTTTAGGTTACCCTGAAATCTGATTGTACAAAATTATGCAATCGTTTGCATAAAGCAAGCCCGACCAAGCATTTTTGTTAAATATTTTTTTCAAATCAGCTTGTCAGAAATTAATTGTGTGGGGTAACAGAAAGCATACACGAATAATGGTAAATACCCCACGTTCGTAAAATTAAATATTGAGAATAGATCAAACTGCCAATTGTCCTCTGAGCTCAATTTCTGGGATTAGAGAAATTTCGAACTCATTGAAGGGCTCAATCACAAATTTTTTGTCAAAGAGTTGATTCAGAATAAAGAAGCTCACCCAAAATTCATTGTAAAAAGAAAATACCTCTGGGCTGATGGCTTCAATTTTCCCGAAACTTTGTTCCTCAATTTTTGGAATGGCATGCCGCAGCGTGGAAGTTTTTCTGCCTTCGCCATTCGGGCTTTCAACCCCCTTAGAAACTACCATTATATTGTCCAGTGCGATCAGGTTTTTATTGATGAGGTATACGTTCCATTCGCTTTCACCCATGCTATTGGTGCTTTTTGCAATAGCGATTTTAACGCCCGTGACTTCTGGAAAATCAATGTCTTTTTTCATTATTAAAATATCCTGCTCTGTTTTTGATGAATACGATTTGACCCTTCAATTAGAGTTTTGAGTTCTTCATTTTACCAAAACCTTCGGTAATTACCTTTTCGGCCAATTTTTGCTGAGGGGTAAAGTCTATATTTGATTGTGTTGAGTTAGCATTTCTTCGGACCGAATTTTCTCCATAGTTAGGGTACCATTTCCAAATGTGAATTCCGGCCATCCACGGTTCGTCCATCACTTCTAAAAACAATGCTTCGAAACAACGGGCTTGAGTTTGTTCAGAGAAAATCACTTGTCGCTCCTCTTCATTCAGTCTTTGTGGCCATTCCCATGGGTCAATACCAGCATCTTTGGTGCTTTTGTAACCCACTTCTGTAAACAGCACGGGTTTATTATATCGATCAGAGAATTCCCCAAGGTCCTGAATCGGTTTTTGCCAGCCCTTGCGCAGTTCTTCAACAGAGGCTTCTTCGTTCGAAACCAAAGGGAAATAGGCTTGGACACCTATATAATCCAAGGCATCCCAAAACTTAACGTCTTCATATTCATTGGAGAAATTGGCAGCATAAGTGAGCTGCCCTGAGTAAACAGTCCTGATTTTTGCAATTAAACTTCTCCAGTCCGCCTCTCTTTCAATGCAGGTTTGATGTAGTTCTGTGCCAATGCAGAGCATTTCCATTTGGCTGTCTTGAGCGAGTTTTGCGTAATGCATGATAAACTCTTCGTAATCGGAAAACCATTTTTTCCAGTCCTCTTCTGACTTCATTTTTATTTCACCGCGCCATTTACCGCCTTCATCGCGAAGCCAAATATGAGGCTTGAGGATGGTTTTAATCCCGTTGGCCCTGGCAAATTCTGTGGTCTTGCGCAATCCTTCATCTCTTTCTCCCCACCAACCCTGATTGTTTTCTTGATTCTTGACATTGCTCCTGATTTCAGGGTTATCGTGGCCACTTTGCCAACCAAAAGGGGTTTGAGAAATCCAGTTGACATTTTTTGAAACTAAGGAGGCCAGCTCATTTTCATTGACAATGCTCGGTCCCCCGACCCAGCAAACTCCTCTATGTTTTTCTGATAGGGGTATGTTGATGGACCTTTTAGGATTGGAGGGCAACAGAAAGAAAACACCCACAACAAGTAAGGGAAGAATGGTGATTCCTAAGGTCTTTATTTTCATGGTCAAAGAATGTGCATTTCGAAGACATCGGCAAGATGTGCTACTAATTTTTGCCGTACATCTGACATGTCTACGTCACGAGCAAGTTCTTTGTTCATCGAGGTGACTGCTTTATCATCTATTCCGCATGGAACGATATGACCAAAATAGCTAAGGTCGGTATTCACATTGAGGGCCAAGCCGTGCATGGTTACCCATCGGCTTGTTTTTACCCCCATTGCACATATCTTACGCGGGTTAGGGTCTCCTTCTTTAAAGTCTACCCAAACTCCTGTAAGCCCATCAATACGGCCACTTTCAATGCCGTATTCCCGTAAAGTGATAATCACCGCTTCTTCCAAGTACCTTAAGTACTTGTGGATATCAGTGAAATAATTCTCGAGATCAATTATCGGATAGGCAACTAGTTGCCCTGGACCGTGATAAGTAATGTCACCACCACGATTAATCCGATAAAATTTCGCAAAATGATCTTGTAATCCCTGTTCATCTAATAACAGGTTCTCTATCGATCCACTTTTTCCAAGAGTATAGACATGAGGGTGTTCACACAAAATAAGGTAGTTGTCTGTTAGTAATTCAGCATCAGATTGATTTAACTTTCTGTTCTCAATTTTTCTGTCAACCGTCTTCTTAAAAAGAGACTCTTGATAATCCCATACAGTTTGATAATCGTCCATTCCAAGATCGATTACCTCAACAGCCTTATTTTGACGAAAATTCATGTCTTACGCGAACACAGCTTTAATACACACACACTTTTTAAGCTGATACTTCAGGCATTGCGATTTGGTCAACAGTCAGCACACGTACGTTTTTCGTGATTAGTCTATTGGCCTTTCTCATAGCCGAAGTATGATTACGCGCTAGAAACTCCTTCTTCACCACAGTCTCGTCTATCATATTCAAGAACGTGGCTTCAAAATTCTTCATGTTCTTTTTTCCAGCCATGTGACAAAAATAGACTATGGCAAGTAGGTTTCCAACATTTTAAAACCAGTTTTTGTCCTTATGTGTACTTCTGGAAATTTTTGTGGCACTAAAACGGCATTTCCCATGCTGATTTTTGTTGTATGTCCTAAAGTTGTAATTTCTGCTTCACCTTCGACACAGGTATAAATTACGAACGAGTCGGTGTCATAATGTTCTCTTATGATTCCGGTTGTGAATTCTAAGAGGTTCGTTTCAAAATATTGTGATTTAACCAAGGGCACCACCTCGTTAAGACTTTTTTGTACCTTTATTTTGTAGTCAGAATAGCTGTTGTAATCAAGTGCGTCAATGGCTTCATCGGTATGTAATTCCCTTTTATTCCCTTCGCTGTCTATTCGATCGAAATCATAAATACGATAAGTAACATCAGAAGATTGTTGAATCTCGGCCAGTAATAGCCCTTTTCCGATGGTGTGTACCCTGCCTGCGGGTAAATAAAAGGTGTCTCCAGCCACCACTGATTCCTCGTTCAAGAGTTCCATTAACTTGCTAGAATTCAAATATTCAAGGTATTCCTCTTTTGAGGTTTTTCTGTTGAATCCACTGATTAATTTAGCACCTTGATCTGCTTGAAAAACATACCACATTTCTGATTTGCCAAGAGAATTGTGCCTTTCCTTGGCTAGTTTATCGTTGGGGTGTACTTGGATACTTAAGTCTGCAGCCGCATCTATGAATTTGATTAGCAGCGGAAAGTCGGTACCAAATTGTTGATAGACCTTTTTGCCAACTAGCTCCTCTTTGAAAATTGACGTGATTTCAGGTAAGGTCATCCCTTTAAGTGGCCCTTCACTTACTTTTGAGAGGTTACCCTCAACACCAGAGATTTCCCATGTTTCGCCACAATTATTAAGTGGAGAAAAATCCTTGCCTAGGATGTCTTTAATTTTGGTTCCTCCCCAAATTTTTTCTTTGAAGATGGTGTCGAACTTTAAGGGGTAAAGATATTTTTTGTCTGTCATTATTCAGTAATCATAGATTTATAGGCATTAATTAGTCCGTTAGTGGAGCTGTCATGCGTATTGATGCGATCTTTATTTTCCAACTCTGGCAAAATGCGTTTGGCCAGCACTTTCCCTAATTCTACGCCCCATTGGTCAAAGCTGTAGATGTTCCAAATCACGCCTTGCACGAAAATTTTATGCTCGTACATGGCGATCAATGCACCCAATACCTCAGGCGTGAGTTTTTTAATTAAAATTGAGTTTGTTGGTCTGTTGCCTTCAAACACCTTGAAAGGAGCAATTTTAGCAATTTCTTCTTCTGATTTCCCTTCTGCTTTTAGCTCAGCAATCACTTCAACTTCGGGTTTACCATTCATCAATGCCTCAGTCTGAGCAAAAAAGTTAGAAAGTAGCTTGACATGATGGTCAGCGATAGGGTTTTGGCTGATGGCTGGGGCGATAAAATCGCAAGGGATTAATTTGGTACCTTGGTGAATCAGCTGATAAAAGGCATGCTGCCCGTTGGTGCCAGGCTCACCCCAAACAATCGGCCCTGTTTGGTAACTTACTTTTTGACCAGATCTATCTACATATTTACCGTTGCTTTCCATATTTCCTTGTTGAAAATAGGCCGCAAAGCGATGCATATATTGATCGTATGGAAGGATGGCCTCAGTTTCTGAGCCAAAGAAGTTCGTGTACCAAATTCCAATTAGTGCTAAGATTACAGGAATATTTTGATCGAACTGGGCTGTCTTGAAATGCTCGTCCATTTCATAAGCACCTTTGAGCAGTTCTTCAAAATTGTCATAACCAATTGTGCAGGCAATCGATAATCCTATAGAAGACCAAAGAGAATAGCGTCCACCTACCCAATCCCAAAATTCAAACATATTGGTTATATCAATTCCAAATTCTGCCACTGCCTTTTCGTTGGTAGAAAGGGCCACGAAATGTTTGGCGATGTCGCTTTCAGCTGCACCTTGAGCTAAAAACCATTGCCGAGCAGAGTTTGCATTGGTCATTGTTTCCTGCGTAGTAAATGTTTTTGAAGCGATCATGAACAAGGTTTCTTCGGCCTTTACATGTTTAAGTGCTTCGGTGATATGCGTGCCATCTACATTAGATACAAAGTGTGTTTCAATTCCAAAAGTATTATAGCTTTTCAAGGCTTCGGTAACCATTACCGGACCCAAATCAGAACCGCCAATACCAATGTTAACGATGTATTTAATGGGCTTATTCGTATATCCCAACCAACTGCCTGAAGTTACTTTGTCCGCAAAAACCTTCATCTTTGACAGGGCTGAACGAACGTCTGGCATAATATCTACTCCATCTACTTTTACAGGAGAATCGGACTGGTTTCTCAATGCCGTATGCAGCACAGCCCTACCTTCTGTGGCGTTGATTGAATCGCCTTCGAACATGGCTTTGATCGCATTTTTCAAATCGCACTCTTCGGCTAATTCAAAAAGCAAAGCTAAAGTTTCTTGAGTGATTCGGTTCTTGGAATAGTCAACGAGTATGGTTTTGAACTGGGTAGAGAACTTTTCGAAGCGCTTCCCATCTTGGGCAAAAAGTGCCTTCATTTGGGTGGAAGATGTGGCTTCGTAATGTTTAGCAAGTTTCTCCCAAGCTTTGGTTTGGGTAGGATTTATGGATTTCAGCATTGATTGTTGATTTTGAAATTGAAGTTAGTTCAATTTAATGCCTAAATTAAGGATCACTTCAATGGATTCAATGCAATCGTTTGGAAAAAAGGGGGAGGAAATTGCTGCTGATTTTTTAGCAGCCAAGGGCTATCAGGTTATTGAAAGAAATTATAGGTTCAAGAAGTCAGAGATTGATATCATTTGCCTAGTGGGAGTGACTTTGGTTTTTATCGAAGTGAAAACAAGAAGCACTAAGTCTTTTGGCGAACCAGAAACCTTCGTTTCGGAAAATCAAAAGCAATCCGTGATTCGAGCTGCCGAACATTATATCATTGAAAAGGACTGGAAAGGAGACATTCGATTTGATATTATTGCTGTTTTTAAAGACGAGAAAAAGCAAGAAATCAGTCACTTTGAAGATGCTTTTTACTGACTAGAAACCAGTTTTAAGCTTATCTGACTCATAAATCGGATTGGCAAACTTATCCCATTCTTTGCGCACATAAGCCCTGAAATTCTTCTGAAATGGATCTGGAGCAAATTGTACTTCTTTTTTAATGGTCACGCGATTCGTATTATGGAATTCTTCCCATATCCCAACCTTCTTATCAAAAGCATAAAAACCTCTAACCGCCAATTGGCCATTTTCATAAAAATAATAGTACATGCCTTCCTTTTTGCCGTACTGATAGGGGATTACCTCTTTTACTTTGCTTTTGGTGTCGGGATCGTAATAGGATATTTCTGAATCTCTGTACCAGCCCTTGAAAAAATGCTCTTTATTATTGAGTTTTTGTTGTAGCGAAAGCGACAGCCAGCGCTCATGTTTCGTTCCAAAGAAATACATGCCCTCTTCGACTATTTTTTCATTGATCATTCTTTTGTAAGGGCCATGTAGGACGTTCTCTATGTTAACTGACCGATTTCTGGCACTAATGATCTCATTTCTGTCTTTATCATAAACACCAACAAACGGAACATAAAAATCTACAGCAGCAGGCTCTTTAAGGATATAAAATTCCTCGATTTGAGTTCTTCCTTGAACTTCAGATTTTATCCATTGTCTTTTGGTCTTTTCACCATAAAAGACATTCTTTTTAATTTTCAAATCTACATCTGCAAGGGTATCGGTAGGTTCCTTATCAAAACCAATATCGGGTTTTGCGATTTCTTCCGTTTTAGCTTTTTCAGCCGCCTTCTTATCCTTTTTCTTTTGAGCAAAGAGAAAGAGGGGAGTGAGAAGAATGAAAATAAGGACGGTCAGTTTTTGCATTGCCCAAAATTAACGAAAAATGGCAGAAAGTATTTTAGCCAATTAAGAGCGAATGAACTTTAGGATAAACTATCGAATAGGCGGCTTATCACCAAGGTGATAAGCCCAGCAATTTCTTGCCTAACTCATTGAGTTCAGCTCTTTCATACTTTGTTTGTTCAAGCTTTCTCGGATCACCAGGAAAGGCATAACCCTCAGGCGCTATTCTATCTTGCCAAGATTTAATTCGCCAATTTCGGATCGCTTCATTGTCTTCGTCAGCCGGCATCATAGAAATATATTGAGCTACTCTCACTTTATCGCTTCGGTTGGCCCTGATGCCATGCGGTTGTAAGCTATTGAAAATCAGAAGGTCGCCAGCCTCCATTTTTACCTTTGTGGGATCAAATCCCGTAGTATCGGGCCTAAATCGATTCCTGTCTTCAGGTTGGGTGAGTTTCCAAGAATCGTAAGTTCTGAAGAGTTCGGGGATGCATTGAAAGCCGCCCATATTTTCATCGGTTTGGTCGACTAAGGCCAAAACCCCTTGAACATTTACGGGCTTTTCCTCGGGATCATAGTCCCAATGGATAAATGCCTTGTATTCAAAACTGGGTTTTATGGGGAAATTCAAATTGGCTCGATCTATGGAAACCCATAATTTCTCAGTCCCCCAAATATCGACAAAGGCGTCATAGACACGTTGAGACATTCTGTTGTCCCAGAAAACCTGGCTGTTGTAGCACTCGACCATTCCAGTATTGGCCAGTTCTTTCATTTGCATTTCGGCCCTAGGCGCTTGGTACCATGTATCAGGGTCATTCGGGTCTTTTTCTTCAAATTCCCAGATGAAATCTTCAGTCTTTTTGGCTTGGTCTTTACTGATGGCATTTTTAATCACCACATATCCGTTGTGAATCCAAAATTTCCAATCTGCTTCTGTCAAAACCCTAAGTGGATGGCCATTAGAACGGTCATTGAATTGAATCTTACTGCTTTTAGCGGTGGTAGGGTTGCCCGGAATATTCTTGTGGGCATTCTCTATTTCATCTGGTTTCATGGCTCAGTTTTAAAACGCTATCAAAAGTTAAAGCATTTATTTTGAATATTTTATAGGAGTTTATGAAAGAGGCTACACTCCAATAGGCTAAGATGGGAATGACCACAAGTTTGGACTGGACTGCCGTGACAGCTCATCTTCGCGGCCTATTTGTTAGGCTAAAATTAGAGGTAGGTTGAATTTCAGATTTCAGGGATATCTAAGTATGGGATGCTATGCCATTGATCGATACAATCTGGTTTTATAGATCAATAAATGGTGTAAAAGTGATTTGTAAAATCTATTTTTATAGATCATATTTGTCCATAATTATGATTTATATGGATGGAGCATATAGATCATAGTTAAACAATATAAAAGGCTTGAGAGGATAACGCAAAATTATGACTTGGAATTGGCAACAAAGAAATTGGCCTCAATTCGTTTATAATGCCGAGGATTTTCGAGAACAGGAACAGCAGTTTTTCGAAAAGGCCGGCATGATCCACGGCAGTTTTCAGCATATTGAAGCGGGCGATCAAGAGGACTTGAGGATAGATTTGTTTAGTCAAGAGGCTGTTAAAACCTCAGAAATTGAAGGAGAGATTTTAAATCGGGACTCTATACATTCGTCAATTCGTAAACAGCTTGGATTACAAACAGATCACAGACGAATAAAACCTGCGGAGCAAGGGATTGCAGAAATGATGGTTGATCTGTATCGCAACTATGAAGTTCCGTTGACAAGGGAAATCCTTTTTTCTTGGCATGAAATGCTAATGAATGGGCGCAGGGATTTATTAGACATAGGGCGCTATCGGAGGCATGAAGACCCTATGCAGATTGTATCAGGGCATATCGGAAAACCGAAGATTCACTTTGAAGCGCCACCTTCAAAGCAGGTCATGGAAGAAATGAAGTCTTTTCTGGCTTGGTTCAATCATTCCATCAAAGGTGGTAAAAATGAATTGCCCGTTCTGATCAGAGCGGCTATTGCACATTTGTACTTTGAGTCCATTCACCCTTTCGAAGACGGTAATGGGAGACTTGGGCGAGCTATTTCAGAGAAATCACTATCTCAAAGTTTGGGTAGACCAACGCTCATTGCGCTTTCCCATACGATTCAGGAGCACAAGAAATCTTATTATGAAGCACTTGAGAGCAACAACAAGGATTTGGATATTGGCGATTGGATATCGTATTTCTGCCAGATTGTTTTAAATGCTCAGGATTATACTCAAAGCACGATCAGCTTTATTATAGAAAAGGGCAAGTTCTATAAGCGTTTTGAAAAACAGCTAAATGAGCGTCAATTAAAAGTGGTTGGACGAATCTTTAGAGAAGGTTTTGGAGGATTTAAAGGCGGAATGAGCGCTAAAAATTATCAAACCATCTCAGGTGCTCCAAGCGCAACAGCAACACGTGACCTGACTAAAATGGTGGAGATTGGTGCTCTTAGAAGAGTCGGGGAACTCAAAAGCACAAGATACTTTCTGAATATTCAAGGCTAGTTGATCACTTATTTGAATCAATGTCATTCAGATCATTTTTTAATCAAAACCATTAATTAGGAGAAGATCCGTTGCAAATATTCATAAAAAAGGGTCAACAGCAATGTTGACCCTTCTTGTTTTGGCTCCTCCTCTTGGGCTCGCCCCGAATGTTCGGGGCAAGAACCCTTCCCGATTTTCGGGATCAGATACATTACCTGAATTTTACTTTTAATTCCTCTACTGACTTCGGGTTATTTGGTAACTCTTGGATGTGTTTTTTCGACTTCATTCGCTTTATATACTTCTCTATTTTGAGTGCCTGACTTTTATGTAATCCTTGAATAGTGAAGAATACTTCCCAAGGCTGACCTCTTTTAGTCCATATTTTGTTTTTGTCAGAGTCGTTATGAAAGTGTAATCTCTGCTCAATATTAGATGTATAGCCAATGTAAAACTTGTCTATAGTGGGCGAATAGAGAATATATACAGTGAATGTATCCATAAAAAAAGGGTCAACAGCAATGTTGACCCTTCTTGTTTAAGCTCCTCCTCTTGGGCTCGAACCAAGGACCCTCTGATTAACAGTCAGATGCTCTAACCGACTGAGCTAAGGAGGAATTTCGGTTACGTTTCTCTCTTGTCGTGAAACGGAGTGCAATATTAGTGGTTGACTGAATATATTCCAATACCTTTTAGGAAATTTTTCTTCAAACTATAAAAAGAAAACCACGATATAGATAATAGCGAATACAGTTAGGAAGACTATGCCACTTTTTGCCAATAGAAGCAGCTTTTTTCCCGGTCTAAACTCTTCTGGAATTTGCACGGAGGTAATTACCCTGTAGTTGATCAATGCAATCAATGGGGCAATAACAAAGGAAAGCGTGGTGGCCAAATCGACAAGGTCTTTGAGGTTAGACGATAAAAGGAGAATGAAAAGAAAAGATACGGCTGCTACCACAACCATCATCCATGTGTAGGCATTCCTTTCACCGGCCTTTTTAAAAAAGAGTAAGCGCGTGGTTTCGCCCATTGCGCGTCCAAATCCATCAACAACAGTAATTGTTGTACTGAACATTGTGCTAAATGCGGCTATTGCAATTACCAAATAGGCCCAATTGCCAAGGGCTGAGGTATAAAGCGTTACTACTTGGTCGGAAAATACGGTGGAATTGTTGGACAACTCTACTCCCGTGCCATACATAACTTTGGCGCCCAAGGTTAAAAAGCATATCGCAAGTACAGCGGTAACAATGTAACCAAAATTAAAGTCGGCCAGGATTTCTTTCAGTCTTGGTTTGTAGCCGATTTGCTTGATCCGTTCAAGCGTCCAAAGGCTGTTCCAAGTGGATAAATCCACAGCGGTCGGCATCCATCCCATTAAGGCAATCACGAAAATGATGCTATCTCTTTCTAAGAGTTCTTTCGGAACAAAACCTTCTACAGGAGTGACCTGACCTTTGGAGAGTGCTCCGAAAAAAGCAACCAAAGTTGAAATCAATAACACCGAACCAATAATTTTTAAAAGTGTATCGAGCATGCTGTATTTTCCTAAGGCCAGAATTACAGTACAAACCAGAAGTATAATTCCAGAAACGTAGGCAGGATTCATTGTAACTCCTGTAAGGTTATTGAACATACCAGCAGTAACGAATGTAACTGCAGCGGTAACGGTAAACATTGAACCAAGGCTTAGAAGAAAATAAAGCCAAAGCATCCATTTGCCTTCTTTTAAGTAACCCTCAATTAATGATTTACCCGTAGCGGCCGCAAACCTAGACCCGAATTCAAAGAATGGATATTTAAAAAGGTTGGCCAATAAAATGAATGCCACCAGTTGAAAACCGAAGTCAGCCCCAGCCCTTGTAGATTGAACTAAATGAGAAACCCCAATACAAGTACTCGCGAAAAGAATCCCAGGGCCAAGGGCCTTTAGATAGCGTTTAAAATTTGAAGCCATAAATCTTAAATGCTAAAAATATGAATTCTTTTGAAGTCATCATAATGCAGAAATTACCGATAAATTCGGCCATAGTGGCGCAATTCATTTGAATTCGAGCCTAAATGCAGCCATAGTGGCTTGTTTTTGGTTTTTTTTTTGCTGTGGTACGATTTTGACTAAAGGTGCAGAAAACGATTTTAAAACCTAAAAGATAAAAAAATGAATATTGTAAGAAGAAACCCAGACTGGTTAGCTCCAACAACAATCGATACTTTTTTCGATAAGTTCTTTAACGAAGCAAATCAAAGAAACGGAAACAGCTTTTCACCCAAAGTGGATATAGCCGAAACAGATAAGGCCTTCGAAGTGCACCTGGCCGTACCCGGATTCAAGAAGGAAGATTTTACAATTGACCTGAAAGAAGGAAGGCTCAATATCAGTGGTGAAAGAAAATTAGAGAAGGAAAACAAAGAAAAGAACTATTACTCAATCCAAACTGAGTATGGAAAATTTGTAAAGAGTTTTCAGCTTCCAGACAGTATTAATGAAAAAGCCATTGAGGCAAAGTACGAAAATGGAATTTTGGAAATTGTGATTCCAAAAGATGAGACCAAGAAAATTGAATCAAAAATTTTAGTGAAGTAAGTGAGTGTTTTGAGGTTGTAGAGGAGTTCCGATTTTCGGGACTCCTTTTTTTGTTAAATGCTGTTAAAAACCCCCTGAATTTAAATAAATTAGAACACCTCAATTAACTTAAGCGTTAATCAGGCTCGAACAGACTAAATCCATAGATATGAATAAGAAGCAAGTTTTTTTGGCAATGTTGGCATCCTCGCTGATCGGGGGGCTCATTGTTTTGATAGGAATTAGTTTCATAACCGGTGCAGATAATGGTAGCAATGGATTTGGCTATGGCAAAGGCAATGCAGTGCCAACAAGTTTTGCAAACGCAGATGAAGCACCAAGGAACTACATTGTTCCAGAGGGCGTAAATTTTATTTCAGCTTCGCGAAAGATTGTTCCTGCCGTAGTGCACATTACCAATAGGGCTGAAATCAAAGCCAATTCGAGCCGATGGAGCAGAATGTTTCGTGGCGAAAGCAGGTTCAGGCAGTCTACAGGCTCAGGCGTACTCATTTCGGGAGATGGCTATATCGTTACTAACTACCATGTGGTAGAAGGAGCGGATGAACTCGAAGTTCGATTAGATGATAATCGAAGATTGCCAGCCGAGCTTGTAGGTACAGATCAAGATACAGATTTGGCCCTTATTCGAGTCAAAGCAAAAGATTTACCTTTTGTGGAATTCGGTAATTCAGATGAGGTTGAAATTGGGGAATGGGTATTGGCAGTGGGCAATCCCTTTGATTTGAACAACACCGTTACCGCAGGAATCATTAGCGCCAAGGCTAGAAATATCAATTTAATCACGAGTGCCGAAAATAGATATGGCATCGAATCATTTTTACAAACCGATGCAGTAGTCAACCGAGGAAATAGCGGAGGGGCTTTGGTCAATTTGAAAGGTGATTTGATTGGAATCAATACCGCTATTGCCACCAATACAGGCACGTTTAGCGGTTATTCTTTTGCTGTCCCTTCCATTTTAGTGAAGAAGGTGATGGATGACTTATTGGAATTTGGAGAGGTGCAG
Source organism: Cytophagales bacterium CG12_big_fil_rev_8_21_14_0_65_40_12 (assembly GCA_002786855.1). GTDB lineage: Bacteria > Bacteroidota > Bacteroidia > Cytophagales > Cyclobacteriaceae > Roseivirga. The sequence goes on from PCUU01000093.1 coordinate 56,382, forward strand.
CGTGGCTTGTTGGGGGTTACTATTCGAGATGCCGATGGCGTAGGCACCGAAGAGCTTACTGGTGTTCGTATTGTGAGTGTTTCGCCAGGCGGAGCGGCCGATAAGGCGGGCTTGAAAGAAGAGGATGTAATTGTTGGTGTGGATGGAAAGCAAGTAAAAACTACCAGCCAGCTACAGGAACTCATTGCACGAAGACGTCCTGGCGATAATGTAGAAATCGACTATAAGCGAAATGGGAATGAAAAGGGAACTTCACTTCAACTTCAGAAGAAGGAAGCCCTTGTAGTGGTAAATAACGAAGTGCCAGAATTGGAAATGGAAGGGATACCGCTCACCTACGAAATTAATGGAGCCACTTTTAAAGACTTGAACCCACAAATCAAGAAATTTCTAAGCATTCAGGAAGGCGTGCAGTTGGATAAATTGACCGATGGCGCTTGGAAGGATAGTGGGGTAAGGGAAGGCTTTGTCATCACCAAAGTAGGAGACGAAGACATTAAAGACCTTGAGCAATTCCAAAAAATATTGGATACCAAAACCAAGGATTTTTTCATAATGGGCAAATACCCCGATGGTGAAAAGGAATATTACAGAATAGCTTGGTAGCCGTTTTCACTCTAATCAAGATTTTAAGCCGATTCATTGAATCGGTTTTTTTTATTTCTAGGCTTAGTACTTCAGGCCATCAGATGTGAAAACCACCTCCTTTTTTGCACACGTTTGAAATAAGCCGTAACTATGAATTTTAATCAAAGACAGACATAACACTATGAATCTTCAAACGGATTTTGGTCTCGTTGAGGCCTTACACAATTTAGGAATCAAAGCTGAAAATCATGGCACTTCAACAGGGAGTCATAGTTCTGGTAAGGGAGCCTTATTAAGCTCATTTTCTCCAGTCGATGGTAAATTGATTGGAAAAGTAAGTGTCACCACAAAAGATGAATATGATCAGTTGATCACCACAGCTCAAACGGCTTTTAAACATTGGCGCGAGGTACCTGCACCAATGCGCGGAGAGGTCGTTCGTCAGTTTGGCCAAAAACTAAGGGAGCGCAAAGCCGATTTAGGAAAACTCGTTTCATACGAAATGGGTAAATCTTACCAAGAAGGCTTAGGCGAGGTTCAGGAAATGATCGATATCTGTGATTTTGCGGTGGGTCTTTCACGCCAATTGCATGGCCTTACGATTAAATCAGAACGTCCACTCCATCATATGCAAGAGCAATACCATCCTTTGGGCGTGGTAGGAATAATTTCAGCCTTCAATTTTCCAGTAGCCGTTTGGGCTTGGAATACAGCCTTGGCTTGGGTTTGTGGAGATACCTGTGTTTGGAAACCTTCTGAAAAAACACCTTTGTGTGGTGTGGCCTGTCAACATATCATCAACGAGGTACTACAAGAAAACCATCTTCCCGAAGGTATTTCCTGTATGATCAATGGAAATTATGAAGTAGGAGAGTGGTTGACAAATGATGGTCGTGTGCCTCTTATTTCTGCTACTGGTTCTATTAGAATGGGTAAAATTGTTGGGCAAGCCGTTGCTGCGCGTTTGGGCAAGTCCATTTTAGAATTGGGCGGAAACAATGCCATTATTGTTACTCCGGAAGCAGACATAAAAATGACGGTAATTGGGGCGGTCTTTGGTGCCGTAGGTACTGCGGGTCAACGTTGTACATCCACTCGAAGACTGATTGTACACGAAGATATTTACAATAAGGTGGTTGATGCGGTTACCGGAGCTTATGCTCAATTGAGGATCGGAAATCCATTGGATGAAAAGAATCACGTTGGGCCTTTGATCGATACCGATGCCG
>PCUU01000010.1 GCA_002786855.1 Cytophagales bacterium CG12_big_fil_rev_8_21_14_0_65_40_12
TTTGAAAGCAATTCACAACATATGAGGTATCTAACTTTGATTACGGTGCACTGCGAATTATCACTTAAGATAAATGTTTGAAAGCAATTCACAACGGCATTTTTCGAATTAGGCTTAATCGCATTTAAAACCTCCAAGGTTTTACTAGAATCTCTTATCTTGGAGAGATTTATGAAACTTAGGCAGCGACTTTACATCATCATTTTTGAATCCGACACACCTGCTGGTAAAGCTTTTGATGTAGCCTTACTTTGGGCAATTGTAATCAGCGTTTTAGCCGTAATTCTAGAAAGTGTTCAATCCCTCAATCAAAATTATGGGCATTGGTTCAAAACCATTGAATGGGTACTGACCATCACCTTTACTTTGGAGTTTATTCTTCGGCTCTATGTTTCCGAAAAGCCGCACAAATATGCTTTCAGCTTTTATGGAATAATTGATATTTTGGCCGTAATGCCAGCTTATATAAGTCTTGTTTTTTCGGGAACGCAGTACTTGTTAATTATTAGAGCCCTCCGCCTTTTAAGGGTTTTTCGAATATTAAAGCTTGGAAGATTTGTGGGTGAAGGCGAACAGCTCGCTAGGGCCCTAAATGCCAGTCGCCATAAAATCATCGTCTTTTTAGGTTCTGTATTAACTGTGGTAATGATCACAGGAACTGCGATGTATATGATCGAAGGTGGCGAAAATGGCTTTACGAGCATTCCTGTAAGCATGTATTGGGCAATTGTAACCCTCACCACGGTGGGTTATGGCGATATTGCTCCACAAACAGTCATCGGTCAAGCTCTTGCTTCATTTATCATGGTAATGGGTTATGCAATCATTGCCGTACCCACGGGCATTGTTACTGCCGAAATGACCAAGGATCATAATGCCCGGAAAAAACTGAAATGTCCTGTTTGTAAGGAAATGGGGCATGATTCGAATGCTTCTTATTGTAAATTCTGTGGAAATCAATTATAGCTTTGGATAAAGAAACTAAGACTTACGGATACACTCCAGAAGAAGAAGTAGCCAATACTTGGACACATGCAATAGGCATTGTACTGGGCATTATAGGAACAGCGCTTTTGGTCTGGAAAACACCAGACTTACAATTAGATAAAGTGGGGAGTTTTCTAGTTTTTGGGTCGAGCATCATCTTGCTCTATGGTGCTTCCACAGCTTATCACGCTGTTAAGTCCGTGCAAAGGAAATTGCTTTATAAAAAGCTGGACCATATTGCCATCTATTTTTTAATTGCAGGTACTTTCACTCCCTTTTGTTGGGTGGTATTGAGAGAAGAAGCCTTGGGCATTAACGTACTTATTGGCGTTTGGGTGATTGCTATTGCTGGCACTGTTTTCAAAATTTTCTACACTGGCAAGCTTGAAGCGCTTTCTCTGATTTCGTATTTGGGTATGGGCTGGCTGGGTTTTACGCTTTTTTCTAGGCTTTCGGACTTGATTTCTGCCGATGCCGTAAATCTGATGCTCTATGGTGGGTTATGTTATACTGGCGGAGTGGTGTTTTACTTAATGCGAAAACTGAAATACCATCACGCCATTTGGCATGTTTTTGTGCTTGGCGGAACCACCTTCCACTTTGCAGCCGTGTATCTGTATGTGCTTCCTTATTAAGGAAAGCTTAAATAACGCCCTCTTCTTTCATTCTTTTCAAACCCCAATTCCTTAGATTTTCAATTATAGGAATGGCCTCTAAACCTCTTTGAGTCAAAGTATATTCCACTTTTGGCGGAACCTCTGCATATACTTTTCTATGCACAAAGCCATCTTCTTCCAACTCTCGAAGCTGTTGGGTTAGCATTTTATGAGTAATATTCTTCAAGTCCTTTCGAAGCTCTCCATATCGCCAGGTTTGGTCCTTTAATCTCCATAACAGTGGCATCTTCCATTTCCCTCCAATTTGATCCAATGCAAACTCGACAGGGTTTTGGTAAAGTTTCTCTCTAAAAATAAATTCGGGCATAACAAAAAATTAATCTCTTCTAACTAACTGATAATCTGCATTACTTTCTTAAAAGTATGTATCAAACTTAAAAGTGCATACTTGTTTTAAAGAACTATATACAACAAATTTTGATTCGGAATATCAAATAGAATCAAAAATTAAGATATGAGCGCGAATGTAAATTTAATGCCCAAGAAAAAAAGAGTAGCAATAGTAGCGAGTAATCCTTCTACCTCTACACAAACAGGTTGGCCGATCGGTTTTTGGTGGTCAGAATTAACGCATCCCTATTGGGAGTTTACCGAGCAAGGTTTTGAAGTCGAGATCTTTTCTCCAGAAGGTGGTCCACTTTCCGCAGATGGCTTTAGTGACCCAGAAGACCCAAGTGAATATTCAGCTTCAGATCTGATATCCCTTGGTTTCAAAAAGTCCGCCAAACACATGGTATTGATAGAAAACACCAAGCCGATTGCCGAATTAAAATTGAAGGATTTCGATGCTATTTTCTTAAGTGGAGGGCAAGGGCCAATGTACACTTTCTACAACAACGCGCAATTGCACAAACTATTTGTAGATTTCTATGAGTCAGGCAAAGTGGCGGCTTGTATTTGCCATGCCACTTGCATTCTGTTAAAAGCCAAAACCTCTGACGGTAAATTGTTGGTAAACGGTAAAACTTGGACAGGTTTTGCCAATAGTGAAGAGGCCTTTGCCGATAGTTTTGTTGGGATGAAGATTCAACCTTTTTGGATCGAAGAGGAGGCCAGCAAAATCAAAGGTACCAATTACATCAATGGAGGCCTGTTTAGACCATTTGCGGTAAGAGACAATAACTTGGTAACTGGGCAGCAACAGTTCAGTGGACAAGCAGCAGCACGATTGGTGATCGAAGCACTAGGCGTATAAACGATGATTGTTAAAAGAAACCTCAGTCCATTCAAAGTTTGGTCATACATCCAAAAGCCGATGATGGTCATCATCATTTGGTCGGTAGTGGTGTGGCTGACCTATTTCTATACTGAAGCCAAATGGATGGTCCTCAATTTTACCCCAATTGGTATACTGGGTTCGGCATTGGCCATTTTTGTCGCCTTCAGAAACAACTCTGCCTATGGGCGGTGGTGGGAAGCCCGTCAAATTTGGGGCGGCATTGTGAACAGCAGTCGTGTGTTGGCCAGGTTGATCATTACTTTCGCAGACAGCCATGCCCATCAATCCAACTATAATCATGAAAGAAGCGAGAATTTCAAGAAAAGCTTAATCTTAAAATGCATTGCTTGGGTAAATGCATTGAGGCTTCAGCTTCGCGATCAAAATGATTGGACACAAATTAGTTCTTATTTATCTGAACAGGAATTCAATAAAGTTGTGCATGCAACTAATCCTGCCTATAAAATTCATATGCTAATGGGGAAGGAGATTTATCAGGCCATGGCCAATGGGACTTTGGGTGGTTTTGATAGTTTTCAAATTGAAGGCCAACTCTTGGCATTAACAAATTATCAAGGAGGAGCCGAAAGGATCAAGAATACGCCCTTACCTCGACAATACGATTATTTCACCCGAATTTTCGTGATGTGCTTTTCATTGCTCTTGCCGTTGGGCTTGTTAGGTTTAGTTCCCAGTACTTTCAGCTGGCTCATTATCCCGTTCAGCCTTTTAGTTTCGGGAGTATTTGTGATCATGGAAAGGACTGGTGCCGCCAATGAAGATCCTTTCGAAAATAGGATTACCGATGTATCAATGACAGCCATTTGTAACACTATTGAACGAGACCTGTTAGATATACTGGGAGAAGAAATTCTACCCGAAAAATTGAAGCCTAAGAATGGCTATTTATATTAATTGAAAACTAAAAAAATTATGAAAAGACATGCAACTGCCGTTTGGCAAGGAAGTGGAAAAGAAGGAAAAGGTCATTTGACCACGCAAAGCACCACACTAAATCAAACGCAATACTCATTCAATTCCAGATTTGCAGATGGAGTGGGCACAAATCCAGAAGAATTAATTGCTGCCGCTCACGCAGGTTGTTTCACTATGAAACTATCGTTCAATATTGGAGGTGCTGGCTTTACACCTGAATTGCTTGAAACCAAATGCCACATAAGCTTGGAAGATGGAAGCATTACCGAATCTCATCTAAAACTGACAGCAAAAGTGCCAGGCTTATCTGTTGAAAAGTTCAATGAATTGGTAAAAGACGCAGAAGAAAATTGTCCGATCTCGAAACTACTCAATACCAAAATCTCCGTTGACGCCACCTTAGAAAGTTAATTAATGAAAATAGCCATCATCGGACACGGAAATGTGGGGGGAACTTTGGCCAAAGTTTGGGCCAAGGCTGGCCATGAAATAATGATTGGGCTGCGTCATTCAAATGATGATAAGGTCACATTGTTGGAGCAGAATTTTCCTAATATTTCGCTAAACGTAATTCAGGAAGCCGTTGCACAAGCAGAAGTTATCTTAGTAGCAACTCCTGCGCATGTAACTGTCGATCTGGCCAAAGAATGGCAGCAAATGCATGGTAAAGTGATCATCGATGCGACCAATGCTATTGGTAAAACCCCAGAGCCTTATTCAACGGGCTACCATGCCTTTGTAGAAATCTGTCAGGCCAAAGTGGTCAAGGCCTTCAATACAACTGGTTTCGAAAATATGGCCGATCCAAAATACGGAGATACCACTGCCGATATGTTTGTGGCGGGTGATAGTAGCGAAGCAAAGAAAGTAGCTACACAATTGGCCCATGACGCAGGCTTCCAAACTGTTTATGATTTTGGTGGAGGAGATAAAGTAAAGGCATTAGAGCATTTTGCCTTTGCTTGGATTAATCTTGCGATTATGCAGGGCAATGGCCGAAATATGGCTTTTAAAATCCTTAAGCGCTAAGCTTACCCAGTCTCGGGGGTTTTCTGTAAGCATAATAACCCATTACTACTTCCATTGCTTTTTGCATAGCAAGGTTAATAGGAAGCATCATTGTGCCCAAATCGGGATCTATGCTACGGATTCTGAAATAATAATCGTTCATCATGGGAACAGGGATATCACTTTCGATTCCTTTTTGAATGGTATTTACGACATCCCCCTGGGTTTCTTTTAGAATTTTGCAGGTAATCAGTTTTGAAAGTCCATTTTTATCGCGGGTTGCAGAAAAACCAAATAATCGACAAATAAGACCTCGGTAAGCATAACTTGAACAGCTTCCTTTGTCGAGCGAGAATGGCACTGGGGCGAATAATGCACAGATGGAGGTCTCATTCAAGAGCAATGCTTGATAGGCCTCATCAATTCTTTTGGTCAAATAAAGGTGGAAGGCATAAGGAATAAATTCCAAAGGACTGGCCTCAATATCTGCTTTGAAACAGCATTTGCCGCAGCCAGAAATGCAATGCAAGCCACTGCTGGTGCGCAGCGCATTCATCTCTTGATCAAGGGCAGCAAAAATTTTTTCTACGGCCTTTACTTTTCGGACTATCGACATAATTTGAAAACGCGAAGGTAACTGGAAAAGAGTGACTTAGATATTGAGCATCAAAATTATTTAGTAGATCGAATAAAGTCTAGTAAATCGCCTTTTTTAGGCAAAAATCAGACATCAGGCCTTGTGCAAATGCTCAAGTAGTGGTATTTCGTGGGTCAAAAAATCAACGATCTGGACCAAGAATTCAAATGGAGAATGTATTTTTACTTTTCGCTTCAGTTATGCCTAAGAACACATTTATTCTTTTTGCTGCATTGTTCGTCATCGGACTCATTTTGATCAGTACTGTAGAAGGTGGATTTTTGAGAGGTTTTGGGATCAGCACATCGTTGATATCACCCATTTTTCTGTTGTTTTTATGGGTCGAGGCACGCAGAAATAAGAGAAAGAATTAACGATTTCTACTTCGGTGGAGCAGCGCAAAACCAAAACCCATTGCGATGCCCACACCAATACCAATGGCGATGTTTCCCATAGCAATCCCAATCCCCACACCTATGGCGATGCCTGTACCTAGCCCTAAACCATGAGGTCGTCTCGATTGATTATCCTTCATTTCTTGATTTTTGCTCGTTAAAATCTTTTGACAAACATTTTGACTCAGCCATCCATTTTAACTTCATATTTACGTTTCAAGATTCATTAATTTTATGAATCTTCCCAAATGGGAGTCATTTTTAATAGCTTTAGGTATGGGTAAACCTGTTCGCATATTTAAGTCTCATGAAGAATCAGAACGTTTTATGCTGGAACAAGCTTTAAACCGAACTCCAGAAGAGCGTATCCTTTGGTTATTGAACCAAATCAAAATCATGAATAAATTTCAGCCCAATAAGAAGGAGCCTAGAGGTTTTCAATTGAAGAAAAGAAATGGATGATTTTTATATAAATGTAATCCGAGCCTTTAATGTGAGTGGTGTCCGCTATATGGTCATTGGTGGCTTTGCAGTCAACTTTTATGGCTACAACCGTACCACTGGAGATTTGGATTTGTGGGTGTCGAACGATGAAAGTAATTTGATGAGGCTGGGAGATGCTTTCCACAGATTAGGGTATGATTTTTCGGAAGAAGCCAGAAACGAGTTGAAGCAAAATAATATTGTGAGTTTTTCGGAGGGCGATTACACCGTGGAATTACTTACAAGAATAAATATCAGCAAGGAGATGAGCTTTGATGAAGCATTTGAAAAGGCTGAAACCCGAAAGATCAACGAAACGGAAATAAAGGTGATTTCATTTCAAGATCTAAAAAACGAAAAAGCCCGATCGAAGCGATATAAAGACTTAGACGACCTTTCTAAACTAGAAGAAGCCGAAGCCTATTATGCCAAAAGGCTAAAAGAAGAATAGCTTGATAGCAAAAGCAGAGGCAGTGATCATTACGATATAGCGAATCCAATTGTCGCCTTTATTCACACTCCACCTGCTCGACAACCAGCCCCCCGCAGCATTGCCAATGGCCAATGGAATACCAAATTCCCAGTTGACAATTCCATAATAAATGAAAATCCCTAAGGCTACAGAGGTGTAAGTAAGGGCAACAAATACCTTGATACTGTTGGTTTTTACCAGGCTGAACCCATTGACAAGGGTTAAGGCCATGATCATTAAATAGCCCACGCCAGCTTGTATAAAGCCTCCGTATATCCCCACGAAAAAAAAGATGATGATCGAAGTGATAGTAGCCTTCTTTCCCATATTTTCCGCTTTTTTGACGTTTTTTAAAGGGTTGATGCCCATATACACCACAACACCAACAATCACAATGGCGAGGATCCTATTGAAAAGTGCTTCATTAATATCTACCGCAAACGAAGCGCCTACAATGGAGCCAAAGAATGCAGAAATGCCCAACCACAAACTGAAAGGATAAACCGATACTCCCTTGCTTTTAAAACCCCTGACCGCAAAAATGTTCTGCAAAACAATGGCAACTCTGTTTGTTGCATTGGCTACACTAGGGGGCAATCCCATAAAAATAAGTACAGGAAGCGAAAGAAGTGAACCTCCACCTGCTAGGGTATTCAGGCAGCCAGCCACTAAGCCTACCGAAAAAAGAAGGAGTATTACATTTAATGTCATTCTTAATTAATAAATCATATCTTACATAAGATTTTTATCAGCCTTCATTTAAGACCCAAGACCACAAATGAACAAATTTTATTTATCATTCCTTTGGATTAGCATTTTTGTTAGTTTCATATCAAATGGTGTCAACCCTAATTTCGATATAAAGATTCACCAGAGGCGAGAGAAGAACTTAGCTGATTTTAATCGAAGATATTCAATTGCTGATTCTCTGGATAATCTGGGTAATTACAGCGAGGCTCTCAGCGAAATACAGAAATTGAGATCAGATTATCCTGATAGTTCGATCTGCGCATTCGGTGTGCTTTATGCAAACTTATTGAATAGGAATTTCAAATATGATTCTGCACTACTGGTGAATCAAAAAATAATAGATGAGTGTGTTAAACCTGATCGTATTTATTCCGCAATGCATGGAATTGCCTTTACTTATCGTATGACAGGTAAACTTGATTCATCAGCTGTCTGGGAATACAATGCACTGAATTTTGCTAAGGAAAAAAAGGATGAGTATGGCACTAATCTCTCATTGCAGAGTATTTCAATTCTTTTTTATTTACAGCAGAATTTTAAAGAGTCAATAGATCGAGCAAAAGAACTAATAAAGAATTTAAATGAAGAAAGTGATCTATCTCTTGCGGGCAATATGTACAACTTAATCGGGGTCGATTTTAGGAACCTAGGAGAGTTAGATAGTTCGCTTTACTATCATGAAAGAGCACTTTCGTTAAGAAAGAAATCAAATAACCAAAACAGAGTTGCCAGTTCGTTGAGTAACATTGCTGCAATTTATTTGACCTCTAAGCAATGGGAAGAAGCACTTCCCTATTTGTTAGAAGCCAAAAACATTAAGGAAAACCTCAAGGACAGCGCTAATCTTGTGACGATTTACACAAATATTGGTACTGCTTACTATCAACATCGAGATTACAGTCATGCAAGACCTTATTACGAACAGGCATTGCTGATATCTGAATCACTCAATTTTAAAGAGGCCGGTCTCGAAGTTCTGAGATCGATAGTTAGGTTGGACACAATTACAGGGGACTTTAAAAAGGCATTTTTTGAACTGTCTAAATACCAACAACTTTATGAGGGATTTTTAGGTGAGAGCCAGCAGAAGGAAATATTGGACTTAGATAAAAAGTATGAACTTTCTTTGAAAGAAGCTGAAATAGCTAAAAATCAGCTTGAAATAGCATTTAAGGGTAGGCAGGTTAAAGTTGTATTCATAGCTGCGATTGTAGCTTTGTGTATTGTAGTTATTTTGATGCTTTTAATCAAGAAAAACAGAAGACTTATTCAAAGAAACGAACTCCTTGTTCGCGAACAAAACCACCGTGTAAAGAATAACCTTCAAATGATTTCCAGCTTGCTGAGTTTGCAGGCGGGTAAAGCACAAGATGAAGTTTCTAAAGATGCCTTAAAGCAAAGCCAAGGAAGAATCCAAGCCATTGCGCTATTGAATCGTTCTTTATACGACCAAGAAGAAATAGGTGATATTGATTTGAAAGTATACATCTCAGAGCTTGTCACAGAAGTCATTAACTCAATTACTGATGCCGAAGTGAAGTATCAGTTGGATATTGACGACATCAAACTTGATTTAGAGAAAACCACCAGCCTTGGGCTGATAATCAATGAATTGATTGTGAACTCAGTGAAATATGTAAAGCAATCAGTAACTAAGTTTAGTCTATCTATAAAAGAACAATCGGGTAGATTTTCCCTTGAATACTCAGATAACGGAGAAAATTTTGATCTACAAGCTTATCAAAACTCAAAGTCGTTTGGTAAGAAATTAATGGAGTTGCAGGCCAAGCAGTTGAGAGGGCAATCTCATGTTAGCGATGATTCACAATTTAAGTATCAGTTGATTTTTGCTTAAAACGAAGAAATCACTTGTTCACAAGAAGAAATCGCCATTACAGTACCGTTTATGATATAGTAGTAATTATTGTTTATTTTAGACTTCCGATATTTAAAAATCATGAGCAAGTCCATCCTTACCATAGAAGATAATCTGATTGTAGCGGAAGATTTGAAAGTAAAACTTGAAGGCCTAGGTTACACCGTTGTGGGTAACTTTACAGACATTAATGAAGTATTATCCGCAATTGGCAACACAGAAGTTGATCTTTTACTGGTAGATATACTTCTTGGCCAAGAAAAGACAGGGATAGATTTTGTGAAGGAAGTTTATCAGGTAAAACGCATTCCAGTGGTATATTTAACCGCCAACAGCGAATCTACCATGGTGAAAATGGCAATGGAAACCCATCCATCTGCTTATCTGATCAAGCCCTTTAAGCTATCGGAGTTTGTCATTAATATTGATTTGGCCATCAAAAATTTTGAGTTAAGAGATAAATCAAATGAGCCGAGTATTGATTATAAGGTTCTTGAAGATGCCATTTTTATCCCCGACAATCAGATGCATCTTAGAATTGACAATCAAGATATAATAGCAGTAGAAGCAGATGGTGCATATATCAAAATCATTACTAAAGACAGAAACTATCAATTAGCTTCAAACTTAAAAAACTTTGTAAGGCAGTTTTCGGATGACAGCTTTATTCGAATCTCAAGAAAGCACCTAGTGAATCTAACCTTAGTAGAAAAGATAAATGGCAATACCATTTATCTTGGTAAATATGAGTTTCAATTCCCTAGGCAGAATAGGCAAGAAATCTTAAGGCATTTTAAGATTTTGCGAACTAAGTAATTAGAAATCCTCGCCTTTTAAAGTCTTACTTTCCGAATAGTCAGATTTTTCAGTTTTGTTAGCTTTATTACCAGTCTGAAAAATGACATCGTTGTCTTCAGTAAGTATTACGATACTCCCCGCTATAATTGATTGGGAAACTGGGTGAGCAGCCTTCCATTGTCTTAATTCCAAAGAGTTTAACTGAATCGAAGTCTTTTTAGACTCTATAATTTCAGAATAATTCTCTTCTGTATACAACTCACTACTACCGTCCTGATATTCGATAATTTTCTCAATGCTTTCACTGATTTCTTTTCCAATTAGGTCTTCAGCAATTAAGTTTTTTATATTTTCAATAGCTTGAAGTCTTGCCGCCCGAAAGGCAATAGTTTCTGAATTAGACTGTCTTGAATTTGTTTGCCTAATGGGTCTTTGTCCAAAACCAACTAGTACTCTTTGTCCAGAACTTGTAATAAAAATTTGTGCTCCAAGCTTCGCCACTAAATCATTGGGATCTATTGATCTAAGCTGATTTATTATTTCATCATTGAGTTCATTCTTGGATGCCCCATAACTTTTATATTGAGATGCTATATTTTGGTTTTCTGGACTATACTTTACGCAAACCGCTACCTGATAGTCATTTTGGCCTGCTTCCCCCTCAACAATTTTAACAATTGAAACTCCTTTAATCATAGACGAAACGAATGAACTCACATAGTTTCGGAACTGTTCATCATACGCTTTAGCTTTTTGACTTTCGTTCATTTTTCTTACTTCTGACTCTGACATTCCTAATTCAATAAGTGCTCTGTCAATTGAAGTGTCTAATAACGTTTTCGCTTTTTCTAGAAGACTGGCTTTTGCCTTGGCATCGGGGTCATTGCCAGACTTGGCGTTTACAATTAGATTCGATGCCCTCTCGGAAGTAATGGTCTCACCAGCAAGTCTCAAGATTTCAATTTTTGCTCTTAACTCCGCTTTTGCGAATGCTATATTTCTAGAATTGATAAAACCAGTAGAATTAGAGGGAACACCAGTCGATGCACTACCGATCGAGTAAATAGAACCATCGCTGTTTATAGAATTGAGATTTTTGCCAGTCAGTGCCAACTTGGCTTGAACCGCACTTTTCAGATTATCCGAGGGATAAACTACTATTTGGGCATTGTTTAAAGTTAGATCTTCATTAATACTAATAGTTTTGGCTTCTTCTGAGAGAATTTCTGGCGCTAAGTCGGCTGTTGTTTTAGTCGAACTGTTACTTGAGCATGAAACCAGAATTGCCGCTGTAATCGTGAAGATGAATGTGGTATAGATGGGTCTCATATTAATTTCTGATTTGTTTATAAATTGCTTTAAATAATGTTTTTCCGTCCGAGGATTCCCACGAGCAGAGTACTTCCATTCCTTCCACGAAACCACTGCTATTCTCCTTAATTTCATCTATAAAGGCTTCATAAAACTCAACTGAATTGCCAGAAACCTTTTCTGAGGTTTTAATCATCGTTTCTGAGGTTATCGTTGAGCCGGAAATATATTGAAGGGCTACCCTTCTGCATTTTACAGTGGCTATTCTGTCTACAGAAGCTCGGGATTGTTTCCCTAACCCCACGCTTGATACTGAAACCAAATAGTTGATACTATCAGATTCAATAATTCTAACACCTTCTGAATAATAGGACTCGTCAGATTTTAAGAAATCGCATAAATCCATAGTTGAAACATAAGATGGATTTAGGCTTAACAAGAATGGTAAGAAGATATATATCATTGACAAGATGAATTTTACAGTTCACAAAGGCACTTCGTCCTTCGCATGATACTTTTTTAGATTCACTTCAATTTCTATAAATCTATTAAGTAATGAACAAAGGGTTTGTCAGTTGTATTAATCGTCTTGTGAGTATGCTAATTGTTTTTGTATTCATTAGCACGAATTTAGTCGCCCAGGAATTAGAAAGAGTAATTTTGACCGTTGCAGGTCAAGGAACGACTAAGGACTTTGCTGTTCAATCTGCTTTAAGAGATGCTATAGAATCTACTTATGGAGCATTCATTTCATCTAATTCAAAGATTCTTAACGATGAATTAATAAAGGATGAGATTGTAAGTGTCACGAATGGAAATATTGAGAACTACGATATTTTGAGTGAGGCCCAACTGCCAGACGGAACCTACACTGTAACAATTAGAACTTCAATTTCATTGAACAAACTAAAAAGTTTCACCAAGAATAAGGGTTTTGAAGTAGAGTTTGATGGTGCAAGTTTTGCAATGAATATCAAACTTCAAAAGTTCAATGAAGAACAGGAATATAAGACGATTCTTAACATGATTCATGTGCTCGAAAA
>PCUU01000001.1:0-149 GCA_002786855.1 Cytophagales bacterium CG12_big_fil_rev_8_21_14_0_65_40_12
TAGCTTTTCTGGAGGAGGAGCTATACCCGCCATCCTTAAATAAATGGTGCACTGACCTCTGTGGTGAGTTTGATGCTCAAAAGCTTTTTTGATCCATTCGCTTCTTGGGAAACTCATTCCAGAGGCCTCGGCAGCCTCAGCACTTTTGC
>PCUU01000001.1:178-16670 GCA_002786855.1 Cytophagales bacterium CG12_big_fil_rev_8_21_14_0_65_40_12
TGCTCTCACTTTGGCTTTTGTGTCCAAGGTAGCATCTTTCTCTACTCTCCCTGCAAATGGCCCTGGCTTGCCAGTAGCAATACCCATGATTCCTGCATTGCCATCTGCTAAGTGAAGCATTTGGCCAGCAAAAGTCCTAATTCCCTCTGTTGGAGATTTGAAAAATGCTTCTTCAGACATTGCGTCAATGTACTCCAAAGTATAGGCCTTTGCTCTTTCCCAATCGGCAATAATCGCGGCCTTATCATCGGCAGGCGTTGTTTTGGCTGTTGCACTCAGTGCCATCAGGCACAGCATCGCAGCACTTAAAAGTGTTGTTCTCAAAGTTTTCATAAGTGTGTTTGTTGTTAAAGTGTCATGTGGTAAACGTTAGTTGCTCATTATTGGTTTCCCACCAAAGGGGAATCTTATTTTCGCAGTGCAAGCAGGTTGTCCAATGAAAATTTACCCATGCCGCTTAAGGAAAGGATTAGTGCAAATAGGAAGTAATTGAAGGGCGTTTCTCCCTCAGTGAAAATCAAACCGCTGTGCGCAAACAGGACTGCCACGAGCATATTTATGGCCAGCATCATCGCCCCAAACCGAACGCCAAGCAAGATCAAAACTGAAGACACTAATTCAACAATTTGAGAAGTATAGGCCATTACTTTTGGCATAGGCCAATGAAGACTTTCTAAGAAGGCAGCCAATTCGGGTACTTTTCCACCGAAAAGATAATCCGTACTGTACCTGAACATAACCACTCCGAGCCAAATTCTGATAATCACCAATGCTGTACTGGTGAAGTCCGAGAGGTATACTTTTTTCAGGTTCATTTAACTAAATTAGACATATCATTCAGATTTCGCTAAGGAAACATTTGCTGGCTGAACATCGTCTGCTTTTTTTTAATTCTATGGCTCACGTTTCTAATTTTACCCTTTTTCTATTCTTGAGCACCACGGCCATTTCTATTTGGTTGTTCTTTAAAGCTGCTCAAAACGATAAGAGAGTCCTGTTTGCTATGCTTTCATGGACAGCAGTTGTTGCCTTGCTGGCTATTTCTGGATTTTACCAAAAACCTGATGCGTCTCCACCGCGGGTCATGTTTCTGCTAATCCCTAATCTAGCCATTGTTTTAGGTCTGTTTGGATCGAAAGGCGGACGTAAATTTATAGATAGTCTGGACCTAAAATGGCTCACAGCATTACATATCGTGAGGATTCCGGTTGAAATTTGCCTTTACTTTTTCTATTTGAATGCACTGGTACCTGTAGAAATGACATTCGAGGGCTATAACTGGGATATCCTTTCTGGCATAACAGCCGCTGGGCTTTACTACTTTGTATACATCAGCAAACGCTGGGGAAAAAAGGCTTTGCTCCTATGGAATATAGGTGGCCTTATATTGCTTTTCAACATATTGGTGATCGCTATGTTAAGTGCAAAAACTCCGTTTCAACAAATAGGCTTTGAGCAGCCTAATATTGCGGTGACCTACTTTCCCTTTATCTGGTTACCCACTGTGATTGTGCTTTTGGTGTTAATTTCGCATTTGGCGGCTATCCGAAAACTCACCAAATCATGAACAATCACGGATTGATATTGAGGCAAGCACTTCCGAGCGATCTGTCTATTTTAGAATATTGGGATCAGCAAAAACATGTCATCGATGCTGACCCTGATGACGATTGGGAATGGGAAAAAGAATTGGCTTTCAATCCAACTTGGAGATCGCAACTGATGGCGGAGTTGAACGGTGAACCCATCGGGTTTATTCAAATCATTGATCCCTTTGAAGAGGAAACTCATTATTGGGGAGATGTAGCACCGGACTTAAGGGCGATTGACATTTGGATAGGCGAAGAAAAAAACCTCGGTAAAGGGTATGGCACACAAATGATGCAATTAGCCATTGAAAAATGCTTTTCCGACCCAAAGGTTACCAAAATCCTGATTGACCCATTGGCCAGCAATACAAAAGCCCATCGATTTTATGAGAGACTCGGTTTTGAATTTGTTGAAGAAAGAAAATTCGATGAGGATGATTGCTTTGTGTATGCGTTGAAGCGATAGATTAGCGCGGCTTTTCCCATCACTGCTTCAATACTTAAAACATGGCAAAATCGTGTCTCTTTTGGTTCGCTTTACGATTTTTCCAAAACTAAAAGTAAGCGAGAATTCATGAGCTCCACCAGTAGAACCAGCCAAGCGAGAAACGGTAAAATCATGGCTATAGCCAAAAGATAGATTTTCGTTCAGCTCTAAACCTAAAAGCGCAATGATCGATTCATTCTTCACAATTTCATCCACCGATTGGATCGGAATTCCGCGGTACCAACCTCCAATCACTAAAGGCTGAAAATAGAACTGCATGCCGGCATCGAGCTGATTAAAGCCTGCTTGTTTTTTATAATTCACTGCGAACGTCACAGACCTTTCTTGGAACTGATAGGCCACCGTTCTAAGTCTTTGTCCATCGCCTAAGTTGAGTTTGTAACCAGCATGCACAGAATACTTTCTAGCCAATCGGCTATCTCCACCCACAAAACTTTGGTTAGGCTCGTTGATATGATGCACGGCTGAGCCAATCCAAAAGCTGTTAGAATAAATTAAGGTGCCCGCAGAAGCACTCAGAAAACCAACGGCCTCACCCCTTTGAAAAGTTTCGCCCGAAGGGCCAATTACTTGACCATTGGCAATATCTATTTGATTGCCAAACACCAACTTTTCAAAATTGAGATCCTTATTAAAGTAGGAAAGTTGAATTCCTGTGCGCATAATAAGATTATCGGAAACCCTCATTTTGTAAGAATAAACGCCTCCAATTTCGGTAGACTGATAGTCGAGAAAACTCTCGGTATGTTGATTTACAATGATGCCCACTCCACTTTCCATGGCCTTTGAAAAGAAATCGGCATAAGCAGAAATTGTGGTGAAGGAATGCGTCAGCGAAGGCCATTGATTTCGATAATTAACGCCCACCCTAGCACGGTCTGTGGCACCTGCCAAGGCTGGATTGAGATAAACAGGAGAGGCATAGAACTGCGAAAACTGTGGGTCTTGCGCGATGGCCAGCGAAGGCTTCATCATGCAGAACAAAAAGAGCAAGCAGGGTAGAATTCTTATCATATCGCTTTATTTTATCAGTGCAAAAATGCCATCGCGTTGTACTCGCAAGCCGTTTTCCGTTACCCCAGAAATTTTATAAACATAGTTGCCATTTTCAGCGGGTAGCCCATTTACATAGCCGTCCCAACCCTTGGTTTCCATGTCCGTGGTGCTAAAAACAACTTCGCCCCAAGTGTTGAAAATGGAGAATTGTACAGATATCAAACCCAAAAATTCGGGTCTATAGTAGTCGTTGTTACCGTCCTCATTGGGAGAAAAAGCATTTGGCAACATGATTCGGTAGCCTTCCGTGATTTCTAAAGTCTTAGCAATGGAAGTGATGCAGCCAACATCGTCTGTGGTGACTAGAGTGACCGTATAAATGCCGGGCGAGTCGTAGGTATGAATAGGGTCGATTTCATCGGAGTCGAAGCCATCACCGAACTCCCACTTCCAATCAATAATATTCCCTACAGATTCATCATAGAAGTTGACGGGATCATTGGCGGCCAGTCCACCGAGCTCGCGGATGGATTCGGCATTGTAACTAAAGTCCGCTTCGCCAAAATCAGGAATGGAAATATCAATGGCCTTGGACTGGGTGCAACCTCGATCATCGGTAACAATAAGGTTGAGCCTGCCCGGTTCAATTAAGTAATTCTCATTGTTGACGCTACTGCCTAAGCTCCAGTTGTAAGTATAATTCCCAAAACCTCCAGTAACTTCAGCCTTGACCCTTACTCCCGCAATTCTATTCTCACAATTGATCTCTCTCTCAGAACTAAGGCCTATGCGCAATGGCTCTGGCTGGTCTACGCTATAGGTGCCTTGTACTTCGCAGCCAAACTTATCCGTTACCGTAACAACATATGTGCCCGGCAAAACATTGGTGATTTCAGGGGTTCTGGCTCCATTGCTCCAGAGGTATTGATAGGGTGCTGTTCCTCCCGACACAATCACGTTCACCCTTCCACTTTGAGGATTATTACAGGCAATAGCATCTTCAATATAGGCGTCCATTACTAAAGGCAATGGCTCAATTATGTTGAAGGTTTTCTGAATGGTGCAGCCTTTCTTATCCGTAATTAGAACATTATAAGTGCCTGGGCCAATATCTGTAATGACCTCTGCCGAAGCACCTGTATTCCATTGAATCACCCATGGACTAATTCCGCCTTCAATATTGAGTGAAATTGAAGCATCATTTGCGCCCACACAACTGATTGGAGAAATGGCAGGGTTTGAGACAAAACGTTCTGGACTGGCCATGTTAAAGCTGCCTTGTACTCTACATCCATTGGCATCTGTAATTTCCACGGTATAGGTACCTGAAGAAATACCAATCAAATTCTTTGTGGTTGAGCCATCACTCCACTGATAGGTGTAAGGGAAAGTACCACCATTGACTTCTAAATCAATAGAACCATTTCTATCGTCAAAGCATTGGCTCTCGTTCACTCGGGCATTGGCAATCTGCAAGGGCAACGGCTCTGAAACCGAGAACAGCTTTTCAACAATGCATCCCTTGGCATCCACTACCCTCACAGTGTATTCTCCTGTGGTGAGATTTTCAATTTTACTGCTTGTATTTCCTGTGCTCCATAAATAAGCATAGGGGGCTGTGCCTCCATCCACAAGCAATTCAATACTGCCATCGCTCTGACCAGCACATGATAATTCCAATCTTCCTGTGGTATTGATTGTGATTGGTTTTTGGGGTTGGGTAATGTTGAAGCTCTGTTGAACAATACAGCCATTTGCATCTGAAACGCTTACCGTATAATTGCCTGCGCCAATCGCATTGATTTGCTGTGTTCTTTCTCCGTTGCTCCATAAATAGGTATAAGGCGCTATTCCGCCAGAAGGAATGGCCCTGGCGAAACCGGTTTTTTCTCCAAAACAGGCAAATTCGTCTGTTTTATCCACTTGAACACTCAAAGGCAACGAAGGCTCAGAAATTATGACTGAAGTAGTGGTAGCACACCCTCCGGCATCGGTAATTAATACCCGATAAACGCCAGCAGAAAGATTACTTAACACCTTAGTATCCGATCCGTTGTCCCACTCGTAGGTGTACGAACCACTTCCTCCAGTCACTTCCAGTAGTATTGCACCACTGGACTCCCCTTTACACGAGACGTCCGTTTTCTGAATATTCACTTTCAGGTCTCTTGAATCGCCAACCTCCACCGTGGTGGTGGTGGCGCAATTGTTGGCATCTGTAATGGTAAGATTATATGTACCACCAGAAATATTGAATAAGTCTTTACTGGTCGAACCGTTGCTCCAAGTGTAAGAATAGGGTGCTGTTCCACCAGAAGGGCTTACCACTACACTTCCATCTGCATCTCCAAAGCAGGTAGTATTGGTAATCACAAAATCTGCAACTATGGCTTCGGGCTGCGCAATAGAATAAGAAGCCGAAAAAGTGCAGCCATTATTGTCGGTAATGGTAACCTCGTAAGCACCAGCGAAAACATTGACCAAATCTCTCTGAACCGATCCATTGCTCCATAAATAGTTGAATGGCGCTGTTCCTCCAGTTACCGTCAAGGCTATTTTTCCATTGGGAAGACCATTGCAACCCGCATCTGAGATTGTTTCCGATGCACTTAATGCTGAAACTGGCGCTGTAATTCCGACATTTTGAATAGCCGAACAGCCATTCGCGTCTGTAACGGTCAGTGTAAAACTTCCTTCAGTTAAGCCAATGAGGTCTTTAGTACTCTGCCCATTCGACCATGAATAAGAATAAGGAGCTGTTCCACCTGATACTTGTGTAGTAATATTTCCATCATTCGCTCCGAAACAAGAAACATTGCTCGCCACATAATTGATGGATAAGGGCAACGGCTGCGTGACGGTAAAAGAACGCGCGGTGGTGCAACCATTGGCGTCAGAAATCTGCACTTGATAGTTTCCTAATGGAAGCCCAGCAAGGTCATCGGTTGTCGCTCCATTTGACCAATTGAAGGTATAGGGCAGCGTGCCGCCTGTTACAGTAAGGTCGATTGAGGCATCTGAAAGTCCATTACAGCTAATGTTCTGAACAATGGCAGAGGAAGTTAAGGGATCAGGAGTTGTAACATTATAATTCTGCTGAATCGAGCAGCCTTTCGCATCGATAATCGTGACTTGATAGGTGCCTGCGGCTAAAGCAAAAATATCTTCCGCAGTTGACCCCGTATTCCAAGAATAAGCGTAGGGTGCTGTTCCTCCAGTGACCAATAATTCTATCGAGCCGTCATTGGCGCCAAAACAAGTAAGATTATCTATTGAAGCCACAGCCTGTAATGCTGAGGCAGGTTGTGTAAGGTTAATGGTCTGAAGGACCTGGCAGCCATTGGCATCAGTCACTGTAACATCATAAGTTCCTGCTGTTAGTCCAGAAATGTCTTCTGAAGTAGCTCCGTTAGACCAAGCATAAGTGAATCCCCCAACTCCACCAGTCACTGTAATATTGATTGCCCCCGTACTATTACCAAAACATAGCACATCTGTTTTAGTATAAGCCAGCTGCAACGCTGCAGGCTCATTGATTTGAAAGTTCCTCGAAATAGAACAACCCTGAGCATCTGTGATTTGAACACCATAGTTTCCCGATGCCAAACCATTCAAATCTTCAGTAATTGCCCCATTTGACCAGACGTACGCATACGGAGCTGAGCCCCCAGTTACTGTAAGGTCGATTGCGCCATTACTTGCGCCATTGCAACTAATGTTAGCAATAACGGCATTGGCCTGAAGTACTGGCGGTGAAGCAATTGTATAGGGCATAGCCACCGAACAACCACGAGCATCAGTCACAATTACTTGGTAGTTTCCTGCCGCCAAGCCTGCCACATCTTCTGAAACTGCTCCATTATTCCAAGCATAGGTATAGGGTAAAGTACCTCCACTCACCGTAATGTCTATGGTGCCATCATTTCCTCCAAAGCAATTGACATTTGTTATTGTACCACTCACCGATAGCGCTGTTGCTGGTTCATCGATAATCACGGATTCAACTGTCTGGCAACCGTTGTTGTCCGTAACGGTGAGCACGTAGGTTCCTCCAGAAATATTGGCCAAATCCTCCGTGATTGCTCCATTACTCCAAGCGAAATTATATGGAGCAATTCCACCAGAAACCGCGACATCAATGGCACCATCTGCCTGTCCAAAACAGCTGACATCTGTTTTCACCACATTCGCGACAAGTGCCAATGGTTCTGTAATTGCGTAGCTTCTGCTCAATGTACAGCCGTTGGCATCGGTTATAAAAACTTGATAAGTGCCCCCTGAAATCGCATTTAGGTCTTCCGTTGTCGCCCCATTGTTCCAACCAAAAGTATAAGGGGCTGTTCCTCCACTTACTGCCAGATCAATGCTCCCATTTGAACTACCATTACAAGATAAATTGGTGGTAATGGCCGACACCTGAAGGGCAGTTGGCATAGCGATGGTAAAAGTTGCTTGAGTAGTACAGTTTCTGGCGTCTGTCACAGTCACCTGATAATTTCCTGGTACAAGCCCAAAAACATCCTTGGTGGTTTTTCCATTGCTCCAGTTATAGGCATATGGTGCTGTTCCTCCCGAAACTACCAATTCTACCGAACCATTGTTCGATCCAAAACAACTCAAATCCGTTACCGTACTGGCGATATTCAAGGCCGCGGCTGGTTCAGTTACAATAATATTTTGAATGATCTGACAGCCTTTGGCATCGGTAACTGTAGCCGTATAAGTGCCAGCAATTAAATCTTGAATATCCTCTTGTGCTTGCCCGCTAGACCAACTAAAAGTATAAGGTGCAGTTCCGCCAGATACAGTCAAATCAATCGCTCCATCATTGCCTCCAAAACAATTCACTTCTTGAATCGAATTTGATACCTGCAGGGCTGTAGGTTGAATAAGATTGAAGCTTTCCGAAGTGCTACAACCCCTATTGTCCACTACCTGGACCGTATAAGCTCCTGGCGAAAGGCCCGATACATCTTCGGTATTATCACCATTGGACCAAATGAAAGTATAAGGCGCTTCGCCTCCCGAAACCGTCAGGTCGATTTGGCCGTCATTCGCGCCAAAACACGATATATCTGTGCTCGCTCCACTTATTGTGAAAATTGGGGGATCTGTGATTTGGTAACTTCCCGTGACTTGGCAATTGTTAGCATCGCGAATGACCACAGTATAAGTCCCCGGTGCAAGGCCATTAAGGTTTTGGGCTGTACTTCCATTCGACCAATTGTAAGTATAAGGGGCAGTTCCGCCCATGACATTCAAGCTAATAGCACCATCAGCCGCACCATTACAGGTAATTTGACCAACTGTAGGTGTAAAACTCAAAGCTGCTGCAGGTTGGTTAATGGTGACAGAGGTAATGAATGCACAAGCATTGGCATCCGTTATTGTCACAGAATATGTGCCCGCCACTACTCCGTTTAAATCTTCAGTCGTAGCTCCATTTGACCATAAAAAGGAATAAGGTGTTGTTCCACCCGAAGGGGTGATATTGATAATTCCAGAAACATCTCCAAAACAAAGTACATCTTGTTTTGTATTCGTGGCCGTCAACAATGTTGGTTCGTTGTTAGTTAAATTTTGAACATTTTGGCAGCCCTCTGCATCCGTTACCGTAACCGTGTAATTGCCTTGGCTTAAACCAGTTCGATTCTGATTGGTGTCACCATCATTCCATAAAAAAGTGTAGGGACTTGTACCACCACTGACGTTGAGGTTGATTTGTCCGTCTCCTGAACCATTACAACTAATATCTACTTTTGAAAGGTTGACCGAAAGTGGTGCTGGCTGCGAAATCGTGAAAGAATCAAACTTGATACAACCATTAGCATCGGTCACTTGAACGGTATATACCCCTGGTCCAATATTGCTTAGGTCTTCGGTAATGGCCCCTGTATTCCAAGAGAAAGAATAAGGAGCGACACCGCCCACTGCCGAAAAATCAATACTTCCATTGGCAGCACCGTTGCAAGTAACATTGTTAGCAGTTCCACTTAACACCAAAACATCAGCAGGCTCCACTATCGTAGCATTCCTTACAATAGAACAGCCAGAAGCATCCGTAATCGTTACGGTATAATTTCCTGCAGCAACATTGACCAAGTCCTCGGTGGTGGCCCCATTCGACCATGAAAAGGAGTAGGGGGCTGTGCCGTCCGCAGGAGTGAGATCAATTCCTCCAGTGGATTGGCCTTTACACAAAACATCTTGAACCAAAACAGTCGATGTAAGCGGGTCTGGCTCTAAAATGGTAAAAGATTCTGTTACCGAACATCCACTGGCATCCGTAATGACTACAGAATAAGCACCTGCCGTTAAACCTGAAATATTATTGGTTGTTGTTGCACCTGTATTCCATGCATAATTATATCCGCCCGTTCCGCCTGTGGTAGCGAGAAAAATACTGCCATCAGTTAATCCATTACAACTGATGTTGTTCACGGTCGCATTCGAAACAATTAATGAAGGTTCGCCCAAAATAATGGTCTCAGCAACAGAACATCCACCATTATCGGACACGGTAACCGTATAACTTCCAGCAGGAACATTGTTCAAAGTAGCTCCCACATCACCCGTATTCCAATTATAAGTATAAGGTGCTGTTCCGTTTGACGCCAAAACCGTAAGACTGCCATCTGCAGCTCCATTACAAATGGGTTGTGTGGAAGAAGTGGTCGTTACAGCAATTTTGATTGGGTTGTTCACCGTGTAGGAAGCACTGAAAGTACAGTTATTATTGTCTGTAACTGTGACATTATAAATTCCTGCCGTAAGCCCAGAAGCTGTATTGGTGGTTGAACCATTTGACCAACTGTAAGCATATGGCGCTGTTCCTCCCTGCATAGCTAGGGTCAGACTCCCATCATTTCCCCCAAAACAAGAAGGAGAATTATTGGTGATGGACAATTCTGAAAGCGCAGCAGCAGGTTGATTGACTGTGTAAGTTCCAGAGGCAGTACATCCGTTGGCATCCGTAACCGTTACGGAATAAGTTCCTGCCACTCTGTTATTAAGGTTTTTGCCAGTATGCACAGGCGTGGTAGACCACAGATAAGTATATGGCGCGGTACCACCGCTGAGGTTTGTTCGAACCCTTCCTGAATTATCACCAAAGCACAAAACATCAGTAATAGTCGGATTAATGGCCAAGGCATTCGGTTCGGTTATGGTAAAGGATTCTGTGTATGTACAGGCCAAATTATCGGTAATAGTTACGGTATAATTGCCTGCTGTAAGTCCTGAAATATCTTGCGTAGTTGGCCCATGACTCCATAGGTAGGAATAGCCACCATTGCCCCCTGTTACCGAAATATCAATGGCTCCATTGTTGCCGCCATTACAAGCAACATTGGCAAGGGTAGAGGTCGTTGCGATTGGGTCGGGTGAAGCAATAGTATAAACAGGGCTTACCACACAACCATTAACATCGGTTACATAAACCCTGTAGTCGCCTGGAAGCAATCCCACAATTGAAGCCCCGTTAGACAGAAAAACACCTCCCGGTTCAGTGTACCAGGCATAAGTATAACCTCCCCAACCACCCGTTCCGACTACTTCTAAACTTCCATTCGCAAGATCACTACAAGTGGCATCGGTTTGAGAAACCAAGTTAGCCCCTAGGAACTGAGCGGGCTCGGTGATTACAAAGGTGATCGTACCTGTGCAACCATCGGCATCTGTTACTTCTAAACTATAACTGTCTACGCCTAAGCCACCAATTGTGATTACTATACCTCCAACCGTTCCCGTTCCCACGGTAGCCCCTCCACTGTTCGTCAACACCCAGGCATAATCAGGGTTTCCGTTCGCCATGGTCACCACAACTTGTGCGTCCGAATCACCACGGCAAGTCACATCGTTGACCACAACTGAACCGACTAAGTCAGGAGGATTGGTTACGGTATAGATGGCTGTTATATTGTCGCCATTGGCATCAGTTACCGTCACGCGGTAGTCATCTGCCGCCAAGCCTGTAATCAAGAATGAATTACCACCCACTGGATTTCCACCAGAGTCCTCCCAAGCAAAAGTATAGGGTAAAACACCCGAAGTCACACTAATTCTAATCTCCCCAACACAGCTATTGATATTGACGCTTGAGATGACTGGCCCTTGCGCAAAACCTAGTTTTGGTTGGGCAAAAAGCACCACGAATAATATAATTATTCTAATGAACGACTTTTTAGCAATGGTGTCCAGCATTTTTTAGGTGATCAGGTTGAAACCTCGAATTGAGTTCAATTCACTCCTAATTTAGAGTTAAAAACATGAATATCAAATATTTAGTACATGCCGAATAGATTAGAAAAATGCAATTGACCTGAAAAAGCTAGCCCTTGATATGAGTTTAAAATATAACTATTCCGCAATCACTGACATTTGTGATTTCGTTAATAACAGAATGCTGTATGTGAGTATGATGGTAAGAATCACGGTCAATTTTGCATTGAAGTCATTAAAGCATTCAAAAAAAATTTCTGTTGGGTTAATAAATGTTAAAAGCTTTCCCTGAGTCGGTCATTAATTGGAGAAACTACCGATATTCGCCCTATTCTACCAACGCTGGAAAACTTTGTGATCTCGTTGGAGTATTCATCCCAGTAATTGATCAAAATTTCTAATTTCGCGCTTTAAATAATATTTCGACCATGGAAGCGGTATCAGCAGAACTCGCCAAAGAACATCAGGAAAAAATAAGCAGAGTTGCCTCTGAAGTAAGCAAAATCGTTGTCGGCCAAGAATATATGGTCAACCGATTGTTAATTGGCTTATTCACCAATGGCCATATTCTTTTGGAAGGTGTACCTGGAATTGCAAAAACTTTAACAGTAAATACTTTGGCACAGGTCCTCCATTTGGATTTCCAACGTGTTCAGTTTACCCCCGATTTGCTCCCTGCCGATTTGATCGGTACTATGATCTACAATCAGAAAAAAGGGGAATTCGAAGTGAAGAAAGGCCCTATTTTCACGAACGTGGTATTGGCCGATGAAATTAACCGTGCTCCAGCAAAAGTGCAGTCAGCCTTGTTGGAGGCCATGCAGGAGAAAACGGTAACCATCGGTGAAACCAGTTTCAAACTTGATCGCCCTTTCTTGGTATTGGCCACCCAAAACCCGGTAGACCAAGAAGGAACTTATAGTTTGCCAGAGGCACAAATCGACAGGTTTATGCTGAAGGTAAAAGTGGATTACCCTACTAAGGATGAAGAATTAGAAGTGATGAGAAGAATGTCTAACATGGCCTTCAAACCAGAATTAGAGACATTGCTTTCTAAAGAAGATATTTTCAGTATCAGAAATGAGGTAAACCAAGTCTCGATTTCTGAATCGCTAGAGAAATATATTATTGAATTGGTATTCGCCACCAGAAACCCTAAGTCTTTTGGTTTGGAAGAAGAAGCTTACTACATGCAGTTCGGAGCCTCACCAAGGGCAAGTATCAATTTGAACCTAGCCGCAAAAGCAATGGCCTTTATGAATCAGCGTGATTACGTGTTACCAGAAGACATTAAGGAAATTGCCAAAGACGTTTTGAACCACAGGATCATCTTGAATTACGAGGCTGAAGCCGATGGCATCAGCACAGAACATATCATCGACAAGTTATTGAAGAAGATTCCAATCAATCATTGATTTGGAACTGAATGTTGAATACTAAAAAGAGCTGCCAAAATATTGGCAGCTCTTTTTCATTAATAATCTTGGACTTTCTTGTCTAACCCGTCATCCAAAACAAGCAGGATTTAAGACAAGCCCATTGTTAGAAAGAATATTTCAATCCTATGCTCACTGAGCGGCCAGGGCTAAAGCTAGTAAAGGTTTGATCCTGTGTTTTATAACCTCTGTAAACTTCTTCTCTTTTGTCATTCAAAATATTCGATACATTAAAGTTGAAAGAGGTGTTCTCATTTTTACCAAATCTTTTGTTCAGGTTAAAATTCAAACTTTGGAATGGTTCGGCATACACGTCAGGAAACAAACCGCCCCCAACAATAAATAAGGTTGAGCCTTTTACATTATAGAAAAACCCTGCATCCAAACCAGTTTCATAATTATCGTAGCCAAGGCTGAAATTGACAATATAAGGAGCCTGACCAGCCATGTTACGGGTATTATCAATATTCTCCCCATCTTTTTGGAAAGCCCTTCTTGCATTCAATTCACGGTCTGTCATCAAAATCCTTGACTCAACAAAAGTAAAATTACCTCCAATGCTGAAGTTTTCGGCTGACTCGATTAAGAATGACAAGTTCTTTTTAAATTCTACTTCTACGCCAAGTACTGTACCATCACCCACATTTCTTGGCTGATACTCTGTACTTGTTTGCTGCTCCTGAATCCTAACCAATTCAATGGGCTTTTCGAATTTTTTATAAAAAGTACTTACCGTAAGTATTTGACCTTTTGGTAAAAAGGCTTCCCATCTCAAGTCTAAGTTGTCAATTCTTGTTTCGACTAAATTACCATCCCAGTCGCTGTATTTGAACAATCCCCCATTAAAAATCCTGTTGGTAAGTGGGTCAATGATCTGTGCAAATGACAATTCTTTAAAAGATGGTCTAGCTATGGTTTTAGAATAAGAAAACCTAAGGTTATAATCTTCCTTGAGGCTGTATACCAAGTTTAAAGAAGGAAACAAATCAAGTGCATCGAGCACCTTCTCATCTACAAGGTTATTTCCAGAGCCTAAGTTGGCAAATTCAACATCCCTACCTGTATGTCGCTGGGTAAATTTTTCGGCTCGGAGACCCAAAATTGCTTTAAGTCTTTCGGCAGGATTAAATTCTGCCGCACCATAAAATGCCAAATTATAAACATTTGAGTTGTAGGCGTTTGGATTAGGGGTATTATTGCCCGAGACATAGTAAAGTGTCCCATTTGGAAAAAGATTCTCTTCTATCAATACGTTGTTAGGATCAATTCCAAAATCTGGCTGTGCACCGAAGAATTGCAAGTCATAGCTCAGAATTTCGTAATCTCTATCTTTATAGACTTGACTGGCGCCAAACTTGATTTTGCCTGGCCTCAAAAATAGCGTGCTATTTCTGATAAAATCTACTTTGCCAACTAAGTTGACTTCCTCAAGCTCTCTCCATATTCTGCTTGGATTTCCTCCAGCACCAGCTGAGAATGTTGTATCCGTTTCACTATAGGTAAAAGATGTTTTTCTTACATCTGGATCCTCAATGCTTGATAAGGTAGGGGATAAACTCCATGCTATTTCCCACTCATTTTCTTGTAAATGGTGCTCACCACTCAAAAGCACGTTTGTAAGGCTTCTTTGATTGTATTCAAGGTTATTTGAAAAGGCTAAATAACCTGATTGGCCAACGGCCTGCCCATCGTTATCTATAAAAAATTGACCTGCTGTACTCACACCGTTCTGCAAATGCAAAGCGGTCAACCTAAGTTTTGAATTCTCTGATTTATAAGCCAATCCGCCTAGCAAGCCTACAAGTACGTTTCTTTCGGATTGAATACCCTCTTGAACAGTAGCGTAACGAAGCTCTCGTTGATTAGGATCATTAAAATTTTGATACTCACCATATGAAACATCATCAAAAAAGGTTGTTGAACTCTTATAACTGGCTGAAAAAATATAACCTAGCTTATTCCCTTTAGAAAGTCCAAACTGATTGGCTGTTGTAAGAGATACACTGTAATCCATAAAGCTAGTCTGCTGCGTTGCCCCTAGCGTTGGGTTGAACTTTCGTAAAAACTGATTTACTTGTTGGCTACTATTTCCACTGACAGGGCTAGGAATAGTTTCGTTCCTTGCCTCTTCGGGCAATTCTCTGCTACCATCATCAATGCCTAAAAAATCCGTGGCTCCAGAGTTGCCTTGGATAAAGTCTTTATTGAAGTGCATGGAAGGATTGTAGGTAATGCCAAAAGAAACATCCAAAATCTTTTCGTCAGGCAAATCTTTAGTCTCAATATTCACTACCCCTCCTGTAAAGTCAGCAGGGAGCTCTGCAACTGCCGATTTATAAACCATTAGGTTGTCAATCAAACTGGTAGGAAATATATCCATTTGAAGTGTGTTCCTGTCTGGGTCAAGACCTGGGATGTCGACACCATTAAGGGTGGTTTTGGTGTATCTGTCACCCAAACCTCTAACGTAAACATATTTTCCGCCTTCTACAGAAACGCCTGTAATTCGTTTTACTGCGTCTGAGGCATCAGAATCACCAATTTTTTGGAACGTTGCTGCTGCAATTCCATCCAACAAGTTTGGTGCCTTCATTTTTATAATATTGACCGCTACTTCAGAGTTACGTTCCAACTCCGCTGTAACTATAATCTCATCAAGTTCCGAAAAATCCTCCTTAAGATATATGTTATTGATAATAGTGGGCTTTCCAGCTACCACCACAACGCCTGAAATTGTTACTGTTTTTAAAGAGACAAATGAAACTTGAAGGTCATAGGTCCCTGGAGCCACCTTAATCTCAAATTTGCCATCGAAATCCGTAATCGCACCATTGTTTGTATCCTTAATCAATACAGTGGCCCCTATTAAGGTTTCGCCCGCACCTTCGTCATAAACTGTGCCTCTAATAATTCCTTCTTGACCAAACAGACTAAAAGTTGTTAGGAAAAAGATGGCTAAATAAGATAAGGTTATCTTGTTCATATATACAATTGTTAGTAAAAATTTCAATGTCAGCTACAAGTCAAGCAATTGTGATTAAGGCTTTAAAAACAAAAAGCTCATTCGCTAAAGCGAACAAGCCTTTTGTCATCTATTTTTAATTATAACGAACCCCACTCAGTTGACTTAGAAGCCCAAGTCCAAGTAAATTTAGTTAAGTCCGCTCCTACTCCCGTGCTTGGTGTACTTGCTGCAGTAATTCCAGCTGGAATTGTACCTGTAACAAAATTTTGTAAATCTGCTGATGGCACATTTAACTCAATTTTGGTAAATACAACACCTGCTGCGCTAGTTCTATTTACATCTTGACCAGTTTTGATACCAGTAATGAAGATGTTTTCTAAATTAACAATAGAGTTATTATCAACGTCAATTAAATTCTCTGCTGCTCTTGAAGCGAATGAAGCCATTACAGAACCGTTTTTAATTGTATGACCTGCACTATAAGTACCTTCTGGGCCATCCAATTCAAAACAATGAGCACCTGCTGTATTTGGAGAGATCACTACGAAGTTGTCTAAAGTACCTGACCATGACTGATCTGTATCAATTCCGTCATCATTTCCGTTCCAAACCACTGCATTAGAAACATTAACTGATCCACCGAAAAATTCGATTCCATCATCTTGATTAGCCACAATCTCTACAAAACTGATTGTAGTTCCGCTACCAACACCACCTAAAGTCAAACCATTGATTTCGTTACCGTTACCAATGTTAGAACCACCGTGACGAATTGAAA
>PCUU01000001.1:16722-70335 GCA_002786855.1 Cytophagales bacterium CG12_big_fil_rev_8_21_14_0_65_40_12
AGGTATACCTTCAATTTGAACTTCGCTTACATCTCCCGCAGAGTTCGAAGCCGAAATTCTAGCTTTACCCAAAATGATTACACCACCCCATAGACCAGAAACTTCTGAAGAGAGGTTAGGACTTGCTAAATTACCTGCAGCAACATCTGCTGGCGTAATTTCATCAGCTACTGATGTAAAAATAATTGGTAACGCTGCAGTTCCCTCTGCGTTTAATTTGCCACCTCTAGCAACCAATAAAGCAGTAGCATTAGCACCTGCACCTGCCTGACCTTTCACCACAACACCTGGCTGGATTGTTAATGTGGCTCCACTAACTACAGTAATTCTACCTGCTAAAATATAGGTTTTACCTGTTTCCCAAGTTGTGTTGGCAGTAACATTGCTGCTTACAGTAACTGTAGTAATTTCTTGTTCCACAGTAATAATTGCAGTAGCAGTACTTGTCTGAGCTTTTGCATCAGTAATCACAACTGTAACACCTGCAGCGCCTGCACCAGAGGCTGTAAAGCTTACTTCAATAGTTCCTGTAGTTGCATTAACAGTTGGTTCAGCAGTGATGGTTGCCGTTCCGTTCACAGCAGTAGCAACAGCAGAAGCATATCCGCCTTGAGCTGTGATAGAGAAAGAAAGAGTGGCAGAACCACCGAATTCTACTGATTGAGCACCTGGAGCAGAAATTGATGGTGCCGGAGTCGTTTCATCATCATCACAAGATGTGACAACGAATACCATAGCCATTACTAAAAATAAGCTAAGTAAGTGTTTAAGAGATTTTTTCATTTTTTTGATTAGGTTTTAATTTGGGTACAAAGCAACTGAAAGGAACCAAGAAACTGATTAATCCTCTGTTAAGAATGGTTGACATTTCGATTACCTATGGATTATTTTTGTTACCGCAATGTTACCTTCTGCCGTAGTTGGCTTTAAAACCAGTGTATGTATGGTAAAAGTTAAATCCCTTAGCAGTTGATTAACTATTTGTTCATTTTGCGAGTTGAGATAAAGAAATACACTTCTATGCCACACAACATTTTAATCTCTGGGGGAACTGGCCTTGTTGGCTCTCAATTGATCCCTGCATTACATTCCAAAGGACATAAAATCAGTCTCTTGAGCCGATCGAAGGGCGATGGAAGCGAAAGTGTTTTCCAATGGAACCACAAAGAAAGCTATATCCAAAAGGGTGCTTTTGATGGCGTGGATACCTTAGTGCATTTGGCTGGGGCAGGCGTTGCCGATAAAAGATGGACAGATGACCGAAAGAAAGAAATCATAGAAAGCAGGACCTTAAGCTCTAACCTGCTTTTTGAAACCCTGAAAAACCAACCTAATCAAGTGAAAACTTTGGTGGCAGCCTCTGCTATTGGCTACTATGGCATGGATACAGGCGACCAATTGATGACAGAGACATCGGTCTCTGGAAATGATTTCCTCGCACATGTTGTCAAAGAATGGGAAGCTTCCACTAAACAGTTCGAATCGTTGGGGATTAGAGTCGTTCAAATTAGAATTGGAGTGGTACTCGCCAAAGAAGGAGGTGCTTTGCCCAAAATACTTCAGCCGCCAGTGGCGGCTCCTTTGGCCAGCGGCCATCAGTACATGAGTTGGATCCATATGAATGACCTAGTTGGGATTATTGTAAAGGCCATAGAAGATGAAAAAATGACCGGTGTATTCAATGCCGTGGCCCCAAAACCCGAAAACAACCGAGACTTCACTAAATTAGCAGCCAAGGCCTTTAGAAAAATCTATTTACCTATCCCTGTGCCCGGTTTTCTGCTCAAGTTGATTTTAGGTGAAATGGCACAAATTGTAATGGGCGGAAATAAGGTGAGTGCTCAAAAAATCCAAAATGCTGGTTATAATTTTCAGTTTGGTGAACTAGAAGGGGCTCTTAGCCATTTAGCAAGGAAGGCCTAAGTACCGATTACCTTTGAACGATTAAATCTTAATTAAAATTTGATCCACCTTTTTTCCAAGCTTTGGCCCGAACAGCTTAACTTGTGCATTTGGAATTGGCCTTCAACTAACAGCCAATTATAAAAGAAACGATGACCTCTATGACAAACGAAGACAAAATTAAACAGGCATTTCAAGACAGAAACTGGAACGAAATCAAAACCCATGATTCTTGGGTGATTTTCAAGGTAATGGCAGAGTTTGTTGAAGGCTTTGAAAAATTGGCAAAAATTGGCCCCTGCGTTTCAATTTTTGGTTCAGCCAGAACAAAGCCTGAAAGTGAATTCTATCAAATGGCAGAAGAGATAGCCGCCAAATTAGTCCGTCATGGCTATGGCGTCATCACTGGGGGTGGCCCTGGAATTATGGAGGCAGGAAACAAAGGTGCCAAAAAGCAAAAAGGAAAATCGGTCGGGCTCAACATTGAGCTGCCACACGAGCAAGGCAGCAATATTTATATTGATCCCGATAAACTTATTTCCTTTGATTACTTCTTTGTAAGGAAAGTAATGTTTGTAAAATACTCTCAAGGCTTTGTGGTAATGCCAGGAGGATTCGGGACCTTGGACGAAATGTTTGAAGCCATCACTTTGATTCAAACCAACAAGATTGGCCGTTTCCCGATTGTGCTGGTAGGCCGTGATTTTTGGTCAGGCTTAATTGATTGGATACAAACCACCATGCTTGCCGCTGGCAATATCAATCCTAATGATTTGGACTTGATCAACATTGTGGATACGCCTACCGAAGCCGTAAAAGTAATTGATGAGTTCTATTCAAAATATTTGCTCTCTCCGAATTTCTAATGGTAGAACATATTATTTTCGATTGTGATGGAGTGCTGATCGATACCGAAATCGTGGCGGCAGAAGTCATGGTGGATTGGCTGCAAAGCGAAAAGGTAGAAATTACTGTTCCCGAATTCATCAGGGGGTTTACTGGTAAAACGTTCAGTGATATCATCCAACTTCTTCAAGAAGCTAAGCGATTGCATAAAGGAACGATCAACAACTCCATTGTGCATGAGCTGGACAATACCGTTCGCCAACGCGTAAGACCTATTGAGGGCGTTTGGCAAATGCTCGATGCGATCAAACAGCCAAAGTCTGTCGTTTCAAATAGTGCCGCAGACTATGTTGCAGAGGCATTAGCAAAGCTCGACATTACCCATCATTTTGAAAGTAGAGTTTTTTCTTCGGAGATGGTGGAAAAAGCCAAACCCAGCCCAATGGTTTATCAATTGGCTGTAGACACTTTGCAACTCCCAAAAACATCTATAATTACCATCGAAGATAGTTATACTGGCGTTATGGCAAGTATTTCTGCAGGTTTGCCCACCATCGGCTTCTTGGGTGGCAGCCATATTTTAGATGGCCATGGCGATCGCTTGAAAGAATTAGGAGTAATTGGTTTGGCCAAAAATCATCAAGAGCTTTCAAGGATAATCTCTGAATTTACGCAAGCTTCCATTCGCTAAAACACAAATAATTTGCATTTATGCAAATTAAAGTGTAAAATCACAAAATTTCTTACGCGAATTGGATTGGAACAATAAAGTCAAACGAGTACTAAAAGTCGAAATGCTGAAGCGTAATGTTTCAACAGCAGACTTAGTCGTACTGCTAAACCACCTCGGTGTAGACGAAACTAAGTCAAGCATAGACAGCAAAATTAGTCGAGGCACTTTCAGTGCAAGTTTCTTAATTCAATGTCTTATCGCAATTGGATGCAGGAAAATCGAAATTGAAGAATTCGAACCTTTCATGTCCATAGCCGCAGAGCCCAATCCTAACTATAACCTATCTGAACATGGAAAATAATACAGTAAAATTCATCGATTTATTCGCTGGCCTTGGGGGCATTAGGCTAGGTTTTGAACAGGCTTTTGAAAGTCAAGGCATTAAAGCGGAGTGCGTTATGACATCTGAAATAAAACCCTATGCGGTAAAAACGCTCCATCATAATTTTCCTCATGATTATCTAGCTGGTGACATTTTTACCATCAGCAACGATGTTATACCTGATTTCGATTTTCTTCTTGGAGGTTTTCCCTGCCAACCTTTTAGTGCAGGAGGCAAGCGCCAAGGTTTTTTAGACACAAGAGGTACATTGTTTTTTGAGATTGAAAGAATAATTCGGGAAAAGAGACCTTACGGATTTATCCTAGAAAATGTAGAAGGGCTTGTTAAACACGATTTAGCAAACAAAAACGACAAAATTGGTAGGACTCTACAAACCATATTGAATACCCTTAAAAACGACCTTGGTTACAGTGTATCTTGGAAAGTTTTTGACTCAATCGAATTTGGTTTGCCTCAATCGAGAAAGAGAATATTCATTGTTGGTACTTTGGTTGGCGAGGTTAATTTAGATGGCCATGAGCCTGAGTTTGCTACATTATCCACGGTTTTAGAAAAGGGTCTTCGAACCATTGAATCAGATTTTACAAAAAAATTATTTAGCAAATTTGAGTTAGATGACCTACTAGGAATGTCTATTAAAGATAAACGCGGAGGAGATAAAAATATACACAGCTGGGATATTGGATTGAAAGGCGAAATCTCAGAATCTCAGAATATTCTACTCAATCAAATCTTTAAACAACGAAGAAAAAAGGGTTGGGCTGATGAGATTGGTATTGATTGGATGGATGGAATGCCTTTGACTTTGGATCAGGTTTCAAGATTTTCTGATCTAAGTAAAAAGGAACTCTTTGCGATGTTGGAAGACCTTACAACCAAGGGATACCTGAGATTGGAGCATCCTAAAAAACTTGTCAAAGAATTTACTACAAATGGGATTCGCACATTCAGGTCTTTTGACGAGACGAAGCCAAAAGGGTATAATATCATAACAGGAAAGCTCAGTTTTGAGATAAATAAAATACTTGACCCGAAAGATATCGCTCCCACAATTGTAGCAACGGATGTTAGTCGACTGGCTGTTCCTGACGGAAATGGGTTGAGAAGATTGACCATCCGAGAGGGATTACGGCTCTTTGGTTTTCCAGAGTGGTATGAAATCCCAACTAAAACTTACGATGCTTTTGATTTATTGGGAAATACTGTTGCTGTACCCGTAGTCAGATTTGTGGCAGAAAAATTAGCGTTCAACTATGCTTCTCAAAAGTCTGATCATTTTAT
Source organism: Cytophagales bacterium CG12_big_fil_rev_8_21_14_0_65_40_12 (assembly GCA_002786855.1). Taxonomy (GTDB): domain Bacteria; phylum Bacteroidota; class Bacteroidia; order Cytophagales; family Cyclobacteriaceae; genus Roseivirga. Next base: position 21,828 of record PCUU01000001.1, read on the forward strand.
CTTTAGTAAAATCCCTGTGTGAGATTGATAGTTTTTGATTACCTTCTTTAACCAGTGGCCATTGCTGTGCCTGGTTTGAGGGTACTGATATCTGGTTTCATTTAATGCAGATAGAAATTGCTCCAATGAATTGAATGGCTTGAATTGTGATCTTTCTGAATACCAAGTGGATGGTCTAAGATTATAAATAACGCTCTTTTTCTCCTGAACTTTAATGGGATAGGTGCCACTTGGCCCAGCGAGTTCCCAAATCTTCTTAAGCCAAACATTCTTTATTGTAATTTCACTGCCTTCCATCACATAAGCAAAAATCAAATAATCGGAATCAAGACGATGGGCATTGTCCAAAAGTGAGTTACAATAAGCATCAAAATTTGCCAAATCAAAGCCAGGGCCTCTCTTCCAATCAAATGTTTTCACTTCTAAAAGACCCTTTGTCCTATCGTCTACATCAAGATGGAAATCAGGAAAGGTCTGACTATTTTGATTTTCTTGGAATTCGATATTTTCAGATAACATCCAAGCCTTTAACCATTCCTGAAGTAAGTTTCCAACTGTGTCCTTAGTTTCTACGGCAATGGTTAAGTTCTTTAGTGAAAAATTAATAACTCCCTTTTCACCAATGATCTTGTATTCATCGACCAGTTTTTGGAAAAGTTTTTGGCTGGAGATCTTCATGTTAACTTGTATAAAATTGTTATAAGCACTAAAGTTAAAATGAAAAATGAGAACTAGGCCATTGTATCTTATGAACAATCAATAATATAACCTACTTCAAAACAACCCAAACTTCAAAAAGGCATTGAAATTAAAGCCCTCAAAATCTCTTGCGCCCATGATTACATTTTCTGATGTTTGGTATTTAAGATCGGCACTCGAAGTATCGCGATAAGAAAGGCCAAAACCCATTCTCATATATTTAATAACATTGATTTCGAAATTCAATGAGGGCTCAAGCACGAAGAGCGCCCTTTGATCTTCGATAACGGTAATTGTGGAGGCAACAGGGTCTAGTTTGCCATAAACAATCTCTCCAGCCCCAAACATGACCGAGGTGGTTAAATGAAACACATTATTAGGAAATAGGGTGGCCTCTAGGAGTACACCGCCATAGCCACCCGTGTACCTAAAAGTATCATTCAATTCTGTATCCAACTCTCCTCTGCTGATAAATCCCTTACCTGACAAGCCGAAGCCAAACGTTCGATTGGGATGATAAACAATATCTCCACCAATAAGTATGGCATCGCGCTCATTGATAGCAGTATAGCCCACATTGGGTGAGATATACATTCGGAATTTTTTATCGCTCGTTGGACTCTTCTCCTTGATTTTCCTTTCTTTTTCCTCTTTAGGTGCTTCATTGATCACAAGGTTAAACTTTTGCGGGATAGGCTTTAGTCTTTTAGGCTTTGGCGGATAAATAGGCACCCAAATCAACGGCCGCTTTTGGTAGGTAGCGTATTTAGCAATAAAAGCAGTGGTCCTAATTCTTTCTCTCACATAATATTGACGCAACTCCTCCTCTTTAGAAGAAACTTGATTTTTGTCCTCATTCCCCAAAACAGGCTGCGCAACAGAATTGGTAAGCTCAATTGAGTCCCTTTTATCATTGGTTTCTTGATTAGCCGAACTGGCAACGGTTTCCTTTGCTGATACTACCGAATTATTCGATGAAGAAGGAATAGATGGGGCAGTAGGTTTAGGCGCATTTAGAGAATCGGAACGCTCTTGGATGATTCGTGCTGATCTCTTCTTTCGGATCAAAAGCTTATTGCCCATTTGTTGGCACTCCATATTCTGACCGATGAAAAGCTTGTCCAAAACAGCAGCAATACTTTCTTGCTTGACATTGATGCTTACCCTTTTCTTAACATCGAAAACTTCGGCTGAGTAAGTAAAGGCAAAATCCTCGGTCTCGATGCTTTTTAGAATCTCTTCAATTGAAGTATTTCGAAAATTCAAAGTCACTTTTCGCGAAAGCACATCAGCTTGCTCTTGCCCAATAAGAGCAAGCGAAGAAACCATCAGGGCCAATAAAAAAAAAATCCTTAAGTGCATGCTTTGGAGCTTTGATAGCGATTCCCTTTCTACCGAAAAGTCAAAGTTTATTTAACGCAAATACTCCCCTTTTGGGGGAGATTCGTAATAATGATTGATGAATATTCAATTTAAAATTTTCCAAATTTAAGGCTTATCGAACCGCTCATGCCCCTGAGCGCATCTTTACCAACAATGGCATTGCCACTTGAGAAATAGCTAAGGTTCACGTCAGAGGTATACCGATAGCTCAAACCGAAAGATAACCTCATAAATTTAATCACATTTAATTCTAATTCTGCGCCTGCTTCTGTAACAAAAAATGCCTGGCTAGCTTCCTCCGCATTAAATTCATAATCCCTTTCCGTTTCAGCATAGGCTATGCCACCTGCTCCAATCAAAATTGGAAACGATACGTGGATTGGACTTTCAGGAAAAGCGATAAACTCCATACGAAGACCTCCATATCCGCCAGCTAATAAGTATCGGTCGTCCAATTCGGCATCGTACTTTCGCTCAGTAATGAAACCTGTACCCCCAAAGCCCAAACCAAAACGATGATTGATCAACCAGGCGCCATGGCCTCCCATCAAAATCGCGTCTCGGTCGGCAACTTTGGTATAGCCCGTACTTAAACCACCGTAACCCCCATTGCTGCGCAGACCGTTGCTGTTGAAAATTGTTCTGAATTCTTTGTTGCCATCTTGACCAAAAGAGGCAAATCCGATAAAGAGAAATGCGATTGTAAAAATTGTTGTTTTCATAATTTTGTTTTGACTGTTTAAAAATAATTTTGAGTTTTTGACCCTTCAATTCAGCGGCTCAAACGACCAATTTGAGCACAGCTAAAGGTCTTGTTGTTTACACAGAATGCCCTTTTAGCATCCGTTTCCTTTAATAATATATTCTTCGTTATTCAAAGTAATTTCTATGTCGAATAGTGTCTCAATCGTTTCAATGATGTATTCTAGTGATTCATTTTCAAAACGCGTTGTCAAAGGACAATTCATAAAAGCACTATTTTCGAATTTAAATTCAACCCCATAGGCATTGGCAATGTCTTCTATCACTTGGCTCATTTTGGTATTTTCGAAAACCAAAGTGCCCGTTTTCCAAGCTAGGTAATTCGCGTTTGTATTTTCTTTCTTCGTGAGTTTACCGCCTTCATCAATCGACACTTGATCTCCAGGGCTCAAAAGCACAACTTCTTCTTGGGTTGAAAATCTCACCTTACCCGTGATTAAAACCACATCAATTCTTTGCCCTTCTTGCGAAGCATTCAGGTTGAAAGAGGTACCTAAAACCCTTGTTTCTGTTTCCTTGGCCTTCACAATAAAAGGTTGTTCTGGATTATGGGTCACCTCAAAAAGACCTTCTCCAATCAAGTTGACTTCTCTTTGTTTTGCCGAAAACTCGGTTGGAAAAGTAAGGCTTGAACCTTCCTTAAGCCAAACCTTCGATCCATCGGGAAGTATTGCAGCCTCATTGTTCAATGCTGCCGAAGTTATGGTCTGCAAATCCCCGACTCTATTATTCAAATATTGATTTCCGAAGAAAAGGAAAGTAGCAATAAGCACAACCGCTGCAGCAACTCTCCAAATCGTTGGAAGGATGAAGAATTGCTTTGCTTTTGGTTTAGCCAATCTCGATTTCACCTTCAACCAATTCTTGTTCACATCAATGGCCTCAAAATCAGCCATGGCACCGGCATGCTGCCAAGCATTCTTCAACTTTTCGAAATCCTTGCTGTTTTGAACATCAGAAGCCAGCCACAATTCAACTTGCTTAACCTGAGCTTCGTCTGCCTCATTCTTGAGGTAACTGATCAGTAAGTTGTCTTCTATGGTGCTTTTATTTTCCATTGTTCAGAATTATGACGGGCGGGCAGCAAAACACACGTATGCTTTACAGGATATTTTATGAAATATTTTTTAACGCAATCAAAATCAACACTTTAAGGTAAAGAAAAATGTCCTTCCTAAGTCGTTTGAGTGCATTGCTGATTTGAGTTTCTACAGTTCGTTTCGAAATATTAAGAGCGTCCGCTATTTCTTGGTTCTTCATTCCATCCAAGCGACTCATCTTAAAAATCAGTTGACACTGTTCTGGTAAATCGGCTATGGCCGCGTAAATCTTTTCTTCAAGTTCCGTTTGCTCAATCAAGTCCGTACTGTCAATATCCGAGCCTGCATTTTGATATAGAATCTGCTCGTGATGGGCGGTGCGCGTTTGTTGACTGCGAATATGGTCCAAACAACGATTTCGAACAGATTGATAAAGTAGAGACTTTAAAGAAGTATGGATTTGTAGCGTTTCTCGGTTTTCATAAAACTTTACAAAAACCTCTTGAACAATGTCTTGCGCAAGATCTAAGTCATTCAGAAATTTCTTGGCGAAAACTGTAAGCACTTTAAAATACTCTCGAAAAAGGCCTTCGAAAGCAGTTTCATCTCCATTTTTGATTTGGTCAATTAATGCCTGATCTGTCAAAATCTGTTCGGTTAAAAATGCTTATTCATTAAGCACCTGAATGATTGAACCTCAGAAGTATAAAAAATGCATTTCTACTTCCAGCCGTAAAACTAGAACATTTTTTTCTGAGGATAATACCTGAATATGAAGAGTTCATTTCAATATCTCACTCCTTCTTTCTTCTGAAAGTAAAATAACTGGCTAATAAGCAAAATGGAGGAATGATGTAGGCAAGCTTAACATAAATGGCATTCGATTTATCGTTTGGCATTAATACTATGGTCAGCACGCTGGCGAGGCCAAGTATTATAAAAATAAATCCTAACAATTTTCTTTTGTTCATTAGTACTCTCATTAAGGATTGATTTAATCTCATAATAACTTTTCCTTGTTTTACGCTTGTATGCTAAGCTTGTATAAGACCAAAGTCTTTGTAAAAATCACTATAGAAATTCTCTGATTCAAGAAGCGTATTGGGATTCCCGAAATCGGTTATTTCGCCCTCTTCTAAAATATAAATTTTGTCAGCTTGAGAAGCCGTGGTTATTCTATGAGTAACCAAAAAAATGGACATCTCATTTTTCAAGCTTTGTAGCAGGTTCAGCACGAATTTCTCTGTTTTTCGATCTAAGGCTGAAGTTGCCTCATCCAATAAAAGCACCTTTGGTTTCTTCCAAAGGGCACGGGCCAATGCCACCAATTGCTTCTGTCCACCAGAAATATTCACCCCTTCTTCACCTAGAATCGTTGCGTAACCTTGTGGGAAATTTCTAAAGAAAGGATCAAGGCCATAGGACTCAAAAAAGGTTTGTAATTTTTCAGGAAAAACTTCTGTCTCTCCTAGTAAAATATTGTCGAGCAAAGAACCATTGAAAATCTTGGTCTCTTGTGGTACAATTCCGATCGAATCTCTTAACGACTTAGGGTAAATATTGGCCCAAGCCTTTCCATCTACGATTATTTCTCCTGATTCGAATTCATAAAACTTTTGAAGCACTTGAATGAAAGTACTTTTACCACTACCACTTTCGCCCAGTAAACAAACCATTTCTCCCTTGTTGATTTCAAGATTGATGGACTTAAGCAATTGCTTTCTGCCTGGAAAACGAAAGGACAGATTTTTAACTTTAATTGAATGGATATCTAAAGCTTCTGGCTCCGTTTCCAAATCAACATATTCAGACTCAATGGATGTAAACTCATACATTCTATCAAAAGCAATTTTTGCCTCCCTAATTTGAATATTTGCTCGGGCAATCGCCTCGATAGCAGGAAATAATCCACCAGCCATCGACAAAATGGCGACTAATTCACCTACTTGAAGCACATCTTGCAAAACCAAATAAGAGGTAAAAGATAGCACAGAAACAATGGCTATTACTCCAGTAATCTGTGCCCATATTCCATATTTAGTCCCTATAAGCCCCAAGCTATATGCTTTTTCTTGAAAATGACCATAGATCACTTCTGTAGCCTTGCCAAAAACGGCCTCTTTGTTTTGGTTCTTAATAACCTCAACCCCTTGGATGGTGTCTACATAATTACTTTCGTTCATTGCATAGGCTTGCATTACTTCTTTTTGGCCCGCTGTAATAGGTTTGTTGAAACGCAAGACTACCCATACATAAATGGGCACGAAACCAAGCAGTATAAGACCTACTTGCCATGAATATGTAAAAACAAAAACCAAAGAAGTAACCCCAACTAAGAACTGGATAACGATATCTCCAAGAACAAAACTTATGGTGCGTTGAATTCGGCCAGTATCATTCATTCTTGCAATCAACTCTCCTGTTTTGCGAGAATCAAAAAAGCGCTTTGGTAAGTGGAGCAGTGCATCGTAAAACTTTTTAATGATGCGGTTATTAAAGTCTTTAGACTGCCTTAAGAGTAATAGCGTGCGTAAATAACCAATGCCTGATCGTGCCATAAGCAGTATGGCCAAAAGTACCAATCCCAAAACCAGACGTTGCATGTCTTTTTCTGGAAGAATTACATCGATAAGTTTTTGAGAGAAAAGAGCAGTACTGATTCCTAATACTGAGATGATTATGCCTAAAAATGTAGCAATCGCCAATAAGCCTAAATCCTCTCTAGCGATATCAATCAACCATTGCTTTTGCTTACCCTTTGTAACTTGCTTGAGTTCTAGTTTATCGGTTGGCCTTACTAATAGCAATGCTTTTGATTGCCAAATTTCTTCTAGCTCAGCCTCTTTAAGTTTTAATAAGCCCCGAGCAGGATCGCTGATGATGAAATGATCATTCTCGAATGCATATAGAATTACGTAATGTTGTAGTTTTCCCTCTAAAATTACATGTAGAATGGCGGGGTGTTCTAAATCCTTAAGGTGTTTGATCTCCGCCTCAAAGCCTTCTGCATTGAGACCAATTTCATTAGCAGCTTGGTATAAACCCAGAAGTGTTGTGCCTTCCTTTGAAGTGCCACTTACTTCCCTAAGTTTTTCTAATGAAATGTCGCTCCCAAAATATTTGATTAATGAGGCCAAACAGGCTACTCCGCAATCTGATTGATCGTGTTGTTGAATATGGTATTGCTGATATATATCCTTTTTTGACATTGATTTTCAACTTGGATCTCCCTTTGACAGAAGAATTTGATAAGCTTTGATCTGGCAAAAAGCAGCGATAGAAAGTGTAGTAAAGCCCAATAAGTATAGGGCTGAAGTACCATTCTGAAAAATACTAATACCTGCCCAAACAAGTACCAACGCCATAAATTGGAGGTAAATGATAAGGGCTTTATGTCTTTTACTTTTCGCTGGCATATACCGATAGTAATTCCTCTGGCTTTGTTACCCCAACAAATTTCTGAAGCAGTGTTCCATTTTTGTCATAGGCCAAAAATGTTGGAAATTTTACATTGCCATACCTTTCGAGCATCACCTCAATGTCCATATAAGCGAAATGAACATTTTCAAGGCTATCTAGCCCGTAAGTTTTGGAGAATTGGGAGATAGCACTTTTTTCATCATAGCTAATCCAAAGAACCTCAAAATCTTTAAACGAACTTCTTGCTTCGAAAATCTCTTGTGCGTCCTTTTGACAGTAATCACAAGAAGGATGAAAAAGTGCAACAATTGTATTCATTTCAATTAGATCAGGTGCCGATAATCGAAGGAAAGACAAATTTCGTCTGTCTAATAGTGAATCAAGAGGCTCGTGGTTCCTTGATATTTTTTTTAAAATAGAATTACCAGCGAGTAACCCGCAACATACAATGAAGATAACTATAACAAATCCTTGAATTACGTTTCTTTTCATTAACGACACTTTTATAGTGAAACACCCAAGAAACCGTAAACAGCGATTAAGGTGATGAAGCCAGGAAAAATCACTCCTAAAACAATCCTTCTCGCATTATGATCATCGATATGGAGCCTGCTGGTTGATAAATAAAGCAATGCTATAATAAACAGTATTAGATTAATATTGATAAATCCTAGACTGGTTTGAAAAAACCCTACATCAGTAGATATTAAGTCACCCAATGCGAATTCCGGGAAAGAATTTATTTCATCTCTTGATCTGTTGGGAATAAACAGGAAATATAATGACTGAATTAGCCTTGAGCATGAAAATGCAAGACTTGACAACATGCATATTTGGAAAATCTTATTGAAGCTCATGGATTTTTCTCTATCTAAGAAAGCAAGGACACCTAATTTGAATAGGATCACAATTGCTAGTGACCTAAGAATGAGAAATACAGGTGAAAGTAGGTAAGAAATAAAATTTGAGTTTCTTACTCCTTCCATATAAGAATTAAAGTCAGGCCCTCTAAAATATTCATAGTGTACGCTTTCCGACCAAATGACTTCTTTACTGAACGCGAGAATTGCAATTTGGACAAAGGCTACAAATAAGAATATTGCCAAGGAGCTTTCCTTCAATGAGAAATAACTATTTTTCATTGCCCTGCTTTTTAAATTGCAAATTGATTGATTGATCCGCTTCTAATAATTTTAAAGCATTCTTATCAATTCTTGGTAGATCTAGTATGCTAAAGTTATTCCAAAAGTCCTCGTTGTAATCGAACTCTATTGAGTAAAGGTCTTTACTTACCAACTTATCTCTTCTCTTGACTCTATCGAAGTCCCTCTTGGAAATGTAAGTTTCATTAAAAACCACATAATACTCCGTAAACTGTTGGCCAGTACCATCCTTTTTTACAGCAGAAGAAGATTCAGGAAGCACACACTGAATAAAATAAGGATAATAAACTCCTTCAAACTCTCTATATTTTATAATCGTTTTGGACAAATATTGGCCATTTCTATTCCAGGCAGTATTTAGTTCTTCAGTTCTCTCTGGGTTATCCTTTCCTATATTTCCGAACATATCTGGTAAAACATATTGAAATTCTTCTATTGCATAGTTCTCTGCATTTACCATTAGTGTACCAGAATAGTGCATAATTTCCTTTTTCTCAGGATTGGTTTTAAACGAGATTGAATAAAAATTCACTGAATCTTTAAGCACCAATTCTTCGAATTGGAAGTCGTAAAAAGCTAAGAATGGATCCTTATCAAATGAATGAAAAACATTATTTCTTTTATATCTTCTTAAAAAGTCTTGTTTTATTGCGATTAATATTCCATTTCTCTTACCATAGCCGGCTATTCTTGCTAAAAGAGATCGCTCAATAAAGCTGTCACTTTTTCTCAACTCCAAAACTTTTACCCTCTGCCTATCAATCGAACTATCAAAACCAAAGTCTTGTAGTTCTGCTGCAGCTTCAATCAATCTTACAATTTGATCATCGAAGAAAGTCATTTCTCGATAAAAAAAATCTTGATAATATTGTTGTTTCGGGTAATTGAGATTTAAACGACTAAAGGCTTCAAAAAGAATAGTCGTTAAACTGTCTCGATACTCGATCAACTCAAAATCTGGTAAAAAATTGGTCTGTCGTTTAAGAAAATAATTTGATGACGTAGAGTCAGTTTGAGAAATATTTATCAAACATGACTGAAAACCAGTAAATGAAATCTTCAGGGTATCTGTTAAATGGCGCTCTGGAATTTTTATTTCAAAATAACCGTCTGCGTTGGTGACTGTACCATAAGTAGAAGCCACAATGTGAATAGAAGCAAAAGGAAGGGTTGTACTGTCAGAATTATCGTAAACAATACCTGAAATTGTTTTAACCGAACTATTACCCTGCGACAATAGTTCGGTTAAACAAAACACAAAAAATACCAAAATAAATAGTATCCTCATTTAGGCCAAAGTAATTGGGCACAGCTCAAAAATATGATCCCGGAAATCGTTCCAGAGGTCGTTATCTTCATAATTGTTCCAAATGAGCTCTAATGAAGAATTGCAATAGCACTCCAAGTCACATACTGTACCTGCCTGCCCACCATTAACCTTTTCCATTTTCTCTAAACTTAAACTTTTCATTTTTGTAAAATTTTAATGTTAAACTTAAACTCAAAGCTAATCTCAAATGCTAGCGCGAGTTGAGAGTAACTTCTTACTGACAAGTATAAATGCCCTCAGTGAAATAAAATTGCACTGGATAATTTTTTACAAAAAAACTTCCATTAGCCTTAATTTTTGCCATAGCATCTTCTTTCAGAGATGAAAAACCCATATTCCATGCCACTGGGTATTCATATAGGTAAGAAGACAGCGCAGCCTAGTACACAATTGGTGCACCCATCTGCTTCATTAAATCTATAAGATTATGGAGCTGTCTTTTGCTAATGCCTAAACGTGAAGCCAATTCAATAGGAGAGCCAGTAGCCCTTCTTTTGATTAATTCATGGATTCTCTGAATCCTTTCTGCTTGTTTTAACATAGTTATTTAACTTAAAAACATATGAATTGAATTGATCTGTTTTTCAAACATATAAGTCTTAATCTCTTCTCTCGATTGTCATAGTTATAAAATCCTGTCTTAAGATCAAATCGAAAGTTGAGATAAATTATTATTCATGTCGTAATAAAATGATGAACGACATGTATTCAGTGCTAAATAACATGTTTGGTATATCGAATGACATTTGACAACCTAAATTTATACAGCACGCTTGCTACAACTTACGGGATTGCAAGTCCTGTTATAACTTTGCCCGCCCATCGTGGTAATTTAATAGAGTCTGGTATTTTATGGGTTACATGTTGTGAATTCGAAAACATTCATTTACTTTGCAACTCAAAGTACTTTTAATATGGCAAAGGATTACTTGAAAGACCTCTCCGAAATTCGCTCCATTATGGAGAAGTCTTCTCGGTTTATTTCATTGAGCGGACTTACGGGCGTTTTAGCAGGAATATATGCATTGATAGGCGCATTTGTTGCGAATAAGTTGATCTACAATAGCGATGACGTAATTTATCATGAGCTCTTAAGTCAAAGGCAGGTATCGGAAAACTTGACTTGGCTTATTCTTGATTTGGTCGTGGTATTTCTATTGGCAGTGGGTACAGGTGTGTATTTTACTACCAAAAAAGCCAAAAAGCACGGGGTAAAAACTTGGGACGAAAGCGCTAAAAGAGTCATTATTAATCTGATGATTCCTTTAGTCATTGGAGGCATATTCGTGATGATTCTTTATAGCCGAGGTCTTATTTCATTAATGGCGCCTTCGACTTTAATTTTCTATGGTTTGGCTTTGGTAAATACCAGTAAGTATACTTTTCGCGATATCCGTTATCTTGGGCTTATTCAGGCGGGATTGGGTTTAATCGCCTGCACAACTCCAGGCTACGGATTAATCATTTGGGCTTTGGGCTTTGGAGTAATGCACATTGTATATGGTGCTGTGATGTACTTTAAATACGAGCGTTGAAAGTAGACATACATACATTAAATAAAGCCTTTGAAAATAGGGTTAGGTTAGGCATCATGAGCGCATTGATTGCAGGAGAAGACATGGACTTTAATCGATTAAAAGAGATTTTGGACGTAACAGACGGCAACTTGGCAAGCCATTTAAAGGCATTGGAGAAAGAGGAATACATAGCCGTAGAAAAATCATTTGTTGGCAGAAAGCCCAACACGAAATACGTGGCTACTAAGGAAGGCAAGCTGGCCTTTATGGCCCATATCGATGCGCTGGAAGCCTTAATTAAAGAGCAAGCAGGTAGGAGCTAATATTTTTTTAGTCTTTTACTTTGAAATACAAAGTACTTTTAAAACTGAAACCATGGAACAGAAAGAAGAATCACTATTTGAAAAGGTCAATACCACCATCAAAAACTCTGTAACTATTAAGTTACTCTCTATTGGCACCCTCATTGCCATTTTGCTCATCCCTAATTCAATGATCAAATCATTGATTACGGAAAGACAAATGAGTCAGTTCGAAGCCATCGAAGAAGTCTCTGAAAAGTGGGGATCCCCTCTTGAAATCGCAGGCCCAATCCTAACCATTCCTTTCAACCGAATGAATGCAGACAAGGATGGAAGTTATACCACTAAACACTTCGCGCACTTTTTACCGACTGCGCTTAATATTAATGGCAACCTAAATCCTGAAATCAGAAAGAGGGGCATTTATGAAGTGATTGTTTACAATACTCAACTCAAGCTTGAAGGCAACTTTGACGAAATCGACTTTGACGATTTCCATATCAACGAGTCGCAAATTCTATGGGAAGAAGCCTTCGTTTCGATCGGAATTCCAGATATGTCAGGGATTCAATCTGCCATTCCCTTAAAATTCAATAATGATACATACAAAACTGAGCCAGGAATTCCTGTCTCCGACTTAGTGTCATCTGGTGTAAATGCCAAAGTGAACCTCACAAAACCAGAAAAAGCCATTCCATTTAGCGTAAGCCTTAATATTAACGGAACAAAGTCGTTGAGCTTCCTTCCATTAGGTAAAAACACCAACGTACAAATCAACTCCAATTGGCCTCATCCAAGTTTCGATGGTCAATTCCTTCCTGATGATTATGAAATCAATAAAGAAGGGTTTACCGCCAAATGGTCGGTATTTGACCTCAACAGAAACTATCCTCAACATTGGGAAGGCCAAAACCATAAAATCAAAACCTCAAACTTCGGTGTAAACCTCTATCAGCCCGTAGACAACTACCAAAGGAATACGAGATCAGCCAAATATGCCGTGTTGATCCTTTTCCTAACCTTTATTACTTTCTTCTTTGTTGAAATCCTCAATAAAAAAAGGATTCATCCTGTTCAATACATTCTCGTGGGGTTAGCACTAACTGTTTTCTACACGCTACTTCTGTCACTTTCAGAGCAGGTGGGTTTCAACTTAGCTTACCTTATTGCCTCCGCCATTATTGTGGGCATGATTTCGATGTATGCCAAATCCATTTTGGCAAGTTCAAAGTTGGCGTTCATATTGTTCGCCTTCTTTTCTCTTATTTATAGCTTCATTTTCGTCATCCTGCAATTGGAAGATTTTGCACTGCTTGTTGGCAGTTTTGGCTTAGTGTTAGTATTGGGCATCTGCATGTACCTGTCGCGAAAAGTGGATTGGTACGGATTAAAACCTAAACAAACTATAACTCATGCGTGATCGCAAACTGAAATTCATATTGAAAACAGGGCTCTTACTTTTAAGAGTTTACTGTTTCTTTCGTCAGCCCAAAAACAAGGAGCGAATGTTAGCAGCACTACTGATTATTCCCGCTTTGCTCTTGTTGGCTCCAACCTACACTTTCGAGCTGACACTGTTTCAGTCCTTTCTGTTTCAAGCCATGCTAGTATATGGCCTACTGAGTATTGTTTGGATTGTCCGCCACCATTATCGGTTGGCGGGCACCAACTTTATGATTTACCTATTGCTATTGATCAAAGTGAACAGCCCAATTGGTGTTGGCTACCAAATCAATCAAGGTCAAGAGCAATTAAAAGTACTTCAGTTCAATGTTTTGACTTCCAACGAAGCTTATAAAGCTACAATTGATCGCGTTTTACAATTAGCCCCCGATTTCGTTTCATTCCAAGAAGTTAGTTATCAATGGGCCAACGAGTTAGAATCTGGTCTTTCGGAAGCTTATCCTTATTCGAAAGTAGTAAGAAGCCCAGATGAGAGCCAAGGCATTGCTGTTTTTAGTAAATACCCCTTAATTGATACGCAAGTAATTATTTGGGGGGGAACAGCCAACATTAGTGGTAAGGTAAAAATGGCTCACGAAGACATCAACTTCTTGGCACTTCATACCCGATCCCCTACAACTAAGCTGAAATGGAATGCTAGGAATGAGCACCTTGTTTCCGCCAAAGAATTCATTCAAGATCAGCAGGGCGAATTTCTGGTTTTGGGCGATTTCAATACCGTGCCCTGGGACAAGCGTTTACTTAACTTTAAATCGAGTACCGCGCTGACCGACAGCCGCAAAAAACTCACGCCTACTTATCCAACATGGAATCCATTTATTGCTCAAATTCCAATCGACTATATCTTTCATTCTAAGGGAATAGGCTGCCAGTCCTTAGACTCCGTGGATATTACTTCCGATCACAAAGCGATTATGGGAATTTACGAATTGAAGGGGATTTGATTGTGGTTGACGCTAGACCCTTTGTACCTCAGGGAAAGAAAACGGTGATTTGAGCTAATCATAGAATTTGTTTATGCAAAAGCATAGACTAAATTTTACGCACACCGCTTTTCATCCTGAGTGGCAACGAAGGAACTATAGATAGACTCACGAATCGGAAAATTCAGATCCTTCGTGCCTCAGGAAAGGAAAACGGGCAGTTTTATTTCAATCAAATTTTGGTGTTAGAGTAAATGTTTTCCCGTTAAACCATACTTTGTAATTAAAGTGCACGGCTTTAATTCTATGCACACCGCTTTTCATCCTGAGGCACGAAGGATCTAAAGTTTTTTGACTAATTTCAATTATGTCGAATTGGTCGTTTTATGTGTACATCACCACTAACGAAAGTAAATCTGTTCTTTACACTGGAAGAACAGACAACCTACCACAACGAATAACTGAGCATTGGTTAAAACGAGGTTCGGAAGATACTTTCGCTGGAAAGTATAACTGTTTCAACTTGATTTATTTTGAGCACTCTAAATATGTAAATAACTCCATTGCCAGAGAAAAGGAAATCAAAGGGTGGCTAAGAAGCAAGAAAGAGCGTTTGATTTCGGAGTTTAATCCCGAATGGAAATTCCTAAATAATGAGATCATGGAATGGCCGCCAGTTGATCCATTCCATAGAGGAGATTTTTTATAACTAGGTTTATTAGTGAAAGTAGGTTTAGACCCTTCGTTCCTCAGGGAAGGAAAACGGGCAGTTTACTTCTACATAAGGACTAGCCGTAAAGTAAACTTAGGCCTCACTTTACTCTCACTGTAAAAGTTAGATGAATGATAGTTGTATGCACACTGCTTTTCATCCTGAGCTCCGAAGGATCGGAGCGAAGGAACTAAATACTTACAGAACTTAGGTTAGATCCTTCGTGCCTCAGGAAAAGAAAAGGGGCAGTTTACTTCCACAAAAGTATCAGCTGTGAAGTAAACAAAAGTCTCTCCTTATAGTAATTAAACTGCATCCATAAAACTTAAGCTCCATTGTAATTTTACGCACTCTGCTTTTCATCCTGAGTGGCATCGAAGGAACTGAAATTATGCTCGGCTTAAATTAGACCCTTCCTGCGTCAGGGAAGGAAAACGGTCATTAACGCTTTAAACTTGACAACTGCGCATTTATTTATGCGGAGTCAACTGTATGCACACCGCTTTTCATCCTGAGTGTAGCGAAGGAACTAGAAGTTGTATAGCAGTCGAGAAATTATATCCTTCCTCCGCAGCCTTGGAGTCTAGAAGGAAAAGAGACTTTTAGTGTTTAAAAAAACCCATCCATTTTAACCTTCAACTCCAAACATTAATAATCACCCCTAGGTTGTAATTGCATTGCTAAATCCTGACCTTTGCCAATTGTCTGTTTTTGGCAGCTCATCCATGGAAAAACTCAAGGAAAACGTAAAAATCGATCGTGCCCCAATTGACCTTTCTGGTCATGAAAACATAGAAATTTTCGGTGCGAGAGAACACAATCTTAAAAACATCGATGCAGTAATTCCAAGGAATAAATTGGTGGTCATCACTGGTATATCTGGCTCAGGAAAATCCTCCTTGGCTTTCGATACGATTTATGCCGAAGGCCAGCGCAGGTACATGGAAAGCTTCTCCGCTTATGCTCGATCCTTTATTGGAGACATGGAGCGTCCTGATGTTGATAAAATCAATGGCCTCAGTCCAGTAATTTCCATCGAGCAAAAGACTACTTCTAAAAACCCAAGATCAACTGTCGGTACGCTCACCGAGATTTACGATTTTCTAAGGCTCTTTTTTGCCCGAGCGGGCGAAGCCTATTCTTACAACACAGGCAAGAAAATGATCCGCCAATCAGAAGATCAAATCATCGATCATCTGATTACCAATTTCGATGGCAAAAAGCTTATTCTGCTTGCGCCAATCATCAAAGGTAGAAAAGGGCATTATCGCGAACTCTTTGTTCAAATCCGAAAAATGGGATTCACCAAGGTTCGGATTGATGGCGTGGTAATGGACATGGTGCCGAAAATGCAGGTGGATCGCTATAAAACTCATGACATTGATATCGTTATCGATCGGATTGTTGCCAGTGCTGAAGATCGATATCGTATCGCGCAAAGCGTAAAAACAGCCATGACACATGGCAAGGGTGTTATTATGGTGAGAGAGGAAGATGGAAATATTCACCATTTCTCTAAATTCTTAATGGATCCTGAAACTGGTTTGTCATACGATGAGCCAGCTCCAAACTCCTTCTCCTTCAATTCACCTTATGGTGCTTGTCCAACCTGCAATGGACTAGGGCAAATCGAAGAAATAAGCAAAGACTCTATCATTCCAGATTTAGACTTAAGCATCAGCCGAGGAGGTATTGCGCCCTTAGGTGAATACCGTGACATCTGGATTTTCAAGAAAATCGAAGCCATTCTTAAAAGATACAATGTTGGTTTAAGTACACCCATCAAAAAAATTCCTGAAGAAGTCCTCAAAACGCTGCTCTATGGTGACGATGTCGCAGTAGCAGTCACTTCTAAAAAATACCCAGGTACCGAATGGAATACCAAGTTCGAGGGCATCATCCACTTTCTAGAAAAGCAAAGAGAAGAAGGGACTGAAAAAACCAGGCGCTGGATTGAAGATTATATGTCGGTGAAAACTTGTCCCGAATGTGATGGCGCAAGGTTAAAGAAAGAATCGCTGCATTTTAAAATAGCAGAAACCAATATTTCTGAGCTTGCCCGAATGGATATTGACGCTCTTTGGGACTGGTTCGAAAACCTAGAGGAAAGGCTTACCGAGAAGCAAAATCTCATCGCGACAGAAGTGCTGAAGGAAATCAGGAAGCGAATCGGCTTCTTGCTCGATGTGGGTTTGAATTACTTAATGCTTGATCGACCTCTTAGAACACTTTCTGGTGGTGAAGCACAAAGAATCCGTTTGGCCACCCAAATAGGCACTCAATTGGTGGGTGTACTTTACATTATGGACGAACCGAGTATAGGTTTGCACCAAAGAGACAATGTAAAACTGATCAAAGCGCTTAAAGATTTAAGAGATATCGGCAATACGGTCATAGTGGTTGAACACGACAAAGATATGATGATGGCCTCTGATTATATCATCGATATTGGCCCAGGAGCGGGTCGCCATGGTGGACATGTGGTAGCAGCCGGAGATCC
Organism: Cytophagales bacterium CG12_big_fil_rev_8_21_14_0_65_40_12; assembly: GCA_002786855.1. Taxonomy (GTDB): domain Bacteria; phylum Bacteroidota; class Bacteroidia; order Cytophagales; family Cyclobacteriaceae; genus Roseivirga. The sequence goes on from PCUU01000001.1 coordinate 39,043, forward strand.
CCATTCATTCTTAGAACAAGGAAGTACCACGGCAGACTATTTAAAAGGCATCAAGAAAATAGCAGTTCCTAAAGAAAGAAGGCAAGGCAATGGCGAAAAGTTAGTGCTCAAAGGTGCGAAGGGTAATAACCTGAAAAACGTGAACCTCACCATCGAATTAGGCAAAATGACCTGTGTAACGGGCGTTTCGGGCAGTGGAAAATCTACCTTAATTCACGACACGCTCTTTCCTATTTTGAACCAATACTTTTTCCGATCAAGGAAAGAGCCAATGGCTTATGATTCTTTCGATGGCCTAAAGAAAATTGATAAGGTAATTGAAGTTGATCAATCGCCTATCGGCAGAACACCAAGGTCGAATCCGGCTACTTATACTGGGGTTTTCAGCGATATCAGGACTTTATTTACTGAGCTGCCAGAATCGAAAATCCGAGGTTATAAAGCAGGGCGTTTCTCTTTCAATGTGAAAGGCGGCCGTTGCGAAACTTGCGAAGGTGCGGGAATGAAATTGATCGAAATGGACTTCCTGCCTAACGTTCATGTGCCTTGCGAAACTTGTAAAGGCAAACGATATAACCGCGAAACACTCGAAGTACGATTCAAAGGAAAGTCCATCTCCGATGTGTTGGACATGACAGTGGAACAAGCCGTTGAATTCTTTGAAAATCAACCTAAGATTTTAAGAAAAATTCAGACTTTGAATGATGTTGGTTTGGGCTATATTTCATTAGGCCAGCATGCCACCACCCTTTCTGGTGGAGAAGCACAACGCGTAAAACTGGCCACAGAACTTTCTAAAAAAGACACAGGTCAAACCCTTTATATTCTGGATGAACCCACCACTGGCCTTCATTTTCAGGATATTCAGCATTTGTTAGATGTATTGAACCGCCTGGTTGACAAAGGAAATACCGTGTTGATCATTGAGCATAATATGGATGTGATTAAAGTCGCTGACTATATCATCGATCTTGGTCCAGAAGGCGGAGATAAAGGCGGAATGATCATCGCTGAAGGCACACCAGAAAAAGTAGCCAAAAGCATCAAAGGTTTTACCGCTCAGTTTTTGAAGGAAGAACTGGCTTAGTTATCAGTTTATCAGGAAATCGGTTGATCAGTTGTCAGGAAATCAGGTAATTAGTTGATTGGTAAATTAGATAAGAATATGATCATTATTTAGTTCGGTAATGCACAAAATTGAAGTCACCCTGAGCCCGTCTCAGGGTCCGTCTGTTTGAAAAGAAGATAGCAGATTACCCAAGGGGTGCTGAGAGAAGCTCAACATGACGCTCAGAAGGAGAGTTGTCGTCAGACCCTGATCAACCGATCTCTTAGTCAACTGATTCCCAAACCCGCCTTGCATCTTAACCCACAATAGCGGAAGTTTGTAGCAGAATAAAATGCATGAAAAACTACGCTGAGGATCCAGACGAACAAGACGAACTTTTTGAACACCATCGCATCGTCTGCGACAAAGGTCAAGAACCCTACAGAATCGATAAATTTTTAATGGACAGGTTGCCCAATGTTACGCGTAACAAAGTGCAATCAGGGATTAAAGATGGTTTTGTAATGGTGAATGGGGTATCTGTAAAACCTAATTACAAAGTGCATCCTGATGATGTAATTGTAGTGGCCATGCCCGAACCTCCACGCGATACCGAGGTGGTTCCAGAAAATATTCCTTTGAATATTGTCTTCGAAGACGATCATCTTTTGGTCGTGAATAAACCCGCAGGAATGGTGGTTCACCCCGCCTACAACAACTGGTCGGGTACTTTAGTCAATGCGCTGACTTACCATTTTCAACATTTGCCGAGTATGGCCAATAATGAAGGTCGCCCGGGTTTAGTACATAGAATCGATAAAGACACTTCTGGTTTACTAGTGGTGGCCAAGGATGAAAAAAGCATGGCTGGTTTAGCCCGTCAGTTTTTTGATCACTCTATCGAAAGAACTTATTACGCTTTGGTTTGGGGAGAACCCGAAGAAGACATGGGCACGATCAACGTAAACCTAGGCCGAAGCGAAAAAGACCGCAGGATTACTGTGGCGATTGAAGACGGTAGCCGTGGTCGACATGCCATTACTCATTATAAAGTGCTAAAAAGATTAAGGTATGTTTCCTTGATTCAGTGTAATCTAGAAACTGGTCGAACGCACCAGATCAGGGCACATTTGAAGTATATCGGTCACCCGCTTTTTAATGATGCCACTTATGGTGGTGATAAAGTAGTAAAAGGAACTAAGTTTTCGAAGTACAAATCCTTTGTGGATAACTGCTTCAAAATTATTCCTAGACAAGCATTGCATGCTAAATCGCTGGGCTTTGTGCATCCCATTTCAGGGATGTTGGAACAATTCAATACTGAATTACCAGATGACTTTAAGGAAGTGATAGAAAAGTGGGAACATTACGTTCAGCATAATTAAGTACGTTAGCTAAGTCATTCAACTTATAAAAGTGAAAAGATTTCTCCGCTAAGCTGCGAAATGACTTAATATATAATGTTTTGCTATTATCACCAGTATTCTACTTTTAGGTCATCTCGCAGAGATCTTTTTCAGTAGATAAAAGACAAAAAAAGGCAGTCCCGAATTAATCGAGACTGCCAAATATCTTTCTGGGAGATGAATTAGACTGATTTACCAGCTTCCGCCAGAGCCACCGCCACCAAAGCTTCCACCACCGAAACCTCCGAAGCCACCGCCTCCTCCTCCACCGAAGCCGCCACCTCCGCCTTTGAAGTTATCCCAATTGTTGTGTCGACCACCTCCGCCACCACTGCCCATCATCAACCAAACCCACCAAGGAATACTACGAGAGCCAACACTTCCTCTTCTTCTTTTACCCACGAGCGCAGGAATAATAAAGAAGAACAGTATGAACAATAATCCAAATGGAAAACCATTGCCTCCGTCTCCACGATTCTTTCCACCCGCTACTTCATCAGAAGAATATTCGCCAGAGGCCAATTGAAAAATTACCGTTGTGGCATCATCCAATCCTTTATAGAAGTTGCCCTCTTTGAATCTCGGATTCATATAATCTTCACGAATGGTATATGTGGCAGCATCTGTAATCGATCCTTCCATACCATAACCCGTTACAATGGCGGCTTTTCTGTCATTTATAGAAACAACAATAAAAACACCATTCTCTTTATCGGCTCGGCCAATACCCCAACTCTGTCCGGTTTGTTGCGCAAAATCAACGACTTCATATCCATTTAAACTTTCTACAATAAGAATAGAAACTTGGGTCGAAGTAGAATCTTCGTAGGCCAACATCTTTTGCTCAAGTGCATTCAGCTCGGCTTTAGATAATGTGTTACCAGTGTAGTCATTTACTAAGCGAGGTGGATTCGGTTTAGCAGGAATCCCCTGAGCAAATGCCAAGGCTTGGCTAAAAATTAAGGCAAGAGTTAATAAATATCGCATGCTAGTTTTTTCCAAATGAGATGTCATCAGAGAGTTCGTTTTTATCATCGCTTTGATAAGGGAAATGCTCCTTTAGCTTTTGGCCTGAGCAAAGAATTCCTTCAATCAAACCTTCAGTAAGGTTACCTTTTTTGAACTGCTCTAACATTTTTTCTTTCGTACTATCCCAAAAGTCGTCTCCTACCTTTTGGTTAATACCGGCATCACCAATGATGGCAAATCGATGGTCTTTCACTGCCATATAAATCAGTACCCCGTTGCGCGCTGTGGTTTTATGCATTTCGAGCTGCGCAAACATTTGAGCAGCTCGATCTAATACATTTTTAGAGGCACAATGATTTTCAAGATGTACCCTAATTTCTCCACTGGTATTCAACTCAGCCTCTTGAACGGCCGCTTTGATCCTTTTCTTTTCTTCGCTATTGAATAAATCCGCAGCCATTATTTAAAGCTCACTTCTGGAACAACATCAGCACCTTCGGCCGCTTTAAAAAAGCCTTTAGCCTCAAAGCCAAACATACTGGCAATCAAATTCTTTGGGAAGATTTTGATGAAGGTGTTATAGCTTTGAACCGCAGTGTTGAAATTTCTTCTTTCAACAGCAATTCTATTTTCTGTGCCTTCCAATTGTACTTGCAATTGACTGAACTGAGTGCTTGCCTTCAAATCAGGGTAGCGTTCAACACTTACAAGGAGTCTGCCTAAAGAAGAACTTACACCTTGTTGCGCTTGATCGAACTTTGCAATGGCGTCTGGCGATAGATTATCCGCACTAATAGAAACAGAAGTCGCTTTAGCCCGTGCCTCAATGACAGCCGTCAGGGTTTCTTGTTCAAAATCCGCGTATCCTTTTACAGTATTGACCAAATTAGGAATCAAATCCGATCTTCTTTGGTATTGATTTTCAACTTGTGCCCAAGCTCCGTCAATGGCCACTTCTTGTTGAACCATTCCGTTATAAGCGCCTTTAAAAGTAGAATAACCGATAATTACCACTAGAGCAACTACGATTAAAACAATCCATTTTGTTTTCATGTGTTAATTTGTTTGATGCAACATACGTTACCGGACTTGCAAGATATATGCTAAGATTGTTTTCGGACGATATGGCAGATAAGCGTTAAATAAATGGAACTGAGATGTAAGAAGTAGCGATTTCGAAACCTTGAGATTTCTTCTTCCTACTTCGTTCACTTCGGATTCATCGCAATGACCTTCGAATTGGCGGGTTTGGGTATCTGTCATTGCGAGCCTGCGCAAAGTTCATTCTTTAGTTTCTGAATCAAGCGAAGCAATCTCTCTAATTGTTCAAACCAATTCCAATGAAAATAATAAGTCAAAAACTTAAAAGGTAATACAGTTAGTTATCTTTGAAAACATTGATTTTGAAATGAACAACGACTCTTTTAGAAAGCACGCCCACGAGTTGGTAGATTGGATGGCGGACTACCTTCAAAATGTTGAAAACTACCACGTTTTACCCGATGTAAAACCAGGGGATATCAAAGCGCAAATCCCTGATCTTCCCCCCACTGAATCAGAAGCCTTTGATCAGATCTTTGGTGATTTTAGGGAGAAGATTATGCCGGGCATTACGCATTGGGAAAGCCCGAACTTCATGGCTTATTTCCCAGGCAACAAAAGCATGCCTTCCATTTTGGGCGAAATGCTTACTGCGACTTTAGGTGCGCAATGTATGATTTGGCTCACTTCACCAGCTGCAGCTGAATTGGAAGAGCAAATGATGGAATGGCTGAAAGAGATGCTTGATTTGCCAAAGCATTTTGTAGGAGTTATTCAAGATACGGCCTCTACGGCCACCCTTTGCGCCATTCTTACGGCAAGAGAGAAAGCTACCAATTTCAAAGTAAATGAAGAAGGTTTCTCCGGTAGCGAGCAATTTGTAGTTTATGCCTCAAATCAAATACATTCGTCAATCGACAAGGCGGTGAAGATCGCAGGAATTGGATCGAAGAATTTAAGAAAAGTGAATGTGGACAGTGCTTTTGCGATGGACTCAAAACACTTAGAGCAACTTATTATAGAAGATTTGGCGGCTGGCAAAACTCCACTTTGTATAGTTTCCGCCATTGGTACAACAAGCACAACGGCCATTGATCCAGTGGCAGCCATCAGCCAAATCTGTTTAAAGTATAAAATCTGGCATCATGTAGATGCTGCTTATGCAGGAACCGCCTTGGTATTGCCCGAAATGCGCTGGATGGCCGAGGGCCTTGAGCATGCGGATTCCTTCGTTTTCAATCCCCACAAATGGATGTTTACCAACTTTGATTGCACGGCTTATTATGTGAAAGATCCGATTTCATTAGTCAATACCTTCACGATAACGCCTGATTACTTGAAAACTTCAGTGGATGGAGAAGTCAAAAACTACCGCGATTGGGGAGTGCCTTTAGGTAGAAGATTTAGGGCCTTAAAACTTTGGTTTGTGATCAGAGAAATGGGTGTGGAAGGCATTCAAAATAGAATCAGAAAGCATATTGCAATTGGCCAATGGTTGAAAGCTGAAATCGAAAATCATCCTGAATTTGAGTTACTGGCTCCGGTGCCGATGAATACCGTTTGTTTCCGATTTAACCCAAAAACGGCAAATCTGAATTTGGATGAGCTGAATGAAGCCATCATGAATGCAGTGAACAAAACAGGCAAACTTTTCTTCACTCAAACTAAATTGAACAATCAATTCTCGCTAAGACTAGCCTTCGGAAACACGAACCTTGAACCACATCATGTCGAAAATGCTTGGTCGCTGATTCAAGAAAAGGCAAAAGAATGCTTGGCAAACAATTGATCTAAAAAAGAGTCATTAAGGAATGAAAATCAGAACAGTTCTTGGGGTTTTGGTATTGGTGCTCGCAGCCTGTAATCCAGATAAACAGACGCAGGTCGATCAATCCGAAGTCACCTTTAAAACGACTGACAGCTCAAAGCTCTATTTCAAAAATGTTCGTCAAACTTATTACGACAAAGAGGAGATGGAGGCCGCCAAATTGGAGGTTTTCAGAATTAAGAAAAGAGAGAAAAGTGATGACCACCCTGTAATCAACCTTTCTATCGTTAACAATTGGCGATATGACGAAGCCTATATTCTGCTTGAACCCAATGGATATATTCAACAAGATACACTTAAGCTCAGATGGAAGAGTGAAGAAGGCTTGCACAGTGGCAGTGCAGAATATTCAAAAGGAAATAAGACTGAAATCGTGAAGTTCGCGGATGCTATTTATCAGCAGATTCAGAATAAGAGCCAATTCGAAATCGAAATTGACGGAACTTGGCAGCCAATCTTTGACAATACATTAGCCAAAGAAGCTTTTAGAATCACAATGTTCGACTACTACAAGCTAGTGCAGAGACTCTAATCAATGATCTTCCTTCTTCTTTTTTCCCTTAAAAAGAGCATCATGCTGGCTAATTGCAGCAACGAATCCAATAAGTATAACAACAATCCAAACGAAAGTATTTGCGCCAGAGGCAATTGGTGGGTCGAATAACATTATCTTCTTTTTTTAAATGCAGGGCAAAGATAAATCAAAAAGCCTGTGTTAAGAAACTGTTCACGAATTTTTAACAACATAGACACATTAGGCGGAATTGCTTTATAAAAATGTAATATAAACTTAACTGTTTAAAGGGGGCTTACTATGCTGGTTCGTTCTAGTTTTACGTCAAGAATTTCAGCCAAAATGAAAAACTTCCTAAGGGACGAAAGAAAGCGCAAAAAGATAACTCAAGAGCAGCTCGCCAGTTTAGCTGGAGTTTCGCGCCAGAGTATCAACGCCATTGAGCGTGGAAAATACACCCCCTCCACAAGTTTAGCACTCAAAATATCTGAAATCTTCAACACCACTGTCAATCGACTTTTTGAATTAGAACCTACAGACTATTAAGGTCTTTATCAATTTTTTAGCTAATTTATCAAGGAATATTGATGACTTATCTGGAAAATATCAGTTGATCCTTTTTGACCTAATTCGCATCAATAGAGTTTCTGTTTAAATTCTTAAAGTCGATTTCTATGGGCAAAAAAATTAAAATACTTTCAATTGATGGAGGTGGCATTAGAGGCATAATACCTGGTACTATTCTTAATTATCTCGAAACCGCCCTTCAAAAAGAATCAGAGAATTCAAACGCAAGACTAGCCGATTATTTCGATTTGATTGCTGGCACTAGTACAGGAGGTATTCTCACCTGTACTTACCTTACCGCAGATGATCAAGGCAAGTCCAAATATTCTGCTGAATTTGCGGTTGACCTTTATATGAAAAATGGAGCTCAAATCTTCGAAAGAACTTTCTGGCGCAAGATTAAAACGATTTTCGGATTATTTGGAGCAAAATATTCTGCGACAGCCATTCAAGACTTACTCTACCAATATTTTGGTGAGGCTTGGATTTCGGAATTAAGAAGGCCCTGCATCATTACATCCTATGACATAAGAAATCGAGCCACTGTGTTTTTTAATAAACTTGATGGGATTAACAACCCCGTGAAAAACTATAAAGTACGAGAGGTTACTCGCGCTACTTCTGCAGCACCTACTTATTTTGCCCCTGCTTTGATAAAATCAGAGATTGAAGCGCCATTGGCCCTTGTAGACGGTGGTACGTTTGCCAATAATCCAGCACTTTGTGCTTATGCTGAAGCCAGGACTATTGATTTTTCCAAAGTTGACAGCCCTGGCGAGGAAGCATTTCCTACCGCAAAAGAAATTCTCATGATATCTTTGGGCACAGGCACTGAACTTACCCCATATACTTATCCACAAGCAAAGCGCTGGGGAGCTGTTCAATGGATTCAACCAGTCATTGACGTCATGATGTCTGGTAACTCTGAAACCGTTGACTATCAGTTACGACAAATTTTCAACGCTGCAGAGAGTAGTGCTTTCTACCATAGAATTCAACCCGGTCTGCAAGATGCAAAATCTGCAATGGATGACGTAAGTCCAGAAAATCTGATTGCTTTGAAAGAAGCAGGGTTAAAATATATTAGCGATAATCAAAAAGAGCTCAATACCATCATCCAACAAATTTTGAAAGAGTAACTTGAAACCAACTTTGGCTGTAGTGATACCTCTCTAAAAGTTGATTTCCCATAGCAGCACGAACTAATGAGTTCATCTGTATTATGAATGAGTACTTTTGGAAAGATGAAGCATTGATAAATCTATTGTAAGATCATCATGTGCTTGTTTATTATTGAGTTTAGGTGAGTAGATTGATTAGAACGAGATACTCTCATCCATTTTCTCAGAATACTCTGCAATTCTGAGCCGTTCTACAAACTCCCCAATTTCGCCATCCATTACGGTGGGTAGATTATGCTGAGAATAGCCAATTCTATGATCTGTTACTCTACCTTGCGGGTAGTTATAAGTTCTAATTTTATCGGACCTGTCTGCGCTTCCCACTAGTGATTTACGCTTACTGGCATGCTCAGCGTCTTGCTTACTTTTTTCTACCTCATACATGCGAGAGCGTAACACGCTGAGTGCCTTATCAAAATTCTTGTGTTGCGATCGCCCATCTTGGCATTCTACCACAATCCCTGTCGGGATATGCGTTAAGCGAACGGCCGATTCCGTTTTATTTACGTGCTGACCACCAGCGCCCGAAGAGCGGTAAGTGTCTTTTCGGACATCCTTCATGTCCAAATTCACATCAATGTCATCCACTTCGGGCAAAACCGCTACCGATGCCGCAGAGGTATGCACCCTGCCCTGCGATTCTGTCACTGGCACTCTTTGAACGCGGTGAACACCCGATTCGAACTTTAAGGCACCATACACATCCTCTCCAGATACGCTGAAAACTATTTCTTTAAAGCCTCCTGAGGAAGCTTCGCTCATATTGATCAATTCCTTTTTCCAGCCTTTTGCGTCAATGTATCGATCATACATTCTATAAAGGTCTCCTGCAAAAATCGCTGCCTCATCTCCTCCTGCACCTGCTCTGATCTCCATAATGATGTCTTTGGAATCGTCAGGATCTTTGGGAATAAGCATGATTTTCAACTCTTCGTCCAGCTGTTCTTTGCGTTCACCCAACTCCAAAAGCTCCATTTTAGCCATCTCTCTAAACTCTTCATCCTTTTCGGTTTGAAGAATGTGTTTGGATGATTCTATGTTTTGAACAACGGTGACGTACTCGTTGTAAACATTGACAATTTTCTCTAGGTCTTTGTATTCCTTGTTCAGCTTAGAGTACTCTTTCATGTCAGCCATGGCATCTGGCTGAAGCAAGAGCTGACCCACTTCTTCGAATCTTGACTTAACCGCCTCTAGCTTTTCAATCATATTTGTATGAATTAATGCGCAAAATTAACAAACAATTGACAAGGCTGTTAATTTTACCCTGAGTCACTAGAGAAATTATTTCTATGAGAAAGCTAAACATCGTGTTTTTGTTATTGGTCAGCCTTGCATGTTCCGATCAAAAAATTGATACCACCAAGGCCAGAGAAGGCCTTAAAAGTCAGGAAATCCAGGTAGTATCTGATGCCGACATCCTCGAAAAGGCTATGGAAATTGGCAAACGAGATTTAATGATTGAAAGCATCTCTGCGGGCGAGAATGGAACTTTTAGCATTCATCTAAGCCAAGCCTCCAAATACAATCCGAACGAAGTTTTTTTCCCCTTCGAGCAGGAAAATCAACTTGAAGGAAAATCTAAAGAGGTGTTTGATGCCTATGCTTACAACCACGAAAATGACATCTCCTCTAGTCCGAATGTACAGTTTGGCGAAGAAAAGCAATTTATCATTTACACCGCCCCCGTTGTGTTTGACGGAAGTGAAGTAGGTGTTTTTTTGGTACAAATCCCACGAAAAGACATTGTATTGACTTTTGCGGACTAAATCAGTTGCTTGTACCTAAAACAATCTGTGGTATGGTCCATCACCAAACCACAAGCTTGCATATGCGCATACATGATGGTGCTGCCCACGAATTTAAAGCCCCTTTTCTTTAAATCTTTGCTCAAAGCATCCGACTCGGGTGTGGTGGCAGGCACTTGCTTCATGTTTTCCCTGTGATTAATGATTGGCTTTCCTCCGACAAAGGACCAAATGTATTTATCGAATGAACCAAACTCCTGTTGGACTTCTATGAATTTCTGCGCATTGATTACGGTACCAGCAACCTTTAGCCTATTGCGGATAACCTTTGGGTTTTGAAGAATGGTTTCAACCTCATCTGGGGTGAACTGAGCTACCGCCTCAACATTAAAATCGGCAAAAAGCTCACGATAGCCTTCTCTCTTCTTCAATACCGTTGACCAACTTAAGCCCGCTTGAGCACCTTCCAAAATCAAAAATTCAAAATGCGTTTTATCATCATGAACAGGTACACCCCATTCTTCGTCATGGTATTTTACATACTCATCAAAAGTATTCTCGCACCAAGTGCAGCGTTTCAAAGTATTTGAGTTCATTAATTTTTAATTAATCAGAATATAAAATGTTTTTGAAAATTCTAATGCACATAACTCCCTGCATTCACGTCAATAGTACAGCCTGTAGCATGGTCCATTTTTCCAGAAGCCATTAAAACGACCAATGGCGCAAGGTCTTCAGGTCGAGTTAATTCATTGAGTGCAATATCATTCAAGGCGTAATCTTCTCCGTACTGGTCCATAAAATCTTGAGCCATATCTGTTCTCACGAAACCAGGCGCAATATTAAAGGCCTTAATATTCTGCTTTCCATAAGCCCGAGCGATTGATCTCGTCAGGGCAACTACTCCACCCTTTGACGCTGCATAGGCTACATAATCGGCTGTATCTCCCCTAAAAGCAGCCCTAGAAGAAATATTTATAATCCGTCCTTCACCATTTTCTATAAAATGCTCAATTCCCTTTTTGCAGAGTAAACCTGTTGCTCTAAGGTTAACGGCCATCGTAAAATCCCAATCGGCTGTCCACTGCTCGTCATCTCCCAACATTTCAGAAGAAAGCGCGACTCCAGCATTATTAACAAGTACATCGATTTTACCTATTTCAGACTTTACTTGTTCAAACAACTTTAAGGTCTCTTCAGTAATTGAAAGGTTCGCTTTGAAAATTCGACAATGGTCATTCATCGCATCAAGCAAAGATTCTGCTTCTCTATCATTGCTATTATAATGAGCCGCTACAGTCGCGCCAGCCTCTGAAAGACCGATGGCAAGTGCTCTTCCTATGCCTCTTGAGGCGCCTGTTACCAAAATCACTTTCCCTTTCAAAGAAATCTCCATTGTATTTGAATTTAAGTGGTTTAAATTAAGTCAAATTGCTTACACCTAACAATTCATTCTACAACCTTTTCGATTAAGACTTAAAATTCAGAAGACCCCATGAAAATCAAACTCTCTCTTATTTGCGCTGCTCTTTTCTGTGCTGGCCTTATTTCTGCCCAAGAAGTTTCTTTCGAAGAATATAATCCACCTTCGACACTCAAAGTGCCAGAGCACCCAGTAAAGAGGGCGAAGTTTCCATTCATTGATATTCATAGCCATCAATGGAGAATGGGCCAGCAAGACTTAAATAAGCTAGCTGCTGAAATGGATCAATTGAACATGGGGCTAATGGTAAACCTTAGCGGTGGATCTGGAAAAACAATTGTTGATGCGAATGAGAACATCAAGGCGAATCAACCCAATCGATTTGTGGTGTTCGCCAATGTTGATTTCAATAATGTTGGAGAAAAAGATTGGGAAAAACGAGCGGCAGAGCAATTGGAAAGAGATTTCAACGCAGGTGCAAAAGGGCTTAAAATATTCAAAAGCCTCGGTTTTTCGGTAAAGGACATCAGCGGAAATAGAGTCGCTGTAGACGATCCTAGACTAGATCTAATTTGGGCAAAGTGTGGTGAGCTTGGTATTCCAGTGCTAATTCACACTGCTGATCCAAAACAATTTTGGGAGCCTTTTGATGCCAATAATGAACGTTGGTTAGAATTAAAAACTCACCCAAATAGAAAAAGAGAAAATGATAATCCTGTGCCATGGGAAACCCTTATCCAAGAACAACATAATGTTTTCAAAAAGCATAAGAACACTAGTTTTATCGCTGCACACATGGCTTGGTACGCGAATGACCTCGCTCATTTGGGAGAGTTGTTAGACGAAATGCCCAACATGATGGTAGAAATAGGAGCCGTAATTGCAGAACTGGGAAGACAACCAAAATTTGCCAATGCCTTTCTCACCAAGTATCAAGACCGTGTACTATTTGGCAAGGATTCTTATCAACCAGACGAATATCCAACTTACTTTCGGGTGTTAGAAACACAAGACGAGTACTTTCCTTATTACAAAAAATACCATGCTTTTTGGAGTATGTATGGTTTGGGCTTGTCAGATGAGGTGCTCAAAAAAATCTACTATAAAAACGCTTTAAGAATTGTACCGGGGCTTGATGCATCCATTTTTCCTAAATGATTAAAAGCTTAGTTGCCGTTTCTCCCGATTCAGTTGAACAAAATGCGGATACAGTCAGAAATTATATTTTGCAGCGTTGGTATGCGCTATGTTTGTTTTATGAACCGCACCGAACATAGCATCCATAGAAGATTACGACAAGGCCTGCTTGCCTTGGGCGTAATTGTTGGTATGCTGATAATCATCAACAAAACAAAAGCACAAACCAATCTTGCCCTTTACGGAACAGTAACCACCATCAATGGCGATACTTATAAAGGATACCTTAGATGGGGTGATGACGAAACCTTTTGGACGGACCTAATTAATGCCCAAAAAAGCTCAAACGACTTTCTTAAGCTTCTTTCCGAAAAGGAAATAAAAGAGATTTCTAATAAAGACGGTGGAGATTCTTGGCTAGGGATTGATTTAGGAGTATTGAGCATCTGGGAAGATAAATTCAGCCGAACAAACCACCAATTTGATGCCCAATTCGGGGATATTAAATTCATCAAACCTTCGGGCAGAAGCAAAGGCTTAGCTACCATGAAAAACAATGTAACCATAGAACTTTTAGGTCCAGGTTATGAAGATATTGGTGGCAGCGTAAGCGTATTCGATGATGAATTGGGTAAAGTGAAAATCAATTGGGATAGGATTGAAAAAGTAGAATTTTTACAGAGCACATCAAGCCAGCCTAACGGTTTTGGAGAACCGATCTTGGCAAAGGTGAATGCTGGCAGACGAGGTACATTTACCGGTACCATACAATGGGATCAAGGGGTTTCCAAAAACACACACAACGAACGTTTTTTAGATGATGTGCTCAATGGTAAGGACAGAAATGGCGACAAGGAAATACCGTTTCGTTCTATCGCAAAAATCACCAAAAACAGGAATGGTGTAGACGTTATGCTTAAATCAGGTCGAGAATTCTACCTCACGGGTTCGAACGATGTGAATGATGAAAACTCTGGAATCTTAATTAATGACCCAGAAATTGGTCAAATCGTAATTCCATGGAGAGATTTTGAATCACTTGAAACGATTGAGGAGTTAAAGACTGGTTTAAAATATTCCGATTTCAAAAGTCCAAAAGGGCTTCGGGGCAAAGTGATCACGGTAAATGGTGAAGAACATTCAGGCTTGATCGCTTATGACTTAGACGAAGCCTGGGAATTTGAAATTTTGGACGGCCAAGATGATCGTGTTACCTACAAAATCCCTTTCAAAAACATCAAAAACATCATTCCAAAAAATTATGCTTATTCAATGGTCATTCTTCGCAATGGAATGAATGTACTTTTAGGCGAATCACGTGACGTTTCTGAAGAGAACGATGGTGTGTTGGTTTTTACCTCAAAAGATGCGAAACCTGTTTATATTCGTTGGTCAAAAATTGACGAAATTATCTTTGACTGAGCATCAATACCTTGAAAATCAATCGTAATCATACCATAGGGATTACCTTATTTTTGGTGCTAAACGGCATTGGCTTTATTCTGCTTTCTAATTCAAACGCTCCTAGAAGCTACTACCTTACCTTAGGTTGGATCGACTTAATGTTGATTCTCATTTTCGTTTTCAACCGACTTTTAACAAATCTTTTGGACCATAAATTGCCATGGCTAGTTTTTGGCAACAAAAGGTTCTATACCCAACTTGGTCTGGGCATCCTTATTTCATTGGTAGTCATCAACCTTAGCTATCTTATTTTCAAGTTTGCTTTGACGCAAGATCCGCCAGACGCCACTCAACTGGCTTCTATCAATGCTTTGGGTATTCTGATATTAATGCCGATCATTTCGATCAATTTTGGAATTCAGTTTTTAAAAAACTGGAAGGACGCTCAGCTGGCCTCGGAAAACTTTCAAAAAGAATCCATCAAGGCAGAGCTAACCGCACTGAAAAACCACCTTGACCCACACTTTCTCTTCAATAATCTAAATATCCTTTCTTCTCTCATATCCAAGGATCAAAAACAGTCTCAAGCATATCTTGAAAAATTTGCAGAGGTGTATAGAATTATTCTTCAAAGCAGCTCCGAAGAATTGGTTGAGCTAAAACAAGAACTTAGTTTTATCAGTGCTTACATGTATTTATTGAGCATTCGGTTTGAAGAGACTATCCAGTTGGAGTTGAACATCGACAAAAACGATGAACGACTTTACATTCCTCCACTCACCTTGCAAATGCTCATTGAAAACGCCATCAAACATAATATTGTCACGGAAACCAAACCTCTGAAAATTTCTATTGAAAGCAGATCGGGAGTTTTGGTAGTCAAAAATAATCTTCAAGAAAAGAAAGTAGAAATTAGGGACAGCAATAAATCGGGACTCGAGAACATAAAAAAAAGATATTCGCATTTCACGGATCAAAAAGTTGAGGTAAACAAAAATGCGGAATCTTTTATTGTTAAAGTTCCTCTCATTAATATTTCAGAAATTTAGGCAGATCAAAACTCGAGGTTATGAAGGCATTAATTATTGAAGATGAAAAACTCGCTTCCGAACGATTAATTGAGCTTATCAAAACTATAAAACCAGATGTTCAAATTGTGGGTACCTTACGATCTGTTGAGGCTGGACTCGATTGGTTTCAAAAAAATGAACCGCCCGATTTAATCATTAGCGATATTCAATTGTTAGATGGCTCAAGCTTTGAGATTTTTGATAAAGTCAGGCCTAAATGTAAATTTATTTTTACAACAGCATACGATCAATACGCCATAAAGGCATTTGAGGTAAATAGTGTGGATTACTTGCTGAAACCCATTCAGGAAGAAAAACTCTCAAATGCATTTCAAAAATTGGGTGAAAAAACAGATTCCTCCACTTCGCAACCATTCGATTTAGAAAGTATCAAAGCCCTCATCAATCAACAAAATAAAGAGTACAAATCTCGATTTTTAACGAAAGTGGGTCAAAGAATAAAAGCCATTCCTACCGATAAAATTGCCTACTTCTATACCCACGATAAGCTTACTTTCATCGTTACTTTCGAAAAACAAAAATTCATTATTGACAATACACTTGAAGAGGTAGACCAGATGTTAGATCCCAAGCAATTCTTCAGGGTGAATCGAAAATTCTTAGTTCACTTTGATGCCGTGAGCGATATTCATCCCTACTTCAAAGGAAGAGTAAAACTTGGCCTTCAGCCTGAAATAGATGAAGATATCGTTGTCAGTTCAGAGAAAACCCCTCTTTTCAAAATGTGGTTAGACAATTAAGCCTGAACTAGTTCAACCCTTTCCTCTCCCGATTCAGTCTAAGAATAGCTAGCTAGAGCCAGATTCCATTTTTACTAAGTTCGTCATCCATCATATTTGACTTATCAATCAAAACTCAAATACAATGGTCAAACAACTCATTACTAAATCAGCACTTATTCTGGCCTTCATGGCCTTTACAAGCCCAAACATTAAAGCACAAGATGAAGGCTTTATTTATGGAAAAATCACCACCATTGATGGCAACAGCTACATCGGTCAAATGCGATGGGGAGATCGAGGCGAGGGATTCTGGACCGATCACTTTAATGGCAATAAGGATGAAAACGAGAATTATCGCTACCTCTCTCGAGAAGACAGAAATGAAATGAGAGAAAGACGCGAACGAAACAGCCGCGGCTGGAACTACTTCAATATAAGTTGGGGACGCGATGATTGGGAAACCACCCATGAGTTCAGGACAGAATTTGGCAACATTTCGAAAATAGATATTAGCAGACGATCTGAAGTTGATCTCACTTTAAGAAATGGTGACAAAATCAGGGTGAAAGATGGCTCTGATGATTTCGGAACTACCATTACCATAATGGACGAAGAACTCGGCAGCACTAAGCTGAACTGGAGTCGTATAGAATCTGTCGAATTCATGAATACCCCCAGCAAAATTTCCAATAGAATCGGAGACCCACTGTATGGAACCGTAAGCTATTATGGAGGTAAAATCACCGGTTGGATCCAATGGGATCACGATGAAAGATATTCTACCAACGTACTGGATGGTGATACCCGTGATGGTGATATGAAAATTGAATTCGGTAACATTAAGTCCATCGAAAAAGATGGTTCTGGTAGCAATGTCGTAACCACTTCAGGAAGAGAAATCTTTTTAAGAGGCTCAAATGATGTGAACAGCGAAAATAACGGCATAATCGTAAGCACCGAGTTTGGTAGAGTCGATATTTCATGGAGAGAGTTCAGAAGTGTAGAGTTCACAAAAGCACCAAATTCTGGAAAAGCATATTCCGCCTTTACCGTCAACAAATTAAGTGGAACTGTTGAAACCGTTAATGGTGAAAAATTAACAGGTAAAATCATTTTCGACCTTGACGAGGAATACAATTTCGAAATGATTCAAGGTGAAGATGACGACATTGAGTATTTCATTCCATTGAGCAATATCAAGTCTTTCGCTCCAAAGAATTACGACAATGCCTCAATCGTATTGAAAAATGGAACTGAGCTTCTGCTCGGCAATGGTCGCGATGTTAGCGAAGAAAATGAAGGGGTATTAGTGTTCTCTGGTGCTGGTGACCCTGTTTATATCAGCTACGAAAAAATCAAAAATATCACTTTCAATTAAGCCCATTGGTCAAATAAAGGAAATGGTCAGATTTCAAAAAGGTCACGTAAATCGTGGCCTTTTTTTATGTTAAAAACTAAACAACAAATAGAAAAACAGGAGAATCCAGAGTGCATCAATAAAATGCCAAAAGTCGACCAAAATCTTAAACCTGACTTTTTGGTAGGGGTTTGTCACGTACAATAATCGCTGAACAAGGTCCAAAGACACTTTATGGCACTTTAATAACAGCCTTAGTAAGTAAATCAAAACAACTCCAACATGCAGCACATGCAAACCAGAAATAACATAGAGATATGCACCCGATCGATCTCCAGAAAATAAGATATTGCTCTTTTGTAGTTCTCGCCAACCCAAAAACTGCATGGCCGCGAAAGCAAGGCCTAATAGAAAAGTTACCCCCAACCAGTTTTTAAGTGCTTCGATCTCATCATTTTCGTAGGCAGGAATAATCTTTGAAGCTGTATAACTGGATATCAGCATAATGATGGTGCTGACCACAAACGACTTTGGAAAGTCAATTTTCAAAAAATCAAAGGCTGGAGGTCTACTTGCCGTAAAGGCTACAATCATAAAAAGAAAAATTATGCTACTGCCAATTAGGCTGATGTACAACATTAGCTGGTGAGGATGCATTTGCTCCATTTTTCGGAACGCCTCCTTTTTTAAATCGAATTTTACTTTTTCTTTTTTCACAATGGATGTGTAACAATAAATCTATGTAAAGAGTTGGGATTGTGACCAGCTAAATTTTAAACAATCCGAAATAGTTTGTCCCCGATTGGCGGTAGAATTATTTACATTTGCACCTCTTTTTATAAAACCCTTGAGAGTAAAAGATTTCATAAAGATTTACAGGGAAGACCCGATTCTTCAAACCATTGCAGAACGGATAAAACCTAACGAAGGCACCAACATTCAACTCAGGGGTTTGGTAGGTAGTCTGGACGCTGTAATTGCCGCGGCCATCTATCAAGAAAATAAGCAAACCTGCTTATTCGTAATGCACGATAAAGAAGAGGCTGCCTACTTCCACAACGATCTGCAGAATTTAGTAGGAGATAAAGAAGTGCTCCTTTTTCCGACTTCCTATAAAAGGCCTTATCAGTTTGATGAAACCGAGAACGCCAATATTTTAATGAGGGCAGAAATACTCAATAGAATTAACAACAAAGCTTCGACAGGAGAATTGATTGTCACTTATCCTGAAGCCCTTACTGAAAAGGTAATCAACAAAAAGTCCTTGGCCACCAATACTTTTACTACCAAAGTAGGCGAGGAAATTGACGTTGAGTTTCTTACCGTACTATTAATGACTTACGATTTCGAGAAAACCGATTTCGTTTATGAAGCCGGGCAATTTTCTGTGCGTGGTGGAATTGTAGATGTGTATTCTTACGCCCATGATTTACCTTATCGCTTAGAATTATTCGGAAAAGAGGTAGAGAGCATCAGAACCTTCGATCCTGTTTCTCAGCTGAGCGAAGAAAGCGTCAAGCAAATCAATATTATCCCGAATATTCAAACTAGACTACTTCAAGAAGTACGTCAGTCCTTTTTAGATTTTATTCCAAACAACACGAAACTTTGGTTTAAAGACTTTCACCAGACTTTAGATATTATTGAAAAGTATTTCGAAAAAGCATCTGACAGCTTTGATGAAGTACTTTCTGTTACCGATGCTCAAATCGTGCTTAGTCCCGATCAGCTTTTCGAAACAAAGAAATCCTTCCAAAAGGGAATTGTGGACTTTGCTAAAATTGAGTTTGGAAATAGATTTGGAAAGAAAATTGACTTTGAATTTCGATTCGAAGCAGAGCCTCAACAATCTTTCAACAAGAACTTTGATTTGATTGTAGAGAATCTCGGTCAGTGGCAAAGGCAAAGCACCACGCTGTTGGTTTCCGCAGAATCATTGAATCAAATCAATCGACTCGAAACCATTTTCACTGAACTTAACCCAACCATTCAGGTACTTCCCTTGAACATTGGCCTGAGACAGGGTTTCATAGATAAAACTTCGAAAATACTTTGTTATACGGATCATCAACTTTTTGATCGATTCCACAAGTACAAAACTAAAACCAAGCACAGCAAGTCGAAGGCGCTAACGCTTAAAGAACTTCGATCGCTTCAGGCTGGAGATTACGTAACCCACATTGATCATGGCGTTGGCCGATTTGCGGGTATGGAAAAAGTGGAAGTGAACGGTAACAGCCAAGAATCGATACGTTTGGTGTATCGCGATGACGATTTGCTTTATATCAGCATTCACTCGCTCCACAAAATTTCTAAATATTCGGGCAAGGAAGGCACTCCGCCCACTATGAGCAAACTAGGCTCACAGGAATGGGAGAACAAGAAAACCAAGGTTAAGAAGAAGGTAAAAGACATTGCGAAAGACTTGATTAGTCTTTATGCCAAAAGAAAAGGAGCCGATGGTTTCGCCTTTGCCAAAGATGGATTTATGCAAGCTGAACTGGAGTCTTCCTTCATTTATGAAGATACCCCCGATCAAGCTAAGGCAACTGATGATGTTAAGGCAGACATGGAATTACCGAATCCAATGGATCGATTGGTTTGTGGTGATGTTGGTTTTGGAAAAACCGAGGTTGCCATCAGAGCAGCTTTTAAAGCTTGCGCCAATGGAAAGCAAGTGGCGGTTTTAGTGCCGACCACCATTCTTGCCATGCAGCACTTTCGAACTTTTGCTGAAAGACTCGCCAATTTCCCTGTGAATGTGGAGTATATCAACCGTTTTAAGTCTAGCAAAGAGATCAAAGAAACGCTCCAAAGAGTCAAGGAAGGTAGAACCGAAATCTTAGTAGGTACGCACAGAATTGTGAATAAAGATGTCGAATTCAAAGACCTCGGCCTATTGATCATTGATGAGGAGCAAAAATTTGGGGTAAAAGTAAAAGATAGGCTGAAAGAGTTTAAGGTGAATGTAGACGTGCTTACACTTACTGCAACCCCAATTCCGAGGACCCTACATTTCTCGCTTATGGGTGCAAGAGATTTGAGCGTTATCGCCACACCTCCACCGAATCGCCAACCCGTCACCACAGAGATCCATACATTTGATGAAGTCCTAATCCGAGACGCGGTTAGCTTCGAATTAAGGCGAGGAGGACAAGTTTTCTTTGTTCATAACCGAATTAAGGATATTGAGCAAATTGGTAACATCATTCTAAAACTAGTTCCTGATGCACGGATCGGTATTGCGCACGGCCAAATGGAGGGCAGTATTCTAGAAAAACGAATGGTAAAATTTATTGAAGGCGAATACGATGTATTGATCTCGACCAATATCATCGAATCAGGCCTTGATATCCCGAATGCCAATACCATCATTATCAACCATGCGCATATGTTTGGCCTTTCGGATTTACACCAAATGCGAGGAAGGGTAGGGCGATCAAACAGAAAGGCTTTCTGTTATTTATTGACCCCGCCAACTATTGGCTTAAGCTCTGATTCGAGAAAAAGATTAAGTGCGCTAGAAGAATTTTCTGACTTAGGGGATGGATTTAAAGTAGCTATGCGCGATTTGGATATTCGTGGTGCTGGAAATTTACTAGGTGCTGAGCAGACCGGGTTTATTTCAGACCTAGGCTTCGATATGTACCATAAAATACTTGATGAAGCAGTTCAAGAATTAAAAGAAACCGAATTCAAAGACCTTTTCTATCGTGATTTGGTAAAAGAAGCAGCTGAGGCGGTAAAAGTCGACACTACAATCGAAACGGATTTAGAGATTCTGATTCCTGATACTTACGTTTCGAACATTTCGGAAAGACTAGGGCTCTATTCGAAAATCGATAATATCAAAAATGAAGAAGGGCTTACAAAATTCATCAATAACCTAAAAGACAGATTCGGCCCCTTGCCTGATCCTGTAAAAGACTTAACCGAAACGGTTCGTTTAAGATGGCTGGCCGAAAAATTAGGTTTTGAGAAAATCAGCATTAAAAACGAAAGTCTGAAATGCTATTTCTTGCCCTCAGACAATGAGCGTTATTTTCAATCTCCAGCCTTTGGAAAGGTGCTTGCCTATGTTCAAATGCACCCTAGAAAATGCCAAATGAAAGAATACAAAACCCGCCTAATCCTTCGAATAGACGAGGTTTTGACTATTCATGATGCAATAGAGATTCTAAAAGAAATGAGTTAGGTACTGAACTTTTAACTAAAAACTCATTAAATCCTTGAATTTAAGCGTTTGCCTTCTAGAAACATCTATTTCTTCTCCGCCTTTCATATAGATTCTCAAACTACCGCTGAACCAAGGTTCGATTCTTTCAATCCATTTAAGGTTAATTATTTGTTGTCTGTTGGCCCTAAAGAAGGTTTTTTCGTCCAATCGAGTTTCCAAATAATTGAGTGTTCTCGTAATCATAGGCTTTGATTTATCGAAATATACAGTGGTATAATTTCCACTCACTTCGAAAAGGCGGATGTCTGATAATTGAACGAACCAGCACTTTTCACCATCCTTTACGAAAACTTGATCGTGCATCGTCAGCTTATCTCCAGAATTGTCTTTCTCTGTTTCTTTCTTTTCAACTTTTTCAATCACCTTTGCAATTGCGCCAGCTAATCGGTCCTTCTGAACTGGTTTCACTAAGTAATCAAGCGCATTATATTCAAAAGCTTTTAAGGCATATTCATCATAGGCGGTTGAAAAAATAACCTCTGGAACAATTTCAAGTTGCTCCAGTAAATCAAAGCCCGTTTTTCCAGGCATTTGGATATCCAGGAATATCAAGTCAGGTTTCAGCTCGGTGATTTTTTCAATGGCTTCTTCAACGCTTGCGGCTTCACCTACGACTTGAACATTATCAAATTCAGCAAGCAACCTCTTGAGCTCATTTCTTGCTAATCTTGAATCATCGATTACTAAAGTTTTCATATCTACATCTGTTAATTGCTGAAAATTGGAATTCTAACGGTGGCACAAACCATCTTTTCGTTCATGTTTTCTACCACCAATGAGGCCTGAGCCCCATAAAGTAGTCTAAGGCGTTCCTTCGCATTGGTGATGCCAATGCCTCTTCGCTTTGGGGTAGAGGACGTTTTGATCTGTCCCGTATTCTTAACATAAACGGTTAAGAAATCTGTAGAAAGTTTGGATTCTACGATGATCTCTCCGCCATTTGGTAAATTATTAATGCTGTGCTTTATGGCGTTTTCCACCAAAGTCTGGATCATCATGGGTGGAACAAGTACCTCTTTTGTTTTCTTATCCATTAATAAATGATACGTCAACCTTTCTTCGAGCTGTATCGACTCAAGGTTGAGATAATCAGCCACCACTTCCATCTCCTTCACCAAACTGACTTTTTCATAAGGATCAAATTGAATAGAAAAACGGAGCAAATCGGATAGGTGGGTAATGGAATTCCTGGCTTTCTCGGCATCTTCAATGACTAAAGAACGAATATTATTCAAGCTATTGAAAATAAAATGGGGGTTGATCTGCGATTTCAAAGCACTTAATTCTGCATCCTTTACGGTTGCTTGAAGTTTCCATTTTTCGATCTCCACCTCTCGGTTCTTTTGAAGAAACTGGTAGGCAAAATAAATGGCAGACCAACATAGAAAATACATTGCATAACTGGCTATAAAGCTCAATCCCAAAAGCACCAAAGCGCTTGTTTTGAACATCTCTTTGTTGGCCTGTCTTAATTTTTCTAGGGTGGCCTCATCGATGCCTTCTAACTGTGGTACTCCAGAAAACTTTTGAACAATAGACGGATCTATTCTGGCCAAAATAACAACCGTGAGCATGCCAGCCATAAAACCAAATACAGCCAAAATGCTTCCCTGAATTATGCTGCTTCCGACTACCCGTGGAATTAGCTTAGCTATGGTGAAGTCTTTCCAACGCTTCTTCTTGACGTACTGTCGATAAATATGGCTAATTAAAATACCGAAAAGTACACTTGCCAATGTAGCTATAATAGAAACCCAAAATGGAAGCACAAAGGCCAATGCAAAAAGGCTAGTTGCATGTAAACCACCCCATCCACCAAATTGCAGCATCCAATAGAGCTGGTTCTTTTTCATAAATTAAAAGAAGTTGATTTTGAAATCATGAATTTAAATAATTGACTGAATGGTTGATTGAAAGGATTAACACCCAAATCGGTAGGATATGAATTCAGTCGATCTTTCATTTTAAATTTAGGTTAAAAATGTGTTTCCGATTTCTACGGACATCAACATCATTAACCTTTTAGGCTAGCTTTGGGAAATAATGTAGGCCTTAGAGACGTTTGCATTCATAATGTGCAGGTTACAACTTTGTTAAACAACAAGGATAACTGTATATTAGCTGCCTTAATTCACCTAATAGCGTTGATTAATTATTGCTAACATGAGAAAAATAGCTGGATTTTTGAAGATTACAGTCTTTATTCTGTTATCTACTTCCGTTTTATCTTCTTGCTTTTTGATAAAAAAGAAAGGTGGAGAAGTGAGTACAACAACTGGCATGGCCTATGGTAATTCCAAAGACACTTTAAGTTTTACTCCATTCGACACCAAAAATTTACCCAACCCTCCTGGAATGGTGTATGTTCAGGGTGGTAGAACTGTCCTTGGCTCGTTCGAAGAAGATTTGTTTGGGTCGAGGGACAATGTTGAAAGAACCGTAACGGTAAATTCTTTCTACATGGATGAAACTGAAATTACCAATAAAGACTGGAAAGAATATGTCTATGGACAATTCAACCCACTGGTTGTTGGAATTGGCAGAGACCTAACAATCTCGGATGACCCAAATAATGCCTTCGTGCCAGCTACAAAATCCCATAATGGCCTTGAATTAAAAGACTTGGTACCCAACGATAGTGTTTGGCAAAGTGATTTTTCCTTCAATGATGTATACAGCGAAAATTACTACAGCAATCCTGGCTATAATAATTATCCTGTTGTTGGGGTAACTTGGAGACAAGTAGTGGACTACTGCAAATGGAGAACCGATGCGGTAAATTATACCATCATCAGTGAACTAGATTTTGAAGACCTTCCTGACGAATATAAATTACAATTCTATAATCCTGACGGTTCATTGCAGGCTGTTAGCGGTGGAGGCGCAAACTCAACTGCTGGTGGAGATCCTCAATTGTCACTTCAAGAACTAGATGATTTGCAACAAGATCAAATCAACTTTATCAATAGCAACAAAAAAATGTTCATTGAAAGGGGTTTGTACCTACCAGAATTTAGACTGCCAAACGAGGCTGAATGGGAGTATGCTGCCAAAGCAACCATCGGTACTCAATATTTAGATGAAAACGAGGAGTATGGAAGAATTTATCCATGGGATGGTAGAGGAGTGAGAAACCCTTATGGCAAAAGACGTGGAGAGTTACTTGCCAACTTCAAACGAGGTAGAGGTGATTATGCCGGTATCGCTGGAAATATCAACAATGATGGTGATGTTATTCCAAGAGAAGTTGGAGGATATGAACCAAATGACTTTGGCTTATATAATATGGCCGGCAATGTAAGCGAATGGGTAAATGACACGTATAGACCTCTTTCTTTTCAAGATTTTGACGACTTAAACCCTGTTCGAAAGGATGGAACTGGAGATGCGCAAGAACTTTATGGCTTTGGAGAAAACAGAAATGATTTTAGATCATTGATCAACGACAGGGCCAAGGTTTTCAAAGGTGGTTCGTGGAAAGATGTCGCTTATTGGATGTCTCCAGGTACCCGAAGATTCCTTGACCAAGATCGCGCTACAAATACAATTGGGTTTAGATGTGCCATGATCTCTATCGGTTTTGAACAACAAAAAGGAGGGGGAATTTTCGGAGGAAAATAACTACTCCAAAAAATATTGATTTAGGCTCGACTTCGGTTGAGCCTTTTTTATTGAGTGGCGGCTATCACGGCCACACTAAATTCCGAAACGCCCACATTTATCAGTTGATTTCCGCAAGCAATAATAGTGGCCCCGGTAGTCAATACATCATCAACAAGTAGCACCCGCCTACCTATAACTAAATTGGGCTCAGCTACTTCAAAAATGGACGCCACATTTTCTTGCCGCTCAATTCTACTCTTCTTGGTTTGGGTTTCGCTCGCTACGTTCCTCACCAATGCATTGACTACTTCCATCTTTAACACCTCTGCTAGGCCTTTCGCAAAGGCTTCGCTTTGATTGTATCCTCTTTTCTTAAATTTTGACGGGTGCAGCGGAACAGGGACAATGATGTCGAATTCATTTTGAAAACCTGCTAACAGTAAATCATGACCAAACCAGCGACCCAGCATTATACCTATTTCTTCTTTGTGGTTATATTTAAGTTCATGCAGCAGTTTCTGAACAATTCCCTTTTTGTGGAAGTGCACATACGCCAATAAATGGCTGTAACGAACAGATCCTGCCAATTTCTGCTCAATATGTGGAACTTCAATTTTGTAGTTACGGGTTTTGGGTAAATTGTATTGACAAGTCGGACATATGTGAGGCACCCCATTTGGCAAGGCACTTTCGCAGCCCAAACAAATGTTAGGGAAAAAAAGAGCAACAAAATCGCTCAAGTAGGTCCTCAATTGGTTTTGCTTTAGCAAATCGAAGGTATATTTGATTAAAATATAAGGTAATGACAATCGTAGAAGAATTCAATGAATACCGCTCCAGAATGAACGCAAAAATACTGGATGAGAACAATATCGTATTAAAAAGATTATTTAACCTTGACACAAACACCTACGCAGAGGGTGCGCTTGACACTAAAGTGAAAGAACTCATTGGTCTTTCAAGCTCAATGGTTTTACGTTGTGACGACTGTATTAAATATCATTTGGGAAAATGCCATGACGAGGGAGTTACTACAAAAGAGATATTTGAAGTTTTTTCAATCGCCACAATTATCGGTGGAACTATAGTAATACCTCATTTAAGGCGTGCTGTTGAATATTGGGAAGCCCTGAATAATGTATAAAAAAGACCTTGATCTTCAAATTAACTGGGTAAAGGTGCTTGCCCATATTGAAAAGCTGATTGGCAAAAGACCTAAAGACATCAATGGCGTTCTATTCCTAATTGGTGTTCAGGAATTGGGCTCGGGCAAAAAGAATTTTAGCAAAGAAGAAAAACAAGACCTTATGCACATAGCAATCTGCAAAGTGCTTAGTCTTTCTGGCTTTTATGAATTAGAGGGCGTTGACGAACAAGGTTGGCCACATTGGAAAAGCATCAAACCATTGCCCCACTTTGATTTATTGGATCAGGAAAAATTGCTTAAAATGCACATCGTTGAATATTTCGAAAAGGAACTAGAGCTAGAGTTATAAAATCGCCATTTGCACGAATAATCCATGATTTGCTCTTGCCAAATTCCATCAGATAAAAATGATATTAGATATTAATTGATGAAAATAATTAGCTACAACGTAAACGGAATTAGAGCAGCAATGAACAAAGGCTTTGTCGACTGGTTGAAGTCCGAAAACCCCGATATTCTTTGTTTGCAAGAGCTGAAGGCACTTCCAGAACAAATTGAAACTGCTATATTCGAGGACTTAGGGTATCAACTCTTTTGGGAACCAGCCGAAAAAAAAGGATATAGCGGAGTAGCGATTTTCTCTAAAATCAATCCACTCCACGTGGAACATGGCTGCGGAAACCCACTTTACGATTTGGAAGGAAGGGTAGTTCGGGCTGACTACGAAGATTTCTCTGTCATGAGCGTGTACATGCCTAGTGGTACTAGCGGTGATATTCGTCAAGATTTTAAATACGAATGGCTAGACTTCTTTCTGCCATATGTTGCTGATCTAAAGAAAACTCATCCCCAGCTTATGATCTCAGGCGACTATAACATCGCACACAAGCCTATCGATATTCACAACCCAATATCAAATAAAAACTCTTCTGGGTTCTTACCAGAAGAAAGAGCTTGGCTGAGCAAATATATCGAATCTGGCTTTATTGACACCTTTAGGGAATTCAATACTCAACCCCACGAATATTCTTGGTGGAGTTACAGGGCCAATTCAAGGGCCAATAACAAAGGTTGGAGAATAGATTATCATATGGCAACAAGCGAAATGAAGGGGCGTCTTATAGGTGCATCCATTCTAAATCAAGCCGTTCATTCAGATCATTGCCCCATTCTAGTAGAGATTCGATAATTTAAATTGTATATTTCTCCATCAGTCAATTCTTAAGCAATCAAAAAAGCCTTTTACACGTATTAAGGCTTAACGAATGAAAAAGAAAGCATGGGTTCAAATCAGGCAATAAAAGAGCAACTACAAGCGTACAAAAGAAAATTCTACACAAACAGATTGCTAAAGGGAGCCATCTTATTTGTGTCTTTTCTTTTTAGCCTATTTCTGCTTGTCAATGTTTTCGAATTCTCTATTGGCCTAAACGGTGGCGCTAGGGCAATTATCTTTTATTCCTTTATTTCTGCCATAGCCATAGCATTTATCTTCTTTATTGCAAAAAACATCTTCTTATTAAGGAATGCCAACCAGAACATATCCAACGAGGACGCTGCCATTCAAATCGGCAACTTCTTTCCAGAAATTTCCGACAAGCTGCTCAATATTATTCAGCTCGAAAAGCTAAATGACCAGCAAAATGAGCTCGTCATTGCGAGTATCCAACAGAAAAGTTTAGAGGTCAAAAAGATCTCCTTTTCGGAGGCCATTGACTTTAACCAAAACAGAAAATACCTTAAATATGCCCTAATACCCTTTTTTATAATCATTGCCTTATTGATTTTCACCCCGAAAGTAATCACCGAAAGCTCAACTAAAATCCTGAATTATAATACTGAGTACTTACCGGCAGCTCCTTTTTCCATACAAATAGAGAATAACGAACTCGTGGCTTTTAAGGGAGAAAACTTTACCGTGACATTTTCTATTGATGGCAAATCCATTCCACAAAATTTATATCTATGGACCAATGGGCGAAAGGTAAAAACCAATAAAATCAGCGTGAACTCCTTCGAATACGTGTTTAACCGGATCCAGTCGTCAACAGACTTTTCAGTCGAGGCGGAAAGTATTAGCTCTCCTATCTACCAGATTGAAGTGGTTGAACGGCCTAACATGGATCTATTTCATTTAGAACTCGATTTTCCGAAGTATCTTAAAAGAGGTGCGGAAAAGTTGGAAAACTCAGGTAACATTTCGGTTCCAGAAGGCACAAATGTTACATGGAAATTCAATACGACAAAAACGGATGAGATCTCTATAAATTTTTCTGATTTAGGACAGAAAGTTACTGCCGTCAAACAAAGCAAAAACTTGTACTCCTATGAGCAAGCAATTACCAAGTCAACAAAGTATTCTATACAACTTCTGAATGAATACAGCAGCAACCGTGATTCTTTGATTTTTGGAATTGAGGCCGTTAAAGATCGTTATCCTGAAATCACATTGGACCAATATCAGGACACTGTTTTGTTCAAGAGCATTGTTTTAGGGGGTAATATCAACGATGACCACGGGTTCTCGAAGCTCTCATTATTTTTTAAATATCAGAATGATAACAGCTTTGATGAGCTGCCTATTGAAGTAGACAAAAGCCAAAATAGCCAAAGTTATTACAGGGTGTTTTCATTAGATTCCGCCAAAATCAAGGCCGGATCAGAAATCAATTACTATTTGCAAGTTGCTGATAATGATGGTATTAATGGTGCAAAATCCGTTAAGACTGGAACCTATACATTCAAAATACCTTCTCAAGAAGAAATTGAGGAAGAAATTGATAAGTCGAGTCAAAAAGTTCAAAACGAAATCGACAAAACACTGAAAGACGCAAAAGAGCTCAACGAAAAGATCAAGGAAGTAGATGAAAGACTCAAGACCAAAAAGGAATTGGACTGGCAGGATGAAAAGATGATGCAGGATATTCTTGACCAAAAAGAAAAACTTGCCGAAAAATTAAATGAGTTGAAGAAGGAAAACGAGCTCAACAACCTTAAAAAGGAGCAATTCTCCCCCCAATCGGATAAAATTCAAGAGAAAATGCAACAGCTAAAAGAGCTGATGGACAATATTCTCGATGAAGAAACCAAAAGGCTATATGATGAGCTTAGAGAAATGCTCGAAGAAAAGTCAGAGATCAATGAGTTCCGTGAGAAAATCGAAGAAATGAAGAACAAGGGCGGTGATCTAGAAAAAGAGCTTGAAAGGACCCTTGAACTCTTCAAAAAACTCCAATTCGACATGAAACTGGATCAAAATATCAAGGAATTAGAACAAGCGATTGAAGACCAAGAACAACTCCTTGAAGAAACAGAGAACAATAAAAATAGCACTGATTCTCTTAGCGACCGTCAAGAACAAGAGAAAAAAGACCTGGAGAAGCTGCAACAAAAAATGGAAGAACTGAAAGAACTCAACGAGGACCGAAAAACGCCAGACGAGCTGCCAACCGACCTAGATGAACAATTCGAAGAAATCAAGGAAGAACAGCAGACCGCTAAAGAAGCGCTAGAAAAAGAAGAAGAGCAATCTGAGCAAAGATCAAAAGCCTCAAAGTCTCAGAAAAAGGCTACTCAGAAAATGAAAGAAATGAAAGAAAGCTTAGCGTCAGCTCAGGGAAGCATGGAAGGAGAACAGATGGAGGAAGATCTCGAATTCTTAAAAGAATTGGTAGACAATCTCGTTACCTTGTCCTTCAACCAAGAGGATTTGATGAATGATTTCAGAGAAGTTAGAGAAAGTGATCCTCGGTATGTCGAACTGTCTCAAGAACAGCTGAAACTAAAAGATGACTCTAAAATTATTCAAGATAGTCTCATCGCCTTATCTCAAAGAGTATTTCAAATCTCCTCATTCGTGATGCGTGAGCTTAGCGAAATGAACAGACAAATCGATGGTTCATTAGATGCCCTAAAAGAGAGAAAATTACAGCAAGCCACTGGTAAACAACAATTTACGATGACTGCCATTAATAACCTTGCTTTATTACTAGACGATATCGTTCAACAAATGCAGAATCAAATGGCCGGAAGCTCTGGTAAAGGGAAAAACTCTAAAAATCAGCCCCAATTAGGCGGTTTGAGTGAGCTTCAGAAAAAGCTCAGCGAACAAATTCAAGAATTAAAGCAAAGTGGTAAATCAGGACGAGAACTATCTGAACAACTTGCTAAATTAGCAGGAGAACAGGAGAGGTTAAGAAATGCCCTTGAAAACTTCGAACCTGGACTTGATAATGGTGATGGGCTTGGGGATAAAATTGATAAGCTTGTTGAGCAAATGGAAAAGAATGAAGAGGATTTAATCAACAAAAACGTCACAGACGAAACCATTGAAAGACAACAAGAAATTCTCACAAGATTACTAGAGGCAGAAACTGCGATCAACGAACGCGGCCAGGATGATGAACGCAAAGGAGAAACAGCCTATGATTATGACATTTCAATTCCAGAATCATTAAATGAATATTTGAAAGCTAAAGAAAAAGAAATAGAATTACTAAGAACAATACCAGCTAGATTGAATCCATATTATAAAGAGGAGACATCGAAATACTTCAAAAAAATTAAGCAGCAGAATTAAGCAAGATCAATGAATACAATTAGCATTGAAATTCCTTCTCTTATAGAGAACATCAGAATCGTAGAAAGCTTTATCGACAACGCTAAAGATAAATATCAGCTAGACGATGACGTCTACGGTAATATTATGATTGCCGTTGTTGAGTCCGTTAATAATGCCATCATACACGGTAATTGTTTAGCCAAAGATAAATCCGTTGAGCTTAGTATGACTCTAGCCGATACGTCTGTGGTCTTTTCAATCAAAGATCAGGGCAAAGGGTTTGATATCAATACTTTACCAGATCCAACT
>PCUU01000001.1:70451-70682 GCA_002786855.1 Cytophagales bacterium CG12_big_fil_rev_8_21_14_0_65_40_12
CTAGTGAGCAATATCAATTTCTTTCAAGAGGAAATCACTTTCGAATTAAAAGATGAGTCTTCCATCACCAGTTGGCTTCAGTCTGTGGCAACTGCCGAAGGCCAGAGTATAGGCGAAATCAATTATATCTTCTGTAGTGACGAATACATACTTTCCATCAATGAAGAATACCTGAACCACGACTATTATACTGACATTATTACTTTTGATAATCGCGACAATACCCAAGAT
>PCUU01000001.1:70839-71158 GCA_002786855.1 Cytophagales bacterium CG12_big_fil_rev_8_21_14_0_65_40_12
TGAGAGAAAAAGAAGAAGCTTATCTATCTTTGCAAAAATTATAGATTCATTAGTTCCACGTGGAACACACTTCAATTACTTTGTGCCAGTTCCACGTGAAACATTAACCATATCCAAATGTTCGATCAGTATGATGTGATAGTAGTTGGGGCAGGACACGCTGGTTGCGAGGCGGCACATGCCGCGGCCACAATGGGCTCTAAGGTGCTCCTTGTTACCATGAACATGAACACCATTGCACAGATGTCTTGCAACCCCGCCATGGGAGGGGTAGCCAAAGGGCAAATCGTAAGAGAAATAGATGCCCTTGGCGGAATGT
>PCUU01000001.1:71259-72266 GCA_002786855.1 Cytophagales bacterium CG12_big_fil_rev_8_21_14_0_65_40_12
TTTGCAGAAGAATGGAGGTTAGCACTCGAAGCAAATCCAAATGTTGATTTCTGGCAAGAAATGGCCAACGGTATTTTGGTCGAAAATCATAAGGTGGTGGGCATCACCACAGCAATGGGCATTCAAATACGTGCCAAAGCTGTTGTCCTTACAAACGGCACATTTTTGAATGGCATAATTCATATTGGAGAGAAACAATTTGGGGGCGGCAGAACAGCAGAAAAAGCAGCAACTGGGATTACTGAGCAGTTGATTCAACTCGGGTTCGAAGCCGGTCGAATGAAAACTGGTACCCCTCCTAGAGTAGATGGCCGATCACTAGATTATTCCAAAATGGAAGAGCAAAAAGGTGACGAACAGCCGGGCAAGTTTTCATACTCTACCGAAACAAGACCCCTTAGTAAACAAAAGAGCTGTTATATCACCTATACTAACCCCGAAGTTCACGAAATTCTTGAAACAGGATTCGATCGTTCGCCCATGTTCAATGGTCGAATTCAAGGCCTTGGACCCAGATACTGTCCATCAATAGAAGATAAAATCAATAGATTCTCCGAAAGAAACAGGCATCAAATATTTGTTGAACCAGAGGGCTGGGATACAGTTGAAATCTATGTCAATGGGTTCTCCACTTCATTACCAGAAGACGTACAGTTCAAAGCCATACGCAAAATCGCTGGTTTTGAAAATGCTAAAATGTTCCGGCCAGGTTATGCAATTGAATATGACTACTTTCCACCGACCCAACTAAAACTAAGCCTAGAAACTAACCTTATCGAAAACCTATTTTTCGCAGGTCAAATCAATGGAACAACCGGCTATGAAGAAGCCGCATGCCAAGGCCTAATGGCAGGCATTAACGCACACAGGAAAGTATATGAACAAGAGGCGTTCCTACTAAAACGATCGGAAGCATATATCGGAGTATTGATCGATGACCTCATCAACAAAGGCACTGATGAACCTTATAGAATGTTTACTTCTCGTGCCGAGTACCGAATTTTGCT
>PCUU01000095.1 GCA_002786855.1 Cytophagales bacterium CG12_big_fil_rev_8_21_14_0_65_40_12
GTTAAAAACGTTGGTGAATACGAAGCCGAAATTGATCTTCATAAATTGGTGAAGAAAGATGTTAAATTCATCGTTGTAGCTGAGTAATCAAGAACTTTAGCCATTCCTGATTAGGGAAGGCATATAATTTTTAAAGCAGCATTCAGAAAAATTTGAATGCTGTTTTTTTTTTGATAAGCAAGAAACCATCAAGACTTGATATTCGCGAATAACCCGAATTATAAAACAAATCCCGAACCTTAACAGATTCGGGATTTAACTTTTCAATGTTCGTTATAGACCTTGGCGACAATACGCCAGCCGCTCTCAAACTTTAATAAGCTTAGGTAATCTGTATACACTTGTTTGCCTTGGTTAAAAAGCTCGATTTTGACCTGAGCAGCACCACCAGTGACATCAACAGATGCAAATTTATGCTCCCACTTATTCTTCGGATCCTTGGCATCATAATCGTTGCCCTTTCTTTTTGCAACCCCATCTGCCCAAGCTGCAATCGGATACTTGCTAATCTTTTCGCCTCTGGCGGAATAAATAGCAAAATCCTCGTGAAAGCCTTTTCTCATCGCATCGGCATTTAATTCATTGAATGCGCCATGAACATATGACGTAAGTACTAAGTCTTTGACAGCGTCCACCTCGGCAGAATTACTCCTCTCTTTACTTTTGAATGCTAAAGTTGAAATGCTTAATAAGCAAATGACAATCAGAATGTAGTGACCTTTTTTCATGTTGTTTTCGTTTTAGTTAGTGATTACATACCTGTAACTATAAAAACAGTTTTAGGTTACGCTCGAAAGCTAGAAACTGCTCATTCCAGCTTTTACAATAAAAAAACAGCAGATTCAACTCAATGAATGTTGAAGGCTGCTGTTTCAGGGAATCTTTTATAACTTATTCGTAGCGAAGCGATTCAACTGGATTTCTTCTGGC
Organism: Cytophagales bacterium CG12_big_fil_rev_8_21_14_0_65_40_12; assembly: GCA_002786855.1. Taxonomy (GTDB): domain Bacteria; phylum Bacteroidota; class Bacteroidia; order Cytophagales; family Cyclobacteriaceae; genus Roseivirga. The sequence continues at coordinate 931 of PCUU01000095.1, forward strand.
CGCATTGATCACTTTACCGGAAACCGAAATCAAAGAAATCACCAGAATAGCCATAATCGGAATAAATAATGACCAGAAATTCAGTTCGACATAGTAAGTCCAAATCATAGGCATAAGCATTTGTTGTGTTACAAAATAACCTGCTGATGCACCGAGTATGGCGCCTATCAATACAATGATTAAAAATGGCCTATTGATAATGGCAGTAATTCGTGGTACTGACGCTCCCAAAACCTTTCTAATTCCAATTTCCTTAGTTCTGCTTTGAATATTGATTGACACCAAAGTAAACAGCCCTACAGCTGAAAGAATAACAGCAATCACCGAAAGGAATATGAAGATTTTGACAATATTGCCATTCACCTCTCTTGCCTCTCCCAGTACGTTCTGGTCTTGTATCATTCCAAAGTAAGGCCTGTCGGTAATAATTCCAGACCAAGTCTCTTCTATGAATTTGTTGGCAGCGCTGATATTTTTAGGATCCGTCCTCACCAAAAGATTATTTACTTCTTCAGTCTTTCTGAACCTCATCATCAAAGGATCAATTTGATCCCAAAGTCCATTCAGATAGAAATCCTTCACCAAGCCTATTACTCTATAGCGAATCGTATCATACAAAACTACCTCTTGTCCCACTACAGTTTCTGGCGTCCAACCAAAGGCTGATGCCATTTTTTCATTCACTAGAATAGAACTTACCCTATCAGTTTCTGCATTATCAGCGGTAAAGCTCCTTCCTGCCAATACCTGCATTCCTGCAGTTTCAACATAATTAGGTCCAAAATCAAAAATTTCCACTTCCAACTCGGTACCTCTGTTTTTAACTGGTCTTTCGGCTGACCCCCAACCGATGTGGCTATTGGTTGGCGATACGCTTTCAATCAAGGGATTAGCCACTATGGCATTCCGCATTTGATCAACTTCTTGTGGGTTGGACATCCCCAGGATGATCAAATTATTCTTATCATAGCCCAGGTCCAAGGTCTCTTGATATTGTGCGTTCTGAACAAAGCCAAAACCAGAAACCAAGGCCATAACTGAAATCAAAAACTGAAAGGCTAGCAATACCTTAGCCAAAATTGAAGAGCTGCCTACCTTCAAAGTGCCTCTTAAAATGGACACTGGTTTAAATTTACTGACAAAAAGCGCGGGATAACCACCGGCCATAAATGCGGTGGACAACAGCACTATGACAAGAAATAATACCAAACCGGGATTTTTGCTTAAGGCCAATACAAGCGTTAAGCCACCCCACATGTCGCTATATTTAGGCACCAACCAAGTGGCAAAAGCCACCCCAACAATCAGTGCCAAGAAGCACAGAATAAGATTTTCTCCCAGAAATTGGAACACCAACTGACCACGACTTCCCCCTACTGTTTTTCTAATTCCAATTTCTTTCAATCGTTTATTCGCCATGGCAATGGCAGTGTTTGTGAAATTGAAGCAGGCCAAAAGCAATATCAATATCGCCATCACATTAGGCGCCACAATAGCTGCGGGATTCATGGCTTGCCAGAGACCTCCACCATTTAAGTCCCTTTGATTTTCGGGTGCCTCGGCCATCGTCTGAACCCAAAAATCTGAAACCATAAAATCAGGTCTTTTTTCATTCTGAATCTCAACATATTTATTGATGGCATTCGGAATTGAATTGGCCACAGCCTCATTGGCTGCTTGTACAAATACAGCATCGATAATTACGCCCCAATCGGTCTTATCTATGTTGAACATTGAATATATATTATCGAAAACGGAAAGTGTTTGGAATTGCATCAGGGTGTTTTCTGGAATCGGTTCGAACACGCCCCCTACGGTGAACATGTAATTAGGCCCTGCTGTGTTAATTACCTCCACAGTTTCGCCCAAAGGGTTGACCTCGCCAAATAGGGCAATCGAGGTTTCATAAGACAGCATGATTTTACTTCGGTCTTTAAAATTTTCTTTGACCCCGTATTTCAAAGGATAGGTAAAAACATCCAGGTAATTTTCATCTGCAAAAGCAATACCCCTATTGAATACTTGGCTGCCTCTTTTGATGGTAATACCCCGACCTTCATATCGGGTAACTGCTTTCAAACCAGGTACTTCAGTTTTAATAGCTTCGGCAGCCATCATCGGGGCAAAGTTGTAAGGCATTTGATTGCCCTGCACTTGACGCCTCATACTTATTTGATAAATCTCCTTCTTATTGAGGTGATTATCATCGAAAGATCTAGAGAAATCATAGTTGAGATAAGCGACTATGCAACAGCCCAATGCTAAGCCGAGCCCTATAATATTGACAAATACAAACAGCTTGCTCTTGAGCAAGCTGCGCAGCGTTACTTTAAAAAAATTCTTGAACATGACCTTGACCGTTTTGTTGTGATTTGAGTAATTGCATGAGAGACGTCCATATTTTTTGAATAGTTGCATCCGAGTTCAAATTACTCAATTTTCCCTCTCTCCTACTTGAGGTCTTTCTAGTACCTGTCTATTATCAGACCAAATCGAGGTAAATTTAATCCGCTGTTTTTACCATGTAATTGTTACTTTTGCCAACAAATCAAAATCACCCTATGGAAACGGAATTGAAAAAAGTAGCCCTCAACGATTTGCATCAAAATTTAGGTGCTAAAATGGTCCCATTTGCAGGTTATAACATGCCAGTTCGCTATTCATCAGATATTGAAGAGCACAACACGGTAAGAAATGGGGTTGGTGTTTTTGATGTTTCTCACATGGGTGAGTTTATAGTTGAAGGTCCAAATGCATTGGATTTAATTCAGCGGGTCACCAGCAATGATGCTTCTAAATTAGTAGATGGGCAAGCGCAATATTCTTGTTTGCCAAATGAGGATGGCGGAATTGTGGATGACCTTTTAGTGTACAAATTGAAAGATGACCAATACATGTTGGTTGTCAATGCTTCCAATATCGAAAAAGACTGGAACTGGATTAATAAATACAATACCAATGGAGCAGTTCTGAAAAACGTTTCGGATGACCATTCGCTTTTCGCGGTTCAAGGGCCCAAAGCTACCGAAGCCTTACAGTCTTTGACCAGTGTCAATCTTTCAGATATTAAGTTCTATACTTTCGTAGTTGGCCCTTTTGCAGGAGTGGACTATGTAATCATTTCAGCCACTGGATATACAGGCGCAGGAGGTTTTGAAATCTATGTAAATAACAAATATGCAGAGCAGGTTTGGAACGCAATTTTCGAAGCGGGTGCTGCCTACGATATTAAACCAATCGGCCTTGGTGCAAGAGATACTTTAAGGCTTGAAATGGGCTATTGCTTATATGGCAATGATATTACAGATACTACCTCTCCACTAGAAGGTGGCTTAGGTTGGGTTACTAAATTCACCAAAGAATTCACTAATAGCGAAAACCTTAAAAAGCAAAAAGAAGAAGGCGTAAAGAGAAAACTTGTTGCTTTCAAAATGATTGACAAAGGTATTCCAAGAAGCCACTACGAACTACAAGATGCGAATCAAAACGTTATTGGCGAAGTAACTTCCGGCACCATCTCTCCAATGCTAGGTTATGGTATTGGGTTAGGTTATGTCACCACCGAAAATTCCAAAATTGGCACTGAAATTTTTGTCGGTGTTAGAAATAAAAGCTTGAAAGCAGAAATCGTAAAACTTCCATTTTACAACGCTTAATTAGCCTTCAAAACACTTAAATATCAATTGATGAAAATAGATGTTTGTTATACTCCCGACCTGATCCATCAATATGAGGTCGAGAATAAGACTGTTGTTGTCATTGATATTTTGAGGGCTACTTCTTGTATGGTGGCTGGTTTAGCCTCGGGAGTGCAATCCATTACTCCAGTAGCAACTGTTGAGGAATGTGAGGCACTTGGTGCCCAAGGTTATATTATGGCAGGTGAGCGTGGCGGTCAAAAATTACCTCAGTTCCAATTGGGTAACTCTCCTTTCGAGTACATGAAACCAGAACTGAGAGGCAAGAAAATCGCCACTACTACAACCAACGGAACACAGGCCATTGAACTTTCTAAAAAAGCCAATGAAGTCGTGATTGGAGCATTTCTTAACCAAAAGGCAGTGGTTAATCATCTCAATAAAACTAAAAACGATATCCTGCTTTTCTGCGCAGGCTGGCAAGGTAAATACAATTTAGAGGACAGTCTTTTTGCAGGAGCCATTTGTAATGCGCTTAAAAACGATGCGGAATTTGAAAGTGATTCTGCACTCTGTGCGCTCTATCTTTACCAATCAATGGCTTCAGACATTTCTTACTATATCAGTAGAAGTAATCACGCCTCTAGGTTGACTAAATTCAATGTGAGAGAAGATATTGAATATTGTGCCAGAGTAGACGAATTCAATGTTTTACCGAAATTGAAGGGTGCTGAATTAGTGCTTTAGGCTTGTTTAGCAAATGGCCCAGTCGGTTTTTCATCCAGCTCTAAATCCACTTGCACCTCAGCATTCTTCAAAACATTTTTAAGTCGATTACTCTTTTCCCTCAGTCCATAAACCCATCGATTGAGTGGCTGAAAAACTTTTGGTAAGTCGGTTCTAAAAACATCGCAGAAGAGCACCACTCGGGTTTCATTAGTACGATTCCAGACCGCATGTTTGAAAGTATCGTCAAACAAAATATCTTCCCCTTCTTTCCAATCGTAGCGTTCTCCACCATTTACAATGTAGCATTCACCCTCCTTTGGGATTATTAAACCCAAATGGTAACGCCAAACACCTTTGTAAAATCCATTGTGAGGAGGAATATGCTTCTTGGGGCCTATGATAGAAAACATGGCGGTAGTAATACCTGGTATCTCCTTTAGCAAAGCTGCTGTTTTAGGTGCCTTAGCCACATTAGCTTCTTGCCAATTGTCGTAAGCCTTAAACATAAAAACCCTCCAAGCAGATTTATCCTTGTCAGAGATAAACCTTTGAATCTTATCTACTTCGTGAAATTTAGGGATGCTGTTCTCATTCTTCAACAACTCTATTAACTCAGCCTGAATAGTTTGCCAATTGTCTTTGAGCAATTGATGCATTGGAAAGAACATATCAGCATCAACAATAGGTGGGTTCTTTTTGAAAAACCGAAGAATAAAGGAAAAGGTGATCGCAATCAATGATGGCTCTAAAAAGTAGAGCACCAAATTCAATAATAAAAATAAGGTTATGAGAATGCCTAAAATTGTCAGTATCACCATGTCCAAGTAATTAATTTCAAAGACTTTGAGTTCCTTGATTTAACACTAGTTGGACGTTGTTATGACGTTTTTAGTTCAAATCTGAGATTAAAAAATTCTGAATTCGATTCCATAAAGCTAAAACAACTAAGACTTCAGCTTCTCATTATTTTGATGTCTGTCCTTATCTCGGTTAGTTTTCTTTGCCATTTTTTTATCCCAAGCGTCTTGAAGATCAATCCCAGTTTGGTTCGCTAAACACACCACAACGAACATAACATCGGCTAACTCTTCCCCCAAGTCTTTAGATTTATCCGATTCCTTTTCGGATTGTTCTCCGTACCTCCGGGCAATAATCCGTGCCACCTCGCCTACCTCTTCGGTCAATTGAGCCATGTTTGTCAATTCATTGAAGTAACGCACACCTACCTCTTTGATCCATTTATCAACTTCTTGCTGCACTTCAGTTATTCCTTTAATTGGCTCGCTCATTATTTCTTGTCTTTAGTATCAATAATTATTGTGACTGGGCCATCGTTGACCAAAGCTACTTTCATGTCTGCCCCAAACTCACCACTTCCAATCGGTCGATCCAAATCGAAAGCAAGCTGTTCTTTGAAGGCCTCATAAATTGGAATAGCAAGATCTGGTTTTGCGGCTTTGAGGTAAGATGGTCGATTTCCCTTTTTGGTGCTGGCGTGCAAGGTAAATTGGCTGATGACTAAGATTTCTCCTTTTACATCGAGTACACTTTTATTCATCACCCCTTCTTCATCAGCAAAGATTCTTAGACCAACTATCTTTCGGCTCAGCCATTCAATATCCTCCTTATTGTCAGCTTCTTCAATTCCCACCAAAATCATTAGACCTTGGCCAATAGCCGATTTTACTTTGCCTTCAATGGTGACTGAGGCTTCCGAAACATGTTGAATTACTGCGATCATATGAATGCAAAAAACCTGATTATTAAAATAGGATTCAAGTTATTTGGTTAAATTTCAATCTATGCGAATTAAGTGGCATTGGCTGTATATTTTTTTATTAATAGGAACTGCTGCTTTCTTTTTTTACAAGCGCTATCAGCAGCCATTGAGCTATGAGTTTGCCTCACAATTTGATGGAAATGATTATACGAACAGCTATCAATATTTTTCTGGTATTCTAAATAATTACGAAGTTGCTTTTCCTTTTAATGGAAGGATCTTGGTTCCTTGGTTAGCGGCTCAAATTAATTCGGGCGACATTATTGCCGACTTTCAATGGATCAATCTTGCCTTCACGCTTGCCTCTATCCTAGTCCTCTTTCTGCTTTGGCGACAGCTTGGTTTTGAATTGAAATGGTTCATTGCTGCCTTTCTATGGTTGTTCTTCCATTGGACGGGTATGATTCGCCTCAATGCATTTGATCCGATTACGGTAGACTTACCGCTTTATCTTTTTCAAGGTTTGTTCTTACTTATCATATTAAAACGAAAGTTCATTTGGTTGTTACTCTTAGCGCCTTTAGCCATTGTTCAAAAGGAATCCTTCTTAGCCATAATGATACTGCTGCCTATTTACGGTTTTTGGCATAATAGAAAAACGGAAGAAGGATATTACCCGATGCCTTTACTCTTGGCCGCTCTAGTACTTTCCTTCGCTACTAAACTTTTGATCAATCATTATTTTCCGCCAATCGAAGAAGGTAAGGGTGCAGTGATTACCCTTTTATATCATGCCAAAGAGACTCTTTTAAATCCTTTCGATTTGGTGAGATGGATTGTAGCCATGTTAGTAGCCTTCGGGCCAGCCTTGTTTCTAACCTTCAAAAAGTATGGTCAAAGCTATCGTTATGATAACACACGAAACCTGTTGTTACTTTTCAGTCTTACCTATTTGGCCTTTGGCATTCTAGCTGGTGGCGATATGACCCGCATTATTTTTCTTGGCTTTCCTTTTATTGCAACTTGGATTCTTTACGAGCTTCAAGAGATCAAAACCAAACAGCTTTTATTGATTGGGGTACTTTCCCTACCCTTAATGATGCTTCACCAAGCCATTCCGGACCCTGCTTTTGAATGGGAACTTTGGAAAAGCTGGTATCCCGAGTTTGGGAGTCCAAAAACTGTTTTGATGTTTGGAGTGTATGGGATTGTGGTTGTGAGGGTTACGCTGTTCAAGTGGAATAAATCAGACCTTTGAAGTCTTCTTCGCTACCCTAGCAAGCCAAAAGATTCTTCCTAAAAGCGCGATAAAGGAAAGAATCAATCCGAAATAAAGCCAAACTGCCCAAACGCCTTTAAAGAACATACTACCCAAAACTTCTAATCTATCTTTAAAACTTAAACTCGACAAAGGTGGATAAATAAGCCAGCCCTCCTCATTCGCTAGCCTATTGCTCATTTCTTCACTAGGCAACGTTTGATGAAGCAAATAAATAGAAAGCCCAATGAATAGCGTAAGTACAATAATTTGTGGGAGGTTCTTGAACTTCCCAGTTGCAGCCCGCATGATAAAAGTCCAACTCCCTATGGCTGAATAAACCAGCAGAAAGAAAATAGAGGTTTCAGCCAGAAAATAAGTATCACCGACACCGAAAGAGCTATCGCCAAATAATGACGCAACCTTGAAGAAGGTAAAGACAAGTAGCAATGAAAAAATGGCGCTCAGCAGTACCCAAAACAATTCACTTAGCCAGTGTTTAGAAGACATTCTTTTCACATCTTTTGCATTATATCCGACTGATAGTAATAAAAGCCCTTATCGTCTTGCTTGGCTACTTTGACCATGGCATCAGCCACTTTATCTACATGGATAGGGCGATACTTTTTCCAAGGGCCAATAAATGGAATAATGCGAGTAATGATTAAAGCCAATTTTTCTCCAAAACGAAACACCTTTCTATCGCCCCTTAACAAGCTTGGTTTAAAGACATAGATTGTTCTATAGCCTAAAAATGAGAGTTGATCTTCTAATTCTCCCTTAACTCTTGAATAAAAATTACTCGTCTTCGGGTTGGCTCCCATCGCGGAAACCAAAAAGAAACGATCCGCTCCAGCTTGTAAACCTCGCTTGGCCAAATCGTAGCAGTAGGTATAATCCACTTTAAAAAAGGCTTCTTTAGAACCTGCGTTTTTCATGGTGGTGCCAAGGCAACAGAAAATATCTTCCCCCTGAGGGAAGTCGACAAAATCACTAATTCCATCAAAGTCGACTGTCACTTCAGAAAATTTGGGATGATTAATTCCCAAAGGCTTTCTGACCAATGCAATCACATTTGAGTATTGATTGCTGTTTAAAAGTTGTTGCGTTAATGACCGACCAATCAGCCCACTTGCACCGGCAATGATTGCTGTTTTGTTTTCCATACATCCAAAATAGCCAAAAATTCACTTTGAAGTGTAATTCCTTTGTCTTTCGCGTACCAAAAATGGAGGTATTCAGTAAATTCTGCGTTGGATTTGACCTGAGTTTGGCGATTTTCCAAAAACTCAGCCTGTATTGATGCTGGTCTTGGCCCCCAGTCCCCGAGCACAGTCAAGCTTTCAGGATCAAGCCCAATGACTTTCGGTATAGATTTACCGCCTTGAGTTAAAAATTCATTCATCACCTCAGGATGTTCGTCTCTCAAAATTACTTTGATTTCAATCTTGGGATTAATTTCTGCCATTTTATGAATGAAAGGTAGGTTTTGTGCGGCATCACCACACCATCCTTCTGTAATGACCAACAAGGTGAGTCGTTCATCGATCTCACTAAGCTTTTGAGTAAGCTCTGGCGCTATTTTCCCGATCTTCTCCCACTTCTTCATGCGCTTGTCATTCAACTTCGCATAATTCAACAAAACTTCAGATTGGTTTTCGCCTGTGGTTTTACCTTTGGCCAATAAACTTTCGAGGAGTTGGAGATACTGCTCATAGCTCATGGCAGCATCTAATAATTCTTGATTTATGACTTTTTTCATCTCAGTATTCAACTGAAATGAAAACTATGGTTTGAGACTAATCGTTCGCCTCTTCCCACTTTTTATAGTTAAAAAGATCTTGTTTAAAACTCTTGCCTAACCAAACCAAAACCGTTGCATCATCGATCAGTCCAGCGACTGGAATAAAATCGGGAATGGCATCCAAAGGGGTGATAAAATAGATGAGCCCCGCCACAAACATCACAAGTGTTTGCCATGGGGTTTCTCTGTAATCTCCTACAGCGTAACTTTTGATCATACGAATAATCAAAGACAGAAACTCAATGACTTTTGCTTTTAGCGAATCGTCAGAGCCTGTTTTGGTGATCTTATCCTGAGCCTTCTCCAATAACTTTTTCAGCTCCTCCCGATCGTTCACAACCTTGGCAGCTTTCGCCTTCATTCTATCTAAGAATTTTTCTTCTCGCTCGTTCAAATCTGTCCTATCGCTCATAATTCTTAAAAAATTTGTCTGATTTCGTTTTTAACAAAGACCAAAGTGTCGCCCACTGGATCGGCATCAAGTCTCATCATTTTATCAAAAATCTTCTGCGCTAAATCAATTGATGATTTCTCATGGTTCATTTCCTGGGCCGATTCCTGAATAACAGCAATAATCGTATTAACAGTTGCCCTTACCTTATTCCAAGCCTCATCGCTCATATACACTTGCTGAGATAAATTGTGATTGAGCTCTTCTCTGATTTCGGCCAATAAGATTTGTTGGAAATCAAAGGCGCTAATATTCGGGTCGCTCAAACGCAGCAACATATTATTAGGTGAAACTCTTTCTAACAACAAACAAATACGCTCATAAGCCTGTAATCGTATTGGAAGAATAGTGTCAGTAGTTTTCATTCTTAAACCGACCAACTGCGCATCGAACTGCTTTTGAAGAAAACTTCGCACCACCAAAAAAACAGCATACAGCACAAGGCCCGCAGGAACTAAAATCTGAATTAAGTCAGTCAAATTATCCATAATAGGTTTTGAAGGAAGTACAAAGCTAGATTTATAAAAGTAGAAGTGAAAATAATCAGAACCTAATCTAAGGCCATAAGTGCGGAAAGAATCCCTTCGATAATTTGCGATTCATTTTCGAAAGTCATCGCTCATGATTTTAAATTCAGTTCATGCTTCTTTTGAACTAGTTCTTGATAACTATTCTTTATCCCAGAAGCAAATGGTGCTGATGATCCTTTTCGGCAACTTCGGAACAATTAATATTCTCGCTAAGTTTGTATGTCAAATCAGAATGCAATGCCCATGATGCTAGAACCTGTAACCATCACCCCAAAAGCGCTTGAAGAAGTGAAGAACATCATGTCGACCAAGAGTATTCCCGAAGGTTATGGCCTGCGCATTGGTGTAAAAGGCGGTTCTGGCTGTGGCGGAATGGGCTATCTTTTAGGTTTTGATAAAGAAAAAGAAGGCGACATCACGTATCAGGTTGAGGGGGTAACTGTTCATGTAGAGAAAAGGCAAACCATGTATTTATTGGGTTTGGAGGTTGATTTCTATGAGGGTGCCGATGCCCGCGGCTTTACATTCGTAAATCCTAGTGCAGAATAAAGACTTTTGTACCTCTTCTTTATTTCTGAAAATTGCTATTTTTCGAAATGAAAGTTTCGAATGAATCTTCAAGCGATTTACTTGCTACCATTACAGTTTTTCTAGAAGAAATTGGTATTTCTGTGGTGAAAGAAAAATTGACAGAACCGACATTCTTGCCAGGTATTAAGATCAATAAAGGTAAAATCCATATCGATGAGTTTTTATTGAAACACCCAGGAGATTTGCTTCACGAAGCCGGGCATATTGCCGTAATGACACCAGAAGAGCGAACCACTATCTCTGGCAACATCCAAGAACACCGGCCAGAAGGGGTGAATGACGAATTGAGCGCCATTCTTTGGTCTTATGCGGCTCTGGTTTACCTCAAAATAGACCCCATCGTTGTTTTTCATCCCGAAGGCTATAAGGGCGATTCTGAATGGTTAATGGCCTCATTCTCAAATCAGCAATATATCGGCCTGCCATTACTACAATGGATGGGAATGACTACCACTGAAATTTTTCCAAAGATGAATAAGTGGCTTAGAGATTAATGGAAAAAGACATTTACGTTCTTGGCACGGGACTGTCCCATAATGGCTCTTGTGTTATTTTAAAAAACGGTAAAGTTGCAGCAGGCATAGAAAAGGAACGCATTAGCAGAATTAAACATGATGGCGGCAATGATAATTTGGCAATTCAATACTGCTTAGAAATGTTGAACATCACTTTGGACGACATCGCCCTGGCTGTGCAATGCGAGAATTTTGTAGTGCCGCAAAGGGATCGATTTCAGGGAGAAAGGATTTTCAAAGCATATCCCAATATTGAACTCCATTCTATTTCACATCACCTTGCGCATGCCTACAGCACAATTGGCACTTGCCCTTATGAACGCTTCAATATCCTGATCATTGATGGATGCGGTAGTCCATACCAGCTTTGTTCTGAAAGCCTCAACCCAAAATTAAGCGAGTTGGGATTAGAGAATATTCCAAACTTGATCTGCGAAAAAGATAGTTTTTACCATTACGATAAAGGCATTCTCACCCCCCTATTTAAAGATTTTAGCGAGGTGATCTTAACAGAAAAAGGCCCTTCAAAATCATTACCCACCACAGCACATTCTATTGGGGGTTTTTATGCTTACATGAGCAATTACTGTTTCGGTAATATGAGTGATGCAGGCAAACTTATGGGGCTGGCTCCCTACGGAAAGCCAACATTCACGGACTTAGATGCTTTCCTTTTTTACAATAATCGCGTATTCGTAAAGGAAGATTGGAAATCACTTTTCGACAGCCCAGCCAGTGATTATGCCATGTTCAAAAGTAATTTTCAGCATTATGCCAACGCAGCTTTTTGGGCTCAACAACAAGTTGAAAAGGCAATATTGTATGTTGTAGCAAAAAGGGCCGAATTATCGCCCGCGCTTCCATTGTGCTACTCGGGAGGTGTTGCGCTGAATGCCGTGGCCAATGCCAAGATCTTAAAGAACAAGCTTGTTGAAAACTTATACATCGAGCCTGCTGCAGGAGACAATGGCCTTGCGCTTGGTTGTGCCTACTACGGTTGGCTAAAGTTATTGAAAGGCCAGAAGGTTGATCATGATGGTAATACATGTTTTGGAAAAAATTATGATGAAACATCCATTGAAAATTTGATAGATCAATTAGGGCCAGAGTTCGAAGTCATTAGACACCGCGATAAAAGTGCTATGGTAAATTCAACAGCATTGCTGATCCAGCAGGGGAATACAATTGGCTGGTTTCAAGGAGGCGCAGAATTCGGTCCAAGGGCATTGGGAAAACGTTCAATCCTGGCCAGCCCGTTTATTGCTGAAATGCAAAGAGAAATCAATGCAAACATCAAGTTAAGAGAAGATTTTCGCCCATTTGCGCCCTCTGTGCTCAAATCCGATGTGCTTACCTATTTCGATTATGGATTTGAAAGCCCTTACATGTTGCTGGTAGACCAAGTGAGGCCAGAATGGCGCAAAAAGCTCAAGGCGATCTCTCATGTAGATTATTCTGCGAGGGTCCAAACTGTTGCAGAAGACTGGAATCCCTTGTTCCATCAACTTCTCAAGGCAATTAAGCAGGCCACAGGGCATGGAATTGTACTCAATACCTCCTTCAACATAAAGGGTCAGCCCATAGTAGAAACTCCGAATGATGCCATGCAAGTTTTTAGGGCAACAGCATTAGATGTTCTTGTTATTGGGCATTTTATCATTCGGAAGAAGGCGACAATAAAAGCTCCTTAAGCCAATCATTCAAGTGCATATCCAGCACTAAATGAATACGTGCCGTATCTCCTCTATTAGAAACCATATGTGGATCGGAAAGCCTCAAATACCAGCATTCGCCTGTTTTCATGGTTACCATTTTTTGGTTCAAAAAGAACTCTACATGTTCGTTTGTCACTACCGGCACATGCAATCTGACAATCCCATGGTCTTCATCCAAGTCGTAATCTCGATGTTCTTTAATCACTGCCCCCGCACCTAATTTCATAAGTCGAACGCTCGTTACGTAGGTCTTGAAACTGTTGATTACCTCTTGAAAGTGATGGCATGGCTTTAAAAAAGGGGTATCCTCAAACTCTTTAGCTGTGGGCGATGAAAAAATCATCTGGATCGGATGGGTCGCTCCCATGGCGCCCCGTAATGGAATAGCACTCCAATCCCCTTCGTAATTTTGTTTCACAAAATGCTCAATCCAATCCACTCCTACTTTTTGCAAATCGGATTGCAATCCCACTGCATCAAATTGAAATGGAAGTTTTTTTTGCTCTGGTAACATTTGATTACAATTTACGAGACTAAAACTTTATCCCTGAATAGAAGAAATTATATTTGGCAAAATTTTTCAGATGCCCACTTTAGATCTTGTTGTCGCTACTTGTGATAAATACTCAAATCCAACTGTAATTACCCCCTATGTTCAAAATATTCTGACTGAGGATGGATTAGTAGTCGAGGCCTTTGAACGAAAAGGTCTGAAAGTGGCGCGAAAATCTTGGGCAGATCAAGATTTTGATTGGGCGGAGACCAAAATGGTTTTGATCCGCACTACCTGGGATTATTTTGACCGCTATGAGGAATGGCAAAATTGGCTTGCCTTGGTTGCTTCAAAAACAAGATTAATCAACCCAATTGAAATCATCCGTTGGAATATGGATAAGCACTATTTAGGCGATTTAAAAGCAAGGGGGGTAAATATTCCCGAAACCATCTATATCGAAACAGGAAGCCAAACTACCCTATCGGATTTACATGCAAAAACAGGTTGGAAAGAAACCATCCTCAAACCTTGCGTTTCTGGTGCATCCAGGCACACCTATAAACTCAACATTAGTAATTTAGCAGCGCACGAGCCATTGTTCCAAAATCTGATTGCCAAAGAAGCATTCATGTTACAACCCTTTCAAAAAAACGTGGTTGAAAAAGGCGAAATATCCATGATGGTGATGGGCGGGCAGGTGACACACGCTGTGCTTAAAATCGCGAAACCAGGCGACTTTAGGGTGCAAGATGATTTTGGCGGCACAGTCCACAATTACCAACCCAATGAATTAGAAATAGCTTTTGCCGAAAAAGCCGTTGCAGCCTGTCATCCCACCCCATTCTATGCACGCGTGGATGTGATCAAAGACAATAATGATCAACTTGCCATTATCGAATTGGAATTGATTGAGCCAGAACTATGGTTCAGGCTTATGCCAAGTGCTGCCCAAGTATTGGCCGACTCGATTGAGTAAAATCCAAAGTCCCATTTTTTTCTAACTATCCCAATATGGGAATTGGCATGCTCTAAAAAGTGCCTAAATCGGCTAGAATTGCTATGGCTTATCCTTTGCAACTATGATTTCAGCATTAAAAACAGAAATCATGGAAAACCACACAACACAATTGACCAACCACTTTGCCACTGCAAAAAGAGCGACTATCAAATCTGATTTTGTGTCGAAATTGGTTTTAGGAACACTTGGTGTATTCATGGCTTACCATACTTTGATTTCTGTAACAGGTCTTTTCAACTAAGGCTAAGATTGAATATTAGGAATTCACTAAATCCAACACTCAACAGCTTTACGTAGGTGAAGCCCAAACATTACAACAGAATGGAAAACACAGTTCACTTGACCAAGCATTACTCACCAAAGAAAAGAAGCCATAGTGCTAAAAATAGCTTAGTAATTAGAGTAGTATTCGGTGCATTGGGCCTATTCATGATTTATCAAGCCCTTATTTCAATATTCACCACATTGAATTAAAGACTTCAAAAGTAGACTTCCTTCATCTAAAATTGTATGGCCAGTATCCCCGGCCATACAAAGCGACTCCCTTCACTTATCATTTCTCACTTTTTACCACCGAACATCAATAATTCATTCATATTGATTTCGGTAACATAGCGCTTTTCACCAGCACTGTTCTCGTAGCTTCTGTGAATCAATTTACCTTCGATACAGGCTTCTGCGCCTTTCTTTAAATACTCCGCAGCAATCTCTCCTACCTTGCCCCAAGCCACCACATTGTGCCATTGCGTTTCTTCTACTTTATCGCCATTTGCATTCTTGTAAGCATCTGTAGTTGCTAATGAAAATGAAGTTAATTTCTTTCCGCTTGTAAGTGTTCTCACTTCTGGATCTTGACCTAATCTGCCAATCAATTGTACGCTGTTTCTTAAATTTCTCATGATTTTAAATGTTTAAAGTTTAACGTTCAGTGCCATTCGGTTTTGTTTGTTCGAATTGACAGTGGCAAAGTAAGCGGGTCGTAAAAAGTAGATTCGGTTATTAAGCGTTTGTAGTCGGGTAACATTCGTTTGTAAGCGTTTACAATTGGATATATTACTGTTTTTCAGTAGCTTAAATGCTTCATAGATTTAGATTCGAAAGTGGATTTTACATAAAATTCTTATGGAAGAAAGACAATGCTTAGAATGTGGTGACGCTATGTATGGTCGGGTGGATAAAAAATTCTGCTCAGATCAGTGCCGAAACACATTCAACAACCGACAAAATAGTGACTCGAATAACTATGTGCGAAACGTCCATAATATTCTGAGGAAAAACCGAAGAATTTTAGAAGAACTCAATCCTGTAGACAAGTCCAAAACCACAAAATTAAAGATGACAGAAAAGGGCTTCGACTTTAATTATCACACTTCTACTTACACCACCAAAGCCGGTGCTACTTATTACTTCTGCTACGAATATGGCTACCTGCCCTTAGAGAACGACTATATGGCCCTGGTAAAAAAGAAGGAGTATACGGAGTAGGGATTTTATATTTAATAAATATTTGAACTTTATCTAACCGCTAGTTCCTTCGCTCTGCTCAGGATGAAAAGCAGAGTGCATATGATAAGCTTAATTCGATTATATGTAATAATCTCATAATTGACTACAATGACCGTTTTCTTTCCCTGAGGCACGAAGGGTCTAAACTGAGCATATTTAGCGCCTTCCTCCGAAGCATCGGAGTCAGGATGAAAAGAGGGTTGAAGAGGGTTGATCAATTAATTTTGAGAGGCCATGAAAACTAGTCACACGGCTTCGTTACAAAAAGAAATTCAATTCGATTCAAAAACTTGTCGGCATTAGCTCAAAGAGAGTAGTCAAAAATATTAGCTTTGTAACACATTGTTAACCAATCTAAAATAGATCAAAATGAAATTCTTTATCGATACCGCAAATCTTGATGAAATCAGAGAAGCCTATGATTTAGGCGTATTAGATGGCGTGACTACCAACCCATCGTTAATGGCAAAAGAGGGTATTTCTGGACATGACAAAGTAATGGCGCATTACAAAGCCATTTGTGATATCGTGGATGATAATGTGAGTGCTGAAGTAATTGCAACAGACTTCGAAGGCATGATGAAAGAAGGTCGTGAATTGGCCAAAATCGATGATAAGATCGTGGTAAAAATCCCGATGATCAAAGATGGTGTTAAAGCGATCAAAGCATTTACAGAAGAGGGCATCAGAACGAATTGCACTTTAGTGTTTTCAGCGGGTCAAGCTTTATTGGCCGCCAAAGCTGGCTCGTCTTACGTTTCTCCTTTCATCGGAAGGCTAGACGATATCGGTGCTGACGGCTTAGAGTTGATCGAGCAAATCGTTCAGATTTACGACAATTATGGCTTTGCTACCGAAGTATTAGCGGCTTCGGTTCGCCATACTACGCACTTATTGCAGTGTGCAGAAATCGGTGCCGATGTGGTGACTTGCCCATTGAAAGTAATTACTGGTTTATTGAAGCACCCACTGACTGATGCAGGCCTTGCGCAATTTTTGGCTGATCATGCAAAAGCAAATGGATAAAACATTAATTCCTGCTTCGGGTTATTCAAATGATCTGAAGCAGGATAATAATATGTACATCATAAAAGTGAAGGGGAAGGCCAAAATCCCTGATTATATTCAGCTGCGCGATGAAAATTTTGTGCTGATTGCATATTTCAGGGCCGACCGACCGTTAAAAAAATTAGAAAAGTTTGGCTTAGAAGGCAAAGAACTTGAATTAGAAGCACTGATCAACGAATTGCCCTTCGGCAAACTTCAAAAATTGGAATTATAATTATGCCTTTTTCAGGAGAGCCTATTGTTCGCATCGATGATGCCACCATTTTTCAGGACGATAAAACCGTTTTAAATAACATTACCCTTTCGATCAATAAAGGTGAATTGGTGTATTTGGTGGGTCGCACGGGTAGCGGAAAAAGCTCTCTTCTCAAAACCCTATATGGTGATTTACCTTTGAGGTTGGGCAAAATTCAAATTGCGGGCTTCAATGTTCAATCCATGAAACGCAAAGATGTACCACTATTAAGAAGAAAGTTAGGCGTTATTTTTCAAGACTTTCAGCTTTTTCCAGATCGATCGGTAGCTGAAAATATCTTCTTTGTAATGAAGGCCACTGGCTGGACGAACAAAGCAAAAATGAAGAGTAAATTGGCGGAAGTACTAATGAAGGTGGGTTTGGGAGTTGTTGCCAATAAAATGCCACATCAGCTTTCTGGTGGTGAGCAACAGCGTGTGGTTATTGCCAGGGCATTGATCAACGATCCTGTGTTACTAATTGCTGATGAACCAACCGGAAACCTCGACCCTGAAGTTTCAGATGGTATTTTCCAAACTTTTATGGAAATCAATAAAGGGGGAACTTCCATAATCATGGCCACCCACGATTATAATCTGATTAAGAACTACCCCAAACGAGTACTGAAATGCGAAAAGGGAGCTATTCTAGATTCGAATGTGGTGGAATTAAGTCTTTTTAAAGTGAGCTAGTTCCAGAAGCTGAATCCGTTGCTTTGGGATCTTTCAACTGTTCTAAAATATCCAATTGCTTGTTGATCAAATGGAGTTTTTGTCTTAGCAAATGCACCAGCGCACTTTTCACTTGTGGTGTTTCTTGGCCATCTTCAAAAGTAACCTTCAACTCACTGTATAAATCATCCAAAGACTGGATATCAGCTTCTAAATAGCTAAAGTACTCTTTATCAGAAATTTGCTCCGACAATTCCATCTTCTTTTCTGTAATCATCGAAGTATAGAAAGTCTCTAATTGCTCAAACTCTTGAAGTGTGGAAAGTTCTTCTACCTTAGGTTGGCCAGTCGAAAACTTATCTGCCGTCAAATAGACCACAGCAATAAGTAATACAGCAACGGCCACACGCCAATACCAAACCGATGAATTGATTGTTTTGGCTTTATTGTGATCAAGCGCCTGATCAATCTTATTCCATACCCTAATATCAGGCTCAGCAGTATCGAAAGCTGCTTTATTGTCCTTGATAAAATCCTCTAACTTATCCTGCATTTTGGAATTGCTGTTTTAAAATCTCTTTTAACTTTTTCTTCGATCTATTGAATTGTGATTTTGAGGTGGATTCTGTGATTTCAAGAATCTCAGCAATCTCCTTGTGGTCATAACCTTCGATCAAATATAATGTAAGCACTAAGCGATAGCCTTCTGGCAAAAGCTCAATAGCACTTTTCACTTGTCTAACATCGTAATCAAAATCTTGTTCCTCATCCTCCTCATAGCGATTATCAAAATCAGCGTAATCATCTACTTGCTGAAACTCGATTCTTCTCTTTTTCACCACATTAATGGCATTATTGAGGGTAATTCGCTTTAACCAACTGCCAAAAGCGGCTGTGCCTTTATAGCTATGGATGTGATTAAACGCACTTACGAAACTCTCTTGAAGAACGTCTTCTGCCTCCATTTCATTATTGGTAACGCGAAGACAAACATTGTACATGGCCTTAGAATAAAGCTTATACAATTGATATTGAGCTTGTCTATCGCCCAATAAACATCCATCGATAACTTCCTGATGAAGATTTTGATACTTCGGTTCCAAATTCGTAATCTCTGCGCTAAAGACAGCCCTTCCCGCTAAGGGTTGCTCAGGAAAGATAAAAATTTAAAAAAGACTTTCAGACCGAGTGGCGATAAGATTTAAACTCATCAAGGTTTATAAAACAAAAAACGGTATGCTGTCAATAAACATGCATACCGTCAAAATTTTGATGGTTTGAATTAATAATATGGATTAGCAGCACCCTCCGCCATCATAAAAATAGGTAGAAGGCGAAACCCAAATATTCGAATCCTTCAAAGCCTCTAAATTCCCAGCAGTTTTATCGCAAACCGACAATGGTTGATTCTGTAATAAAACATGTCCACCGTGGTCATCAAAATGAGTTTCATTGCCATAGTAAATAGCAGTTCTCCCTGTAAATACACATGGCCCATCGGCTGGCATTGGATCTTTGATGGCACAAACTTCTACGCTTTCAATATAGATCGCTTCTTGCACGTCATACTGATTGGAATGTAGTATCCTATAAGGTCGCTTCGCTCTGATTTCTACGGTTCCAAATCCCACATCAGTGATCATTTTGATATAGTCTTTTAAGGGTAGAGAACCACTTAGGCAAAGTCCACGCAAGCGATCATCGTTCTTTAAATGCTCGGGCATGGCTTGTTCAGCTATTGGATCCGACAAGACCAGTCGTCCATATGGTTTCAACACCCTGTACATTTCTTGAAGTGCCTTTTTCAAGTCTTCTTCATGAAAAATATTGAAAAGACAGTTTTGAGCAGCGACATCAATTGAGGCATCTTCGATTGGTAAATTCAATGCATCGCCTTGACGAACATCAATGAATGAAGCGTCAAACCAATCATTTTGGGCCTCCGCCTCTTTCATATTTCGTTTACAAGCATCAATCATTTCGTCCACAACGTCCACTCCAATCACACCTCCTTTTTGTCGACTAAAATAGGAGAATTGAAGTAGCTCCATTCCTCCGCCAACTCCTACATAAAGAATTTTAGGAGAATTAACTAAATCCCTTGGATGGACAGTACTGCCACAACCATAGTTCATTTCGAGCATGATTTTAGGAATGGAAAGACCAGGGAAAGACCAAACCGGTGTTGTCGTACAGCACAACCCCACATCTGGTGTTTCTGCTGCTGCCTTGTAAATATCTTTTGTAGTTTCTAAGTAATTATTCATGTGAAAATCAATTTGTTGTAGTTCCTCCACAGCTCGATCCTGCTCCTGCAGTACAACCGAAACAATGCTGGTTAATCTTAATTTCTCTTGCCATTAGTTTATCTAGGTTGAAATCCTTGATATGATCAGGAACTCCATTGTCCAACTTCATCTCAAGCATTTGATTAAAATCGCAATCATATAAGTAGCCATCCCAACCTATGGAGACCATAGAACGACACATGACCCCTCCTACTGCTGCTGGATTGAATGCATTCACCAGTTCGTTCATGTAGTCCTCGTAATTTCCGCTATTCACTAAGTAGTCTAAGAATCGGCTTACAGGCAAATTTGTTATGGCATACAAATCGTTGAATACGATATCGAAATTGTTTTTCAGTTTTCGTTCGAACTCATGATGCAAAACTTCTTGGTCATCTGGCAAAAAAGCACCAGAAGGATTATAGACTAAGTCCAGCTTCAAACCTGTTCCTTCTTTTCCATAACCGATTTCGTTGAGCATTTGTAATGCTTTGATAGACTTTCCAAATACGCCATCTCCACGTTGTGCATCCGTTCTACTGGCCGTAAAAGAAGGAAGAGAAGACACCACATTCACTTTATGTTTTTTGAAAAACTCAGGTAAGTCGTGGTATTTTGGGTTGGCTAGAATAATGGTGAGGTTACAACGCACAATGATGTGCTTACCCATTTTAGAAATCTCCTCCACAAACCAGCGAAAATCAGGATTCATTTCAGGCGCACCTCCCGTTAAGTCCACAGTGGTAGCATTAGAAATCTTGAGCGCATCTAGGCATTGCTGCATGGTTTCGCGCGTCATAATTTCCTTACGGTCTGGCCCAGCATCAACATGGCAATGCTTACATACCTGATTGCACATTTTACCTACATTGATTTGGAAGGTGTCCACCGAAATGGGTTTTAGTGGCATCATCCCGATTGGTTCAATCATCTCTTCGAACGATTGAATTCCAATGGCATCGTAATCACTTAATATTTTGATCTGTCTATCTGCTATGGACAGCGCGTGTTCTTGCCTTTTTAATGTCTTTAAAGTCATAGGCTACATTAATTTTTCCTTCAGTTGATTCATCATTTGAACCCCATGAACTAATACAGAACCCCCTTTAATGGCTGCGGCAACATGTACTGCCTCCATCATTTGTTCTTCATCAACTCCTTTTTTCAAACAAGTGTCTGTGTAAGCATCTATACAATAAGGACACTGTACTGCATGTGAAACCGCTAAGGCAATCAATGATTTCTCTCTCTCTGTTAAGGCTCCTTCTTTAAAAACGCTTCCGTACCAATCAAAGAATTTATCACCCATTTCAGGTTGTAGTTCGGTGATTTTGGGAAATTTCTTTAGGTCGTTTGGGTCATAGTATGTTTTAGGCATCGATTTGATATTTAAGGGTTCAAACTCCGCTCATTCTTCGAAACTTGAAATGCTTCTTGCCAATAGACAAGGAAATATTTCCATTTCAGAATGAGCTTTTAAATTTTAGATTTCAATTCGACAAAGAGCTTTGCCGACAATGGTATTCACAAAATTGATAAGATTGGCGGGCCTCTCAACTCAAATTGCTTGAACCATTGAGTTTTGGGTATAAGAAAATTGAAATGGACTAGGAAATTATAAACCCTGAAAATTGAGCTTAAAATGTACTTGAATGCCTTGGTTAGATGAGAAGACGTACTCCAGATAATCCTTTCAAAGTCAGAAGCTAAGTTTAAATCGATAACAGTTTTTGAAAGCTCTTCAGGTGCAAGAATCAGCTTTAGCTGATCATAGACTAATGAAGTATTCCAGTTCACTTTCAACACATCATTCTTGCAAAAGCTCTGCTTCGAAAAACCTATCAAGTATGCCCCACCGCGGCTATCTTTACCCAATACATTCTTCCCCTGTTCTAGTCTGTT
The DNA here is from genome assembly GCA_002786855.1 of Cytophagales bacterium CG12_big_fil_rev_8_21_14_0_65_40_12. Taxonomy (GTDB): domain Bacteria; phylum Bacteroidota; class Bacteroidia; order Cytophagales; family Cyclobacteriaceae; genus Roseivirga. Next base: position 23,066 of record PCUU01000095.1, read on the forward strand.
TTTCGCCCAAATTAAATCCTCAGACGTTAACTCAGGAGCATCGTTTCCGACAACAATTACATTATTAAAGCCTTCTGAAAACAAATTTCGTAACCCGTTAACAAGCCTCTCTCCAAATGATGCCCCAATCTGTTCATCAGAAAAAAGGGATTTAGAATAGATCCCGCTGCGTCTTATGGTGTCTGTAGTCCTTCGAACCAGTAATTGATAGAGATTAGAAAACTCCTTGACCTTTAGCCCTGCATTTTTAGCCAAGAACTCCTCTTTAAGGCTCCGTGAAAAAAAAAGTATAGCTGTTTCCTTTGCTGAGGTCATTTTAGCTTTGTCTGTTCTGATTAACTCTTAAGTAGTAGAAAAGATTTCCAAGAATCCGATTACTAGCTTAATGCTGTCAGTTGAATTACTTATTCCAAATTAATTTGATGTATAGCGTTAATAAATACGGAGAAACTTATCCATTTGGATTTATAAAGATAAATCAAAACTAGTCAGTAGCTAAGACAGCATAAGAAAAAGCATCTGACCAACCGGATTTAAGCGGTAATACTTGTCGCTTTACACCTTCTAATGTCATCCCGGCCTTTTCAATAACTTTAGCCGATCCCACATTGTTCACGGCACAACCTGCCTCAATTCTATGGAGTTTCAACTCCTGAAATCCAAATTGTAAAATCAAGCTCAAAGCTTCAGTGGCAAAACCCTTACCCCAATAAGCACTATCCAGTTTATACCAAACTTCTGCCTTATTGTATTTAGTATTACTAAGCACAAGCGCAATCAAACCTACAAATTGATTCGTGCCAATTAACTCAATTGCAAAAGTGTATTGGCCAATCAGCTTTTTAGTATGTTCTGCGATCCAAGGTTTGATCACATCTATAGTTACATCAATGCTTTCAGGGATTCCAAGTGTATTGAATTCGTCAGTCTCTGGTAAGGAATGGAGCTTATGAATAGACTCTAAGTCATTAATGACAATTAGTCTTAATTGCAGGCGATCTGTTTTGAAAAGTCTCAATTCCCGTCTTTCTTTTTAAACCTATAACGAATACCCCAGGTAGCTCTTAGCAATTCGCCTTCATCTACAATCATTCCAGCTAGCTCCATATGAAATCCGAATTGCTTGTTTTCAAAAGGATACAAGTTTAAACCTACAGGGATGATCAGCCCTTGAAAAGTATTCAGCCTAACCCCTAAACCACCATAAAACTGAAAATCCTCATCTCTTTTGATCACCCGCGTGATCACCCCTTCCACACCAATATTTTCAAAAAAATTATCCGTTCCAAGTCGTAGTTCGGCAATGTAGTTATCCTTGATTTGATAATTGACCCCCACAAAAGGAATGTTAGTCTGATGAATGCTTACTCCTACTTGGGCTTTTGAAACCCGTACCACACCAATTAAAATAAAAAAACAGACGATTAGAGTTCTCATATTCCTACTTTTAGAAAGATTATAAAATAACTATTCAACTTTTAAATATTAACTTTTAAATCTAAATAAAAAAGAGCCGAGACTTCAGACAACCTGATAAACTCAAAAGAACCTAAAATGAGAAGCTATTTTAAAAGCAACTGCGGTATAAAAACAAAAACCCCGACCTAAAAAGGAAGGGGTTTGCTAGGTGACCTCGGCAGGATTCAAACCTGCAACCTCCTGAGCCGTAATCAGGTGCACTATTCAATTATGCTACGAGGCCGAAATAAACGGTGTTAAACTCCGTTAAAAATGGTCTGCAAAGGTAATTAATTCTTTTTCTTTGCAAAAGCTCGTTATTAATACTTTCAAAAAATACTATCTTTGCCACGCTTCAAAAAGGAGAAAAACATGAGGAAAATTGGATTGCTACTGGTCGGAATAATAATGTTGAGCTATGCTGCTAAAGCACAAAGACCTGACTTGCCCGGAAGCCTTATTGTTGATTTGGGCATAAACTCTTGGAGTTCAGCACCTACCGATTTAAAACTCAACACCTTCCAATCCAAAACAGTCAATATTGTTTATTATTATGATCTAGCCATTGGAAGCCGTGGGCTTACTTTTACCCCTGGTATTGGCTTAGGCCTAGAAAAATACTCTTTCGAGGATGACAAAACATTGACCTCAACAGTCAATAATAGTAATGTTAGAAACGTTGCGGTTTCAAACCTAAGTACAGTTTATCCTCAAGCCAACTCATTCGACAAGTCGAAATTAGGATTGAATTACCTTGATGTGCCCTTGGAGTTTAGATATTACACTAGCAAAGACAACCTGAGCCGAGGTTTTAGGGTTGCGCTAGGTGCAAAGGTGGGTGTGCTCTACTCATCATTCACTAAAGCTAAATTTGAAGACAATGCAGCAGATAGGAGAATGGTGAAAGACAGACAAGACCTGGGCTTCAATCGCTTTCGATATGGAATTCAGGGAAGAATCGGGGTCGGTGGATTTAGCATCTTTGGCTATTACGAATTATCCGACAAATTCGATATCGCCCCTGCAGGAGGTTTGGATACTAAAACTTTGACTTTAGGCATTTCCTTAACGGGCTTTTAATTCCCTTTAAAATCTGGTTTTCTTTTTTCTAAGAAGGCAGAAGTGCCTTCCTTATAATCATGGCTAGCACCAGCTATATCTTGACAATGCGCTTCATAATCGAGCATCTCATTCAAGCTTGAATTTTGGGATTTATTGAGCATTTTCTTCATTAGCCCAATGGCCTTGGTAGGCGCAGCTGCATAATAATCTGTGTATAGCTTTACAGTTTCATCGAGCTGTTCATCGGCTACGCATTTAGTAATCAATCCCATCTTTTCGGCATCAGCAGCGGCAACTCTTGTACCCATTGTGGCCAGCTCAAATGCTTTTGAAGACCCCACCAATCTGGGAAGGAAAAATGACGAACCTGAATCCAAAACCAATCCAATATTCACGAATACTTCTATCAACTTGGCACTTTCGGCCGCAATGATAAGATCGCAAGCCAAAGCAAACGAACAGCCCGCCCCTGCTGCCACTCCATTCAAACGACAGATTACTGGTTTTGGTAATTCACGCAATGCACGGATAATTGGATTGTATCTTTTGTGAAGTGAGTCTGAAAATGATCTTGTAGGATCGGCAGCAGATGCTTTCAAATCTTGTCCTGAACAAAAGGCTTTTCCCTCACCTGTAAAAACCAATACCCTGATTTCCTCATCTCTTTTGACTTCCTTTAATGCTGCTTGGATTTCGAAAGTAATTTCGTTGTTCAAAGCATTATAAACTTCTGGGCGATTTAAGGTCAACGTGGCTACACCATTTTCTTTCTCAAATTTTATAAACTCGTACATATCAGGCAAAAAAGAGGATTGAACAATAACAAAACAAAAAACCCAAAGCAAAACCAGCAAAAGATTCTCTCGGCTTATGTGCATTCAGGTATAATCGCGCCCAAATCACCAAACCATTCAAGCAAATAGCAATTATCAATGGCCAAAATAGCGTATTAGACGAGGCAAAAAACTTGGCGTAAATCAGAATAAAGCCCAGCCAGCCTGCTACCCCTGCCGCATGCGCACTAATTTTCCAAAAGAATGTAATTAAGTTGGTCAGGACCACAACGGTGGTCATTCCTATCATCGATAAGGTCATTATTTCATTGAACCAACTTTGTTTGGTCATTAGGTAGGTAACTATGATATAGAAAAGAGAGATAAAAATGAAAGGGACATATCGATCCCTTCTTTCCGTCATCTGTAAATCCTTGATTACTTTAGTAAAGCGAAACATGATGACCGTCAGCATTGGAATTAAGCAAGTGGTCAAAAAGATCAATGAAAGCACAGTCCATTTACTGGAGACGGTGAGGTTGGAGTTATTTTGGATATGGAACAAATAGGTGTAAAACACCAATGTTGGCATAAGCAACGGTTGAAAAATGATTGAAATTGTCTGCGCTAAAATCCTCAAATCTATAATTCTTTTCTAAGGCGGGCCACAGGAATATTCAATTGTTCGCGATACTTAGCAACAGTCCTTCGGGCAATATTGTACCCTTTCGCCTTGAGTGATTTTTCTAGTTTATCATCGGAAAGTGGTCTACTCTTATCCTCTTTGCCAATTAACTCAGCAAGTATGTTTTTTACTTCCCTGCTACTTACGTCCTCACCAGAAACGGTCGAAATGCCCTCAGAAAAGAAGTATTTAAGAGGGAAAATCCCAAAATCTGTTTGTACTGATTTAGAATTGGCCACCCTCGAAACGGTTGAAATGTCCATTCCTATTTCTGTGGCGATGTCTTTCAAGATCATTGGGCGAAGCTTGGTTTCATCGCCATCCAAAAAGAATTGATACTGATAGCGAACAATGGAGTCCATCGTTCTTAATAAGGTATTTTGCCGCTGCTTAATAGCATCAATGAACCACTTAGCAGCATCTAGTTTCTGTTTGACAAACGAAACGGTTTCTTTTAACTTCTTATCCTTTTTATCACTCTTATCATAAGCCCGAAACATGTCAGAATAAGATTGACTTACCCTTAAATCCGGAGCATTTCTAGAGTTCAAGGTGAGGTCCAAGTTGCCCTGGTTATTGGTAAGAATGAAATCCGGGATCAAGTATTGGGTCTTTACCATACCTCCCGAAACCCCTCCAGGTTTGGGGTTCAGTTTGGTTATAAGATGCACTGCATCTTTCATCAGTACCTCATCTTCAAGATTGAGGCGTTTCATGATCTTGTCATAATGCTTCTTGGTGAACTCATCGAAGCATAATATCAGTATGTTCTTAGCCGTTTCAACTATAGGATCCGGGTCATCTTCCTCCCATCTTCTTTCCAATTGTATGAGCAGGCATTCCTTCAAATTTCTCGCTCCAATCCCAGCAGGATCAAATTGCTGAATCTCCTTGAGTATTTCTTCGAGTTCTTCTACGTCTGTTTCAACATTTTGGGCAAAGGCCAAGTCGTTAACGATGGCATCCAACTCTCTACGGATATAACCATCGCCTTCAATACTTCCCACAAGCTGCCTTGCAATGATGGTTTGACGATCGTCTAAACCTAAAAAGCCAATTTGCATTTCGAGTTGGTCGTTGAGGGAGGTTTGCATCGCAATTGGGATTTCACGATCATCCTCTTCGGCATAATTCCCATCTCCTTGCATTTTATACCCAGCGAAATCATCATCGCCCAAATAATCTTGAACATTCAGATCATCAGTAGATGCATTTTCATCACCATAATCATCATACTCCTCTTCGTTCGATGACGTGTCTGGTTCTTCTCTTCCCTCTTCTAAGGCTGGGTTTATCTCAAGTTCTTCTTCAACCCGAGTATCAAGTTCAGCAGTAGGCACTTGCAACAGTTTAATGAACTGAATCTGTTGCGGAGATAGCTTCTGACTTAAAGATTGATTTAAACTGAGTTTTTGCATTGACCAAAATTGTATTCGTTGTAATTCAAATTTAGGAGAAACAATTGAGTAAAAGATTAGAAAAGATCACTTTTTAACAAAAACCGTGCGAATTTATTAAAACGTCTTAAATCGTTAATCAAAGTAGTTTTTAGTTCCATAGCTTTCAATTTAGGCTTTCTTTGACTTTGACCGAATTTTCTTCTTTCGCGTTGTGAATCACTTTAAAAAAGAGTTGTTTTGCATTCACTTTTTTACACAACCAATTAGGAGGTTTGATATGACGAAGAGAACGAAAATTGAAGCATTATTAAAAAGTAGTCAGGCCAATATTGACGTGACCGTTAAGGGATGGGTAAGGACCAAGAGAGGCAATAAGAATGTTAACTTCATTGCACTCAATGATGGGTCTACCATTAACAATCTTCAAGTCGTTGCGGATCCAAATATTATCTCCGAAGAAATCATTAAGCAAGTCACTACCGGGGCTTGTATCGCTGTGCATGGCAAACTTGTTGAATCGCAAGGTGCCGGACAAAAATATGAGGTGAATGCTGAGTCCATTGAAATTTATGGTACGGCTGATCCTGAAAAATTTCCATTGCAGCCTAAAAAGCATTCGATGGAGTTTTTGAGGGAAATCGCTCATTTGAGACCAAGAACGAACACTTTTGGAGCTGTTTTTAGGATTAGGCACGCTATGGCATTTGCCGTGCATAATTTCTTCAACGAAAAAGGCTTCTGTTACTTCCATACCCCGATCATCACTGGCTCTGATGCTGAAGGTGCTGGCGAAATGTTCAGAGTTACCACGCTTGACGCGAAAAACCCGCCTTTAAATGCAGATGGTTCTATTAATTACAAGGAAGACTTCTTTGAAAAGGAAACCAATTTGACTGTTTCTGGACAGTTAGAGGGTGAACTAGCCGCGATGGCGCTTTCTGACATCTATACTTTTGGTCCAACGTTTAGGGCTGAAAACTCTAACACCACCAGACACCTTGCCGAATTTTGGATGATCGAGCCAGAAATGGCTTTCTATGATTTGAAAGACAACATGGATTTGGCGGAAGAATTCTTGAAATACCTTATTAAATACGCCTTAGACCATTGCGCTGATGATTTGGCATTTTTAGAACAGCGTTTAATCGAGGAAGAAAAGAACAAGCCCAATACAGAGAAAAGTGAAATGACTTTGACGGAAAAGTTAAGGTTCGTTTCTGAAAATGATTTTGAAAGAGTCACCTATACTGAAGCGATCGATATTTTGAGGAACTCTAACCCAAACAAGAAAAAGAAATTCCAATATATTGTTGAAGGATGGGGAACGGATTTGCAATCCGAACACGAGCGCTATCTTGTCGAAAAACACTTTAAAAAGCCAGTTATTCTAACCAACTATCCAAAAGACATCAAGTCGTTCTACATGCGTATGGACGAAGATGGTAAAACTGTGGCGGCAATGGATATTCTGTTTCCTGGTATTGGAGAAATCGTTGGTGGTTCACAAAGAGAGGAACGCCTAGATGTACTTGTTGCTCGTATGGATGAAATGGGCGTACCGAAAGAGGAAATGGATTGGTACTTGGACACGCGCAGGTATGGAACAGCGCCACACAGTGGTTTTGGACTAGGATTCGAGAGGCTGATCATCTTTGTTACAGGCATGGCGAATATCCGAGATGTGATTCCATTCCCAAGAACACCAGGCAATGCCGAGTTTTAATGCCAAAAAGAAAGGCCATTTGATGAACAAATGGCCTTTCTTTTTGAGAAGAAGTAAAGTCTACTTCTTCGAAAATCTTATGGTCTGCTGAAATTTTGATTGATCGTCCTTCACAAGGACCAAATAGTAACCTCTTGGGTAAGAAGTAACATCCACTCTGATTTTTTTATCGCCTTCGTCTTCCTTAATCATTGCCATTTTACTTCCAATGATATTACGAATTTCGATATTCGGTTTTTTTAGATCCAGTTTAGAAAGGTCGATTGTAAGAAAATCAGTTGTAGGATTTGGGAAGACTTCAACCTTAACCTTAGGATCGTTATTGGTTTGAATGCTGGCCAATGTCTCTTGTTGAGCATTTGCAAATACCGAAACCACCATTAGCGCAATGATTGCGGCAGATTTTATGAGCATGTTTCGGTTAAATGTCTTCATTTCGGTTTAATAGACACTGAACTTACGTTCAAGGTTTAGCTAAAGTTAAAGTTTTTTCAAATAAAATTACTATCGTCAACGTTGTTTAAAACTTCTGGAAGGTTACAAAGCAAATCTGATGCCATCAATGACGTTTTTCCTACTTTATTTTGAGCTAAGTCACCTGCCCATCCATGAATATAAACGCCAAGCATTGCAGAGGATACACTCTCGATTTTTCGAGCCATAAAAGCGGTGAGTATGCCAGTTAAAACATCTCCAGAACCGGCAGTTGCCATTCCTGCATTTCCTGTAGAATTAAAATAAACCTTACCGAATGGCCCAGCAATTGCGGTATGAGCGCCTTTTAAAATGATTACCAACTTTTTCTGTTCAGCAAAACTCGAAATCTTCCTTATTCTGTCCAAGCCATTGATCGCCTCGCCAAATAGTCGGTTGTATTCGCCTAAATGAGGCGTCAGAATGGAATGTTCAGGTATCATATCCAATAATTTGTTATCGCGGCTTAGTAAATTCAAAGCATCGGCATCAAAAACCATGGGCTTATTCATTGATGAAAGCAATTGATTTAACATTTCGCCCGTGGCCTTATTTGTGCCAATTCCTGGCCCAACTGCTATCACATCATACCCATCGACCTCATTTAATTTGGTCGAATAATCCTCATGCTCATCCAACGAAACCATTGCCTCAGGCAATAAGCTTTGCAAAATAGCATTACCAGATGACGGTATATGTACGGTCAAAAGTCCTGCTCCGGATCGAAGGCATGCTTTAGCAGCCAAAAAAGCAGCTCCCATTTTACCCTTGCTTCCAGCAATCAGCAATACTTTTCCAAATACCCCTTTGTGGTCGAACTTTTTCCTCCAAAAAAACTCAGGTTTGATATCTGATTTCTCGAGTAGGTAATAATCGGTTTGAATTCCCTCTAGGAAATCTTGCCTCAAACCGATACTGACCGCTGTCCATTCGCCTACGAAAAAACCTGTTTCAGGAATTAAAAAAGTGAGTTTTGGCACTTGAAATGTGATTGTCCAATCAGCTTTGAACACCTCTGTTTGAAGTTCCACCTTATCGGCAAAAAGCCCTGAAGGAATATCAAGAGCTACTTTTTTTGCTTTAAACTGATTGACCTTAACAATCACCTCTGCCGCCAAACCATTGATGGGCCTATTCAAGCCGCTTCCAAAAAGTGCATCGAGGATTAAGTCCGCCTCTAAAGCCAGATCTGCCGAATTTCTGATAATGGTCACTTCGTTATTTTGTGAAAAACGATTGTAATTAGTTCGACAATCAACTGAGAGTTTAGCGCCAAAGTCAATCAAAAAGCACTTCACCCTGAACCCTTGTAACTGAAGCATTCGGGCAATGGCAAATCCATCGCCTCCATTATTGCCAGGCCCACAAATGACTTCAATGGAAGCATCAGAAGTAACTCGCTTGGTGAATTCTTGAACAAAGGCGGCCGAAGCTCTTTCCATTAAGTCGATCGAAGAAACTGGCTCCTTTTGAATTGTAAATTCATCCCACTGTCTAATTTGCTCCGCAGAAAGAATTTTAATCATTTGAATTTCAGATAAGGCGTCAATTTAGCGATTTGAATCGAATCGAAAGTGCTCAGCTTTTTCAGGTCATTGGAATCATTGAACTTACCATACTTACTTTTTGCAGTCATGATCTCTTTGGTCTGCTCGAAAGAAATATAAGGGTGGGCGTTTAACTCTTTAAAAGTCGCAATGTTGATGTTCAACTGTATGGGCTCGAAACCTTCTGAAATATTCAAATAGGGCTCCAAAGTCTGATAAAGCGAATCCGAAATCCCATAAACCTCCGCAATTTGTTCAATGGACGTAAAACCTCCGAGCATTTCTCTGTACTTGATAATTCGCCTTGAATAGGTTGGGCCGATCCCTTTCAGTTTCCGAAAATCCAATGAGTCAGCAGTGTTCAATTCGAGTACAAAAGTATTGGGGCCTACAGGTTTGCTTTCGATACTTGTTGCTTTTGAAGCATTGTAATTTGGTCTAGGTTTCTCCTTTTCTACTTTGGTCGCTCTTGCGATCGTTTCAGGCAACATAATATAAGCGATTAAGGACTGATAAAGGCTATCCGGAAAACCATAGATTTTCTTCAAGTCTGATTTTACTCGGAATTGACCACCCGCATTTCTATATTTTTCTATTCGAGTAGATAATCCATTCCCAAAACCGAGTTTCAACATTTGCTCAACGGAAGCGGTATTGGGGTCGAAATCGCCTAATTCTATAGTAATGCTATCTTTAGGTGCTCTGACTCCGTCCTTCCAAAGTGCCACCAGACTGTCAAGTTTTAATTGATCTGTTTCGAACTTATCGTAGTTATGCTGGGTTAAATCACGGTAAAGCACAGGTACGAAAAGCAACAGCAGCATCAATGGCATCATTACCAAAAACCCATTTGTTTGTGTTTTTGAGAAGCCGAAGTATTCTCGAATAAGACGCTTTAAAGACAATGTGAATTACAATTATAATTAAGGTTAATTTATATAATATTTTCTTCAATTATAAACAGCCATTCCACTTGTGATAAGAAGGATGAAATCAACAGACTCGACTCAAGCCTTGTTTAAACTGATTCTAAATAAGAATACATGATTTTGATCACTTTTTTTACAATAAGGGAGAGGCTACTTTTGCACACGATTTTAAGTTAATAGCGCATTCAATGATTCAGGGTAATTTCAGAGCCATCAGCTTGTCTTATAAAAAGGCTCCAGTTCAAATTCGAGAGATCATTTCGATTGATCAAAACACGATCAAAGAATTGTTGGGTGAAATTGCTTCAATTTTGCCTGTGTCCGAAGCGCTTATTCTTTCCACTTGTAACCGTACCGAAGTTTATTATTCCTCAGAGCATAATTTAGATGAAGAAGTGGTCAAGTTGATGGCCATTAAAAAAGGCATTGACACTTCTGAATCATACTTCAGTTATTTTCAGCCATTTGTTGGATTAAAGGCCATAGAACATCTGTTCAGGGTGTCATTGGGATTAGAGGCGCAAGTGGTCGGTGATTTGCAAATTTCCAATCAGGTGAAACACGCTTATCAATGGTCCGCTGATGCCAATTTAGCAGGGCCATTTTTACACCGCTTAATGCACACTATATTTTTTAGCAGCAAAAGGGTGGTTCAAGAAACTTCGTTTCGCGATGGAGCAGCAAGTGTATCTTATGCCGCTTCGGAACTTGTTCAATCTTTGGCAGCGACCGTTGTTGATCCAAAAGTGCTCATTGTAGGCATTGGTGAAATTGGTGCGGATGTTTGCAGGCACCTGTCAGAAACCCAATTATCGGTTTCAATCTGTAACCGCAGCCTAGATAAAGCCCAAACTTTGGCATTAGAATGTGGCCAAGAGGTTATAGACTTTAATGATTTGGATCAGGCATTGAACAGTCACGACATCGTTATATCTTCAGTTGCGCGATCTACGCCAATCATTACCAAGGAGAATTTCGCTCCTACTGCGATTGGCTTTAAATACTTGATTGATCTTTCTATTCCCAGAAGTATTCACCCTGAATTGGGCAACACCAACGGTTTTACTCTTTTCAACATTGATGAAATCAGCGAAAAGGCTTCGGCTGCTGTAGAAAAGCGAAAAGCATCTATTCCGAATGTCGAAGCCATCATCCACGAGGCCATTGGAGAACTTGAGGATTGGTCTAAAGAAATGGAGGTTTCCCCTACCATTCATAAACTCAAAAACGCGCTTGAGCAAATCAGACAAGAAGAGCTTACCAAACACCTAAAAAATGCATCACCCGAAATAGAAGAGTTTGCCGAGCGATTTTCAAAAAGCATTACTCAGAAGATCATTAAGCTTCCTGTGTTGCAGTTAAAGGCGGCTTGCAAAAGAGGTGAAGCCGAAACATTGATTGATTTATTGAACGATCTTTTTGATTTGGACAATAAGACCGTTCAGAAATAATTAGCACTAAGCCTCTACATTAAGTTTCGAAATCGCTTCAATTTTACTTAAGCTTGCCATTGTTTTTCTTATTTGTATATGGCCGCGAAGCTCACTTGCGCATTCTTATTGCTTATTTACCTTCATTCCTTTTCGCTGGCCCAAGGGCTTGAAAAGTTCACAAAAAACGGTAAGGTTGGACTACTGAATGCACAAACGTCTGAAGTGATTTTCAATGCTGAATTTGATGATATTGGTTGGTCGAAAGGTAATCCTGATCCTCAAAATGGATTTATAGGAGTTAAACAAAATGAAAAATGGGCACTAGCCTCAATTGATGGCTCGCGAATTACAAGGCATTACTACTCAACTCTTTATCCCTTTTCCGATTCAAAGTTTATCGTAGGAAGTCGAAGTAATTTCTCCATTCTGAGTGATTATGGCCTGATAGACACCAAAGGCAACCAAGTGATTCCGACCGAATTCCAATGGGTTGAACCTGTTGGAGAATACTTGATTGTTGCGAAGAAAACGGGTACACACTACCATTATGGTCTTCTTAACAAAAATGGAAAGGCCTTGCTACCCATTGAATATGACCTGATCAGTCGGCTCGATGAATCTACCTTCTCCATTCAAAAAAACGGACTTAGCGCAATCGCAAATGAAAAAGGTGAGATACTTTCCGATTTTCAGTACGAAACCATACTTAGGCACGATGAATCAACCTTCAGGATTAAATACAAAAACAAACAAGGGCTAATCAACAAAGAGGGAAAGCTTATTATTGAACCCAATTATAAAGCCTTCGAATATAAAAATGGAGTTGCAAAAGTGCTCCCCTATAACCGATGGACGATTGTTAGGCCAGAGGTGCCAACCAAAATAGTCGGACATGACCAAGTGTGGGTATTAAAAGACCACCTGGCCGTACAGACAGGTGATTTTGCGGGGATAATTGATGAAACCGACAGCTACATTAAGAATTTAAACGAGGAACAAATCATCCAGTCTTATCACAATTACTTGGCCGTTAAATCAGATGGATATCAAGGCGTAATTACTCATGAGGGCTCATTGATGATCCCATATCAATTCGATTCAATCCAATTCTTTCCAAATGTGATATTTGCTAAGACTTCGAAAAGCGACAATCAAAACTGGATTCCTTACGATCTTCAAGGAAAGAGAATCGGACTTCATTTTTATGAAAATGTAACACTAAAAGAGAATTACTTCCTAGCCTATAAAGGAGGTAAATATGGCTTATTGGACGAACAAGGTTATGAAAAAAGCCCATTCATCTTCGATAGCATAGGAAGCTTCAACCTAAATCTGGCAATTGCAAAATACCAAGGACATTACGGGGTAATCAAACCCAATGGTAACTGGCTTTTAACTCCTTACAAGGATAAGATCGAAATTATTGGCGACAGGATATTTTATGAGCAAGGCACAGAAACTGGTCTTTTAGATTTATCCGATATTCTAGTTCAAAGACATTCAAATCCGCTCACGCCTTTTTCTAAATGCTATGCCGAAAAAACCAGAAATGGCTATATGCTTCATGACTTCAATGGCGACTCCTTGATTAGCAAAGCTGTGGATTCAATTTATCAGATATCTCCTGAGATTGTAGTTCTGAAAAATGAACAGCGCTTCGAGCTATTCGACCTCAAGTCAAAGCGAATGTCAAAATTAGCTTCGGGTACTCAAGAGGTAGGTAAATGGTCTGAAGGGTTAATTCTAATTCAAAAAGATAACGAATGGGGCTTTGTTTCCGAGCAGGGAAATCTCACAATCGCTAACCGATATCAAGAAGCTAAGGATTTTAATGAGGGAATGAGTGCGGTGAAATTGAATGGCAAATGGGGCTTTATCAATCCACAAGATCAAATCGTAATTCAACCCATTTATGACGAAGTTGAATCATTCCAAAATGGGCTTGCATTGGTGAAAAGAGATGGGGAATTTGGCCTCATCGATTTGAAGGGTGTTTTCGTTTTGGATTTAGCCTACGATAAAATGGTCAGGTCAAAAAAATATATTCTACTTGAGAAAGATGGCCTTTTCGGGCTTGCAGCCGCCAACGGGGTTTTGGTTCGCAGCCCTCAATTCACTTCAATTCAAACCGAAGACAGCCATCATTTTATGGTGAAAAGAAATGGCAAAGTTGGCGTTCTTGACATTCTAGGAAATGATTTGCTTTCTACTTCTTATGACCTTATAAAGCAATTTGGAAATAGCTTTGCTGCAATGGAAAAACAGACTTGGACCACCATAGATGTAAACAAAAAAGCACCTTAATTGCTCAAGGTGCTTTTGTTTGATACTTATCAGTTTTCGTTATTTTTTGTTTTTATCATCTGGTTTTCTTCTCGAAGTCGATTTTTGCTCTGGATTGGCAATAGACTCGCGCATTTCTGTATCCGCCTGAATATTCTCCATTTTATAGTAGTCCATTACTCCAAGGCGACCCGTTCTAAAAGCTTCGGCCAATGCTTTCGGTACTTCAGCTTCAGCCAAAATAACTTTTGCTCTTGCCTCTTGAGATTTCGCTTTCATTTCTTGTTCTTCTGCAACGGCCATTGCGCGTCTTTCTTCCGCTTTAGCTTCGGCCACTTTCAGGTCGGCTTGCGCTTGGTCGGTTTGAAGAATTGCACCAATGTTTACTCCCACATCAACATCTGCAATATCAATTGACAGAATTTCGAAAGCCGTTCCTGCATCCAATCCTCTTGAAAGTACTAGCTTCGAAATTTTATCTGGGTTGGCCAATACTTCTTTGTGAGAAGCTGCCGAACCGATAGAAGTCACAATACCCTCTCCAACTCTGGCAAGAATGGTATCTTCACCTGCTCCACCCACTAGCTGTTGGATGTTGGCCCTTACGGTAACTCTTGCAATGGCTACCAACTGAATTCCATCCGCAGCAACAGCAGCTACTTTCGGAGTGGTAATTACTTTCGGATTTACAGAAATTTGAACTGCTTCAAAAACATCTCTACCTGCTAAATCAATTGCAGTCGCCTGCTTAAAGCCCAAAGTTATATTTGCTTTATCCGCAGAAATCAATGCTTTGATAACTGACGGCACATGTCCGCCTGCTAAATAATGTGTTTCAAGTTCATCAGAGGTTAGTTCCAAACCGGCCTTGGTGGCGGTAATTAAAGAATCAATGATAATTCTAGGCGGCACTTTTCGAACTCTCATTAAAACCAGTTTCAACAAACTCACCCTCACATCGGAGAATCTCGCTGTAATCCAAAGTCCTACTGGGATAAAGTAGAAGAACATGAAAAGGATCAGAATTCCGGCAAACACCGCAATCAGTACTATATAATCTTGCATATCTAATTATTTAAAGATTCAACTATGATTCGATTACCCTCAATTTGGATAATCTTTAATTTATTTCCTGCGGGTATAAACTCGCCTTTAGACTTCACCTCGTACGCCTTATTGTTGAATTCTGCCTTGCCTATCGGTTTTAAGTCAGAAATGGCCACTCCTTCTATTTCTACAGAAAGATCGTTAGAATAACCTTCGTTCACTTTGCCATTATTGATGTCTTTCAACGAAAACTTATTCCAGCTTTTTGACCTAAAACTATATACTAAACCTAAAACAGAAAGTAGACCTGAGCCAGCCAATACATAATTGCCTGCCGTAGCACCATGCTCCTCATAGGTAATATAGATTCCAACGCAGGTAATGATGAAGCCTACAATGCCTACAATGGTAGTGCCCGGAATAAAAATCACCTCTACCAGGATCAAAATTAGTCCTGTAATGATGAGTAAAATAATTGTGATCCAGTCTCCCATTCTATTCCGTTATAATCCTCTCAATATATCATTTTTTATCGGCCTAAATCAATAAGCCCGCGCAAATAACACCCTGCCCTTTGATGGTTGACCTGAATAAATGCAATTGCCCTCTTCAGCTTGTTGGTCTAAAGGAATACATCGAATTGTTGCTTTTGTTTCTTCCTTGATTTTCTCCTCAGTTTCAGCAGTTCCATCCCAGTGGGCCGAAACAAAGCCTGCTTTTTCATCGAGTATTTGCTTGAACTCCTCATATGAATTCACAACAGTTGTTTTTTCAGCCCTGAAATCATAGGCCTTTTTATATATAGAAGCTTGGATATCGTCAAGTAGTGCTTCGATCTTATCTTCTAAGCTATTTTCTAAACTGAACAATTCCTTTTCTCCCGTGTCTCTTCTTGCAATTTCAACTGAGTTATTCTCTAAATCCTTAGGGCCAATGGCCAAACGAACTGGCACCCCTTTCAATTCCCATTCAGCGAATTTGAATCCTGGCTTATAAGTATCTCTGTCATCAAATTTCACGGAGATTCCTTTCTTCCTTAAGCCCTTAGTAAGTTCAGTAACTTTTTCAGCAATCACTTGCAACTGCTCCTCTCCTTTATATATAGGTACAATCACCACTTGTATAGGTGCCAATTTAGGAGGTAATACAAGTCCTTGATCATCTGAATGCGCCATGATTAAAGCACCAATCAATCGCGTGCTTACTCCCCATGATGTTCCCCATACATATTCTTGTACGCCTTCTTTGCTTGTGAACTTTACTTCGAAAGCCTTTGCAAAATTTTGACCTAAGAAGTGTGAAGTACCTGCTTGAAGCGCCTTGCCATCTTGCATCATCGCTTCAATACAATAAGTTTCCAAAGCTCCAGCGAACCTTTCACTTGCTGACTTAACTCCACGAACCACCGGCATGGCCATAAACTCTTCCGCAAAATGAGCATAAACGTTCATCATTTGGATTGACTCATCGATTGCCTCTTGTTTGGTGGCATGAGCGGTATGCCCCTCTTGCCAAAGGAATTCTGCAGTACGTAAGAAAAGACGAGTCCTCATTTCCCACCTTACCACATTGGCCCACTGGTTAATAAGCAAAGGCAAATCCCTATAAGATTGTACCCAGTTCTTATAAGTGCTCCAAATCACTGTTTCTGATGTAGGCCGTACGATCAGTTCTTCTTCAAGTTTTGCATCAGGGTCGACCACAACGCCTTTGCCATTGGGGTCGTTCATGAGGCGATAATGTGTTACTACAGCGCATTCCTTGGCAAAGCCCTCAACATGGTCTGCTTCTTTACTTAGATATGATTTAGGAATGAAAAGCGGAAAATAGGCGTTAGAATGGCCTGTCTCTTTGAACATTCGATCTAACTCAGCTTGCATTTTCTCCCAAATGGAAAAACCATAAGGCTTTATCACCATGCAGCCTCGCACTGGAGAATTTTCGGCTAAATCCGCTCTTTTTACCAATTCGTTGTACCATAACGAATAATCTTCACTTCTTTTTGGTAATCCTTTGCTCATATCACTTCTTTGGTATGAATCTTGTTTGTTAATGGATGTTAAAATATTGGAAGCAAAGATAGAGCATTCCTTAATTTTATCGACCGAAATTGATAAATACACATTAACTTAAAAAGCCAGAAAGGTATAAAGATGAAAAAGCGAAACTACATCCCGATTTTAATGGCACCACTTAGCATGCTTGCAGTTTTTGCATGCACACCAAACCAACTACAACAAAACCAAGAATACGATGACGTATACTTTACGGCATCGGATAGAGCCAAAAAACCAACGATTGTTCAAAACCCCGAAGAAGTAATTTCTTCCAATCAAAAGGCATTAGTTACTTCTGATTTTTCGAATGAAAGCGTTGATGCACAATTGGTGAGCAAGTATAACAATGGAGTTGAAGACGAAGTGGTCTATTTCCAGGAAGCTAGGGTAACTAAACCATCTGAGCTGAATTATGATGATTTCGTTTATGACTACGAAAACAATCATTTGGCTTACTACGAATTACCTCTAGATTGGCAAACGGATTGGGATCGAAACTCATTCAATCAACTAGTCAATTTCGATTTTCAATTTCAGCTGGCTTGGTATGATCAATATTATTTAGGAAGCAATGCTCGGATGAACAATTATTTGACTAATTCTAGTAGAAGGCTTTCTAGGTCTTTTAACGCCTTCGGCCCTAGGGTTGGATTCGATATTGGCTTTTCCTCATTCGGTTTCGGAATCTCACCTTTCTTTGGGTTCGGAATGAGGGCCGTCAACTTAAATCCATATGGCTTTTACGATCCTTTCTTTGATCCATTTTGGGGATATAGCTCTTTCGGTGGTGGATTTTACAACTCCTATTACAGTTCTATTGGCTTTGGTAGACCTTGGGGCTGGAATAATTTCGGAGGTTGGAATAGATTCGGAGGTTTTAATAATTACTATGCTTCCAATGTCATATTTATAAATAACTCAGACCTTGGGAATGCCGACAGACGAACTGTTACTAGAGGTGGAAGAGTTAGCTCAACCAGCGTGAGCAGTGTAAGGACCGATGCAATTAACGGAACATCTCCTTCCACAAGATCTGGGCGATTAGCTTCGACTTCACCCAATTCCCGAAGTTCAAGAATTTCGTCTAGTTCGTTTAATGATGTATCAAGAGGTTCGCGTGCATCTTCGACTGGAGTAGCACCTTCAAGAAGCTCAAGGGTTAGTACAAACGCCTATCAGTTCTCTGGCAGCCCTAGCTCAACCCGATCATCAAGTGTTAGAAATAACAGTGTGAGAAACACAAGTACAGTTGGTAGATCATCAACCCTGAATACAAGCTCAGCGCGCAGCTCAAGTAACTTGTTCTCAAGATCAAGCTCATCTAGAACGGTAACGCCTAACTACTCCAGATCGAGCAGCAGTAGAAACAGCTCTTTCAATAATTCAAGGAGCAGCAGTTCAAGAAGTTCAGGTTTCTCAAGCGGCAGAAGCAATTCAAGTTCTAGCAGATCTTCTGGCTCTATAGGAAGCAGTTCTTCTAGGTCATCTAGTTCAAGTTCTTCTAGGAGTAGTGGTTCAAGCTCAAGTTCAAGCAGATCATCTTCCTCATCAAGTTCATCTAGAAGCGGAAGAGGTAATTAGTCTACACTCAAAAACTCGATAAAATGAAATTAACATATAAGCTTATTTTAGTAAGCATGGGCATGGTCTGCCTGATGCAAACTTCCAAAGCACAAATTGAACCTGGCTCCTTTGGCTATTACAATGATGCTTTGAGATACAGCCAACTTCAGAACTTTGGTTCGGCTAGAATTACCGCTTTAGGTGGCTCTGGCTCGGTGTTGGGAGGAGACCTGAGCGCCACCTTCCTTAACCCCGCGGGTTTAGGCTTCTTTAATAGATCACAATTTATCTTTACACCTGGCTTAAGCTCTGTGCAAACTGACGGCAACTCTTTTGGACTTTCCAATAAGGATGAAGCAAATAAATTCTCCATCACAAATCTTGGTGTTGCTATCAACTTTGGCAAGGGCGACTTGGTGCCAGGGGATTTTAGGGGTGGAACTTTAGGCATCACTTACAATCGCACCAATAACTTTAAAAGGAATGTGTTGATAAGCGGAAACAATAATGGTAGCTCCGTTATTGATGCGATGCTCCAGCAAGCAGACTTATTTTTCCCAACGCAGCTGCAAGGCATTGCTCAAGTAGGGTATGATCATTATATTATTAATCCTGATCCTAATGACGAGACTTTCTACCATTCTCCAGTGCTCGGTTTTCCTTTACAAACAGAAAGTATAAGAACAACAGGGTTTACCGATCAAGTCAACATTGCCTATGGGGCGAATTATAAAGACAAATTCTATTTTGGTGGGGGCTTAGGAATCACGTCAGCCAATTACAGTAACAGCAGGGTATTTAGTGAGGATTTCTCAAATGAACCGCTCAATTTATTCCTTATAGATGAAAGACTAGACGTAAATGGAACTGGTATCAATTTCAATTTGGGATTTATTGCCAGACCAGTGAATGCCGTTAGATTAGGACTTTCCTACACTTCTCCAACTTATTACAATTTTGACGAGGAAGGTGACAATATCTATATCTCTGACTGGAACAACTATGATGTTGCCAATTTTGTGGACGACAATGGAAATAGACTCATTTTGGAAGATACTGTTTTGAACAGGCTCGAAACAGCGACTGACATTTTTGTTTCGAATTTCAACCTGAAAACGCCCTCAAAGATAAACGCAGGATTTGCCCTATTCTTCAATAAAAACGGTTTCATTACTGCCGATATTGAGCATTTGAATTACGGAAACGCGAATGTGTCTTCTGCGGACTTTTCACCTAGCAACGACAACCGTACGATTGAAAACATTTACCAGTCCGTTACCAATATTAAAATCGGAGGGGAATATCGTTATGAAATTTTTAGGCTGAGACTAGGCTATGCAAAGCAAGGAGACCCCTACAAAGACAATTTTGATGATGTTAATTTAGACAGGTCTAGAACGACTTTTTCTGGAGGTGTTGGTGTAAATATGGGCAAATATTTTTTCGACCTCTCTGTTTCGAACACTCAATATGATCAATCGTTCAGGAGTTATCGCCTTGCAGATGCTAGTGCATCTCCATTGGCAATTATTAATCATAATATCACCAGCACTCAGTTAACTTTCGGGCTAAATTTTTGAGGCTTTCAATTATAAGTAGGAGATGATCTTATCCAATGTGATACGGTTGTCTCTTATTTTTATTTGAGCTTGATTGTAGAAATCCATCCTGTTTTCCGCCAAATCCCTTACTTCTTGGATCAAATCTTGGTGGTCGTAGCTTTTAAATAGTGGCCTATTCTCTACCCCTTGATCAAGAATCCGTAGGGCCAAATCACCTGCGCTGACATCTAAAAAAATGGTTAAGCCGGTCTCATTCATGAAGTCCATGTTATAATGAAAACAAGGTGTTCCTCCCCCCGTAGCCAGCACAAAACTATCGTGTTTCGAAGCAAAGGAATGGAGCGTTTCCTTTTCCATTATCCTAAAATTACCCTCTCCTTGATGAATGAAATATTCAGGGATGGTCATTCCTGCTGCATTTTCTATTTCCGAATCTAAATCCGCAAACACATAACCAAGATATTCTGCTAGTTCTTTACCCAAAGTACTTTTACCAGCGCCCGGAAGTCCAACTAAATAGATCTTCTTACTTTTTTCCATAACCTGAGTTCATCCAATATGTCCTGCGCAGCGGGGATATCATTATAGTGCCACTTTTTAATTACGGTGCCATTTTCAAGCAGCACCAATCCGGGATTTGACCTGATCATTGTTTTTAGAAGGGTCGCATCAGAGTAAAAATACGGAATGGCCAGCTGTACTTCATGCCTTAATGCTTCGAACTGTGCCCCAGAAGATGAAGTAATTGCGATGATTTCCATACTTTTATTGGCAGCTGCTATCAGCGAAATTAAATCAGGGTAAGCCTTCAAGTCTGTCTTCTCTGCCTCATGAATTACTACGAGCAGCTTTGTGCCTGTCAGTATATTTTGAGTTTCATCACCGGTATCGCTCCAAATGGCAAAGTTGGTTATTTTCGGTACTTCATTCGGATCGTTAGCGGGAGGCAACATGGCTGTTGGAATACTTGTACCCACTTTATAAGCTCTGAAATCGATGAATGGCAAATGCGTAATGGCTAAATAAGACACCAGCAAGCAGAAAACCAGTGAACCTCCAAGGGCAATAGATTTTACCTTCAACCCTGATAAAACCTCATTCTTCTTTCGATTTATAAAGAGTACTAGAATCAGAGCAAGCAGAACAATATCCTTGATAAAAGACTGCCAAGGCGTTAATTTGATAGCATCTCCAAAACAACCACAGTCTGTTACTTTATTGAAATAAGCCGAATAGAAAGTGAGGAAGGTGAAGAAAAGTATGATTGCCAACAGCAAACTCGTGGTAAGCTTTGGTTTATATTTTAACAGCACGGCAAGCCCCAAAACGATTTCTAAGGTAGAAAGGAATATCGAGAGGAATAGTGCCAATGGTTTAAGAGACTCGAAAAACGGAGCAATATCTACAGCGAATACTGTAAAATACTCTTCAAGTTTGATCTGAGTACCAACGGGATCGTTGATTTTTATCAACCCAGAAAAGATAAAAAGCCCACCTACAATAAATCGCGCAACACTGTTGAATACTTTCATAATTTGGCAAAGCCCATTAAAATCAAACAAAAAACTGAATAGTTGATCATATCTTGATAATTGGCATCAATACCCTCAGAAATGATCGTAACCCCTTGATTATCTTCAATCTGCTTTACTCTAAGCAGTTTCATTAAGATAATATCGGTCATAGAGCTTACGCGCATATCGCGCCAGGCCTCACCATAGTCGTGATTTTTATCCATCAATAGCTCAAAAGTAGACTTTACTTTCTGATCGTATAGTGGTTCAATCGTTTCAACATCCAACTCAAAAGGATCAGTTTCGCGAAGTTCCATTTGGATTAATGCGATGATGCAATAATTGATAATCCCAATAAACTCGCCTGTAATTCCGTCTTCAACCTTCTGGTTTCCTTTGTTTTGTATGGACTGAATTCGCTTGGCTTTTATAAAAATCTGATCAGTGATCGAAGGCAGTCGCAAGATTCGCCAAGCTGTTCCGTAATCCTTTGTCTTCTTCAAAAATATGTCTTTACAGGCCTCTATAACTTGCTTATATTCGCCTATGGTTTGCTCCTCCAAGATCGTTGGTTTTAGTGCTAAAGGAATTTATTGAAAGCGAAAGATAAAATATTTCAGGTTAAAAATACATTGAACTTGCGCGGAAATCTGGTTTCACTCGAAACCCCTGCTGTAATGGGAATAGTGAACGTAACGCCTGATAGTTTCTATGCTGCAAGTAGACAATCAAGGGAATCAGAGGTTATTATAGCTGCCCGAAAAATGCTCGAAGAAGGTGCATTGATTCTTGATATTGGAGGTTACTCGTCAAGGCCGGGCGCAGTTGATATTAGCATCGCGGAAGAACGCCAGCGAGTAACGAAAGCCATAGCGGCCGTAATAAGAGAATTCCCAAACGCATTTATTTCAATCGATACGTTTAGAAGTGAGGTTGCAAAAGCTGCGATTGAATCTGGCGCTTGCATGGTCAATGATATTTCCGGTGGTAGTCTGGATAATGAAATGTTCGATACTGTGGCTCAATTAAAAGTGCCCTATGTGCTGATGCACATGAGAGGAACGCCCCAAAACATGGTTCAGCTTACCGCCTATGACAGCTTACTAAAGGACATTGCGCTATTTTTCGCAGAAAAGGTCAGTCAACTGAAGGCAAAAGGGGTAAACGATATCATTTTAGACCCAGGCTTCGGATTTGCAAAAACAGTAGCGCAAGGCTATGAGATTTTGCAAAATTTGGACTATTTTAAAACATTGCAACTACCTTTACTCGTTGGTCTATCAAGAAAATCCATGATCTATAGGACGTTGGGGATTACTCCAGAGGAATCATTGAATGGCACCACAGCAGCCAATATGGCGGCACTCATCAATGGAGCATCCATTTTAAGAGTTCATGACGTAAAAGAAGCAAGGGAAACAATACAACTTTTTAAATCAATTTATCCGTGATATACGCTTTCAAACTTGGATTTCTGGACATCAGATGGGTCGATATAGTCGACATCCTTTTGGTGAGCGTACTACTTTACCAAGTGTATAAGCTCCTAAAAGGTAGCGTGGCGGTACGGGTTTTGGTTGGATTTCTTTCGCTATACCTTATTTATTTGGTGGTGAAAGCTGCCCAAATGGAATTACTAGCTGGTATTCTAGGTCAATTTATGGGCGTGGGAGTGCTCGCGGCTATCATTATTTTCTCTCAAGAAATTCGAAAATTCTTGTTGATACTCGGCAAAACCTCCTTTAGGAATAGTGGCATCTTAGAATCCATTTTCATCTGGAGAAAGAGACGACCTAAAATCAATATGAATATCACAGCCGTGATTGAAGCGGCCAAAAGTCTATCAGGATCCAATACGGGTGCTTTGATGGTTTTTTCTAGAAATACTGAGTTGAAGTTTTATGCCGATTCGGGAGATTTATTAGATGCTTTTATCTCGAAAAGATTACTCATTTCAATTTTTAACAAATACAGCCCTTTACACGATGGTGCCGTAATTCTTTATGAAGGAAGAATAAAAGCTGCAAGGTGCTTGTTGCCCGTGAGTGAAAGGGACAACCTGCCCGCACAATGGGGATTGAGACACAGGGCCGCTTTGGGAATGTCAGAAGCCACTGACACCCTAATCCTCATTATTTCCGAAGAAACCGGTCAAATGTCAATTGCCAGAAATGGTAAAATTGACAACAATCTTTCCGCTCCTGAAATCAGAAAAAAGCTCAATCGCTATCTGAGAGAAGAAGAAGCGGAATCTACCGAGGAAGAAAGGGTGGATAATTTTGAAGTGGCTACTTGATTTTGGTTTTCACTTCAAACTATTGATTAAGGATTCTGTGAGTTTAGTTAAGTTAACTTTGACTTCGGCCAACTTTGAGTTGAATTCCATATCATTTTCAGGATTTAAATCCCCAATAGTCACAATGACATTTTGATAATACTCAGCCCAAGTGGCTAGAATATATTGTTCATCGCCAATCACTCCTCCTTCGGCTAAAGCTGTTTTACTTAATTCCGCCTCTTCTTTCAATCTGGTGCTAGCAATTCTCTCAATTCGCCCCAAAAGTAGCTCAGCCGTTTCTGGTTTGTTCTCGGTGAGTAATAATGAAATAGACATTGCACCAATGCCTACATTTTTCAGTGTCGTGGCAGAAACTTTATCAATACGATCTTGATCGGTGTGATAAAATTGATCGGTGAAATGCCAAAGTAAAACCGCTGGGATATTCCCACGCAGAAATGGAACATGGTCACTTCCTCCTTCAAAAGGATTAAATTTTACCACCCAGTTTTTTTGTTCCCCGATATGCTGAAAGACAGAAATCGCTAAATCGTTTAAATAGTGTGGTTTGAGTTGCTCCTTAGTCATTACATCTCCGCCCCACTCGGTATGTTTCTCATTTCCGCGCGTCCAAATGGTAGCCGGATCTGGCATTTTTTCAATCAAAAAGGTACCACCAGTTAAATCAGTATTTTGCCCTACCATATCCAAACTCATTCCCCACTTAATCCCTTTTGCCCTTTCCGCATCTTCTTGAACATAGCGACCTGTAGATACAATTTCATCCCCAAATAAATAGGTGATAGTTCTTTCTGGATTTACTTTACCAGCCTTGATTAATCTTGCCGTTGCTGAAGCTACTTCCCCTAAAGCACCTACCCCACTGGCATTGTCATTGGCACCTGGTTCTTGTACATGGGCGCTGAAAACAAATCGTTCATCGCGCAATTTGCTGCCCTTAATTTCTGCCACCAAAGTAAGTTCTTCTGACTGATACACTTTGGTTTCGAGGTTAACAGTCAATTGGTTTCGACCATTTTGCAATTCGTTTTTCAAAATCTCAAAGGCTTGAAAGGAAAGCAGCACCCCGAAAGATTGTGCATTTTCATCACGGGGAATACTTGTGAAAGAAATTGAATTTTGATTCTTTTCTGGTTGATTGAACCCTGGTACGCGATAAGTAATCACTCCTGCAGCTCCATGTTTTTGAACGGCCTCTCTAAAAAGCGCCCCAGGACTTGTTTCTGCAAAAACTAATTTCCCCTTCAAGTCGAGGCCATTTAGCACTTCATTGGAAAACTTCGGGACATAAACGACTTCAAATGTTTGATCGCCACTAGTTCCATAGGAATGCGAAGCAATCATGTTGAAATTAGTTTTGAAGTTCATCAACTCCTCTCCCGATTGCAGCTTTACAACACCCGAAACTGGTTCCCAGGTGGTGCCTTTCATTTCTCGCTTTTCAATGCGGTAGGTAAATCGATCGGTAGGTTTTGCATTTTCTTCCAATACATAACCAGCCGATTTCAGTTTTTCAACTACATGATAGATGCTTTTATTGAAGCCTTCATTTCCAGCAAGTCTCCAAAATTTCTCCACAAAAGCCACGGTTTCAAACGCTTCTGTTTGATTAAAGCTTTCATCGGCCATTTGATAGTAGCGATTGAAGAAAGCATCATTTTGGAAAGCCAAAGCGGATTGTGTCAGTAAAAAAAGGCCTAAAGTGACTTGGATTAATCTGCGCATATGAAAAAATAAATTTATTCGAAACCTAAG
Source organism: Cytophagales bacterium CG12_big_fil_rev_8_21_14_0_65_40_12 (assembly GCA_002786855.1). GTDB lineage: Bacteria > Bacteroidota > Bacteroidia > Cytophagales > Cyclobacteriaceae > Roseivirga. Next base: position 48,630 of record PCUU01000095.1, read on the forward strand.
TCCTGAAGTGCTCTATAAATCTCCAAGCAAATCCATGCATCAGTTGCCGCATAGCTGATTTGCTTGTCCGTGTATTCCTCTGCTTCCCAGTTTGATGTCTGTGCAGACTTAGAAATTCTTATTCCCAGCATCATTCCAGCCAAATTTCTAGCGCCAATATTTTCGGCACCAATCTCTTTAAACCTAATATTCAAATCAAGGAAGCCTCTTTTATCAAACCTGCGCAGCCTGTTGAGCAAGTTAAAGTCATCATCGAGTCCAATGCCAACCTTAACGATATTTGGGTTTTCCATAAAATCGACAATGCAGTCCATTAAGCCAGTTTGCATAATCCTGAGCAGATATACTTTATCATCGGTCGCAATTTGGATCAACGAAATTTGACGGATTTGGCCCTTTTTGAAGGTAGGCCGGGCCTCAGTATCGAAACCGACCACCGAAAATTGGCTTATTTCTCTCAAAGCCCCTCGGATTGTTTCTTCAGATGCCGCAATCACCACTTTCCCCTCATATTGAGAAAGTGGTAACTCCATTAACTCCTCTTTACTTATTGATTTTTGAAAACTCATGCTGCGGTTTCAGTCGTTTCGGCTTTTTTAGGAAGAATCCTTCTGATTTTAATATTCAAGTATGCGAAAGCCACGGTCATCAACGGACTTATGATGTTGAAAAAGGCGTAAGGCGCGTAGTCTAGCGTAGCCACCCCCAATACGTTGGAATGATAGGCGCCACAAGTATTCCAAGGCACTAAAACAGAGGTTACCGTGCCTGAATCTTCTAAGGTTCTCGATAAATTTTCTGGCGCCAGCCCCTTCTTTTTATAAATATCAGCATACATTCTGCCTGGCACTACAATGGCCAAATATTGATCGGAAGCCGTTGCATTAAAAAACATGGTTGTCGCAGCGGTTGCCGCAACTGTTGACCCTGTAGAATGAACTCTTGCAATTACTGCCTCTGCAATTCTTTTCAAAAGCCCAGTAGATTCCATTACGCCACCAAAAATCATAGCAGATAATATTAGCCAAACAGTACCGAGCATGCCATGCATACCTCCCGAAGTCAAAAGTTCATCCACGATTGCATTGCCTGTAACAATACTAATGTCTCCGTACAGCGATCTCATTATTCCAACAAAAGTAATTTCCCAGCTTGCCCCTTCGTAGTTCGCCACACTTTGCACCACATCTGGCTGAAAAATAAGGGCGAAAACAGCTCCTAACAAAGCTCCAATTAGTATGGCCGGAACCGCGGGCATTTTCTTTACGATCATTACGATTACTGCAACAGGCACTAGAAAAAGCCAGCCAGAAATATTGAATTTAGAGGATATAGCGGTTAAAATAGTTCCTGTTTCCGTTACCGCTCCATCTCCGCCATTTACAAAGCCAAGAATCAGGAATAAAATAAGCGTAATTGAAATTGAAGGAACAGTTGTGTATACCATATATCGAATATGAGTAAACAAGTCTGTACCAGCCATGGCCGGTGCCAAATTGGTGGTATCAGAAAGTGGTGACATTTTATCACCAAAATAAGCGCCTGAAAGTACCGCTCCTGCAATCATCCCCTCATTAATCCCCAATGCCTGACCGATACCAATTAGGGCAATCCCTACAGTAGCCGATGTTGTCCAAGAACTGCCCGTGGCCATTGAAACAATAGAACAAATGATACAGGCTGCGAATAGAAAAATTGTAGGATTTAAAATTTGAAGGCCGTAATAAATCATGGCAGGAACAATTCCGCTCAGCAGCCAAGTACCAGCTAAAGAACCGATTAATAACAGTATTAGAATGGACGCCATGGCAGAGCTTATGCTCTTAACAATTCCCCTCTGAATCTTCTCCCAATCGTAGCCCAGCCTAAGCGCGACCAAAGTTGCCACTCCTGCAGCCAGGATTAAAATGATTTGGTTTGAACCATCCAATGAAGCATCGCCAAATATCCTAACATTGATAAATAAGGCAACAACAAGAAAGATAATGGGTATGAAAGCCTGAAATAGAGTCGGCTGTTTATAGACTTTAGTCATGGTTCTATTAGTGTCAAGTTTTGAAGATAAGAAGATTTATTTTATTCGAACACCATTGCAGCTAATCGCTCACCAACTTTACTGCCAATGGCAACCCCCATGCCGCCAAGTCGCACACCCAAGACAATATTCTGGCTATGTTTTTTCACAATGGGTTGCTTTGTTTTGCCAAAAGCCATGATCCCCGCCCAAGCATAATCTACTTCAAAATGCGTGTTTGGCAGAATAACTTCGCTTAAATCACTTTTTAGTCTTTCAAGTATCAATTCCTTGATTTCAAACTCGGTGCTTTCCTCTCCTTTCAAATCCAAATTCCTTCCTCCACCAAAAATCACCCGGTCTTTGAAGTTTCTAAAGTAATAATAACCCTCTTGATAGTGGAAAGTCCCTTTGAATGGTAGGTTTTCAATCGGCTTGGTCACCAGCACTACCCCACGCCCCGGTACTAAGTCGGTTTCTGGGAGTAATTTCTTTGTGAATGCATTGCTGCAAATCGCCAGTTTCTTGGCCTTAAAAGTTACATCGCCTTTAATTAAAACTTCTACGCCATCGGAGCCATCATTAAAAGTTTGAACTTCGCAATTGGTAAAGATTTTGATTTTCAATTGTTGCGCTAAAGCCTCTAAATTCTTCATCATTTTGCCCGTATCAATCTGAGATTCCAACGGATTATAAATCAAGCTTTTTACTTTCGAGGCACTAAAGCAAAACTTCGCAATTAAGTCCTTCCTTTCTTGATAAATAGGTTGATTGAAGAGCGGTTTGAGCAGCGCATTGACTTTCTCCATTGACTGAAGGGCATTTAAGTCATCTTCAAATAGAAGTTCATAGCCACCGTGGTTTTTGAAACCGATTTCTTTGTCGCCCAATCGCTTTCGGAGCAATTCTAAGCCTTTCCATCTGAATTCTACCAAATCGGTCACCTCAGATGAACTCATTAAATCCATGTCGTTGAGGATTTCCGTGAGGCTACCAAAACATGCAAATCCTGCATTTTTTGTGCTTGCACCCGAAGGGAATGTATCCCGCTCTAAAATGGCTATGGTGCCTTTAGGGTTGATTTCCCGAATCGAAATAGCGGTAGAAAGCCCGACAATTCCTCCCCCAATGATTATATAGTCATAATCTAAAAACGACTGTCTTTCCCAAAAACTCAACATGAACACTACTTTTAAAGAAACTTGCCTAAATTAATTGAAAAATATCAGACCATGTTCGAACCAGCGAAGATGCTTGAAAAAGCAAAGACCTCTAAAACTCACTTATCCCTCCTTAATTTCGGCCTCTTAAGGATGATCCCCTTTAACAAACCGCACGGCATCAAGATCGTGGAGATCAAAGATCAAAGCGTAAAAACCATCTTCCCCTACAAGCGATCGAACTTCAACCATATCAAAGGGCTGCATGCTTGCGGACTCGCCACTGTGTCAGAATTTACCACGGGTATAGTTTTGCTTTCGACCTTGGACCCTCAAAAATACAGGATCATCATGCAAAAAATGGAAATGAACTATCATTATCAAGGTAAAATGGACGCCTATGCTGAATTTTCCGTGACTGACGAGTGGTTGAAAAATGAGGTAATAGATCCCATTGCGGCCAAGGATGCTGTAGTGGTTAATTGCGAGGTAAAAGTACATGATAAAGCGGGCAACCATTTGACCACAGGCAATATCTACTGGCAAATCAAATCATGGTCTAAAGTGAAAACCAAGGCTTGAAATCAGAAAATGCATAAAATTCAGAAAATTTTATGCACTCACTTTTATGCGTTTTACATATAAACGTTAGCTGTAATTTTGAAAAAAGTGAGTTTAAATGATTTAAACTCACTTTTTCCAAAGGCTCAATATTTGGAATTGTTGAGAGTTCTGTCTTAATTCAATTCCGCTTAGCAAAAAATGAGCGGTACTTTTAACCTAAACACTTGCGTAATGAAACTGAATGTAAACTCCTTGTGGAGCACTATATTCACTTTTCGAAAGAAAAGCCATCGGTATAAAATAAGCCGAAGGGACTTCTATGAAGGGAGAAATTTCCTGAATAGTCAGGAGCGCATACTCAACCTCATCCGCCAAAGGGATATTAATAGCCTTAGTACTGAAAGACAAATCAGGTTTTATGGTCTGTCTTTCGGTTCAACTCAAAAAGCTGCCATTAAGCATCTCGGCAAGCCGAATTACTCTACCAAGGAAAAATTCTTGAATGAACATTCCATACTCTTTTACAGAATCACTATCGGTAATGTTCAGTGCGTTTTACAGCTCCATTTTTTAAAGAATGAGTTTTTTCTAGGAGTGATTGAGCAAAAAAATGCCTTTAGTTTAACCGATTATGAAATCGCTAAACTGGTAAGGAATAAATATGGCGTTCAGGACACGCATTGGGCAGGCATTATTTATGACCAGCAACAAAATAGGGTTGAAATTACTGAAGGCCCAGTTCAAAGAATCATTTACTCATCAAACAATGCCAACCTTTATCAATCCATAAAGTATCAGTTGCTACAATTGGATGATAGAAACAATAAATTCAGCCATTTGAGAGCGCAAGTAATGCTCGATATGATATAAAGACCTTTCACCTAAGCTTTGCTTAACCTAAAAGTCGGGATTCGTTCCGGCTTTTTTTTATTTCTACAAATTTGGCTAATCACAAATTGCCTTTATCTTTGATCTATCCCAAAACTATTATTGATGAAAGCCAAAAGCCGCAGAAGTACCCATTGTAGCAACTGCGAAAGTCAATTAGATGAATCTTTCAATTTTTGCCCGGTTTGTGGGCAATCGAATACCACCAATAATATTACTTTCGGTATTCTGATCAGTGAGTTCATCGATAACTATTTAGGACTTGATTCAAAAATAGCGCACAGCTTAGGCCCCTTTCTTTTCAGCCCTGGCAAACTCACCAATCGTTTTCAAGACGGAAAAATCAAGCATTTTATTCATCCGGTTCGCCTTTACCTCGTACTCAGTGTATTTTATTTCTTTGTGATTTCTTATTTACTGAGTTTCGATTTAAGAGACTTGGGTAATGACGACTTTGATGTACCTGCGACTGCGAAAATAGAAGATTTAATGAATGACAGCGATATCAATTCAATTCCTGATTCATTAAAAATAAGCTTTGTAGCGGATAGCCTAAGGGAAAATTTCAAAGAGATAAAAAGCTTCGATATTCTTTACGATTCGTTAATCAGTGCTTACGGCAAGGAGATTACGAACCAGAGAGTACAGTTTAATGCATTCGACCTTCTCAAGTCAAATGATGAACCCTATATCGAAAAAGCCCATAGATTGGCGAGAGATAGAAGCCTGACCAATGATGCCTTCATAGATTCTATCTCTAATGGCGACTCTGATATCAATTTATTCTCAAAAAGTAGGAATGATCACGCTAAGGCTCAAATCAGAAAAATATTTGTCAATGATCAAGGATTCAAAGGGTTTTTGCTGGGCAATTTGCCACTGATGATGTTCATCCTCATCCCGCTTTTTGCTGGGGTATTAAAGCTTATTTACGTTCGAAGAAAGCACCTTTATATCAAGCACATTGTCCATGCGCTCCATGTTCATTCCTTTGCCTACTTGATGTATGGCATAAGTCTGCTCATTATTTTTAAACTTATGGAAGATACTGCACTGCGATGGATTACAGCGGGTTTTTTCTTTATTTTGGTCAGCACCTACGTGTATATTTCATTCCTCAATGTGTACAAACAAGGCTGGTTCAAGACTTTAATCAAGTTCAATATTGTAGGTTTTATCTATTCCATCTTCCTACAAATCTTCTTTTACTTCGCCCTATTTATCAGCTTTTGGTATTATTGAGCAATCGCCTTCAAACTCTTATAATTCGCTTCAATAATTTGGTCTGCAATTTCTAGAGTAAAGAATCAATTTTGCGATTGATATCCTAACCTATGGGTTAATGTATGCGAACTACTTTTTTATGACTGTTAAAATTCTTGCCCGTCAATCAGAAGACAAATTAGAAATACTTAACAGTAAATTCATCTTTAACTTCTTTAATATGATTTACTTTTGTTTTATCTTTTAACGCAATAATACAAACTTATGAAAAAGCTATCCCTTATTTGTTTGCTAAGCCTAAGCTTGCTCTCTGTACAATGTGATTTTCTGAAAATAGACGACCCAAAACCCGAACTCCCACCGATAACCATGACCGGTCAAAATACCTTTGGGGCTATTGTTAATGGAGATATTCGAGTAAATAATGATATTATTCAATTAACTGCAATTCATCAAGTTTCAAATGTGTTGAATATTGGAGGAGGGTTTCGTTATCTCAAAACAGGAATTGATGAGCGCATTTCTTTCTCAATTTCAGGAGAAGAAATTAAAGTTGGAGTATATAACTTCAACTCAGAAGATAATGAAAAGAGAAGAAATTTCTCATTTGCCAACTTTAATCAAGGTTGTCTCTACGATATAGTTTTCGAACCAGACACAAAGTTTGATGGAAAAGTTGAAATATTAAAACTGGATCTAGTAAATAGTATAATTTCAGGCACATTTGAATTTACAATTTCCGTAGATGGTTGTCCTGATGTTAGCATAGATCAAGGGCGCTTCGACCTAAAACTTATCAATTAGCCATAAACCATATCAAGCCATTAAATTACTTATGCTCATTTCAATCTATCATTTTTTGAATATTAAAATAGGGTTACTTATTTAGTTCTCAACTACTTGTAATTCAGTATTTTATATGTTATCTTACATCAAAGATAGCAGGCAATGAAGTTACTAAAA
>PCUU01000050.1 GCA_002786855.1 Cytophagales bacterium CG12_big_fil_rev_8_21_14_0_65_40_12
ATGTGCTTATCGTCAAAGCTCCAATAAGCCTCGGCATTATTACCTCCGAATGTAAGCTGCTTGATGTTCTTTAAAAATTTTCTTTCTTCAGGTTTCAGCAATAAGGAATCGAGGTTTTGCACTGTGGTTTCATTCGCTGATTTCTTAGTATTGGAATTACAACTGCTTATGGCCATAAGGGCGATGAGCGCCCAAAGTAAATTCTTCATTAGACTGACTTGTTTTTGCTGCCGCGAAGATAATGATTATTATCTTTGAGCTAAATTTTGTGCCATGAGAAAGCCGACTAACTTCATTTTAATTATTTTTTCAATCCTCATTTTCGGATGTACTCCTTTTGTCACAGACAAGGAAATTAAGACGGGTTTAGAAAAGGACATTGCCTACTTAGCAGATGACAAACTTGAGGGTAGGGCAATAGGTACAGAAGGCGAAACTTTAGCAGCAGAGTACATTGCGCAAGGATTTAAAAAGCTGGGCTTAACTCCGAAGGGCAATGAGGGTTACTTCCAAATATTCAATGTAAACAAACCCACTAATCCCCACGAGCAAGCGGTCATAGGCGATGGCGAAAATGGAATTTCGGGGAAAAACGTAGTCGGTTTTATCGATAATAAGGCTGAAAGCACTGTGATTATTGGCGCTCATTTCGATCATCTTGGTTATGGCGCAGAGGGCTCTCTTTATCGAGGCGAAGCAGCCATTCATAATGGAGCCGATGATAATGCGAGTGGTACTGCCGCCATTTTGCAATTGGCCAGAATAATGAAGAACAAAGGAAAAGACAAAAACTATTTGATCATTGCTTTTTCGGGAGAAGAAAATGGTCTTTGGGGTTCTAACTACTTCTCAAAAAATGCAACAGTCAGCTTAGATAGTGTTGATTTTATGATCAACCTAGATATGGTAGGTAGACTCAATGACGAGAAGACCTTAGCCATCAATGGTGTGGGCACAAGCCCAGTCTGGAAAGAAAAGCTTGAAGCCGCTAATACAGATACTTTGAAACTAGTGACCTCTGAATCGGGAGTCGGCCCGTCAGATCACACCTCTTTCTATTTGCAGGATGTTCCTGTCCTTCATTTCTTCACCGGGCAACACGAAGATTATCATCGCCCAACTGACGATGCCGATAAAATCAATTATGAGGGATTAGTGAAGGTCATTCGCTATATCGAACGATTGGTGCTTTCATTAGACAAAGAAGAAAAAATTGCCTTCACTAAAACGCAAGACAGCAATGGCGATAACCCTCGATTCACTGTTTCTTTAGGCGTAGTGCCTGATTACCTTTTTGATGGTGAAGGCATGAGGATTGATGGCGTTTCAGAAAACAAACCAGCGCAAAAAGCAGGTATGCAAAAAGGTGATATTGTCTTGAAATTAGGAGATTCGACCATTGTGGACATGATGGGCTATATGAGGGCACTGAGTATATTCAAAACTGGTGATACCACTCAGCTTCAATACAAAAGAGGCGAAGAGGTCATATCGGTTGAAGTTATCTTCTGATTATGGTGATAAAAAGTGTATTCACTTTTCTTAAAGATGAGCAATATCGGAGTCTTATTTTAGCCACCGCTTTAGTATTGGTAATTGGCACAGTTGTCTATCATTATTTAGAAGGCTGGACTTGGTTAGACTCCCTTTATTTTTCAGTGATTACCCTGAGTACCATTGGCTACGGAGACTTTTCACCACAAACAGACCTCGGCAAAATATTTACCATCCTCTATATCATTGTCGGGGTTGGCCTTATCCTTGGTTTCATTAATACAGTTTACAGCCACTTTAGAGATTCCAATCAGGAGAGTAAGTCAAAAAAATAAGTCCCCAAAAAATCTCATCCTTCATGGGAACCAAATTCTGGAATGATTGTTCTGATTGAGTAAATTCTATTTTGGAACAATCATTCTAATATAAAAACCATGACAAAATTAAAAGACAAAGTAGCCGTAATTACAGGCGGAAGTACAGGAATTGGCCTTGCTACAGCTAAAACATTTTTGGCCGAAGGCGCCAAAGTAATCATCACCGGACGAACACAAGCGACCTTAGACGCTGCGGCTGCCGAGATCAATGACCCGAATCTAACGGCCATTACTTCTGACACCTCCAAACTTGAAGACATTAACACATTAGTCGAAAAAGTAACAACTCAATTTGGCAAGGTAGATGTTCTCTTTGCCAATGCAGGGATTGCTTGGTTCGCTCCTATCGAAGCCTCTGATGAAGTTTTCTTTGATGCTCAGTTCAACACAAACGTAAAAGGACTGTTTTTCACCATTCAGAAGTTTTTGCCCATTTTCAATGATGGCGGCACAATCGTTCTTAACGCCTCTGCCGTTATTCATAAAGGTTTTGTTAACTCCTCGGTGTATGCCGCTACAAAAGGCGCTGTCCGCAGCTTCGCCAGAACTTTATCTGCAGAGTTGGCTCCCCGAAAAATCCGAGTGAATGTGGTAAGCCCAGGCCCGATTGAAACTCCCATCTATGGAAAAATGGGAATGACCGAAGAACAACTCAATGGTATGGCTACTGGCATGATTGAAATGGTACCACTAAAAAGATTTGGCGCCTCTGAAGAAGTGGCCAAAGCCGTATTGTTCTTGGCCTCAACCGACTCCTCTTACATCGCTGGTGAAGAAATTCTGGTAGATGGTGGTATTGCCACAATTTAGTGAGTTTTGATAATTACAGAACGATCAGTTAAATTGAATCGCTGATTGATCTCAAATGGCCAGGAAGAAGAATTTTGACGAAACCGAAGTGCTGGATAAGGCAGTAGATCTCTTTTGGGAGAAGGGCTATCATGCCACCTCAATTCAAGACTTAGTGGATGGTTTGGGTATTAACCGTGCGAGCATTTACGATACTTGGGGCGATAAACATCAGCTGTATCTATCCGCATTAAAGCGCTACCGTCAAAATGCTTCTTCTTGGTTATTGAATGAAATTAGGACTGAGCAATCAGCCCTCCTCATTATTCGCAAATTTTTGAATTTGACCCTACAAAGCGCGATTCATGAGCAGGATAATCGTGGTTGTTTTATGGTCAACTCGTGTACTGAATTAGCCAATTGCGACAAGGAGGTGGAAAACATAATCGTAGAAAATCGAAAAACGATGGAGCAGGTATTGGCCGAGCTCATCAAAGAAGGCCAGCAAGATGGAGAAATCAGCCAACGCCATTCCAGTACAGCTTTGGCTCGGTACATTTTCACTGTAATCGGAGGCATCAAAGTGCTTGGGATGAGCCAAATCACAGAACATGAATTAAATGAAGTGGTGGACGTGACATTATCTGTGTTAAACTGACCTTAATCAGGTTTTTCTGAGTAACATTCTTTTAAGTTTGCCAGAAAACGAAACGCAATGAACACCCTTTACTTATTTTTTCATAGGCACCAATACCAGCTGCTGCGCATCTCCATAGGAGTACTTTTTATTTGGTTTGGGCTTTTAAAATTCTTCCCAGGCGCTAGCCCTGCTGAACGATTGGCAACAGATACCATTCAGATCCTCACTTTTCACCTGATTCCCGCGAGTATCAACTTTAAAATACTCGCTACAATGGAGTTACTTTTGGGGCTGCTGTTGGTTTTTTCAAAAGAATACAAACTCACATTTTGGCTTTTGGTGTTTCATATGCTCGCCACTTTCACTCCACTCTTCATTCTAAGTAATGTTACCTTTAAGCAAGTACCTTTCAAACTCAGCCTCGAAGGCCAATATATCGTCAAGAACCTTGTCATTTTGTGTTGTGCATTCATCCTGTTGATTGCACATCGCGCTGAGATGGTAAAGAAGCGTGTAGAATAATTTTGAACTTCTTGGGCTAAATACTACTTTAACAAGCAACAAAACTAATTGATTTGAATTACGATTTAGTGATTATTGGCGGTGGACCAATCGGCCTTAACTGCGGAATAGAAGCGAAAAAAGCGGGCTTAAACTATCTCATTTTAGAAAAGGGAGTGCTGGTCAATTCCATTTATAACTTCCCCACCAACATGACATTTTTCTCCACCTCAAATTTATTAGAAATTGGTGGGGTTCCTTTTATCGCGCATAGTGACAAGCCAACGAGAAAAGAAGCACTTGAATACTTCCGAAGAGTACAAGAAAGTTGGCAGTTGAAGGTCAAACAAAATACCAAGGTTTCGGAAATGAAACGTATTCACGGATTGTATCATATCGAAACAAATAGAGGCTCATTTGCTTCAAAGGCCGTTATTACTGCTACTGGGTTTTATGATACCCCGCGCTTGCTAGGAATTCCCGGTGAGGATTTAGCCAAAGTGAAACACTTTTATGATGATCCACATCCTTACGTGGAGCAGAAAGTTTTGGTGATTGGCGCAGCCAATTCCGCTTGTGATGTTGCCCTAGAAACCTACTACAAAGGAGCCGAAGTCACCATGGCGATTCGCGAGAGCGAAATTTATCCGCGAGTCAAGTACTGGATACGCCCCAATATCGAAAACAGAATCAAGGAAGGCGCCATTAAAGCCTATTTCAACAGCACGGTCAAGGAAATACGTCAACATGAAGTTGTGCTCGAAACCCCCGAAGGTGAAATTACTTTGGAAAATGATTTTGTGCTCGCCATGACAGGCTACAAACCTAACTATCAGCTTTTCGAAGCCTTGGGCATTAGTGTTTCTGATGATGAATTCAAAATTCCTACACACCATCCTGAAACTCTAGAAACCAATCTGCCAAACGTCTACGTTGCGGGAGTAATTAATGCAGGCCTACAGACCAGCAAGCTTTTTATTGAGAATACAAGGGAACATGCCTCCATGATCATGCAACACTTGACAAGCCAGCTGTTATCTAAATCCTAGTACTGATCGAAATGTCCACCCCAAGGGGAAAAATGCCGTTTACGCTAAAAATTAAGGACTTAACAATAAACTGACCTAAAAAGCCTTCGAAATTTTCTTACCTTGAACAGTGCTGTTATGCAATCGATTGCTAAAAAAGTACAAAAAGTCAGTTCGCGTCTAATAAGCCCTAATGAAAAAAATTTGGCTCATCTTGATCATAAGTTTTCACCAAATCACTTATGCCCAGGACATTCTTTCCGTCCAGCTCAAAAACAGTCACATCAACCGACCCCTGTCGGCTGTGCTGAACGAAATCAGTGAAGAGAACGATGCCAAGATTTTTTTCCTGAACGACTGGGTCAAAAATTTGACTTTCAAAAATGACCAAATAGGAAACGCGTTTGGCGCTGCGCTAGATCAGGTATTTGTAGGCACAGACCTCACCTTCCTCATAATGTACTCGAATACCTTGGTGATTATTAAAGATCCAACTCAAGCACTTTTACGAAGAAGTACGCTTGAACAAGCCAAAAAAGAAGGTCAAAAAGTTACTGCCATTAAATTGGGCGAGGAAAATCAAATCAATTCAGGAAAAAAAGTAATCATTAGCGGTACAGTGGTAGACTGGAACACCAACGAGCCACTTCCCTTTGCCACAATTCAGGCCAATGATACGCTGGCTTCTATTGCAGCAGATCAACAGGGTAAATTTACAATTGAACTCAATCAAGGCCTGTACTTTTTACGCTTCAATTACCTCGGCTATCAAGAAAAAATCATTGACCTAGAGGCCAGTTCGGACGGTACAATTAAGGTGGAAATGGAAAAACAGTTGACCGAACTGGAGGAAATTGTGGTAGAGGGAACACAGAGCAAAGACCTGGCAGTGGCTAGTATTGGCAAAAGCGTGATCAATATGCGAGAATTAAAACGTGTGCCAGCCTTTCTGGGGGAAGCCGATATGGTAAAACAAATTCAAGTGCAAGCCGGTGTAACCACTGTTGGCGAAGCAGCAACGGGTTTCAACGTGCGGGGAGGAAGCGTAGACCAAAACCTGATTCTATTGGATGGCTTACCGATTTTCAATAGCTCTCATGTTTTTGGCTTTCTCACCTCCATCAATCCCGATGCAGTCTCGGATGTCACCTTTTATAAAGGCGGCATTTCGGCCAAGTATGGTGGCAGGGCCTCTTCGGTACTCGACATTAAGAGCAAAGATGGCAACTATGACCAATGGAAAGTTAAAGCTGGTATTGGCATGGTCACAAGCAATATCATGGCCAATGGGCCAATTGACAATGGCAAAACGAGTCTTGCGGCTTCGTTCAGGTCTACTTATTCTAATTGGTTAGTGAGGTCCATTCGAACCAACTATGCTGATTTGAGCAATAGTTCTGTTTTCTTTTATGATGGGCTAGTCAAACTAACGCACTTATACAGCGATAAAACAAAGCTCTCGGTGACTGGTTACTCCAGCCAAGACAGTTTCAGCATTTCAGGAGATTCCACTTTTCAATGGAGTAACTTTCAAGCTTCGGCAAAACTGGACCACCAATTTTCAGCCACATTAGGTTCCGAATTCACTTTAGGCCAAAGCATTTACCAATACAAGGTTTTGAATGAAGATGTGCGAACAGCTTCAGAACTTGCCTTTAAAATCTCAACTACCACCGCCAATGCTGATTTTCACTACGAAAAGGACGAGCATAAGCTGAATTTCGGCCTTCAGATTTCCTATTATCAATTTGAGCCTGGAAAATTCAAGCCGATTTCTGACGAATCCAATGCTGCCAGCATTGCTTTAGACCAACAATATTCTCTAGAAAATGCGCTCTATTTCACCGATGAATGGACCATTAATGAAAGGTTCTTTGTTGAAGCAGGCCTTCGGATACCCACCTTCTTTTCTTTCGGTGAGGCAACCATAAATGTTTATGCCGAAAATTCTCCAAGACAGCTCAGCGATGTAACAGGTACAATCGATTTTAAGAAAGGCGAAATCATCAAAAGTTACGTCAATCTTGAACCCCGCCTTTCGGCACGATGGATGCTGAATTCTTCAAGCTCATTTAAATTGGGTTACAATCGAATTTTTCAATACCTGCATTTGGTAACCAACACTGCTGCCGCAACGCCACAAGATATTTGGCAGCCCAGTGGCTACTACTTCAAACCTCAACGATCTGACCAAATTTCTATCGGTTATTCCAAGGAGTTTCAAGAAAAGAAATACGGTATAACCACAGAATCCTTCTACAAGGTGATCAAGAACACGCTTGATTTTAAGGATGGGGCATCGCTTATTCTAAATCAAAATTTAGAGACCGAACTGCTGCAAGGCAATGGCCTTTCTTATGGCTTTGAAACCTCCGTGTTCAAGAATGAAGGCCGATTGACGGGGAATGTGAACTACACCTATTCACGGGCATTTAGACAAATAGAAAGCGAAATTGTAGGTAGGTCAATCAATAGTGGCAAACGATATTCCGCCAATTTTGACCAACCCCATATTGTCAATCTTTCGTGGAAATACAATGTGAGTACAAGGCATTTCTTCACAGGTACATTCACCTACCATACGGGCAGGCCTGTCACGATTCCGCTTTCTGCATTTAATGTGGAGAACCAAACGGTCGCCTATTTCTCTGGCAGAAACAGCTACAGAATTCCAGACTACCATCGCTTGGATTTGGCTTTGGTGATTGAAGGCAACCATAAGAAAACCAACAAAATCAAAGGAACCTGGGTAATTTCGGTTTACAATGTTTACGGAAGAAAAAACCCCTATTCCATATTCTTTAAAAATTCGGGTTTAGGCGTTCCTATTCCTTACCAACTTTCAATCATTGGTACCGCATTTCCATCTATCAGTTACAATTTAGAATTCTAATGAAAAGACATCATATTTTAAAAAGGACGTTTTTGAGCTGGTTATTGGTGCTGACCTTGACTTTAGCATGTGTTGAACGCATTGAGTTCGATATCCCTCCCGCAAGAGCACAAATTGTAGTGGAAGGCACAATTACCAACGAACCTGGGCCATACACGGTACGGGTGTCTGAAGGGATCAGCCTAGATGCCAGTTCTCCAGAAAGCACCCCGATCGAGGGCTTAAAAATTGATTTGTATGATACCGAAGGCGCATTTGAAGCATTGACCGAAACGGCACCAGGCACCTATCAAACAGGTGGATTTATTCAAGGTGAAGTCGGCAAATCCTATTACATCAGGATCGAAACCCCAGATGGAAAAATCTATGAATCAACCCCAGACACCATAGAACCAGTGGGCGAAGTCTCAAATATTACCTATGAGTATGAGGCGCGTACGGTAGAAGGATTATTGGAAGACCTGCCAGCGGATGTCTTTAATGTATATGCCGATGGAAACGCTGGACCGAAAGACCAGAACTTTTTTAGGCTGCGGTTTACTGGCACCTACGAAGTGCTCACCTTTCCAGAATTAAATGAAACAAGACCCCCAACTTATACACCGTACAAGACGCCTTATCCATGTAGTGGCTATGTAGTGGTGGGTTATAACGAAGATGGTTCGATCGCAGCAGGCGGAAGGTTGCTACAAGTTGATGAATGCACCTGTTGTGTTTGTTGGGCAGAACAATATGAACCAGCGCCACAACTTGCAGATAATCAGTTGTTGCTCAATAATGAATACCGCAATATTAAAGTGGGCGAAGTACCCATCAACAACGCGACATTCTATAAAAAGTACCTCGTAGAATTGGAGCAAATGAGCATGAGCAGGACCTCTTTTGAATATTACAAACTGATTAAGTTACAGAAGGAAAATGCCTCTAGCCTCTTTCAATCCACCTTTGGTGAAATCATTGGTAATATCAAGGGGGTGAATACCGAGGAGCCAATTATTGGTTTGTTTTGGGCTA
Source organism: Cytophagales bacterium CG12_big_fil_rev_8_21_14_0_65_40_12 (assembly GCA_002786855.1). Lineage (GTDB taxonomy): Bacteria > Bacteroidota > Bacteroidia > Cytophagales > Cyclobacteriaceae > Roseivirga. Next base: position 8,737 of record PCUU01000050.1, read on the forward strand.
CTGCCATTGCCAAAAAGCACATATTCATCGATAAATCGGAAGTACCCTATCCGCTTACTCCCATTGAAGTAAAGCCATTCAGGTGTTATGATTCTTACCCGAATGCCTCCACTATAAAACCAGAAGCATGGCAATGATATATAAATTATCCATTCTTTTAGCATTGTCATTTTGCTGTATTTCAGGAAAAGCCCAAACTGATTTGTCCGCGATTGGCCAGCAATATGAGCAATACTACGCGCGCCAACGCCCTACGAAAATTCAACTTGTTTTCAATCAGGATAAATTCTTAGTTGGTGATACGGCTTACTTCAAAGCTTATTTCTTCTATGAAAACCACGAATTGGTGAGAGGAAAACAATTGATCAATATCCATTTGACCGATGAGGCTGGAAAATCTTGGGCGGACTTTAAAATGAATATTTCGAATGGCATTGGCTACAATCAGATTGCCATTCCCACCTCAGTAAAACCTGGGATGTATCTAGTTTCGGCCAATAACGAATGGATGAAAAACTTCGAAAAGGACCTCGTCTTCAAAAAAGAGATTCAGATTGTAGACAAAAATCAAATTATTAGCTCGGCTGAAACCCCAGTAATTTTAGAAAAGCCATATGATCTGCCGATTAAAGTTGCTTCAAGACTAAGCGACCAAGTGGTTGAACTAAACCTGAATGCTACATCCGCCAATCCCAATCAGGACTTGCTGCTCTTATTGACTTCAAAAGGCAAAGTAGTACATTCAGAAAGCTTCAATTTATCTTCAAAAACCAGTTTTAAGCTCAATCAAAAAGATTTGGGCTCAGGAATTGTGCAGCTTTCTATTTTGGATACTAAGCAACAACTTTTGGGCAATGGTTTTATCAATATCCCCTCAAGTCAAAAGGTAAATGCATCCATTGCTCCTTCGAAAGCCTCGTTCAACACCAGAGAAAAAGTAGAGATCAGCTTTGACTTAACGGATAACAATGGTCAGGCTATTGAAGGAGAATTCTCTGTCAAAGTGCTGAATCAAGCCTTATTTTCTGAGAAGCAAAACAGTCTGCCAGACCAAATTGAAATTGGTGAGCGATTAGCAGCCGAAGCTTACCAAGAACCTTGGGGGAAAATTTTAGCTTCAGACCAAAAAAGGCCAGAATACGACTTGAGCAATATTATTCAAAAAACAGGAAGGGCAGTCTTCACAAAAAGCAATTCACCCATTCCCAATCAATCAGAGATCATTTTTTACTTGCAGCGAAGTCAGGTTTTTTATCAGGTTTTAACATCTCCAGAGGGCTTTTTTGATTTAAACCTGCTGGATGTGTATGGAGAGGATGAATTATTTTTCACCGCAGAAACGAAAGAAGGCGAAATCATAGAAGATTTCAAAATTGAATGGTCTAGCCCTGATACGACAGCGCTACCAAAAGCAAGAAAATCTACCCAAACCGAAGAAATCGATGCATTGGCCGATTTTATGCGCAAGACCAAAATCATTGAAAAATCTTATGCTGTCTTTACCTCAAGTTTGGATACTTCTACCAATCAAGCGGCCTCAGCCATGACCTCATTCGAAAAGAGTTATATGTTGGCAGATGATGTGATACTTTTTGAGGAGTATAAGCTCTTTCCTACCATGACGGAGTGCATCAAAGAGATAATAAATCCGCTCCGAACCATTGTAATAGGCAAGCGAAAAGAGGTAAAAATAAAAGCACTTAATAAATCGGTAGCCACGGGGGAGCCACTTTATATCATAGATGGCATAGCGACCAAGAACACAGCATACTTTCTTTCCTTAAAACCTTCAGAAATCGTTGCTGTCAAAATTTTCAGGAACAGTAAGAAGCTGGCAAGGCTAGGTTTCGTTGGTAAAAATGGAATTGTAATGGTGCAAACAAAGCAAGGAAACGCAAGAGAACCGCTTAACCAAGAAAACCTGATTACAGGGCTGCAAATGCCTGTCCGTTTCCTTGCGCCCAGTTACGACAATGGCACAAAAAATCTAAAACCAGATTTTAGGTCCACCATTTTTTGGGCGCCTTCCATCAGTACCGATGCTAATGGAAACGCCAAAATAGCCTTTTACACGTCTGATGATGTGGGAACCCTTGAAATCAGGATTGATGGTTTTTCTAAAAATGGAGAACCTTTCACGGCTTTTAAAACCATAGAAGTGGTGAATGGCAGTAACTAATGTGAGCTAAGCCTCCAAAAGTTGATGCCTATATTTCTTCAGCACTTCAAGCATTATTTGAACTAAGCTTAAGCACTTTTGGAGGTTTGAGTAATTGAAAAAGTCTTCTGATCAATTCTATTTCCACTTAATCCCACAGCCCAAACTCGGTTTTTGGATTTCACTAACGGCTTGATTAGACAGCAAAGCATCCAAGGCTTGGCGGATGTCATTCCCGGTTACGGGCAATCCATTGCAAGGTCTTGAATCGTCCATCTGCCCCCTGTACACGCATTTCAAATGGCCATCAAAAATATAGAAATCGGGTGTGCAGGCAGCTTGGTAAGCCTTTGCTACTTCTTGGCTTTCATCAAAAAGGTAAGGGAAGGAATAGCCAACTCTTTCGGCCTCAACTTTCATTAAATCAGGCGCGTCCTGAGGGTAATTTTCAATATCGTTGGAGCTAATGGCCACAAACGAAACTCCTTTGGCTTGATAATCCTGGGCCAATGAGATGATGCCTGCGTCTACATGCTTTACAAAAGGACAATGATTGCAGATAAACATAATCACTGTGCCCTTCTCCGACTTGAGTTCACTTAAAGACAAAGTCTTCCCTGAAAGGGTATCCAATAACTTGAAATCCAGAGCCGATGTGCCCAAAGGCATCATATTAGAAAGTGTGCGTGCCATCTTTTAGTTATTAGGCATTAACCCGTTGGGTGAAATAGGTTTTGTATAAAATATAGGCTCAGATATTGGATTAAGATACTGATATTCAGTATCTTAATAGTGACTAA
>PCUU01000033.1 GCA_002786855.1 Cytophagales bacterium CG12_big_fil_rev_8_21_14_0_65_40_12
CAATAAGCCTTTTAAAATCAATCAATAAAGTACTGTTATACAGTTCATTACAATAGATTTAACGAGAATTTACCAACTATTTTTGGCCATTAAATCATTTTTTGAAATAAACTATTTTTCTTGTGCATTCGTGGCCAGTTGGTGAACAACACCAACTGGGGCGAAAGAGTGTGGCAGCTTATCGGTAAAGAACACCAACAAGGGAGGAAAGAAGTAACCAGCAGTTGGAAGTTAATTGAGCTGGGTTACAATTGAATGGGTGTCCTTGTCTCTCCATTCAATTTGAAATAAATCTGTATCTGCGAAACTCTGTAGATAGTTATTTCTTCCTTCCCAAAATAGCATTAGGCCAAATTCTTCTCCTGTGATTTTCCCAAGAGTCTTTAGTAGATACAAATTCAAGCTTTTGCTAACTGCTTCGAATTCAGCATAATCACTTTTTCTAAAATCCCATCTTATTTTGAATAGTTTTCCCTGATAAAAGAAAAATGTAGTTTTTGAAGCGGGTATCTGGTTTATCATGTTAAGAGTATTGCCTCTATAAATACCTTCACGTATTTCATTTTTAATGTTGTTAAGTATGCTGTTTCTTAGAGATGAATCTTTTTGGTAAATAGCTTCATTACCAGATATATAGTAAAAATTGTTTTCAAATTCAGAAATGTGCTGACCGAGTTTGATAGAATTAAATGAAATGCTATCCACTGCGTTTTGGCTTATCCCTGAGTTTTGCAAAAGAACTAAAAACAAAATAAGACTAATTAACTTCATGAACTTTGGATTGTATTATGAAATGGAAAATTCTATAATTATTGATGAATATGCAAGACCAACTAATTTGGAGTTCAAACTGAGTATATAAACCCTCTGATGCTCACTCGTATCGTTTACCTCTCTTAAGATGAACATCCAGTGCATCTTAATCCCAGCCAAAGTACTTTGATAACAAGTGCAACGTGATTACAATAATCACTAAAATCAGAAAGTAGATCGAACAATCCTTAAAATCTACTTTTTTAGGTGGATCATTGAAGTTGCTTGAAAGTCTTTTGTATTTGTAACTACTGAATACCATTAAAAATCATTTTAAAGGTGGATCCATTGCCTAGCTCGGTTTCTAGTTGAATATCGCCTCCATGCAGCTGCATAATTTGCTTCGATAGACTCAGCCCAATACCCGAACCTCGGTTTTTAGTGGAGAAGAAAGGCATAAAGATTTTCTCTTTGGCTTCATCGGTAATTCCAGATCCATTGTCTCGAATTGACACACACACTTCTTCTTGATTTCGGGACAATTGAACCTTCACTATGCCATTTTCTTGGTTTTCGACCACTTCTAAGGCATTTTTTAAGATATTGATCAACACCTGTTCGATCAATTGGTAGTCGATATTCAGAAGGATTGGTTCATGATCGCTATCGATTTCTAACTGTACTTTAGCTTTGTTGAAATCATTTTTTAGCAAACTGGCCGTATGCTGAATCAGCTGATTCAAATCCGTTTGCCGCTTTACAGGCTCTGGCAAGTTGGTATAATCGCGATAGGCATTTACGAAATTGATCAGGCCTTCGCTTCGGCCAGAAATGGTGCTAAGGCCTTCGGTAAGGTCTTCTAAGCTTTCATCACCAATTACATTTTGCCCATTCAGCTTCGATACATCTTCTTTCAAAACTTCGCTAAGGGTAGAAGTAAGGGAAGAAATAGGGGCAATGGAATTCATGATTTCGTGCCTCAACACTTTCGTTAGATTTTGCCAAGCCTCTAGTTCTTTGGCCTGCAATTCAGCCTTGATATCTTGAAAAGCAATTAGTCTGTACAGGTCACTACCGAGTTTGTATTTTGTTTCAAGAATCGCGAGTTCTTGCCCATGTTCATTTTTGTAAATGGCTCTTTTCGATGCATTCAAATGTTCAATGGCTGAAGCAAAAAGCGGTACTTTATTTTTGAGATCGTCAACACTCCGCAGGCTTTCTACCTTTAAAAAATGAAGGGCAGAGCGATTGATTAATTTGATTTCGCCATTCTCATTAATAGCAATAATACCAGTACCAATATTTTCAATCACAACTCGTAATTGCTGAAAAGACTGTTCGCTCTTTTTGCGTTCCTCTAGAATGGCATCAATCACATCTTTAAAAGCCATATTCAACTCCTTAAAGGTTTTTCCCAGCTTATTGTCATGGGTAAAACTCATATTGAAGTCATTGTACTTGATGGCATCGAAAAAGCGCCTCAGCTTTTTATTGGTGCTTTCTATATAATTGAAAAGCTCGAATACCTCGAAAATGATTATAAAACCTGTCACCACAGTGGTAACATACTTTTGATCAAAAAAGATAAGGTACACGAACGTGGCGACTGTCAAAAACAGTACAATCACCCTTAAGAGCACATAAAGCCTGAATCGATTAAAGCCCATATTTTTCCAGTCTTCTATATAAGGATGAACGGGTAAGCCCTAATTCCTGAGCCGCGTAAGTGATATTGCCATTGTGTTTAGAAAGCACTTTTCTGATCAGAATACGCTCCACATCTTCGAGATTGAACTGCTCCAGATTAAGGTCATCTTTACTTTGTGAGGGTTGATTATTATTGAAAAAAAAGTCCTCGGGTTGAAGGATATTATCACGACTCATAATCACTGCTCTTTCAACCGCGTGTTGCAACTCGCGAACGTTGCCAGGCCAAGCGTATTTTTCAAGTCGTTTGATGGTGGCTTCGCTGAATTTGTAAATGTCTTTGTTGTACTTTTTAGCATACTCCAACAAAAAGTGATTGGCCAACAGTGGAATATCGTCCAATCTATCGCGAAGCGCTGGCAAAGTCACTTCAATGGTGTTAATTCGATAAACCAAATCTTGCCTGAATTCATTTTTTCTTACCATCTCGTATAACGGCATATTGGTAGCGCACACCAGCCTAATATCCACTTCAATGGACTTGTTTGAACCTACTCGATTGACCCTTCTGTTCTGAATAGCGGTGAGTAATTTGGCTTGAAGCGGGAGGGAGAGGTTACCGATTTCATCCAGAAACAAAGTGCCGCCATTGGCGATTTCAAATCGGCCCGCGCGATCGGCTTTGGCATCGGTAAAGGAACCACGGACATGCCCGAAAAGCTCGCTTTCGAAAAGGGTTTCCGATATCGCTCCTAAATCGACACTTACGAACGGTTTGTCGGCTCGCTTGGAGTTGCGGTGAATGGCCCTAGCAATCAATTCCTTACCTGTTCCATTTTCGCCTAAAATCAGCACATTGGCATCGGTCTGAGCTACGCGATCAATAGTATCGAAAACTTGGATCATGGAAGAACTTTGCCCGATAATGTCTTTAAATTTCTGATCTAAATCTTGAGCAATGGTATCTTGCCAGTCTTTCATCAGTTTAAGCTCTTCGTTAGAAGACCTCAATTTGATTGCGGAAAGGAGAGTGGCCAAGAGCTTTTCGTTCTCCCAAGGTTTCATCACAAAATCAGATGCACCAGCCTTGATGGCTTTCACGGCCAAGTCTACTGAACCAAAAGCAGTGATGAGAACCACCACGGCTGAGGGATCAATTTCAAGGATGCGATTTAGCCAATTAAAACCCTCTTGACCTGAGTTCACATCCTGTGTGAAATTCATGTCCAGCATGATTACATCATAGCTTTCGTTTTTGAGCAGATCAGGAATAAGGTTAGGGTCTTTTTCCAAATCAATTTGTCCAAAATGCCGCTTTAGATATATTTTAGCAGCTTTTAAAAGGTCTTCGTTGTCGTCTATAATGAGTATTCTTCCTTGTTTCATGTGCTTGTTATTAGGTCAATTCCCCATCCCCCTTATCCAAGGGGGAGGCGGTTACCGATGGTTTTAATTCTAAATGCGTTTTCTTGTGACTATGCTTTTTGTCTATGTTCTTTGTAGAGAAGCAGCAATTAATTATTGCTGCTGCCATTCAAACCGCTCCCCCTTTTTTAAAGGGGGCTGGGGGATTCGTTATTGCCTACTCAAACCTTTATTCATTCCTTCTTAGTCAATCCCCAACCCCCTTATCCAAGGGGGAGGCTGTTACCGATGGTTTTACTTCTAAATCTTCTATCTAGTGACCATACCTTTTTACAATGTATTTTGAATCTCTATCGATCTAAACTATTTATGAAGTCATTCAAACCGCTCCCCCTTTTTTTAAGGGGGCAGGGGGATTCGATTCATCAACAGGCTTATTCAAAGTTTCTTCTGAAAGATGAGCCTCAATTGTCCGAATCGTGTTTTTTAGATCAAACATTACATCTGATTCCGCAATTCTTACTACCCGATAGCCAAGTTCATTTAATCTTAAATCTCGAATTCTATCTTGATCCTTTTTATGATCATGAGATCTACCATCAAGTTCCAAAATGAGTTTCTCCTTTCTACAGATAAAATCAACAATATAGTTTTCAATGGGGAATTGCCTATTGAATTGAAGTCCATAAAAGCGCCTGGCCCTTAGGACGTGTGTCCATAAAATAGCCTCACCAGGAGTACCATGTGTCCTGAGTTTCCTAGCTAAGGGTTTTAAACGTTTGTTATAATGGCTTTTACTCATCTTACTTATTTGTCAATCCCCCAGCCCCCTTATCCAAGGGGGAGGCGGTTACCGATGGTTTTACTTCTAATCTTACTCTTTCCTTACTTTTCTTTTGGCATAGTGTTTTGAACCTCCATTGATTTAAATTACATGCGAAGCCATTCAAACCGCTCCCCCTTTCTTAAAGGGGGCAGGGGGATTCGCCATTACAAATCAAAGGCGACTTTAATATACAAACAAATAGTGCCGTTCGCCAGCGGACAGCAAAGTTCGGTCTCGACCAATAAGTAGTTATATTGAAATTGTAACTGATTGATATATTGATTTTTAAGTTTGGTATGGCTGTTGAATAGCACATTCAAGTTTCAGGCTTAAATGCCGAATTTTAAGCAAACTATAAAAATAATTCATGGCTTATGTTCACATCATTTTTTAGAGTCGCCTTTAGATATTTAGCAAAGAATAGACTCTATTCATTACTCAATATATTCGGACTTACCGTTGGGCTAGTGTGTTTCATCATCCTTGGACTGTACGTAAAGGAGCAATTCGATAGGGATGGACACCATGCTAATTCAGCATCGCTTTATCGGGTCTTAACTTCTAGGGGAGATTCAACGGGCACCAGCTCTAATTGGGAGCCTTTTAATCAGTTTCCAATGGCCCAACTAATGACTGATGGAATTCCTGAAGTTGAGAATGCCGCTCGTTTTGGTCATGATACAGAATTGGTGATTGAGGCGAATGAAAGAAAGTTTAAAATTGGTTCTGTTCATTTTGCTGATGCAACATTATTTGAACTTTTCGATTTTAATGTCCTCGCTCAATCAAAACCGCTCAATCAGCAGGCGGTTCAAGGCATTGTAATCACAAAACAAGAAGCTGAAAGATTATTCGATTCTGCGGAAAAGTCAATTGGACAGACAGTTGAGATTAATGGCTACGGCAGTTTTACTGTGATTGGAGTCATTCAAGATCTGGGGCAGGAGACGCATCTTGAATTCGACTATTTGCTCTCAATGGAAAAAGCTGATAAAGCCTATGCCGAAGATGGCTCATTCAGGCAATGGAATGAAATGTCCGCGTTCCCAACTTATATCCAAATTACGAAGGGCGTTGAAGTGGCCTCAATCGAAAGGAAAGCAGCCGTTTTACTTCAAACACATGTACCTTACTCAGATGTCAAACTAGAACCAGTTGGAGAGGTTTATTTCAGTAAACTGTATCCATTCTTTAAGAAGCAAGGCGATAAGCAGTTCATTAAATTGTACTTGGTCGTAGGCTTTCTGATACTTTTTATTGCCTGTATTAACTACACCAACCTTTCCACTGCGCGCTATTTAAAAAGGGCCAAGGAAGTTGGGATAAGAAAAACAGTAGGAGGCCATAGGGCTCAAATTATTACTCAATTTTTCATGGAGTCTATTGTGCTGTCCTCAATTGCAGTAGTGCTTTCGATATGTTTGACCGAGATATTGTTGCCCTCGTTCAACAATTTTGCTGGCTCATCCATCTCCATTAACTACCAAAATCCATTGACTTATGGGTTAGCTATTCTTGGAGTTTTAGGTCTCGGCTTATTTTCTGGACTTTATCCTTCCCTTTTTCTTAGTCGATTTAGCGCAATTCAAATTCTTTCTGGAAAAGTCACCAAAGGAAAATCAGGCTTACTTTTCAGAAATGTATTGGTAGTGGTTCAGTTCTTTATTTGCATCGGGTTGTTTATTGCTACCAATGTGATTTTCAATCAATTCAACCATTTGAAAAAGCTGGATTTAGGTTTGGATAAAGAACAAGTATTGATGATCCCTCTCAATGACAAAGGCCTTAAAGAATCATACAGCCTTTTCAAAAATGAATTGAGCGCTAATCCTTCTATTGAATGGGTGACAGGAGCGGGGCCTAAAATCTTTGGAGGTCAGGCACAATATTATTTAGAAGTTGACGGAAGTGATGAATCAACCCCAATTTCTATTTTCCCAGTTGATGCTGATTTCTTTCAGAAATTCGATATCAAGCTTATTGAAGGAAAACTCTACGAATCGGAATTAGGAGCAGAGGGCAATAACTTCTTGATCGTCAATGAGGCACTTACGAAAGTTGGGGGTTGGAAAATCCAAGATAAAATGGGAACGAACGTGTTCAAGGCAGATGTCGGTGTGCCCAATTTAGGGGGTGTAGTTGAAGACTTCGTTTTCTTTTCTGTAAAAGAAGAAGTTACCCCAGCTGCATATTTGTACAGACCGAACAGCAACAATCAGGCTTACGTAAAAGTAAAGCCTGAGAATTTCGAGGCAACGCTGGCCTTTATTGAAGCTACTTATGAGAAATTCGCAGTTTTATATCCTTTTGAATTTACCTTTTTAGATCAAGAATATGCTCAGCAATATGCCCAAGAGCAACGTTTAGCGAACATCTTCACCACCTTTAGCGGCATCGCTATTTTCATAGCGCTTCTGGGCCTATTCGGTTTGACATTGTTTTTAGCGGAGCAAAGACTTAAAGAATTTAGTATTAGAAAAGTACTTGGTGCTTCGGTAGTCCATTTGATTTGGCTCATGAACAGTGGGATGACAAGAATGCTATTGATCAGCACACTTTTCGCGGTGCCTTTGGTGTACTATTTAATGCAAGAATGGATCAGCGGCTTTGCATTTCGAATAGCCTTGAGCTGGTCACTTTTCGCTATACCAGTGCTTATCATTACTCTTTTTGCTTGGTTTACCACACTTTACCAGTCTTTGTCAACGGCCAAAAGAAATCCGGTTGACTCATTACGAAACGAATAAACTCAATTAAAACAACACGGTCATGTTAAAAAACTTTCTCAACATTTCGATCAGAAACCTAAAAAGGCAAAAGGCCAATTCCATCATTAATGTTGCAGGCTTATCGGTCGGTATCATGGCCTGCATCATCATCATACTCTACGTCCGCAATGAACTCTCATATGAAAAATGGTACCCAGATGCGGATAAAATCTATAGAGTAAATTCGATCTATGAAACTTCTGGTAATGTTTCCAAGTTGGCCATTGGCCCTTCAAAAGTGATTCAAGTCTCTCTTCAAGACATTCCAGAAACTGTGTACGCCACCTTTGTTTTCGACTGGAGGGTGGGCAGGGAATTGTTGATCAAGCACGATGACAAATCGTTCATAGAACAAAATGTTTTTTATGCCGATTCGAGCTTTTTTAAGGTATTTGACTACCGATTTTTAGAAGGAAATCAAAACGATGCACTCAGGGAGAGCAAGTCCATTGTTTTTACCGAAAGCACCGCCTTGAAATATTTCGATAGCGTTGAAGAGGCCTTTAACTCAACTGTAAAGCTCAACGACAGCGAAGTTAAAATTACAGGAATTGTTGCGGACCCGAAAGGTCAAACTGCCCTTGAGTTCGATATGGTGGTTTCGACCAACACCCTTTTCAATCAGATAGACAACAGTCGCTGGTTTCCGATGAACTATTTTAATTACGTAAAGGTAAAGGACGAACTGGCGGCACAGCAGTATCAAGATAAATTAAATGCCTATATCCAAAAGGATTTTGGAGAAGCCATGGAAGCGAATGGTTTCAAAATGTCTTTCGAAATCCAACCCATTACGGATATGCATTTCAATACAGGTTATGAAGCGGATTATTCGGGTGTGCTTTCTAAGCAATTGATCTATTCGTTGATTGCGATAGCTATTTTTATCCTATTGATTGCTTGTATTAACTACATCAATTTGAGTACGGCCAAGTCAGAAAAGCGAGCAAAAGAGGTAGGGATAAGAAAAGTGCTAGGGGCGCATCGTCAACAACTGGTGCTGCAATTTTTTGGAGAAACATTTTTGGTAGTGCTCTTTTCGGTTGTGCTAGGTGTGGTTTTGGCCGAGTTGTTTCTCCCATTCTTCAATCAAATGGCCAATGTGCAACTTTCAATTGAGCTTTTCGAAGATCGGCAGTTTATTCCTATGCTGCTTGGATTCATTATTGTTGTCGCCTTATTGTCGGGTAGTTATCCTGCTTCATTTTTATCCTCATTTCAACCAGCCAAGGTATTGAAGGGTGCTTTTCAAGTAAAGGGAGGCAATATGTTCAGAAGGGTCTTGGTTACCCTTCAATTTGCCGTGAGCGTATTTTTAATCACAGGCACGCTCATTTTATACTTTCAACTCACTTACATCCAAAGCAAGGATATTGGGTACGATCAGGATCAGGTGGTCATGGTAAAGCTGCCTGACAGCAATTCGCGAAAGGCTTATTCATCTATCAAATCCAGATTTGATAATATAGTAGGTGTAGAAGCCGTAACAGCCTCGAACAATGAAATCTCGAATGTGCTTTCAGGCTGGGGAGCTGTCATGGACGGTTTACCAGAAAATGTGACCATTTCGTTCCGCGGCATGTGTGGCGATCAGGATTTTCTCGAAACTTTTGGCTTCGATTTAATTGCTGGCGAAGGCTTTCAAAATAAGTCTGATTGGGACTCGACTGTGTACTATTTGGTGAATAGAACAGGGATAGAAAAACTTGGATTAACGCCTGAGGAAGCTGTTGGAAAGCGCTTTGGGATTGATGAAAGTATGATGGGCTATATTTCTGGAGTGGTCGAAGATTTTCACCTTGCCAGCTTGCATTCAGAAATTGAACCTTGGGCGGTATACACAGGCCCACAAAACTATAAGCAAATGCTTTATGCAAGGGTTGATATGTCGCGGATTGAGGCCATTAAAAATGAAATGGCTTCCATTTGGTCTGAATTTGTACCCAACAGGCAATTTGATTTTCAGTATGTCAACCAAGCTGTTAAGTCATTATACAAAAAGGATAAGCAGCTCGGACAGATTATTCTGACATTTACCATTTTGGCGATTGTTATTGGATGCCTTGGCTTATTCGGACTGGCCTCTTATTTGGCCGAAAAGCGTACCAAAGAAATTGGAATAAGAAAGGTACTTGGCGCAGATGTTTCAAAGATCGTTTTACTGCTGTCTAAGGAATACTTATGGATCATTCTTGTTTCAAATCTGATCGGATGGCCAATTGCCTATTATGCCATGGACAAATGGCTACAGTCTTTTGCCTTTAGGATTGATATCCATCCGGCTTATTTCCTGGCTGCAGGCTTGACTACAGTATTCGTAGCCTTGATTACGGTTTCTTATCAATCCTTAAAAGCAGCCAATTCCAATCCAACAGAGGCACTTAGAAGCGAATAGAAATGAACAACTTTATTAAAACCGGATTGAGAAGCTTTAAGCGAGAGAAGTTCTTTGGGCTTATCAACTTGACAGGCCTGAGCATTGGAATGTTCTGTTTTTTAGTCACTGCTCTTTATGTAAGAGATGAAGTGACATATGACAGATGGCACAAAAATGCCGACAATATCTATATGGCGTCCTTGCAACTGCAAAGAGAAGATGGAGAGCCATTTGATCTCAATCCATCAGATAATTTATTGAGTACTTTGAAGGAGGAGAGTTCCGGAGTAGTGGAATCCGTTAGTATTAGCGGTTATAATTGGGCGAACTATCAAATCAATGAGGAGTGGGTTGAAACCAAGAAGTTCTTTTATTCTTCACCTCAGCTTTTCAAAGTATTCGATTTCAGTTTAAGATATGGCAATGAGGAGTTGGCTTTGGCGAATGCTTCCGATGTGATTCTCTCTTCTGAAATAGCGGAATCCATCTTTCCAGGAGTAAACCCTGTGGGTGAAACAGTTGCCTTTCAAAATGGCGATGTGTTGAAGGTGGTTGGAGTGCTCAATCCGATTCCGAAGAATTCCCATTTACAATTTGACTTTGTTGGCTCCATAGCTAATGAAAACTCCATATACGACTCCTTTGAAGGGGATTGGCTAGTAGGAAGAGGGTATAGCTACTTTCTTTTGAAAGAAGGGTACAGTACAGAAAAGCTTTTAGCAGACGCCAAACAAATATTAGCTAGAAACGATATTACTGGCCAAGCTGAAGGACTGAGTTTTTTGAAATTTTCCGACCTCTATCTCAATGGGCAAACTAGGCGTGACGACCCGGATAATCTTTTCGGAGGTCAGCGAAAGTACCTATACATATTCTCGTTAGTAGGGGGGCTGATTTTGTTTGTAGCCTGTTTCAATTACATCAATCTTACCACAGCTCGCTCTTTTTCAAAGGTAAAGCAAATGGGAATTAAAAAAGTAATGGGTGCCAGCCGTACTCGACTGGTGTTTTCGCAAATGGGCGAGACCTTTTTTCTTGCTTTTATCGCTTTAATTCTTGCCATTATTGGGTTGGAATTGCTGTTGCCTTTGGTTCAGCCTATAATTGGCAAAACCTTGGAGCTTAATTTTGCATCTGATCCTCAATTGCTGCTTTTGCCATTGTCTGCCTTGGCAATAGTAGTGGTGCTTTCGGGTATTTATCCCGCATTGACACTAAGTTCATTCAATATTTCTGGTGTATTAAGAGGTGTTTTGCCACAATCTAAAGTGAGCTTGCTCAGAAAATCGCTGTTTGTATTACAGTTTACAATCTGCACTGCTTTACTCATAACTGCCTTAATCATTCGTGGTCAAGCAAATTATTTGATAGAAATGGACAAGGGCTATAATGAGGAGAATATTATGTCCCTAGGTCTATATCAGGAGGGTAAAAGTCTAGATTATCAGGTAGTGAGAAGTGCTCTTGAAGCTATTCCACAAATTGAAATGGTCTCTTCAGCACCATTACCGCAGTTTCCACCACCAGCCCCCATGTCAGTAATCATCAATGGTAAATCTATACCAATGACCATTTATGCGGGAAGTGCTGATAAGGATTTTAATGCACTTTTTGGGCTTCAAATTTTAGAAGGCACCGACTTTTCTGGCTTGACTCAGTCCATGCTGGACAGCGCGGCTATCATCAACGAAACTGCAAAAAAGAAACTTGGACTGAATCCCGCTATTGGAGCGAAAATGCCTAATGGCGAAATTGTCGTTGGTGTGGTAAAGGATTTTCATTTCTCTTCCACAAAGGATGTAATTGCACCTGCTATGATCACTTATGATCCCAAGCGCTTTTATGCTGTTCAATTCAAATACAGAGAAAAAGACAAGGAAGCCATTAAAGGTCAAGTGGCTTTAGCACTGAACAAAATGGGAGTAAAAGCAGCACCTAACCTTCAAGAGATCAAAGGATATTTTGCTTATGCCTATAAAAGAGAAGCGCAGCTGGTCACCATTTTCGATTTGCTGACGGGATTGGTGGTTGTGGTTGCCTTTTTGGGACTATTCGCGCTTTCTTCCTTCGAAAATAAACTAAGAGAAAAGGAAATAGGCATAAGAAAAGTATTAGGTGCCACTTATCTCAATTTGATACAGACGCTTAATAAGCGCTTTACTTGGCTTATTATATTGGCGATTGCTGTGGCTGTTCCTATTACAAAATATGGCGTTGAGCAATGGCTTTCTGACTTTCCGTACAGACAGGATAGTCTGAACCTCCATTTTATTTCCGCCATAGTGATTGTGGGATTTATTGCTTTCTCTGTTTTGGGTTTACACAGTTACTTCAGTGCTCAGAAAAACCCTGTGGATGTGTTGAGGAATGAATAGAACAGTCAATTGATATTAGCCTATAGTTGTTTTGGCTAATTACTAATTCACACATGAACTATTAACTAATTAAACCAACACGCTATGCTACGGAACTATATAAAATCAGCTTTTACAAACCTAAAACGAAATACGGGTTACACGCTGCTGATGATTTTTTCATTGGCTTTGGGCATGTACTGTTTTGTAATGGCAGGATTGTATGTTCGCTATGAATATTCCAGAAACCTCAATCATGCCAATTCGGATATGGTGTACAGGGTTATGCTAGATTATGAGCGGTATCACCAATATATATCAGCAGATATGGTGGCAGAAATACCGAATATAAGTCCAGATGTTGAGGCCGTTAACGTGATAAACTCCTACAATGGAGATGTGTATTTAAGCAGGGATGAACAAACTTTCATCAGACAAGAAAAGGCCTTTTATACGAATGCCAATGTATTCGATGTATTTAGTTTTCCGCTTAAATACGGTAATCCACAAAATGCTCTGGTAGGCACAGGGAAAATTGTGATTTCAAGCTTCTTGTCAGAAAGATTGTTTCCAAATGAAAACCCAATTGGCAAGGAAGTTTTAATACATGATAAAGGCACTTTCCTAATTAGCGGGGTGATGGAAGAGGTATCCGAGTTGTCAATATTAAACCCTGGACTTTTCTTTTCAATGGATCAGTTTGTGGCGGATACTAAAGCCAGTGGTGATACAGATGCTCTCTTAACGCATGTCTTGTTAAAAGAAGGTGCTGATATCGATCGATTCAAAGCGAGTTTGCTTAGGACTGCCCAAACTATGGTGACTGCAGAGGGATTAAAAGGCATATACACTGAAAAACTAGCTGACGCCTATTGGGGAAACTCTCATTATGAGTACGGTGCACAGTTCTATTCCCTTTTTGGAGCTTCAAAAAAAATGATCAAGACTGTACTCTACGTTAGTATAGGTGTATTGCTTTGTGCCTTTTTGGGCTATGTGGCAATTGCTTTGAGTTTATCCTTAAAGAGAGCGAAAGAGGTAGGGGTTCGAAAGGTGAACGGTGCAAATGTTAGCACCATTCGAAGTCAGTTTTTAGTCGAATCTGTGGTCTATGCGGCCATTTCTTTATTGCTTACTGTTGTGGCTTTGGAAATTTCTGGGAAGTGGGTTTCCGATTTGCTTCAAGTACCTATTGGTCTGCGGATGGATCAGCCTGAAGTGATTGTATTCTTAATCGTGTTTACACTTTTTACGGGCCTTATTGCTGGCCTGTATCCTGCCTTTATAGTTTCTAAATTGAATCCTGTAAAAGTACTTTCTGGTTTTTCAAGTCCAAGTGGTGCTGGTTTTGTTATGAAGCGCATACTACTAACAGCGCAATTTGTGATTACAATCTGTTTGGTTTTTGGAGTGTATGTTCTCAAACTTCAAGTTTCCGAAATGTCCCAATTCGATAATGGCTATACTACTGAAAATATCCTGTCTTTCGACAATACAAATCCCGAAATGAAGAAGAATAGCACTGTACTTTTAGAATCCTTACGTTCAGTGTCTGGAGTGGTAGAAGTAGCTAAAGGGCCATTTCCTCTTAATTTTAATGGATTTTCTAAAGTGAAGATACAATTGAAAGATAGCCTTATTCAGGACAACCCCTCTAGAATTTTCGTATCAGAAAACTTCTTTGAAATCATGGATATTAAGCTCTTAGAAGGTAACTCATTCAATGGAATATCAGATGAAAACTCTTGCTTAATAAATGACAGTTTTGCCGCTCAACATGGTTTAGAAAATCCATTAGGAATGACTTTGAATGTTGATGGAAAGCCAAGAACAGTCATAGGAGTGGTTGGCAATTATGCAGACTGGGGTGTGAGTAATCCAACGCCAATGAGCCACGTGTTTTTGCCTGCCGCAGATACGAAGTTCCATAGTTATTTACTGAAGATCTCTGACAAAAATCAGGCCTCAGTAATGGCACAATTAGAAAGGATATGGAAAACTTTTGACCCAGTTAAAGATGTTCGTGTCTTTGCTTTAAGCGATAGAGTTAATGGTTCTGTACAGAAGATGTCTAAAACTTCTACACTGTTTAGTATTTTAGCGGGAGTGGTGCTGTTGCTTTCCTTTATGAATCTCTTTGGTATGGCCATTATGTTTGCCAATTCTAAAATGAAAGCAGTGAGTATTCGTAAAATTCTCGGTGCTAGTGTTCCAGAACTACTGGGTAGACTGTCGCTTCCTTTCCTATATAGTTTAATCATTGCAATCCTTATAGCTCTTCCTATTGGCTATTATTTAATGGAACAGTACCTAAATGATTATGCAGTAAGAATAAGCCTTAATGCCAGCCAGGGCCTTATTGCTGGCGTCTTAATGATTGTATTGCTGTTCATTGTTATTGGTTTTAAAATGCTCCAATTCAGCAAAACCAATCCAGTTGAGGTGTTGAGGAAGGAATGAATAAGAAACAGTTGAAAGGCTCTAATAAAAACGCTCTTAAAGCATTCAAGAATTCGTCAGACAATCAGATTTGAAGTAATTGCCTACTTCACCCGATTATACTTAAACTCGACTTCTTCTGATTTGCCGTTATTCTCCATCACCACATAAAAAATGATATGATCTTCAGAGATGCGTTTGATGGTGAAATTATCGAAATAGACTGCATTCTTTTCTATTTTAACCAAGGGAAAATCTTGAGTTTCGTCTTTTTCTTCCCAGCCTATAAGCTTGCTGTCGAAGTGTTTAAGTCTAAATATGATAGTTTCAGATTCTTGCGCAATTTGACAGATTTCGTAAAACTTAACTTTATTATCGACAACCAACTTGAAAGCTCCCAACATAGAGTTGCCAAGCGGAGCAGTCCAAACTTCCTCGGTAATTCCTCCAAAGGCTTCACCTTGCCAGTGGCCCGCAATCCAAGCGACTTGCGATAAATTGGCTTTTGGGGATTTACCATCGCCCAAGCTGACGGTGTTTTGAGAAAACAATGCGCTAGGAATTATAGCGAACAAGAGAATGATGATCTGTTTCATGTTTTTTAAGATCTGACGATTAAGTTAAGGTTTGTGGGACAGATTATCGAATCTATTTTCAAGATCATCACGAATGTTTAATGGGTTGTTTAAATTTGATGACGATGAAAAAGAAGGAATGCCCGTCATGTGCAATGGAAATTGATATCAAATCCAAAGTTTGCCCGATTTGCCAATATGAGTTTTCTGGATTCCCCAAATGGATCACCGCAATTGCAGTATTGCTCTTGGTGATTATGCTTTTGTGGATTGTATTTTAGTTTTTGCCTTAGTAGCGAAATAGGCGATTTTGAACTTTGATCAGTTTGTTGTTCAGATAGGTAGTTTTTTGAATCCAATTGCCGTGATTGTCATATTCGTAAAAAGTCTTGTAGCGGTCCACAAAAGTACCTCGCACGGTGCGCGATTCATATTCCACCAAGTCTTCACCCACGAAAATCTGTTTGAAACTAGAGCGGTATTCAGTGGTGTCTATGCTGGAAAAGAAGCCGTTTACTTCTACGCGCATAGAGTCCTTTTCGATTAATAAGAATTGTGATTTGGGCCTTTCATTGAAACCATATTCCATTCTTTGACTTACCAGCGAGTCTTGTCGATACTCGTATAAGGTGCGGCTTGCCAACTTATCATTATTGTACCTTCTTAGGGTTTCTATGCGACCTAAGCTATCGTACTGATAATCATAAAGGTTTACACTTTCGGTGCGATTTTCATAATAAACATCCTTGATAGGGTCATTAGAGGGGTTATAGGTGATCTCTCTAACGCTTTTGATTTCTTGCTCTCCCCAAAACTCCTTTCTCAAGATCAGTTTATTTTGATCATTGAAGGCAAGAATAGTTTTTGAATATATGGTCGAATCTTTTCGAAGTTTAATTTCGGTCTTGGTATGCTCTTGATCGTTGTACAAATAATGCGTCCAGGGGGTTGTAGCTTCCTCTGAAAATTCGAAGTAAGAGACGATTCTAGATAAGGTATCAAAGCTCATGGTTTTAATGACCTTGTCTTTAAGGATAAAATCAATTTTTGTAACCCTTCCTGCTGTAACCGAATAGTTTTCAATAATAGGAGAGAGCTGCAGCCCTGCTGAATCCTTTTGCAATTCTTGTGTCCGAATGGTGAAAGAGATAGGGTTGCCCGAAAGTTTGGTTTCGATTATGCTGCGCGAAATTTCATCTGAAGGGAAGAAATCAGTTGGATGTTCTTGGGCCATTGGGCACAAGAAAAAACCAAAATGAAGTGAAAGAGTAAAGTATAGTATTCTTTTCAAAAGCCCTAGAGATTAAAATCCAATGGATTACTAAGATACAATGCCTTTGCTAATTTCAAAGAGAGGTTTTAAAAGAATTGGGCAATCTGAATCATCAGACTGCCCAAAAACAATGTCATCACAAAAAATGGGGTGATTAATAGCCCGCAGCGGCATCATCTCCTCTTGGGTCTGCGCCTGCCTCTAAACTTCCATCTTTCAATACCAATATTGCATCAACCCGCCCCATTTTTCCAGCCGGTCTGAATTGATGTCCCATAGCTTCCAATTCTTTGATCAAGTTCGCATCAAAGCCATCATTTTCGGTCATCACCATATCTGGCAACCACTGATGGTGAAACCGAGGAGCAGCCACAGCTTCTTGCATCCCCATACCAAAGTCCACTACGTTGATAATGGTTTGGAAAACAGAGGTGATGATGGTTGAGCCGCCTGGCGTACCAACAACCATAAAGAGTTTGCCATCTTTGGTCACAATGCTTGGGGTCATGGAGCTTAACATTCTCTTTGACGGTTGAATAGCGTTGGCTTCACCACCCACAAGCCCGTACATGTTCGGTACGCCCGGTTTTACACTAAAATCGTCCATTTCATTATTGAGCAAGAAGCCCGCACCGCCAACAAAAACTTTAGATCCCATACCGCCATTCAGGGTAGTGGTAACAGAAACGGCATTGCCCAATTCATCCACCACAGAAAGGTGAGTGGTTTCCATGCTTTCGTTAGGCGCTGGCTGACCAGCATTGATATCGGAGCTTAAAGTGGCTTTTGCTGGATCGAAACTGGCCATTCTTTTAGTCAAGTACTCATCATTTAGTAATCCGTTTGATGGTACATCAAAGAAATCAGGATCGCCTAAATGGGCTGCTCTATCGGCATAAACCCTTCTTTCGGCTTCTATGATCAAGTGCATGGCTGCTGTGCTATGGAAGCCCATTTTATTCAGGTCGAAAGCTTCCACCATATTGAGCAATTGTACCAAAGCGATTCCGCCACTTGAAGGAGGGGGCATTGAAATCACTCCGTATTCTCGATATTTAGCTTCTACTGGAGTTCTCCAAACCGCATTGTAGTCTTCTAAGTCTTTTTCGGAAATGATGCCATTGCCTCTGCTCATTTCTTCCAAAATAAGTCGTGCTGTTTCCCCTTTGTAAAACCCATCTCTTCCGCTGTCTCTGATTCTTTCCAGGGTTTTGGCCAAGTCAGGAATTCTTACTGTATCGCCTTCCGCCCATTCGGAGCCTTCCATGGCCAAAAAGAAATCGGGCATGATTGTATTGTACTTCATAAAGGCTTCTCTATTTCCATTTAATCCGTTGGCTTCTCGCGCGGTCAAGGCCCAACCATTGTCGGCCAAGTCTATAGCGGGCTGTACTAAAGCAGCCCAGTCGAGCTTGCCGTATTTTTTGTGAGCCTCCTCTAAGCCTGCAACTGTGCCGGGTACCCCAGCCGCCAAATGACCTCTTAGGCTTAATCCATCAATCACATTGCCTTCTTTATCCAAATACATGTCCCTGCTGCCAGCGAGAGGGGCTTTTTCGCGGTAGTCCAAAGCGTCAGTAGCACCATCGGCCATTCTCGTTACCATGAATCCACCGCCACCAATATTGCCAGCACCAGGATATACCACTGCCAAGGCAAACTGCACCGCGATTGCCGCATCCACAGCGTTGCCGCCCTGTTGCATTATTTCTTTACCTACTTGTGAGGCAAGGGGATGGGCGGAAACGACCATTGCCTTTTGGCCGATGACTCCTCTTTCAATTTGGCGTTCTGGTGCCTTGTTTGATTGACAAGCCATGATGGCGATCAACAAACTTGCAATGATGGTTTTTTTCATTTCGGGTTAAGGTTTAATTAAGGTTGAAGATGATGCTATTTGCGCAAAGTGGTTTCAAAAAGCTTAAAAATTCTTTTGTACTCGTCCGTCCAACTTGATGGAGTTGTAAATCCATGGTTCTCAACTGGATAAAGGGCCATTTCCCAATTGTCTTTTCCTAATTCGATCAACCTTTGGGCTAATCTTACTACATCTTGAAAATGCACATTCGTGTCAACCATGCCATGAGCGATCAGTAAATTTCCTTGGAGACCTTCTGCAAAATAGATGGGCGAGCTTCTTTTGTAAGCTTTGGGATCTTCGATAGGAGTGTTCAAAATATTGGCAGTATAGCCGTGGTTATAATGGGCCCAATCCGTAACAGACCTTAAAGCCGCACCTGAGGAGATTACATCTGGATGATTGAACATGGCAAATAAGGTGATAAAACCGCCATAAGAACCGCCATACATGCCAATTTTCTTCGGATCAACTCCCAATTCGCTGATCATGTATTTTGCGCCATCAATATTATCAGAAAGGTCCTTACCACCCATGTGTCGGTAAATTCCCGTTCTCCAATCTCTTCCATACCCTGCGCTACCGCGATAATCAATGTCCATTACGGTGTAGCCCTGCGCCATCAAAAGGTTGTTGAACATGTATTCTCTCAAATAGCTGCTCCATCCGTAATGCGCATTTTGAAGATAGCCAGCTCCATGAACAAATATGACACCTGCGCCATTGGCGTTTTCTGGTTTATAAACCCGTGCATGCACCATTTCGCCATCAGCAGCATTGAAGGTAATTACTTCGGGCTCTACCCAATCGTATTTCTTGAAGCCATCTTTTAAACTTTCTGTCAGTTGTTTTTTCTCAGCTCCCGGCCTATTTGGTTGAATAAAAAGTTCTGGAGGGCGGTTGGAGTAAGAATAAAGTAGGGCCAAATTCTTCTCGTCAGGCGAAAGAGTCACTTCATTATGACCATCCTCGGATGTGATTTGAGTGATTTTTCCACCTTTTACAGGCATTGAATAGAAATGACGAATTCCTGGGTGCTTCATATTGGCAGTGAAATACCAGGTTTTACCATCGCTTGACAATTGAGGGCTGTCAACCTCATAATTGCCCTTGGTAATCTGAGTGGTCAAGCCATTGGAGAGATCATGCAAATAGAGGTGCGAGTAGCCCGTTTTTTCCGATTGAAAGTAGATTGTTTTGTCGTCCGGCAATAGACCAAGCACACCAGAAAAACCTTCGCTTCCAATGCCAGGACCCGCAATCCAAGCTTCATCTCTTTGCCGATCAATTGGAATAATATCGCCAGAAGAGGGTAGAAGACGTACAATCCAGCGGTCTTTATTGTCGTGCGAGCCAAAGTGTACGATGGTATACTGGCCGTCCTTCGACCAAAGAATATCATTGGCCGAAACAAGTCTTGGTGCTTTCTCAAAGCTTTTTTCAGGATAATCTTTGATGTAATCTGGCAAGTCGCTAATGCCTGGCAGTTTTTTGCTGTCAATAATATAAAAGCTATCCGCTTGAATATTATAAATCCCGATTTCTCTAAAACCTTGCTCACCACCTACTTTCGATCTTGCATTAATATCTGTGGTATAGCCTGTGCTTGTAACATAGTTAGGCACTATGGTCGGTTTTGCTGGATTTTCTGGTTGCTTTCTAACGCTAAAACTAACATATTTTCCATCGGGTGAAAGTTGCAAATGGCCTACATTCTCTAAATCAATAACGGATTTTTTATCTTGATTTTCTTGCATAAAACGCTGTGCTGCCCCGGAGAAGCGCCTTGGGCGGTTGCGCTGTTCCTTCAAAATATCTGAGGTGGAAAGCTGATCATCTGACAGCCACTTATCTTGATCTCTGTTTCCGGTTCGGTTAAATCCAGGTCGAGCAGCAGTTTCCTCATCCGACTTGATTTTGAAGTTCGTCAATTGGGTGATTAAGCCTGTTCGGGTATCAATTGAAAATAAATTATTGTCTGTTGTGAAGGTGATGATGGCTTCATCGCTGTGAAAACTAGGGCTAGTTTCCCTGCCAACAGTTGATGTTAATTTCTTCTCTGCCATTGACTTAACGTCCATGATATAAATGTCTCCGCTTCTTTCGAATACAATTTTGCTTTTGTCCTTGTTGTATTGAAAGCTGGATGGAAAGCCATCGTTGGCATCTTCAACTTCTTCTGGTTTACCACCACCAATGGCCAACTTGTAAAAAGAACTGTAAGCATCGCCATCTGGATTCCATTGGAAGAAAACCGACTTACCATCTCTGGACCAACTCACCCTTGAAGGCGAAGAACCTACAAATTGATCTGGTTCTTGCATAATTTCATTTACGGTTAGCTTTGAAAGCGGCTGTTTTTGAGCGTAGCTGGCAATTGATACTACAATTAGGAACTGAAAAGCAATTAAAATTCTGGTCATGAGAATAATGTTTCTTTAGAATTTCTGTAAAAAAATGAGAAAAAGGTAAAGCGGCCCATAGGACTCAATTAATCTTGAAAAATAGCAAAAAAAGAAATAAGCATGAGCCTCGTTTTTATGGTTGGCAAAATTGAGCGCTATTGGCAAGTTTGGGATGTGTTTTCCATATATGGGAAAGGAAAAACTTCGACCTACAATTCATATCTGCACAGGAATGCCAAAATCGGACAATCTACAACCAAATATTATTTGGCACTATATCAGCAGATGTATCTGTATGCTTCGAAAGAAAAATATTTTGGTAGTGGATGACGAATTGCTCATTCAGCAGCTTCTTCAATATTGCCTAACACCTAAATATAAAGTCTTTTCATCGAGCAATGGGAAAGAAGCCCTTGAACTTTTAAGATCGGACGTCATCATAGATTTGATGATTACTGATTTGGAAATGCCCTTAATGAACGGGACAGAGCTGTTGAATCAAATTTCAACGGAAGGCCTCAAAGTTAAGCCGCCTGTGATTATGATTTCAGGGAATGATCAATTTGATGCCGCGACTTACATTCAATCGAAACAAATTCTTGCATTTATGCGCAAACCCTTTCAACTAGACGTACTCACGAATAGGGTAGAGCAAATTCTTGAAATAGCTTAGATACCTTCATCTTCCATTTCCTTCAAATAACGGTAAATACTAGACTTGCCAATGTCCAATTTACTCGCTACCAGTAGCACATTATTATCGTGCTTATTCAAGAAATGGCGAATGATTTTGAACGTATATTCGCGCAAAGTCATTTCGTCCATCAAAAATTGCCCTTCTTTCTCTAAGCTGTTAAAGGTGATGTCTTCTTCTTGGATTTCATTGTTATCGCACATCACGGCAGCCAATTCAATCACCGATTTTAGTTCTCTGACATTTCCTGGGTAGCCATACTTCAATAATTTAGTCTGTGCTTCTCGGCTGATGCTGACTTTTCCTAAGTTATTTTCTTTGGAAAAAGTGTTCAAGAGGTGTTTCGCAATCAGCAGTATGTCTTTGTCGCGATCTCTTAATGGAGGTAATTCTACGGGAATGCCTTGAAGGCGGTAAAATAAATCTTCTCTAAAATTGCCGTTTTTCACTTCTTCGGCCAAGTTTTTATGGGTAGCCACCAAAATCCGGACATCGAATTTAACGGCTTCATTTCCACCAATCCGGTTCAATTCCCTTTCTTGGATCACCCTCAATAGTTTGGCCTGAAGGTTAATGTCCATTTCGCCTATTTCGTCCAAGAAAATAGTGCCACCATCTGCCTCTTCAAACTTGCCTTTTCGCCTAGCCAAAGCACCTGTAAACGCGCCTTTTTCATGTCCAAAAAGCTCGCTTTCGATTAAATTATCAGGAATAGCAGCAATGTTCACGGCTACAAATGGATTTTTCTTGCGCTCAGAGTTGTAATGAATGGCCTTGGCCACCACCTCTTTGCCTGTACCTGTTTCGCCAGTAATGGAAACGGTGATATTGGTTTTAATGGCCTTGGCCAAAAGCTCGAAAACCTTTTGAATGGCAGGGCTTTCGCCAATAATGCTTTTTTCAAACTCATATTTTTCGCCAATTTCTTCGCGCAGTTGCGAGATTTCTTGTTTTAAAGAAACATTCTTTTTGGCGTTGTTGATCGAGTTCAGCAGACGTTCCCGCGTTTCTTGGTCTTTGGTGATATAGTCATAAGCGCCCACTTTGAGCAGATGCACAGCGGTATTGATATCATCCTGCGAGGAGACAACAATCACATTGGTCTCAGGATTATTGGATTTGATGGCTTTTAGCACTTGATCGCCCGTCATATCGGGTAGAGAATAGTCGAGGGTAATCACGGCAGGATTCTCATTTAAATGCGCGATACAGTCCTTGCCATTTGCAAATACCTTGACCACATGATCCGGATTTAACTCTGCAATGTATCGTAAAAGCTTTTGGTAGACGGGATCGTCTTCAACAATAAAAATCTTAATCGGTTCGGGTATATAGTCCATCAATGATTTGGCGAGTGCGCTTCGAAGTTATTAATTAAAAAGTCTATTAAAAAGTAGTATAAAGGGCATTTTTAATCTTAGCGCATGCAAGTTAGGCCAAACGCCTGAAAGTGGCTTTAATAGTCCTCCTGAGCTTGTCTCAGGATTCGATAATTTAAAATGATGTTGAAATCGAAGGCCATTTCAGAATCTTCGAAATGTGAAATTCCATATAAGCATCACATAATCAAACCGCTGAAGCGGTTAACAATGGCGGCAAAACTATAGCCCACGGTTTAAACCGTGGGCTATAAGAATTGATGTTTTAGGGGAATGGTTTTAACCATTTTGGAGTGAAAGTTTATTCGTGTCGTCATTGCGAGATATGAAACCTGTGCTAACAAGGTTTCATGACGCGGCAATCTGTCTTTTCTTTGTTTTGCGGTCTGGAGGCTAGAGATTGCTTCGTCATAAGCTTTTGCTCTTGCAACGCTTATTTCTCGCAATGACGCTTCGATTTTGCTTTTATCATGTTTGTTGAACCTTAATTTGGGCAATCTCACGGCCCCAACAGGGTGACATCTAACATTTGGCGTGTTTGTGGGATATTTATAAATGGGAAATAAGGTTAGGACTAAGTCCTTGATTAATAGGTGGTCACAGGTTTGGAAAACCTGCGAGAGGGGAGCCAAGTGTAAAATGGTGTTTTCTAAAAGTCTTCTTTTATTTGCTTTACGGTTAAGATTTTTGACGTTAAAATGTCAATTTCTTGATTACTATATTTTTTGTTAATTTCTCTAACCGCCTTAATTAATGGATGTATTTCAGACTCATCTTTCACAAAAAGATATTTAATATCTTCTGGCTTAAATGTTAATTTGAATTTTTCAAGCTTGCGATTTTCTTGCTCCAACTTTATCGAATTATTATATTCTTCTAAAGAAAGAGTACCTTCAATACTTTCATCAAAATCGACAATTGGCACGTATCGCCATTCTCTTTCGTTGTAGAACCGAACATTAGTAATTAACTCTCCATTTCTCCTAAAATCGCCTTGATATGACTTAAAGTATTTTAAAACTTTAATATAGTTGTGAGCTGCACGAGCGAATTTATCAGGTACTTCATCCGTTTTTAGTAAATCAATAATATCTTGTGATAACTGCCCGAATGAGTCAGCTAATAGAGAATCTACATTTGCGTAGATTACTGGGTTTAATTTAATTTTTATTCCCCAATCTTTCCTCATGCCAATTCCATAAGAACCATACAATTCAACATGTTCTAAAATTTGACTTAGAGACAAATCACAAAAACAAACCATAGGAAATGCTGATAATAAACCAGTTTTAATTTCTGAACTAAGCCTTGTTTCCTCAAAGCAGTATCTTGGAATAAATCCATTTTCCAAAATCCCCACCAAAAAATCTTGTTTTGGTGTGAAATGGAAAAGGCTATCAGAGCTTATATTACTCATAAATTGTTTTGATTATTTTTAGACTTGTTAAATAATATTATAAGACTTTAACACCAGAAAAATGCCTAAAACTCCTCTAATAACCTACCGATTTTACCTCTCTCAGGTTGGCTAATCAGACAAACGCCTTGGTAACCTCTGTCGGAATTCGGGTGGGTTTTAGGGTGTTGGCGTCAATCATACACCACCATGAACTGGATTGCATAAGTAATTCGCCTGTAGTGGCATTGAAAGCCCTTACGAGTCGGTTACTTTTTACGCCAGTATGTTGATCGACATGGGTTTTAATCTGGATTTGATCTCCCAAAAAAGCTGGCTTTTTATATTCTATAAAATGATTAATAGCTACCCACTTGTATAGGTCTAGCCATTCAGGTTTTGCAGCTTGTGTCCAGTGGGCTTCCGAAATGTCTTGCACCCATTGCAAATAACGCACGTTGTTAACATGCTGCATGGCGTCCAAATCGGCTGCGGTTACTTCAAAAGTAGATTCAAAAATAGGGGGCATATAAATCTTTTAGCGACAATTTAACCTAAAATCTCTTTTCGCCAGAAGTTATTCACCTCGAAGTCCATTCAATTTTAAGATTTGGACCAAAGGTTTTGAAAGCAAAATTGATACTCAGGACAACTCAAATTGGCTCTGCCATTCTAAAATCTTAGACCTTATTCAATAAGTCATCCAGTTGCTCATACGCTTGGATCAAGGCATTCTCCATGCCATTTTTAATCATTTCATCGCGATATTCAACAGAAGGACAAAGCGTTTGAATGGTGACTTTAGTGCCAGTACCTTGGCTTTCAAATGTTGTAAACTCTAAAGTGGGAAGTAGTCTTTGCGGAAGCCCTACAAACTCAGAAGTTTTTATAATTCTTTCGTTAGATGCTACTTCGTGAAAAACACCTCTGAATCCAAACTCCATTCCTGACTCATGACGATGTGTATGATAATAACTGCCACCTGTTGTGCAATCCATTTCATGGACTGTCATATTTAAAGTTTTCGGTAAAAACCATTGCGCAAGCATTTCAGGATCGGAAAATGCTTTGAATAGAAGTTCTTTTGAGGCTTCAAACTCTCGGTGTACAAAAAAATCTTGTTTACCAGGTGCTGCGATAATTTCTGTTTTCATAGTTTCTTTTTGAAATGGTAATAAATCATATAAAAGCCATCTCCAGTTTAGAAAAGTGATTTTTCTGGGTAGAGTGAAAGGCGTTCCAAATTTTGTTTGAGACCAACATCGGCTTTAAAAGCGCGGACAGCCTCTTCTAAACTCGGAACTGAATCAAAAACATTTGTCCACTCTACTTCTGTTTGATTTCCTTTATCGATCAAAGTGATGATGATAGTGAATTTTGGTTCATTTAAATGGTCGAGCATCAATTTTGACAATGGCTTGATTTCCGAATAAGTAAACTTATTCTCAAAATCAGTTCCATCTGGACTGTGCATGGTAAACTCCCAAATTCCTCCTTCAACAACTTCCATTCTGTGGATACTGTTGGTAAAACCATCAGGACCCCACCAGTCTTTGATGTATTCAGGGGTAGTCAATACTTTCCACAATATGCCAATCTGGGCATCGAAAACTCTTGTTATTTTTAAGGATCTTTTGCTAATATCTTCCATATTGATTTATCTGGACTGTTAATTAAAAACCATTTCCCAAGAGTTCATCCAAGTTTTCAAGCGCGGCAGTAAAACCTTCTTTGAAACCAAGGTCGATGATCTTCTGAATGTCTTCTTCCTTCTCGAATGAGATTTGAATAGTAACAGTAGTTTTTGCCCCCTTTTCGGTAAAGGTATTTTTCCATGTCATTTGAGGAATATCGCTATTCGGGTTGCCATCTTCATCGCAAAAAGCGTCAATGGCAGTGTAATGGTCTTCAGCAACAATGGACAAGTAGTCCAATCGGCACCAATGTTTGTCTCCTTCGGGACTTAACATATGGTAGAGCCAAAATCCCCCTTCTTTAAAATCCAATGATTTGGTTACGGTTTGGTAGGGGCGTGGCGCCCACCATTGGTCCAACAATTCTGCAGTAGTCCAGGCTTTCCAAACCATTTCTTTTGAGGCTTGGAATTGTCGTGTAATGTGAAGCTTTTTGTTAGAAAGGTCTTTTGTGAATGCTAGTTTCATAAGCGTATGGTTTAAAAAATGGATAGTTGCTCTGTAGGTTTGGCTGAAGGCTCGTTCTTTTTCATTTGAGTAAGTACCTTATCAAGCCTGTTAAATCGGTCTTCCCACATTTGTCGGAAGGGCTCTAGCCAATCGGCTACTTCGGCAAGCTTTTTGGGCTGAACTTCACAGAATCTTTCCCTTCCTTGCTGTGTGATATTGATCAGACCGCATTCTTGAAGAATCTTGATATGTTGAGAAATGGCAGGTCTGCTCATCTCAAAATTATCTGCTATTGCATTTAAATTGAGTGAGTTGAATGCGATTAGATTGATGATGTTCCTACGTGTAGGGTCTGCTATTGCTTGAAATACGTCTCGCCTCATGCTGCCTTAATTATGTGTAAGTATTTGCTTACAAATAAAAGTGTAAGTATTTACTTACGCAAATGATAAAGAGAAATAATTTTGGCAGTGAAAATTCAGTTAGACGAGGAAAGGACGAAGTTTGAAATGTTACATGTAGAACAAATAGGTGTCATTGCGAGAAATAAGGTTTACGCTAGTCAAAGCTTATGACAAAGCAATATAATGCATTCGTAACTTGGCGGTGAGATTGCTTCACGTCAATATCATCACTTCGGAAAACTGTAGCAGGTTCGCAATGACGGCACAGAGGTTGGCTTTCCCAATACTCAATACCCACAACTCAATACACTTACCTCACCGATGTAATCCACCAAGTGTTGCCAAAAGGATCTAGAACCCCGCAGGTTCTGCCGTAATCTTGATCGGATAATTGCATCACGGAAGTGGCGCCATGGTCTAGTGCCTTTCGATAGGATTCGTCTGCATTCTGCACATAGACGAATAGGTTTGCTGTTTGGGGAGTGAATTGCTCGGTTGCGCTGCAAAACATAATGGTGCTCGTCCCAATGCTTAGCTCTGAGTGCATTATGGTCTTTTCATCTTCTCGCAATTTGGTCATGTTTACTTCGGCATCGAAGACTTGCTTTGCGAATTCACCGAAACCTTCTGCTTCATTGAGCATCAGGTACGGCATTACAGATTGGTGTCCTTGAGGTATTTTCATCGTATTTCTGTTTTTGGTTTACAATGATTCAAAATTATGATGTACTGCAAGGCGAAAATTGGAAAAACCCGACATTCACTCTCTCCATTTGGTATTAGGTGATTTTCCCGAAAAGTATTCTTTCGGCCCAATACCAGCGAACCTATTGAAGTCATGAATGAAATGTGATTGATCGTAATAACCGCAATCCAAAGCAATGTCCGATAATTTCAGATATTCCTTCCCATAAAATTGAATGGCATGGTGAAATCTAGCAATGCGAATAAATTGCTTAGGACTGAAACCCGCAAACTGAGAAAACTGCCGCTCTAATTGCCGTTCGCTGATCGCATGATCTGAAGAAAGTTGCTTTACAGTTGGTGTTCCGTCCGTCTGAATAATATGCTTTAACAATTCAAATACGGGCAACTGAGTTGTTTTTGATTTTGACAGTCTCTTTTCAACAAAGTTTTCGATAATGGTAATGCGTTGCTCATCAGAGCTGCTGTTCATAATTTGGTCTTCTAAATTTGCCCCAATCCCTTTTAATATGAGGTCGATTTCAACCATCTGATTGGTAAGTTCCTTTGCAGGAATACCAAAGAGTAAAGGGATTGCATGAGGATAGAAATAAATCCCAAACATGCTAAAACCACTGTCGATTACAAACTTACTGGTTTGATTAGTTGGGCCATTAATTCCTGATAAAAAGGACGGCTTTCGCTCGCCTTTCTCATCAATTACATCGAACTGGCCTTTGTAATGAAAAACAAGCTCAGGGCATACATCAGCCATCCCGTAATGGGTGTAAGGTTGGTTACTTTCCAGAAACCAAAAGCAGCGGATGTAATCCTTGAGCTTTATTGAAGGAAGAACAGTACGGTAAATCAAATGGATTGAATTTGACGTAAATTACGCCTTTTCAGCACAATTGAACATCCAATGCACTCCAAACTTGTCAGTGCAACTGCCGTAATAATCACCCCAGAACATGTCTTGTAGATCCATGGTTACGGTTCCTCCAGTTGAAAGCGCATCGAATAGTTTTTTGGTTTCCACTCTGGTGTCGGGCTGAAGGTTGATGTAGCTGTTGTTACCAAAGTTTACTTTGAATCCCATGCTTTCTGGTGCGTCTGTACCCATTAGGCTGTGGCAACCTAAAATGCATAATTCCACATGCATCACGAGATTTTTGTCTTCTTCGGCCGTAGGAGGCATTCCTTCCTGCGCTGGGATATCGCCAAAGCGCATAATTCCCTGTCCGAAAAATTCTCCTCCAAAAACGGATTTGTAAAAATTAAATGCTTCCTCAGTATTTCGAGAAAAGTTGAGATAAGTGCTAACTGCTGCCATAATGTTGTGTTTGATTTTAATTGAGTTTAAAACTTAAATTATTCTCTTCCAGTGCGCTTTTCAATACAGACATGGCTTTTGGCCCCATACCGTGAAGTACTGATATTTCCTTTTCGCTGTATGCTGAAATTTCGTTTAAACTGGAAATTCCTTTTCCTTCCAAAGCCCTTCTGGCTGGTGCTGCGATTTGTGACAAGAAGCCATTTTTGGGTTTTCGCTGTGCTTCGCAAATCGGGCAAGTAGGGCAATCGCTAGTTTTATAAAATTCATGCCCTTTTGTGCAGGTCCTTAACCCTTCTTCTTTCCCTGCCGTCATGATTAAATGCTTTGTTGTTTCTCATAAGTAAGCAACACTACTCCGCTTTTGAACACCTTTGAATTAATGAGTTTAAGGTTTAGCGTGTCTTTTATACCACTGAAGAGCGTTTGTCCGCTTGGTAGCGCAACGGGGTCGATCATGATTTGATAAGTATCGATTAACCCGGCATCGGTAAACTGAGATACAATACTTCCACTTCCCAGAATGGTCATGTCATTTCCTTCAGTCAGTTTTAGTTTTGCTATTTGATCTATACTATTTCCACTGATTATTGAAGTGTTCTGCCATTCGGCTTTTTTCATCGTATTCGAGAATACTATTTTTTCAGCATTATTCATTCCAACCGCCACTTTAGGGAACATTTCGGCCGCCATCTCGGTGGGCCAAAAACTACTCATCATTAGGTAAGTAGTCCTTCCAAACAATAGTATATTTTCTGATTGAAGTGATGCTTCTGAGAATTCAGCCTCTTCTTTGCCATGTTGATGCCAACTGGTGTTTTCGTTTAGGCCTTTATAATAACCATTGAGCGATAAAAATGTAAATGAGTTTAGTTTACGCATGGTTGCATTTTGTTATTGGTTATAAAAGCAAAGCCTCATTATTCATTTCGTTTAGCAATCGAATAATGGACTTAGTATCAATCTTGATTCCCTGCGTTTCAATGCGAAGAATTTTGTCGCAATCCTCTAAATCGAAGTTGGCCAAATAGTCTGGGTAGGCTTCTCGAATTTGATTTAATACCTTCCTAGCCTTACTCCAGCTGTCGATATTTGTGGCAAATACTTCGATCATAAATAGCTGATTATTTTGGGTTTGCTATCAGGTATTTGGATTCAATTTATGATAATGGATATAAGAAAGCACTAACACAACCATAAAAAATAAGGGCAGTAGAAGTACAGGGCCAAAGCCATCTACAGCCGCATTGCTCACAAATGCCGCTATAAAGTCAATCGCAAATCCGGCATAAGCCCATTCTTTTACGCGTTTTGGTATCGAAGGAATAATGAGTGCCAAAGAGCCAAGTACTTTAAATACAGTAAGCATGACTCCAAAATAATCGGGATAGCCCAAATGACGGATTCCTTCTTTGGCCAATTCGGTTTGCGAAGTCAGTGCGGGCATAACGCCTTCAAACAGAAAAATTAGAATGGTAGTGCTCCAAAAAATTATTTTGCTCTTTTTCATAGTAGTGGTTTTTGATTTTTGTGATTCGTTCAATACAAATTTGCCTAAATAAATTGTTTACTAAGCGGTGCGTATCCGCCATTGTTAAGGGTTGATTACGCCATTGCATCTGTTGTTTGCTCATTGAGCTTGATTTTCCAAAAAGAGGTTTTTAATCCCTACTATGAAAAAGCCATTGCTTTCCAAATTGGTCGGTAAGACTGCCCAGAAAACTGCCCGAAAATGTGGATTCAAGGGGCTGCAAGGCATCCCCATTTTTTGCAAGTCTTTGATAATAATAGCGTGCTTCACTTATAGTATTACATTCAAGCCAAATAGAAAGTGAATTGCCTTGCACCAAACTGTGCTCTCCAACGAGGTCTGTTCCCATCAGCTTAAAATGATGGGTCTTAATGGAAGCCTGAAGAATGTAGCTTTGCATTTCAGGATTCAATTGGCTTCCCAACGGTGAGTCACCGAGGGTCTGAAACTGAATTTCACCACCAAAGCACTGATGGTAAAATGTCATCGCCTCACGACAATTGCCGTTAAACGTGAGGTATATACCCAGCTGACACATGTTTTGTCAATTCCTTTTCCCCTTTAAGTAAGCCAACAGGGCCATGGCATGTCCGTGCCCTAAATCGAATTCATCTTTGAGCCAATCCGTGATCGTTGTCGCCTTTATGCCTTTAATGATTTCACCATTCTCGGTAAAGCCTTTGGTCTCGGCCATGGCGCTGAAATCTTCAAGACGCTTTCCTGTCTTCGATTGAATATTATCCAAATAGGCTTGAAATGACATATTGAAACGTTTTAAGTTGAATCAATTTTTCTCGGTGTAGGCCTTAAAGTTATCGAGTATGGCCTGCCAACCATCGCGCTGCATGTCTATGGGATTTTCGCTTTCAGGATCAAAGGTTTCTACGATCTCTGTACTTCCTTCTTTCTCTTCAAAAGTGATTTTCACGGTTCTACCATCCTCCATGGTATAGGCAATTAACTTATGATGGATGACTTCATCATAGATTCCTCCAAAATCGAAACCGAAACTGCCATCTTTGGCTTCCATTCTTGTGGTGAATTTACCACCTGTTCTTAAGTCATTTTCAGCGCTTGGGGTATGCCAATCGTCCGATGCGCTGCACCATTGCGTAATGTGTGCTGGTGTTCCCCAAAAATCCCAAACTTTGTCGATGGGTGCGTTTACGGTAGCTTGTATGGTGATCTTTTCCATGTCTTTATTTTAAGGTTTTCAATAGATTACATTACAAATATCTCAATTCAATTTTATTTACAAGAGGGGGGATACCGACACTTTAAAGGGTTGATTCCGCCAATCTTTTATTTTACTTTTAAGCATGAAAACCGTTTCGATATTTGTTCCTGAGTCATCTGTAATGGAGGCAGTAGCTGACCCTCGCTATATGTTTACCGCTGCAAATCAGTTTCTGCAAGCAGCAGAAAAGACACCCCTTTTCAATGTGCAATTGGTGGCATTAACGAAAGAAGTAAGGCTGCATGGCGGTGTATTCTCCGTCCATGCGGATAAGCTGATTGGAGAAGTTAAGCAAACCGACTTGATCATTATTCCTGCGCTTTTCGGTGATATGAAAAATGCAGTAGAAGTAAATCAAGAGGCAATCCCATGGATTATTGAGCAACATAATAATGGGGCAGAAGTGGCTTCTCTTTGCTTAGGCGCATTTTTGCTAGCGTCTACAGGTTTGCTTAAAGACAAAAAGTGTTCAACACATTGGGCTTATTATAACGAATTTAGGACCACCTTTCCAGATGTAGAAATTATGGATGGGAGTATTATTACCGAAGAGAAAGGCATTTACTCAAGTGGCGGAGCCAATTCTTATTGGAACTTGCTCCTTTATATTCTCGAAAAATATGCCGATCGCGATACTGCTATTTTAGCCTCCAAATATTTCGCTATTGATCTTGACCGCAGCAGCCAATCTTCATTTGCCATTTTCAATGGACAGAAGGACCATAATGATGAAGCGGTTAAACTGGCACAGCAATATTTAGAAGAGAATTTCCAAGAGAAAGTCTCTGTGGATGAAATAGCAGATCATGTGGCGGTAAGCCGAAGAAGTTTTGAACGAAGGTTTAAACTAGCCACTGGAAACACCATTTTAGAATACCTGCAACGCATTAAGATTGAAGCGGCCAAACGTAGTTTTGAATCCAGCCGAAAAAACATCAATGAAGTCATGTTTGATGTGGGCTATACCGATACCAAAGCTTTTCGTAATGTATTCAAGAAAATTACTGGACTCACCCCGATTGAATACCGAAACAAATATGCTAAGATGGAGATGGCCAGTGCTTAGGCTTTGATGGTTCCATTTCGATATAAATTCAAAGCTTGATGGAGTAATGGTCCAATGGCTTTAACAGGAAGGTCTTGTAGTGGATCAACCCTAAAGATTTTCATTCTGGAACGCGTACCCGCTTCTAAATCAGGGTGATCGAGGTGTTTTCCTTCTACAAAAAGTACGTAGGGCGCTTTCGTTTTTTTATCCGTCCACAGATAACAGAAGACCTTTTTCTTGTAGCAAAAGCATGGCATTCCATATTTGCGGGTTTCGCTTACCTGCTCATCTTGCCCCAGAATAATCCTTCTTAAGGCCAACAAACAGCCTTTTGTAGGCTCTTCCTGCACTAAGTAAAAATCCTCAGGGCTCTGCATGGCTTAGGCAATTCTAGCCAACCTTTTTTTGAAATGGGCATTGATCAAAGCTTGAAAAACGAAGATCAAAATGAAAATGAAACGCGCCAAAGCGGGGAAAACAAAAGCTACCAGGCCTGCAATTACCCATACCACAAATGAATTCAAAGCCCTCATCTTTTCCCATTGCCCAGTGATCGGGTCAATAGCGCCAGAAGGCTTCACCTTTTTGACCACATAGCGCACGATCAAATAATTAAAGAGACCAATGGCAGAAAGATTGAAACTGTAAAAAATGAAAGGACCCGATAGGTCAAATCCATTCACGTAAAATGAGGTAGCAAAGGGCATCAGCACCACAAAAAGAAGAAGAAAAATATTTAGCCAAAGGAGTTTTATGTCAAAATCTTCAACGTAACTCATAATGCGCAAATGGGCAATCCAATACACCGCTGTGACCAAGAAGCTCACCACCAAACCAATGAAATTGGGCATTAAACCTGAAAGAACGCCCCAAGTGCCTTTTGCTGCAACCACTTGGTAGGTTGGAATGGCGACTTCCAAGACCAGCAAGGTCATGGCGATGGAAAATACTGCATCTATAAAACTAATGATCCTTCCTCTTTCGAATGATGTTCTGCGCATTGTTCTGGGTTAAGCTTAAAAGTAATAAGAAATGCTTTACGGCTTGATTATGCCAAAGAAATTTTAGACATGTTCACGTTGACATAAAAAAAATACCGACCAAAAAAGCCGGGCCATGATTCCAAAGTTTATCCAATATCTTTAGTTCATGGGGAAAATCACCTTCCTGCCAAAATCAAATCCACAATCATCTTTAACAGACTCAGCCATGCGGACATTTAAAACTTACTTCTTCGCCATAATCATTGGCCTTTTCACCATTAACCAAGCCCTTTTTTCTCAAGAAAAGAAAGTACTCACCTTAGCCGACTACGGGCAGTGGAACAGCATCAGAAATGCTTCCATTTCGCCCAATGGGCTTTGGATGACCTATTCGTATGTGCCAAATGAAGGCGATTCAAGACTTTTTATCCGCAAAATTGAAGGCGATACCGTGCGAAGCGTCATCAATGGCAAGCAAGTCGATTTTTCTTTGGACAATACATGGGTGGCCTACCTTTCTGACCTGCCAGAGAAAGAGGCTGAAAAGCTTAAAAAGCAAAGCAAACCAGTCGCGAGCAGGCTGGAGCTGTACCATCTTGTCACCAACGCGGTGACTGAAGTGGAAAATGCTGCTTCTTTCAGCTTTTCCAAGGCTTCCAATTACATCGCCATCCATAAAAATCCCGCTGACCGCAAAGCAGAGCACAAAGGAAGTGACCTTATTCTGAAGGATTTAAAAGGCAACCAAAGCTTGAATATCGGTAACGTGTCCAGCTATGCCTTTAATGAGGCAGGTACCCTTTTTGCCTATTTAGTGGATGCCGATGGCGACAATGGCAATGGCATTTACTTGGTTGATCTGAGCAATCACCGCACCTGGGCCATGCATACGGGGTCATATTCCTACAGCCAGTTGACATGGAATGAAAAAGGAAATCAATTGGCTGCCCTCTATGGCAATAAGCAGGAAGGGAATGTGGAAAGAGAAAATACCCTTTATTGGGCATCTAACCTTAGTGCAGGCATGTCGGCTTTGAACGGACAACAGACTTATGCCCCTGAAAGCGACCCGAAATTCCCACAAGAAATGGTCATCAGCGAATACAGCGGCCTTACTTGGAATGAAAGCAATACACAGCTTTTCTTTGGTGTAAGAGCGCAGGAAAAGGAATTGAAAAAGGAAGATGAGTTAAAAGCTAATGTAGATGTTTGGCATTGGAAAGATGAGCGCGTACAATCTGTTCAAATGATTCAAGCGGGTAGAGATCGCAGGGCGACTTTTACTGCGGTTTTGAATTTAGCTGATAAGAAATTCTTCCAACTAGAAAACGAAGACATGTCTAATGTCAATTACAGCAAAAAGACGGCTTGGGCGTTGGGCCAATCCGATACAAAGTACCGTGGTGATGTAAACTTGCCCGGCAATTTCGATGACTTATACGCCATCAATACCACCACAGGAGCAAAGACCTTGATCACCGAAAAGCTCTATTGGAAATTGGGGCTATCGCCAAATGGGCAATGGACGCTCTTTTCACGCAATGGCGAAGTGTTTGGCTACAATTTCAACAGTGGAAAAACCACCAATTTGAGCAGCAAAACAGGTCTCAATTTTGAAAATAAGGAATTTGATACCCCCGTTGAAAAACCGACTTATGGTGTTGCCGGCTGGTCGGCTGATGGGGAATGGCTAATGCTCAACCACAAATACGACATTTGGGCGGTGGCTTTGAACTCCGACAAAGCGCAAAACCTAACGCAAGGACTTGGCAATGAAGGCGAAATCCGTTTTAGACTTACACAATTAGATCCAGAAGCCGATAGCTATGACCTAAAACAAGCTTTGTTACTTTCTGCCTATGGCGAATGGACCAAAAAATCAGGCTATTACTCCGTGCAAATGGGTAAGCAGCCCAAAGTATTGCGTTACGAAGATAAAATGATCGGCCGTCCGACAAAGGCCATTGTGGCCAATACCTTGATGTTTACGGAGCAAACTTTTGAGGAGTTTCCTGACTACTGGGTGGCCGATTTGTCATTCAAAAACCCAAAGAAAATCACGGAAGCCAATCCTCAACAAGCGAATTACAAATGGGGTAAAAGAATTCTAGTGGATTATACCGATCAGC
Source organism: Cytophagales bacterium CG12_big_fil_rev_8_21_14_0_65_40_12 (assembly GCA_002786855.1). Classification (GTDB taxonomy): domain Bacteria; phylum Bacteroidota; class Bacteroidia; order Cytophagales; family Cyclobacteriaceae; genus Roseivirga. Next base: position 35,603 of record PCUU01000033.1, read on the forward strand.
GTGGACATAAATTACAAGCGACTTTGGCCTTACCAGCCGATTATGAAACGGGCAAAAAGTACCCGATGGTGATGTACTTCTACGAGAAAATGTCTCAAAGACATCATCAATACTCAATGCCTACTTACGATGACCGACCGCACATGTCTACCTTTGCGAGCAATGGCTATTTGGTGTTGATGCCCGACATCGTTTTTGATGAAGGCAAACCAGGTTCTTCGGCTTTGGACGATGTAACAAGTGCCGCCAAAGAAGTCATCAGACTCGGTTATGCCGATCCAGAAAACATTGGTTTACAAGGTCATAGCTGGGGTGGTTATGAGTCTTCCTTTATATTGACACAAACCGATATGTTCAAGTGCGTTGTCACTGGCGCTCCGTTGACCAACTTGATCAGCATGTACAATATTGCTTACAAAGCCTCAGGCAGTTTGAATGGTCCAATCTTGGAATGGTCGCAAGGCAGAATGGGAGTGAGCCCTTGGCAAAATATGGAGCTGTACCGCAGTCAATCACCCATCCATCATGCCCAAAATATAAAAACTCCTTTCTTGATTTTGCATGGCACTGCCGATGGCGCGGTAGATTGGAACCAAGGTCTGGAGTTTTACTCCACCGCCCGCAGATTGGGCAAAGAGGTGATCCTATTGTCGTACCCAGATGAACCCCATCATTTGGGCAAAGAAGACAATCAAAAGGACTTCCAAATCCGGATGAAGCAATACTTCGACCATTTCTTAAAAGGCACTGCCGCCCCTTTATGGATGACCCAAGGCATTCCTCAAAGTGATAAAAAGCGCGTTGGGCCAGAAGTAATGGGAGGGGAGAAGTAGGATTTTAGGCTGGATAACTTTAAAAAGATAAAAAAGGGGCTGATAAAGCCCTTTTTTATGGACTTTCTGGGTTAGACTGAGGAACCGTAATGCCAGCAGAGTTTCATTAGCTTTTTGCGGGTGATGAAATGGCCCTTTTTTGAGGTGAGGATCGCGAGGGAACAGCCTTTGCAAATATGTTACTTATATAAACATTCAATATTTTAAAATAAATATTTCTATTTAGTTATATTTAAACTTCATCTAGTGAAAAGCAATTGAAAGGAGCTATCATGAGTACATTTAATAAAGCATTTAAAGGAGAGCTGGTGGCGCAAGATGCGAATGATGTGCCTGCTGAGGTGTTGTCGGAACGGGTGAAGAAATCCCGAAGGGATGAAACTATGCTAGAAAAGAAATCAAAAGCCAAACTCAAAACCCCGAAGGGGTGATATATTCAGAGAAATAAAAAGAGACAAACAATGCCAGGAACATTTACCCAATTATACATTCAAGTGGTATTTGCCGTAAAAGGCCGTCAAAATCTTATTGCCAAAAGCTGGAAAGACGAGCTTCATAAATATATTTCGGGCATTATCACCAACAAAGGGCATAAAGCGATTATTGTAAACGGAATGCCCGATCATGTTCATCTATTTATAGGCCTTAAGCCATCAATGGCTTTGAGCGATTTAGTGCGAGATGTGAAAAATAATTCATCAAATTTCATCAATAAAAATAGATGGGTATCAGGGCGTTTTTCTTGGCAAGAAGGATACGGTGCCTTTTCTTATGCCCACTCGCAAATTGATCAGGTTTACAATTACATTTTGAACCAGGAAGAGCATCATCGAAATACAAGCTTCAAACAAGAATACACCACCTTTCTACGCAAATTTCAAATTAATTACGATGATCAATATTTGTTTGATTGGTTGGAAGATTAATGTCACCCCTTTGGGGTTCAGATTCATAACTTCATGAACTACTATAAAAAGTCCACCCCTTCGGGGTTGATATAAATACAAGAAACATTCATGTACTTATACAACATTAACAATACCAGACTCAAAGAAGTCGCCCAACTGCCGCTGGCTCTATTGAATAAAACTTTTAAAGTAAAGTTGGTGGCCCAAGGTGAGAGAAATTAGCAGGCAGGGTTGTTGTTTGAGCGGGCCGAATAAATCCCGAAGGGATGAAACTATGCTAGAAAGAGTTCAAGATCAAAAACCCCGAAGGGGTGACATCTGAAGAAATAAAAAAAGACAGACAATGCCATGGACATTTATCCAATTAATCATTCAAGTGGTATTTGACGTAAAGGGCCGTCAAAACCTTATTGCCAAAAGCTGGAAAGACGAGCTTCATACATATTTCCTGGTATCATCACCAACAAAGGTCGCAAAGGGATTTTAATAAACGAACCCCCTTCACAATCCCACCAAAACAGGAGCTTGGTATGCAATCCATGTATCCCTTACTTTACTTATTTTACATTTAAACAGTCATACATATATTCACAAAATACCATTAAGTAGGTATTGACTTTCTAGGTTACTATTTCTAGCTTGTACGAGTTAAACATGTGGGTAGCTCAAAGCTGAGCCATAAAATGTTTAACGACCAGCGAGTAAGAATTTTTTAAACCAAAACGCACTATGACTACATTCACACGCAAAAATGCTTGGAATCAAGGGGGTACCTTTGATAATCCAGACTTGCTTTGGTACGCCAAAGGAGTAAAAGAAATGATGTCGAGGCCCTTAAACGACCCCACCAGTTGGTGGTTCTATGCCGCGATTCACGGACAGTATATTGTTGATAATGACGGCTCTGGCCCTCCGCCTACAGGCTACCCCAATTGGGCATTTATTCCTGGCCCACCAGCAGTGCCTACCACGCCATTGCCATCCCCAAGTATAATCTCACAATACTGGAACCAGTGTCAACATGCTGGGTGGTTTTTTCCTCCATGGCACAGAGGGTATTTGTATGCGCTTGAGAATATCCTTCGGGGGATTATCGTAAGCCACGGAGGGCCAAGTGATTGGGCTTTGCCGTACTGGAATTATCTCAAGAAGCAAACCAATCAATATCAAATGCCACCAGCATTTGCCAGCCAGACCTTACCCGATAATACGCCAAATCCTTTATTTGTGAATGCCAGGTATGGGCCAAATGGCAATGGAAATATTTACGTGCCAATCCCACCCGTCAATCAAAACTGTCAACAGGCCACAGCCTACACGAACGAATATGGGGGAGGGGTAACAGGTTTTGACCACTTTGACAGCAGCACAGGACGCTTGGAGAATAATCCTCATAACTACGTCCATGGATTTGTGGGCGGTGCTTCTGGGCAAATTGGAGGCTTAATGGGAGATCCCGGTTTAGCAGCGCTTGATCCGATTTTCTATTTGCATCATAGCAATATCGACCGATTGTGGGCTGCTTGGAATGCTGCGAGTAATAGTAATCCTACGGATACTGCATGGTTAAATGGCCCTACAGCCAGTGGCGATAGGAAGTTTTACATGCCCAAACCAGACGGAACTGCATGGCAGTACACGCCAGAAATGGTAAATACCACCAGCCAATTGAACTACACTTATGACGATATAAGTATTTCAGCACCAGCTTTGGTGAGTAAAAATGCCATGAGATTACGTAAATTGGGTGTACCGCTTCAAAACATCAGTAAAGAAAGCCAAATGGAAAGCAAAGCAACGCCAGAATTAATCGGAGCCAGTACAGCCTCAATGAATTTAGGTGCAGCTGGTGCCAATGCGGTAGTAAAACTGGACGCTTCAGGTTTACAAAAAGTGAAAAGCAGTTTGCTCAAAGCAGCAGAAAATGAAAAGCCAGATGAAGTGTACCTTCAGCTCGAAGGGGTAAAAGGTACGGCAGATGCCAATATGTACACCGTATCGGTCAATCATCAGTATGCAGGACATATTTCTCTTTTTGGTTTAAGAGTAGCTTCGGCCAAAAAAGGGCACCATGCAGGCGCTGGTCTTACGATTCGACTGGATATTTCTTCTATTGTAGATGAACTCCATCTTAATGATGAGCTTAAAGATTCGCTTGAAGTAATTATTCAACCTGTTGGATCCACACTTATTGATGACCAATGCACCATTGAAAGAATAAGTGTCTACAAGGTGAAAAAATAATAGGCAGGTGGGACTATCATATCGAGTAAGAATTGCGATCACACTTGTTATTATTGCGATAAGCCTATTGGTCTGGATAGTGTTATTCACAAACAATCATCATGACCTGACTATGGAACATAGTCAGGTTATACTATGTGGTCTGAACGTTGAGGAAAGCGAAATGTCAATGAATTTCGGATCGTTTTCATCGCAGATGATGGCTTGGTGTTTAATGGTGATTGCCATGATGTTGCCTAAACTGATCATGCCCGTGCGTTTTATTTTTATGCGCAGCCTAAAACGTGTCCGAGTACTTTTCTCCTTACTTTTTGTGCTTGCTTATTTGGCTGTATGGATGTTTGCTGGCGTATTTTTGATCACCGCCATCACTTATATTAAACAGCTATCGCCCATGTCGTTTATGCCTGCGCTAGGCGCATTGATCCTTGTTTTGGCTTGGCAGTTTTCGCCCATCAAGCAGCGTTTTTTAAATCTTGGGCATGAGCACCGGAACCTTGCAGCCTTTGGTTGGCCAGCAGTGCGTGATGTGCTTCATTTTGGAGTGATGCATGGCATTTGGTGCGTAGGCGCGGGTTGGTTATTAATGTCATTTCCAATGCTTCTGCCTCAAGGCCATATGCTGGCCATGGTCATTGTTGCATTTATCATGATTGGCGAGCACTTGGAACATCCCAGGATTCCCAAATGGCGTTTGAACTTTCGCCTTAGGCTGGTAAAGGCCGTCATCACCCAAACAAGTATAAGGCTTAGGCATTAATTTGCAAGCAGCGGTAAAACTTAATGGATAGTTAAAAATAATAGGGTAAGAGATAGCCTGAGATTTACATTCGTTTTCTATTTCTGATACTCAATTTTAAGGATTTCCCATACAAAATCACCGATTTTGGTGTTAACTATTACTTCATCTCCAACAGTTTTATCAAGAAGCGCTTTGGCCATAGGGGAGTCCATTGAGATATAATTTTTGTTGCCTATTAACTCTTCGTAACCAACAATACGAAGACGATTTTGAAAGCCTTTTTCTTCGTTTTTAATTTCTACCCAAGCACCAAAACTCACTTTTCCTTCTTGGTTGGGGTGGTATTCAATGATTTTAAAGTCATCAATACATTTACGCAAATAACGAATGCGATTATCAATTTCTCGCAACCGCTTCTTGTTGTAATGGTAATCGGCATTTTCTGAGCGATCTCCCAAACTTGCAGCCCATGCAACCTTAGCGGTAACGTCTGGACGTTCAACTCGCCACAAGTGATCATGTTCTTCCCTTAATTTTTGAAAGCCTTCGGACGTAATCATTTGCGAGCGATTGAGCTTTGGTAGCGTTGATTCTGGAATTTTTCGCCTCATAATAACTGACCTTGTTTTGATAATTGTAGCAAGATAATATATGGATAGTTTGTCCGTGCAAAATAATCTACAGAACTATAGTTTGTGTTACACAGAGCTTAACGAGAGCTAAGAACAGTAATGATAAAAGAGAGCGTTTGGTTACCATTATAGTACTGCACACTTTCGCAAAGTCGTTAGCGTACAAGTGACGATAACTGATCTTATTTAACCTCTATTACTTAAATGCATATCACCAGCGCTGCAAGCCTTCTTAACGTTTATGTATGTTATATAATTTATATTATGTTAAATAAGAATTTCAAAGAAAAGGGAGACCGTTTTTGATCTCCCTTCTTCTAGACTATTTACCTTCTAATTCTTCTATTCTTTTCAAGATCGCATCTCGCTTTTCATCCATCTCCAATTGGTCATACACAGTGCTCAATGGATTCATGCTATACACATCATCTGGTTTTAGCTCGATACACTTTTCAAAGTATGGCATCGCCATTTTGAACTTGTCCTTCGCTTCGTTCTTCTTAGCCTCATAAGCTTTATTATCATCAATTAAATTAGCTTCTTTTAAAAGCTCTGCTCCTTGATTAAAATAAGCACTACCAGCAATAAACAAAGCATCACCATAATCCGCTTTGATTTCAATCGCCTTTAAGGCCGAAGCTAAGGCATCAGTGAAGTTATCACTGCTCCATTGTAAGTACGCCAATGTGTAATAAGCCACCTCATCAGCCGAACCTTCGGCAATTGATTTTTTCAAACCATTGATGGCCTCATCTAATTTATCAGCTTTGATCAACACATCAATTTCGTAATCCTTGTACAACTTCTCTTCAGGGAATTTCTCTTGTGCTTTTTTGATCACAGTCAATGCATTGTCTAAATCTTCATTTTTAAGGTAAATGTCGATCATTCCATTGTAAGCATAGGCTGTGTTTTCAAACTCCTCAGTAGATTGGATTACCTTTTGATAATATTTCAACGCTGGCTCGTTCATGTCTGCTGAATATGCGCTATAGCCTGCATAGAAGTCCAAAACGATATTCTCTTGGCTGTCGGCAGATAAGCTGAAATATTCATGCGCTTTGGCATAATCTTCTGTTTCGAAAGCGGCATTTCCAGCACGGTTCAATAACTCTTGCATCAATGCAATTCCATCGCCACCGCCTAAAAATTGGCCTTCACCATTCAAAATCGGCACTGTCATCAGGTCTTCTTTCACTTTTTCACCACCTTTTTCAATCGCTGTAAGAAAATAAGCGTAAGCCTCTCTGGCCAACTCCACATTCGCCTGGTCAGCTTGAAACTGGAATAATTTTGACTTACCTAAAATGGTGTAAACACCCGCATCATCCTTGGTTTCAGGATCGTTTGCACACTGTTCAGCCAAGGTAAGGGCTTCGGCATACTCACCTTTTTTAAAGGCTTTTTCTGCACTTTTTAACACTTTCTTTTGTCCGTATACCCCCGCTACAACACACAGCAGTAGGGCGGTAAAAAATAGCTTTTTCATGATTTGGTCTCTTTTTTTGGTCTAATTTAGTCTTCAGTTTTTATTTCATTGTCTCCATTTTCAGATGTTGGAGCAATATTTTCGTCAACAATCGGCTGTATTTCTTCTACATTCACTGCCGTTGTTTCTACATTGATAATTTTCTCTACTGATGAAATCTCATCGCCTTCGTTTAAGCGAATGAGCTTCACCCCTTGAGTGGCCCTTCCCATTACTCTCATGGATTCCACTGAAATCCTGATGGTAATCCCAGATTTATTGATAATCATTAAATCATCGCTGTCCACCACTTCTTTTATGGCGACCAAGTTACCAGTTTTCTCGGTAATATTAATGGTCTTCACTCCTTTGCCACCACGTTTGGTGATACGGTAATCATCTATCAATGAGCGCTTACCGTAGCCTTTTTCAGATACCACTAGTAAGTTAGCCTCTTCCCTATTGACACATACCATGCCAATTACCCTGTCATCGGCATTGGCCAGCCTTACGGCCCTTACTCCAGCGGCATTTCTTCCCATAGGGCGAACATCGCTTTCATGGAAGTGAATGGCACGGCCAGATTTAGCACCAATAATGATGTGATTGTCTCCATTCGTGAATTTTACCTCCAAAAGGCGGTCTCCTTCATTGATGGAAATGGCGTTAATTCCATTGGTCCTTGGGCGTGAATAAGCTTCTAAAGAAGTTTTCTTGATGGTGCCCTGCTCGGTACACATGATCACGAAGTTATTATTAATGTAGTCCTCATCTTTCAGGTCTTTTACATTAATTACAGCACGTACCTTATCTCCTGATTCTATATTGATCAAGTTTTGAACAGGTCTACCTTTGGCAGTTTTGCTTCCTTCAGGCAGTTCCCAAACTTTTTTCCAGAACACTTTTCCATACTCTGTAAAAATGAGCAAATAATCATGGGTCATACCGGTGAACAAGAATTCGGTATAGTCATCCTCTTTCGAGCCAGCTCCTTTTGAACCTACGCCACCTCTACCTTGCGTCCTGTATTCTGAAAGTAAGGTTCTTTTTACATAACCCAAGTGTGAAAAAGTAATCAACATGTCCTCATTAGGGATCATATCTTCTGCACTGAAGTCTTCCGCAGAATGGATAATGTCTGTTCTGCGCTCATCGCCATAACGATCTCTGATTTCAGTCAGCTCGTCTTTGATGATTTGCATTCTTAATTCTTCCTTCTCCAAAATCTCCTGAAGTCTGGCAATCAAAGCCATGATTTCTTCATATTCCTTTTGAATTTTATCGCGCTCTAGTCCTGTTAACCTTTGCAGACGCATTTCCAAAATGGCTTTGGCCTGAATTTCAGAAAGGTCGAATTTCTCCATCAAGCCGGTCTTGGCCACCTCAGGATCCCTTGAATTTCGGATCAAGGCGATCACTTCATCGAGATTATCGAGGGCGATTAAATAGCCCAAAAGGATATGCGCTCTTTTCTCGGCTTCGTTCAATTCAAACTGTGTTCTTCGAACGACAACATCATGCCTATGTTCTACATAGTATTTGATTAAGTCCTTGAGATTGAGCGTTAAAGGTCGGCCTTTTACAAGTGCTACATTATTCACCCCAAAGCTCGATTGTAGTTGCGTATACTTGAACAAATTGTTCAAAACCACATTGCCAATGGCATCTTTTTTCAACTCGTATACAATGCGCATCCCCGTTCTGTCCGACTCATCTCTTAAATCGGAAATGCCCTCAATTTTCTTTTCGTTGATCAAAGCTGCGGTCTTCTCGATCATGCTGGCTTTGTTCACCATGTAAGGAATCTCCGTAACGATAATTCGCTCCCGACCAGATGGCATGGTTTCGATCTCGGACTTCGCACGCAAAACGACACGTCCCCTACCTGTTTCGAAGGCCGATTTTACGCCAGTATAGCCATAAATCGTTCCTCCCGTAGGAAAATCAGGGGCGGTAACATGCTGCATCAATTCTTCGACCGTGATGTCGTTATTGTCAATATAGGCCATGGTACCATTGACCACTTCTGTAAGGTTATGGGGTGCCATATTGGTGGCCATACCTACCGCAATTCCAGAACTTCCGTTCAAAAGTAAGTTGGGAAGCTTACCTGGCAACACTGAAGGCTCTTTTAAAGAGTCGTCAAAGTTGAATTGAAAATCAACGGTGTCCTTGTTAATGTCTACCAAGAGTTCTTCGGCAATACGTCTTAAACGTGCCTCAGTATAACGCATTGCTGCTGGTGAGTCACCATCAACAGAACCAAAGTTACCTTGTCCGTCTACCAAAGGGTAGCGCAGCGACCACTCTTGGGCCATTCTCACCATGGTATCGTAAACTGAAGAGTCACCGTGTGGGTGGTATTTACCCAGCACCTCTCCTACAATTCTTGCTGATTTTTTATAAGGTTTATTCCAATTGACACCGAGGTCCAGCATTCCGTAAAGTACCCTTCTGTGTACGGGTTTTAAACCGTCTCTTACATCTGGTAAAGCTCTTGAAATAATCACCGACATAGAATAGTCGATGTAGGCTCCCCTCATTTCATCTTCAATATTAATGGGGATGATTGTCTCGTTCGTTCCTTCTGCCATTTACTCTAAAAATACGTGAAATCTAAAGGCAGCAAGATACTAATTAATGTTGGAGAAAAGGCTAAAAATGTCGTCAAATCAGGGCTTTTTCAACCATTTCCTTTTCCGTACTTCACAACTTTTTTCCTGCTCTGACCGAACTTGCCAGTTCTAGGATTTTGGGGTTGAAAAATTGATCTTCCACGGTAAATTCTTCCATTAAATACATGTTCCATTTGTACGCGGTTGGCACCGTGCTTATTTCTTGGGTAAGTCGGGTACTTGATCAATGCCCCGAAGTCCACCGAAAAAATACTAAAGGCATGGGTGGTGGTAATGAACTCATCGGCCAAACTGTATTTTCTCATTTCGAACGAGGGCCTCACGTAGAGTTTGAAGTATTTTGAAATCGTTGATTCGAACATTAGCCCGACATTGAAGAATGGATCGTAGGTAACGAGTTCTTGATTGAGGTGAGCAGCCTTGCTTTTCCAAACCCCACCTGCCAAATCCACCCAAACAGAAAAGTCAACGAATTTGTAGGCGTTATAGGAAATAGAGCCGAACATTTTGGAAGTTGAAATCTTGGTTTGAGGCAAAATAAAATTGCCTACTCTCAAATCAACCTCTTGCGTATGAACAGCATTTCTGAATTTTAAAGTGCCAGTACTGATCCCCGCACCTACTCGCAAAAACTCATCATCTGACATTACCCTGTCACCTGTGGTTTTTAGTTGCAACCTATCCACCCTATTGAAAGAAAAAGTGACGCGCAAGGTCAAAGGGTTTATTCTACCATTGTTTTGGTAAACAAATGCCGTGGTATCCGTTCTTACGATTTGCGAGTCGTCATCTATTCTAAAAATGTCGGTTGGCGATAAATCATTGAACCAATTGCTATAAGCGTTGAACGGCCCATCTGATTGCGCTTCCTGTCCTATGGGTACGATGTACAAAAGGTCTCCTCTAGGATTGCGGACCACGCTGACATCGGTAAGTTCATTTTCGTAGCTAAAATAGCCATATCCTTTTTCGAGCTGAAGGTTAAACTTATTGAGCATTTTCCTGACGGGACTCACCATTAAGTCTTTCTCCTTTGCGGGGTCCTGTGCTTGACCAGGGGTAAATGCCTTTAAAGCACTTTGCTTATCTTTTTTTTTGAAAAGCTGGGCATTAGCATTGGTAGAGATGCACAATACAAGGCATGTAAGAGAGATGAAAAAGAGATGTCGTTTCAATGAAAATCGGTTTCTACAATATAAAAGCCAAACTATCTTATTTATTATTGATGGGCAACAAAAAAGGTCGCAATTACTCGCGACCTTTTCTGATTTAGTATATTAAGGTTGATTAAGGTTTCTCTGTGGATAAGTCTGCCATATAAGCATCAATCTTAGCTTTAGCATCTCCGCCTTTGGCGTAAGCTGCTTTTGCTGCTTTGTATTTGGCAGCACCTAAGGTGTATTTCGCCAAATTATTCACCACGTCACCAGCGGCATCGGTCCTGTCTTTCACTCTTTTTTGAATGGTAGCATAAAATTGCTTTTCGAAATCAGTAGTTCCGGCAGGAAGTTTACTTACATCACCTTTGGCAGCAGCATCCAATTCGGCATACCTGTTACCATCTATGCCCTCTTGCTTTTCAATCAATTCATTTACATAAGGACTGATTTTGTCGGTGATTGCTTTTTGAGCTAACATAATGATAGCATAATCTTTCATGTCTTGCTCTTCTAGCGTTTGAGCCTTAACGGCAGTTGAGCTTAGACCAATCATCAAGCACACAAGTAAAGCTTTTGTCAATGTTTTCATCATTTTTTCTCCTCTTTGAAGTTCAGTGTTAATTTTAATCTTCCAAATAATGTCTTTCCTTTAAAAGATGCAAGAGAAAAAAACACTAAAAATCGACTATCGCCAAAAATACGGTTCGGATTTGGGCCTTCTCGAAGAAAAGCCAAGCGAATTTTACTCGAACGGCTTTGATTTGAAGCCCTATTGAGCGCTGTGTGATGAAATATTGATGTGAATTTCTACTTTTGAAGCCCATTAAAAATTAAAACAAGTAATGAGAAAAGTATACTACCTCTCCACCTGCTCTACCTGCAAAAGAATTATGGACGGTTTGGATTTGGAAGGATTTGAACGGCAAGATATCAAAAGCGAAGCCATCACAGAAGCCCAAATCGATGAGATGCATGAACTTGCAGGCACATACGAAACACTATTTAGTCGAAAAGCAATGAAATTCAGGGCCTTGGGGCTTCACGAAATGGAACTACAAGAAACGGATTACAAGCATTATATTTTGGAGGAATATACCTTCTTAAAAAGGCCTGTCTTTATTATTGATGGTCAGATTTTTATCGGAAACTCCAAGAAAACCATTGAAGAGGTGGCTAAAGCGCTTAATTAAGCCATTGCAATAAATCTTCAGAATTAAGTTAGAGAGGAGAACCTTTTATCCCATAAGGGCATTCTTTTAGTAATTCATAATCACCTCTAAAGATTTGAAAGGATTTCCGCGAAATGACTTTCCAAAAAGGTTTTGAGGTTGTCTAATCTATTACTTAAATGAGTTTTAACTCCTCTATCGTGGCAATTGGGTCAATAGACTTAAATACGAAACTTCCAGCTACTAAAACATCTGCACCAGCCTCCATCAGCAGGGGTGCATTAGCAGCATTCACTCCCCCATCGATTTCGATCAGCGTTTTTGCATCATTTTCAGCAATGATCTCTTTCAGTTGACGCACCTTTTTATAAGTGTTTTCAATGAATTTTTGGCCTCCAAAACCTGGATTCACGGACATTAAACAGACCAGATCAATATCTTTGATGGTGTCCTCTAGCAGTTGTACGTTGGTATGTGGGTTAATTGCCACGCCAGCTTTACAATCAAGCGATTTTATGACTTGTAAAGTGCGGTGTAGATGGGTGCATGCTTCGAAATGGACTGTAATGGTTGCTGCACCTGCATTCCTAAAAGCTTCTAAATAACGATCAGGGTTGACAATCATGAGATGTACGTCCAAAGGCTTTTTTGCATATTTATTGATGGCTTCGCACACCGGTATTCCAAAAGAGATATTAGGAACAAATACACCATCCATAATATCGATGTGGATCCAATCGGCTTGGCTTTCATTCAACATTTCGATATCACGCTGAAGGTTCGCAAAATCAGCAGCTAAAACAGATGGGGCTATAATCGGAGCATTCATGCCCAAATATAATCTAATATTTGATCAACTTTTTAACCGTTCGTTGATCACTGGTTTGGATGACCAAAATATAGAGTCCTGCCAAAGCATTTACCAAATCGATTTCGAATCTATTCTTCCACTGTGTTGGAAATATGTTGGTTTCGAAGAGCCTTTTACCATGATGATCTAAAAGGGTTAATATCACTTCTTTTTCAAAATATTGTGGCTCTAGCGCGATAGTAAAGGTTTCTTCCGTAATTGGATTAGGATAAGCCACTACCCCACTTTCGATTGGCGTTTCGTAATTGCTGGCCAATTCAGCAGCCCGCACAAAGCTCGGTATGCCATAGCCCAATTCATTGTCTGGCGAGGCAAATTGGCTGGCACTCTCTTTCATGATTTGAATGACTTCGAAATTAGTAAGTGAAGGGAAAGCCTGCCAAAAACCTGTGACCAAACCCGCTACAATAGGCGAAGAAAAAGAGGTGCCGTTTTGATTGGCGATAGTACCGTTTGCTGTAACGACAGCCGTTCCTTGCCCCAAAGCACTCAGGTCTGGCTTGATTCTTCCGTCTGCTGAAGGACCAAAACTGCTGAATGTTGCTCGGCTAAAAGCAGAATTTATGGCTCCAATGGCTAAAACAGCTTCACTATCCGCAGGAGCCGTGATAAAGTTCCAAGCATCATTTCCTTGATTACCAGCACTATTGACCAAAAGTATGCCCTTGCTTGCCGCAAGATTGGCTGCCCTGGTAATTACCGTAGTTTTGCCATCCATATCGGCATAGCTGTAGTTCATGCTGTTATCATTAAATTCTGAATAGCCTAAGGAAGTATTGATCACATCAACCCCGGCACTATCGGCCATCTCAGCTGCAAACAGCCAATTGTACTCTTCCACTCTGAATTCTCCTGGCGCTTCCGTCACAAAAAGCAGGTAATCAGCAGCTGGAGCAGCTCCAATATATTCGTCCTCAGCATTAGAAGCCATAACAGAAAGTACCCGAGTACCATGGCTTTCATTGTTTTCCACGTTATTCCTATTGATCACAAAGTCTTTGGTCAACAGAATCCTATTGGAACTGAATAAATGGGACAAAGGTGCTAATTGGCTTATGTTTGAAAAACCACCGTCAAAAACACCAACCATCATTCCTTCCCCTCGAAATCCTTCTTGGTGCATAATGTCAATGTCCAAAATCTCGTTTTGAAAGGCCGAAGCGGATGCCTCCTCTTCCGTAAATGCTGCATAAGAATCCCCATTTACATTATCGGACAGCACTGCACCGGGAGCTACATATTCAATGCTCTTCACGAATGGTAGTTCTTGGATTCTGGGAATTAAGTCGGCTTCCATTTGAACCAGCACTCCGTTCATCCATTTTGTAGGGAAATAAACTTCAGCACCTAAGTCGCTCAATCGTTCTAAATATGCTGCATTGACAGGTAAATCATTTTCCACGATCAGGAGTTGCTGCCTTAATCTTCGATCTATGGCGCGTTGCGAAAGAAATTCAATTGGACGCTCAATACTAAAGTCGGTTCCTGATTTATCCACAAAAAAAACCATGTAACGGTCTTGCGCGGAGAGCCCATTACTAATAAAAAGGCTGAAAAAAAGGGTCTTAATTACCGTCCTCATCAATAAAGCCATGCGCAAAAATGGTCTCACGATAAAATCTGCCAGATTGGATGACGGTCAATCCCTCACATTCTGATCTTGTACAGATCTTGAGTACCTCGTATTGTTTAGAAATCAAACCGATGCTATCTGCATAAATTTCTCTTCTAAAATCCTTGAAGGTAATGCCGTCTTCGTCATTTTCTTGTTCTATAGTCATCGTGGTGGTTGCCTCTAGGTCGTCATTCACAGCAATGTTAGTAAGTGCACCAAAATTGATGATTCTAAACTGGTCAGTGTCCCTTGTGTTGTAGATATTCCCGTCCCAAGTCCTGTCTGTTTGGGCAGGGAAAACCATTTTTACGATAGGGATATTATTCTCGATAGAAACTGCCCTGTCGCGTTCGATTCGGATCGTCCATACTGAATCAAGCCGCCAGGGTGTATTGGCATCTGGCCTCGTAAGCCTGTGTATTAGCCGAGATTCTTCGCCCTGTGAATTAACAAATGCCTCCTTCACCTCTTCGCGCAGCTGATAAACAGAAGTATCGCTCATGCCTACGCCAGTGTATCTAATTTCACGGACATTGTATTCGCGGTACTTATTTTCAACCATATAGAAATAAGTCACTCCAGTGGAAGGATCAGCGGCAGGGATCAACTCATCACTCGATCCGCAAGCAGAAATGCCTAAAGCAAGTATGAAAAACAGGAGTAAAATGTTCTTCGACATAAGATTCAAATCAGAATTAGTTAACGCTTTTGATTTGGATAGAGTATAAAATAAAAATGGTACTACGACTAATTCGTACTACCATTTTCTTCAATTCACCCGACCAAAGATACGAGATTAAGCTGTACTTGTTGATAAATTTAAAGGTAATCTAAGGTTCAAAAAAGCAATATTGCGCTTGATGCCACAAGAATTCCTAAAAAGGCTGTAAAACAGTTCTAATTCATTTAGTTTTGTCCTTGGATCAAATTCAATCGATCAATTCAATATAAAGTAGTTCAATTATGGCCCTGAAAACCTTTGTAAAAGTGAGTGGAATTAACAATCTAAGTGATGCCCGGTATTGCGCAGGTATGGAAGTGAATGAGCTTGGATTTGAAATTGAAGAAAGTAGCCTCAATTATGTTGATCCTCAAGTTTTTAAAGAAATCAAAGGATGGCTTTCTGGTGTTGAGTTTGTAGCTGAAATTACAACTGATAGCACTGCGATAATTGACTTAATCTCTCATTATGAGGTTGACCTGATTCAAGTAGAAAAGCTTGAACAAATTGGCGAAGCTCTTGAAACAGGTTTAAAAGTTTGCTTTGCTACAACCGACAAATCAAGTGCCTTAAAAGCTTGGGAAATTTCGAAACACCAATTGGCTTATATTTTATTCGATGGATCTGAGCGTTCAGTTGAAGAAATAAATGAACTAGCCAAGATGTTTCCCTTGGTGTTGGCCTCGGGCTTTGATGCCACATCTGTGAATGACATAATTGAGGGGCCAATAAAGGGCATATCTATTCGAGGCGGAAATGAAATCCGACCTGGGTATAAAGATTTTGATGAAATGGCCGATATTTTGGAAGCATTAGAAATTGACGACTTGGCTTAAGGCAAACCGTTTAAGTAAATACTTACTTATCTTTCTGCTGTATCTTTTCTGTTTTATATCTTAAGTCTTTTAAACTTCCTGTCATGAAATTTTTAGCATCGATCTCTCTTGTTTTCTATCTGTTATTTAGTGGTTGCGCACAAGCCCAAGAGGTAAAAGAAGAAAGTACTTTAACCACATTTATTTTAATCAGGCATGCAGAAAAAGGTACTGATGATCCAAGAAATCCTTCGCTTAATGAAGAAGGTATGGAAAGAGCACAAAACTTAGTCGCACTTTTAAAGCATGTAGATATAAATGTGCTTTACTCCACCCCTTACAAAAGAACTCAGCAAACAATTCAACCCTTAGCCGATAAATATGCTTTGAGTATTAATGAATACAATCCAAGCAGCATGGACTTTTTGAAAGAAGCTTGGGCTCAAAACAAAGGAAAAACAATTGTGATTTCAGGACATTCAAATACTACGCCCAAGGTGGCCAATTACCTGTTAGGTGACGCCAAGTTTGCCGACCTTAACGAAAGCGAGTATGATAAGGTGTTTGTAGTTACAATCAACGAAATCGGAAAGGGAACGGTGACTGTTTTGAGTTACTGATTTTACTTTAACTTACAATGTTCGGCTAAGGCATTTTTAACATTTTCATTATTTAATTCTGAGGACTTTTTGAAGTCTAGACATGCATCATATTTGTTGCTTAAATTAATTTTTGCCAGACCTCTCCGATAATAAATGTTTGAATCTTGTTCTAAGTTTAAGGACATTGTATAGTCATCGACTGCTCCGTTATAATCGCCTAACTCTTCTTTAATATAAGCTCTGTAATCATAGTAGACAGCACTATTTGGACTTAACAGTATTGCTTTGTCGATATCACGCATAGCAGCTGTAAATAGAGATACCTCGAAGTATGCTAGCGCTCTGTTCGAATAAGCCCCATGCAAAGCACTATCTAAGGAGATTAAATAATCATAGACCTCAATAGCGCGATTATAATCAGATAAATTTTCATAAGTCTGTCCTAAATTATATTGAAACTGCGTATTTGTTGAATCTAAATTTGTCGCTTTTTTAAAAGATTCGAGCGCTTCATCATATTCCTCAAGATTGTAGAGCGTCACGCCTTTGTAATTGAATAAATCAGCATATTCCATCCCCATAACAATAGCCTTATTGTAATCTATTAAGGCCTCTTCATATTTTCCAAGCTCCGCTCGGGCAATGGCTCGATAATAATGACTAGTTGCACTTAAAGAATCTAAGCTAATGGCTTTTGAATAGAATTTTTCTACGACATCAAACTCCTTAAATTTAAACATTAATAATCCATAATTTGAGGCCACTAAGGCTGAGGTTGAATCCATTGAGTACGACTTTTCATAGTCCTTTTTTGCACCGTTATAGTCGCCCAAATAATACTTTGCTAAACCTAAGTTATTGAAAAAGATAGGCCTTTGACCCTTATCGAATTCAATGGCTTTAGAAATATCCGCTATAGCTCCATAATAATCTCCCATACTAATTTTAGCCAAACCCCTAACATTTAGCGTATTCACATCATTAGGATTTCTTTCAAGACCCTTCGAAAAAATCTCTATAGCCTCTTGATTTTTGCCATCAGACCTTAATGCTTGTCCTTCGTCATAATACTGTTGAACAAGGTTTACCTTTTGTTCTTTGGGTTGATTATACTGTTCAATCACAGCTTCAGTCATTACAAAAAGTGAGTCATCTACAACTAAACCGAGCCCAAAATCGGTAATTTCGAATATCGCCTCACCCTCTTTCTGGTTTTTATCAATGTAAATGGTAGGTAACAATAGGCCTTGAAAATCCTTGTATCCTGAATAATAGTATTCGTAATTTTCCCATTTTTCACCTCTCAATAAAAAGGTCTTATCATCAAAGTAAAACAGCTTCGTCTCATTGTCTTTGACAATCTTTAATTCTAATAAATCCAATGAATCCAGCTTCACATTAGCTACTGATTCGCCTACAAAACCACTGTCTAGAAAAGCTAATAATTTATCACTTTTAGCATCAATCGATAACCAGCCCATGTCTGAACTTTCAGGTTTATCAAATTCAAAATTTTTTGTTATTGGATTGAAAGACCAACTCAGGGTATCATTTGATACTGAATAAAACAGAGCCCCCATGAAATCCATTTCATACCTACTTAAGGGCCCTTTTTTATATAGTCTGAGCGGAAATTTTATCTCACCCATCTGCCCGTTTGCAGTTGCCGAAAAGTTTTCAAAGTCGATATGACTAGAATTTTTTATGTATGATTCAACAACCTGTTTATGTTCTTTAATTAGCTTCTTGACAGTTATTTGAGCATTTAAATTTATTACAGAGAATAACACACAAAGTGTTAAGGAAATACTTCTTACCATAAAATGAACAATGAGCATTGAAAATAATACTGAATAGCGACTTGCACAAAATAAACAGAAGAATTAAATATTTGTTTTAGACTTAATTGAATTCAAAAAGACTAATCCAAAAAGCGAACTCACCAAAGTAATCAGGAAGAATAATGAAGCAAATGCGGCAGCGGCATTCTCATTCAGTAAAAAAAGCGAAGCACCAGTTACCATTACCCCTTCCCTTACACCAATGCCTCCAGGTAAAGAGATTGGCAGAGCGGCTGCCACAGAAGACACTAAGAAGAGTGTAAAGTAATTCAGGTATCCTTCGCTAATCCCGAAACTCTTCAGCATAAAAAAAGCACACAATACTTGCAATGATTGTACACCCAGCGCTTGGAGATTAGTAATATGGTTTACCTTTTTGAAAGTAGGAAAAAAGAGGTGTACCAGAATATAATAAGCAGGATAGGCCATCAATAAACAAATCCATAATACAATTCCATAAGCGCCAAGAAGTTGATAACTCTCACCTCCTATCAAGGCTAAAATGAAGGCTAGAAAACCTAAAGCCACAACACCACTGATTCGATCTAATAAAGTTGCCGAAATCAAGCCTTTAAGAGGGGTTTTGAACTGTTTATTGAGCAAGTAGACTTTATAACCGTCTCCTCCAATGCCCCCAGGAAACACCTGATTGTACAACATGCCCACATAATATAGCTTGAGGTTGAAGTGGTTTTGAAGCTTTAGGCCTAATGCCGTAAAGAAGATATTCAGTCTAAAAGCGCTCAGTATTTTTGATGCGTTGAATGCGATTATGGCCAACAACAACCATAAGATGTCAATCCCAAAAAGTCTTGATTTATACTCATTAACATCGATTTTACCCAGCACAAAGTAAATGGCTACGGCTGCAATAGCAATTTGAAAAACGAGCTTGAGGAGCTTTTTAAGCTTTGACTTGTCCAACAAACACTTCTTTTAAACGATAGACTTTCTTGTTCTGAGATTCGTAATAAGTACGCATCATCAATTCAGCAATGATCCCTACCGTGATGAATTGGATACCTCCTAAAACCAGAATGGCACCAAGTAGCAACAGAGGTCTACCCCAGATATCTTCACCATAACCAAATTTAACTATGAGCAAATACAGGTTAATTAACATTCCAGAAGCGAAGGTCAGGATGCCCAAACCACCAAATAAATGCATTGGTTTTCTAAAGTATTTCTGAAAGAAAATCATCAGGATCAAATCGGCCATTACCTTAAAGGTCCTGTTGATGCCATATTTTGATTCTCCATGGATACGGGCATGATGGTTAACATCCACCTCGGTCATTTCGGCCCCTTGTAGCTTAGCCAAAACTGGAATAAAGCGATGAAGCTCGCCATACAATCCTAAATTCTTAGCAATATCTTTTTTGTAAATCCTTAAAGAACAACCATAATCAGAAAGTCGGACGTCAGTTGTGTTTCGAATAATCCAGTTAGCTATTTTGCTAGGGAATTTTCTTAAGAAGAAACCGTCTTGTCGGTTGGCCCTTACTCCTGCTACTACATCATATTCCCCTTCTTCAAGTTTGGCCATCAGTTTAGGAATGTCCGCTGGATCATTTTGCAAATCCCCGTCCATGGTAACGATGTAATCGCCTTCGGCAGCATCAATACCAGCAGAAAGGGCTGTGCTTTGGCCATGATTCTTGTTGAAAATCAGTAGTTTAGTCCTGTCATTGGCCACGGATTTGATGTTTTTGACGGTATTGTCTTTCGAGCCGTCATCTACCAAGATAAGTTCGTAGTCAATGCCCTCTAAGGCTTCATATTCTTTCTGACAAAGCGGAATGACATTGTCCTCTTCGTTGTAAACGGTAACAACAACAGATAACTTCATAGCGTGATTTTCTGAATGCAAAATAAAGGCTTTCGCTTTTGAATACCTAACAAGCCATTGATTCAAAAAGAAGTTCGATTTTAGAGCAATTTTAAATCCATGCTTGATTATTATGAGTCCTTTCGTGCTGTACGGCTCCTGTATGCAAGGTGGCAGCTGGTTCAAACAACATTACCCAGACTTCTTCTCCATCTTTAGTCCTCGGATTATGCTCCACTCCTTTCGGCACAATAATCATTTCGCCTTCCTTGATCACTTCGGTTCTATCTCTAAATTCCATGATCAGCTCGCCTTTCCAAACTAAAAATAGTTCGTCTTCATTTTCATGACTGTGCCAGACAAAATCGTTGGTTAGTTTGGCCAATTTGACCAATTGCCCGTTGAGTTCGCCAATGATTCTAGGCTTCCAGTGGTCATTGAATAGATCAAACTTATTGAGCACGTTTACTTTTGAGTCTTTCATGTTCTTTTCAACTATTTTCTATTGACGGAATATACTTTTACTTTCTCCATTTTGCCTCTTAGGGTTTCTTCACATTCAAACTGAATTTGAAAAAGAGATTTGTCTTTAAGTTTATTGATGAAAGTTTCTGAGGCCAGTAGACTTTTACCAACTGAGTTGCACATTTCCTGAATACGGGCAGTAATGTTCAACGTATCACCATGGTAGGCAATTTCTTTCTTAATTTCACCCACTTCAGAGGCCGTAACATCTCCCTCATTTAAGCCAGCCTTGAAATAAGGTTCAATCCCATATTTGTTCGCGTAATAGCTTTTTCTTTTCAAAAGTTGATCTTCAAAGGCCCAATAAGCTTTGATACAATGGGCATAGTCAAAATTGCTGGAACTCTTCCAGCTTAGTACCACCTCGTCACCTACATATTGGTAAACCTCTGCCCTATGTTGTTGCACAACTTTAAGATCGAAAAAGCAATCTTGTATAAATTGACTATAGCTGATATGACCAAGCTTTTCGGCTATAGTCGTAGATCCTTTCAAATCAATGAACATAAAAACACGATTTTCCACCCTTGGAGTATAAAAATCGCCACGAATAAACCGTCTTAAATTACCTTGGCCCAGCAATAAGTTGATTTGCCTTAAACTGGCCAATACAAAATTCACCAACAGGGAATAAAAGAAAACCAAAATGGCGGAAGGGTTAGAAATGAACTCGAAAAAACTGACCTCTCGATTAAATCCAACGATGTGTTTAAAAAAATTGTAGGCAAGCACCATCATCAAGCTCATGATAAATGTGTTCTGGATAAAACCTAAAATCGTCAGCTTCCAAAGTGGGATCCTACGGTAGTAATAGCGTTCCACTTTGATTTGAGTAATTCCAAATAATACTCCCGCAATTGGGCCAAAGGTCAACACCATTCTAAGTGCATGGTGTGGCTGAGGATCGGCAGGCGTATTTAGCTCCACGCCATATGTCCTTACAATCACCCAAAGGCCGATGGCGATAATCCAGCCGATTACATAATCTCGTATAACGAAAAGGTCAGACTTTAACATTTCAGAAGTTGGGGTGTTGCTAAATCGTTTGGGTTTTTGCTTGTTTTAATCCAAGGTGAAAGTAAGCATCAAATTGATTGAATCATACGTACACGGGCATTAATACTCCTTTTGGTAGCACTAGGTTAGATTTTCATGAGCAAAACTCCAAAAGATTTAAATTTTGATATATTTGAGCATGCTAGATAACTGTTCTTTGAGATCAATCGGTAAAATCGCTAGTATCGTTTTGGTCAGTGTCTGCTTGATATTTTCATGTGCATCGGACGAAGAAGTATCAGAAGAGGACAAAGAAGAGCTTAAAATAGAGTTTGTTGAGTTGAATTCGCCTGATGAGATTTTGCTCATCAATGATTCGTTGGTCAAGCCCATTTTATACTCTAGGATCATGGGCATCGATACATTGCCCATTGACCAAAAGAAAGAAAAATTCATTGCCGCAGTATTGCCCGCCATTTTAGTTGCTAAACACAGGATCAAACAGAAAAGAACGAAAGTGCGTGAATTGCTGGAAAAAAAAGACTGGACAGCTCAAGATAGCACCTTCTACCTATCACTTTGCGAAGAATACAAAACCGATGTAAGCTCTGTTTTGCTCAACCGAATGATGGTACACCCCAATAGTATTATTTTAGCGCAAGCCATTATTGAAAGTGGCTGGGGAAGTTCAAGGGTATTTCAGGAAGCCAATAATATGTTTGGTATTTGGTCGTACAGTGCTAAAGAGCCACGCATTGCGGCCAAGTATAAAAGGGCTCAAGAAACGATCTATTTGAGAAAGTATCACGACTTTTCTGAATCTATACAAGACTATTTTAAAACTGTGGCACGGACAAATGCTTACAGAGAGTTTAGAATGGCGCGTTTAGAAACAGATGACCCTTTCAGTTTAATCAAGCATTTATGGCGTTATTCCGAGAGAGGCGAAGAATATGTAATCCAACTTTCCAGCATGATCCGATTCAACAAATTGACTCAATACGATGATTACCGCATTGACCCCTCTTACTTTCAAACAGCAGATAATTATTAATGAAATCCTTTGCTATTTTTTTACTACTATCATTGGCTTCTGGGCTTTTTGCTCAGCGCAATGAAGTGGTTTCGTTGGTTTATCACCGTTTTGGTGATGATCGTTATCCTTCTACAAATATATCGCTATCCACTTTCGAAAAGCATCTCAAATATTTGAAAGAGGAAGGATTTGAAAGTGTTACTTTTTCTCAAGGCATCAAAATGATTACCTCAGATGCGGTAAAAGGAAAAACAGTGGCCATTACGATAGATGATGGTTATTTAAGTTTTTTTGAAAATGGACTTCCGCTTTTAAAGCGATATGGCTTTACAGCCACCTTATTCGTGAACACTTCAACCATTGGAGGAAACGACTTCATGGATTGGGAACAAATTAAAAAGGCTCAAATTGAAGGAATTGAAATCGGAAATCATAGCAATACACACCCCTATTTCCTTGACGTTTCTGAACGGACCAGCGAAAGCTTTTTCCGACAAGAAATTGAAAGTTCTCAAGCACAAATGACTCAAGCATTAGGTCAGGCGCCTATTGTTTTTGCTTATCCCTATGGTGAAGTCAATGAAGAAATGAAGCCTATTTTAAAAGAAATGGGCTTTATTGGCGCGGCTGCTCAAAATTCTGGGGTGATTCATGCTGGATCAGACTTATTTCAATGCCCTCGTTTTCCCATGTCCGAATCTTTCGGAACACTCACCCAATTCAAAGAAAAGGTAGAAATGCGAGGGCTTGAGGTAATAAAAGCAGAAGCAATCTCAACTGGCTACAATGGAAGCATAGACAAGCCTCGCATTAATCTGGAATTTAAAGAAGAGGGCCTTTTCGTGGAGTCAATGCAGTGTTTTGTTCAGGGCAGCGAATGTTTAAAGTCGGTGCAGATATATCGCGATGGCTTGGTGAAAATGGCCATACGTCCAAAAACTGCTTTGAGCTCACGCAGAACGCTCTTCACGATTACCATTCCAGACAATGATGGCAACTGGCATTGGTACAGCTACTTGTGGGTGATCCCTAACACGGGAAACGACTGACCTATAGAATTTTAGTTCATGATGAACTTAAAGTGCTGAAATAGGCTTTCATAAACTGCGAAGAATAGTACAAGCTTTAACTTGATAAAGAGCAAGTCAAATGGCTATATTTGCCCACCAAATTCAACACAATGCGCCTCAGACAATTAGCTCGGAAATTAGATGTCAACCCCAGTCGGCTTTTGGATATTTTAAGCGAAAATGGGCATTCTATCGAAAACGACCCTAATTTCAAACTTACCGAAGAACAAGAGCAATTGATTACCACTCGAATTGCCTCTAAGAAAGTCGAGATAATCGAAGTGATCGAAGAGGCACCAAAAGAGGTTGAATTAGAAGAAGAAGTTCCTACCCCAAAGAAAAAAGTGCTTCCGAAGAAAATCGAGCTAAAAGAACCTAAGGTAAAAAAAGTAGAAGCTCCTAAAATCTATTCTTTAGAAAAGGAAATAGAAGAAAAAACCAAAGACATTGAGTTAATCAAAGCCCCCAAATTAAAGCTTGATGGATTGAAAGTATTGGGGAAAATTGATTTACCAGCACCAAAGCAGAAGCCTGTTAAAGAAGAAAAGGAAGCAGAAGATAAAGCTAAGGATGTCCCAAAAGCCAGGAGAAACAACATTTCAGAAGATAGAAAACCTCAACCCGAAAGAAAGCCAAGGCCAAACAGCATCGAACTAGAAAGAAGAAGAATAGAGCGCGAGGCCAAACAAAAGCGCGAAGCGGAAGAAAAGCATCTTAAAGCACTAAAAGAAAAGCACTACAAAGAAACTGTATTAGCCAAACAGAAGGCCAATGCGGCCAAAAAGAAAAAGAAATCGGCTCAGCCATTAACTCCAAAAGCAGTAACTGAAGAACCAAAAATTAACAAGCCAAAAGCACAGAAAGCGCAAAAAGTAGTCAAGAAAAAAACAGTTTTGGGAAGATTCTGGGCTTGGTTAAACGGAGCTTACGATAATTATTGAGTCCTAAGCGGACTGTTCTTCACTTTAATGATTTCTGCCATAATACTCAAGGCAATCTCACGTGGCATTTTGGAGCCAATGTCCAAACCGATAGGTGCGTGAATCAAATCCAGTTCATTTGAACTAAATCCAAAGGCAGTCAATCTATCGATTCGCTTTGCATGCGTTTTGCGACTGCCCAATGCACCAATGTACCGAACATTCGATTTCAAAAGGATTTTCAAAGCTTCGTCATCAATCTTAGGGTCATGCGAAAGAATGACAGCATAAGTGTTTTTATCCAAATCAAGGCTTGGCAAAACTTCCTGTGGCCAACGAATCTGAATTTTATCGGGTTTGGTTTTATAAATCGTTTTAGTAGCGAAAGTGGCCCTAGGATCGATTAGCAAGGTTTCGAAGCCAAACATTTGTGCCATTTCGGTCAATGCAACGGTAATATGTGCGGAGCCAACCATTAATAGCAATGGCTTTTTAGGGAAAGTCATCACAAAGTGATTTCCTGAAAACAGCGTCTTGCTGTCACTTTCGTAATACGCAGTTTCTATTTCGGCTAATTGCGCTTTTACCAAGGAGGTTCCGCTTACCTCACCATTTGCTAAAACGATTGAGTAGAGCGGTTTTTCCTCCAATGTCATAAGTAATGAAAAGCCTGTATCTTCTTCCAGCAGCTTATTTACTTCCTCCCAAACTGCATCAGGATAAAAGGGCTGGATGAAAATCTCTAATTCTCCCCCACAGCTTAAACCCACTTCCCAAGCCTCTTCATCTGTCACTCCATAATGAACAAGCTCCGCTTTTTTCGAAGCTAAAACTTCAAGCCCTTTCTTTACCACAGCGCCTTCAACACAGCCCCCACTCACAGAACCAATCATTTCTCCAGCTTTGGTAATCACTAAAGACGAGCCAACCGGCCTTGGTGAACTTTTCCATGTATTCACTACCGTTGCAATAGCAAGTTCTTGCCCTTCTTTCTTTAATTTGCGTATACTTGAAACTATTTCTATCATGGCTAAAACGCTTGGTGGATTTTGTGAAAACCTCTAGAACGAAGATACACTTGCTTTACGATAATCACGGCAGACAACTCAGATATTTAAGGTTAGGCGTCACCGAACGCTGTAATCTCAGGTGCTTTTACTGCATGCCTGAGGAAGGTCTGAACTTTAGTCACAAATCCCAAATCCTATCATTCGAAGAAATGAAAAGGTTGACCAGCATTTTGGCTAAAATGGGGATCAACAAAGTGAGGATTACGGGCGGAGAGCCATTCGTGCGTAAGAACATAATGGACCTTATCGAAGACCTTACTCATATTGAAGGAATTGATTCTGTGAATATTACCACCAATGGCACAAATCTCATTGAGCATTTGCCTCGACTGAAAGCCATCGGCATTGATGCGATCAATTTAAGTTTAGACTGCCTAGACAAAGATCGTTTCTTCAAAATCACCAGAAGAGATGAGTATGATCAAGTAATCGCTTCTTTTCATGCTTTAATGGAATCCGGTATCAGCACCAAAGTCAATATGGTGGTAATGCAAGAGCATAATATCGATGATATTATTCCGATGAGCGAATTGACTTTAACCCATAATGTAAGTGTCCGATTTATCGAAGAAATGCCTTTCAACGGTGGCGGGAAGCTTTTCACACCTATCAAATGGAATGCAAAGCAAATCATTGAGCACGTTAAAACTAAATATCCAGCTACGGTTCGACTGAACGATCATGAAAGCTCAACCTCTCACAATTATCAATTGCCTGACGCGAAAGGTTCGATTGGAGTGATTCCAGCCTATACGCGTACCATATGCACTGCCTGTGATCGTATCAGATTGACACCAAAAGGTGAGCTCAAAACCTGTCTCTACGATTCAGGTGTTTTCAGTTTTAGAGACTTTATTCGCAAAGGCGCAACAGATTTAGAGATCGAAGACCAATTCAGAAAACTCTTTAGCAATCGGGCGAAAGATGGTTTTGAAGCGCAGCAAAGAGAAAAAACAAATTCAAATTCATTCGAATCAATGGCCACAATTGGCGGTTAGTTTATGGAATTCATCCCCTATTTAGAAGCATTAAGTATCGTTAAAAGCAATCCCTTTACCCCAGTTCAGACTGAAAAGGAATTGAAAGATTGTTTGGGACTGATTTTGAATGAAGACTTGGTGGCTGATCGTCCCTTCCCTCCTTTTGATCGGGTAACCATGGACGGCATTGCCATTGATTATAAAGCATTTGAACAAGGCCAAAGAACCTTTGAGATTGAGCAGACTATTGCTGCAGGCACTGCTCAATACACACTTCAAAATAGGGAGAATTGTGTACAAATTATGACAGGTGCTATGATGCCCATTGGTGTTGATACCGTGGTTCGATACGAGGATATCACGATTGAAGGCAGCAAGGCAACTATCAATATCGAAGCCCTCATGCCGCAACAGAATGTCCATTTTGAGGGCATCGACAAGCGCAAAGGTGATGTTATTGTGAAAAGAGGAATTCGGCTCGGTGCTCCTGAAGTGAACATTGCTGCGGCCATTGGTAAGTCAAAGCTATCGGTACTTTCTCCACCCAAAGCAATAATTATTACCACAGGCGATGAACTTGTGCCGATTGATGATATTCCTGAACCTCATCAAATCAGAAGATCTGGCAATTATGGGGTACAAGCGATACTGAATCAATTCGATATTGAAACTTCCATGCATCATTTGAATGATGATAAAGCATTGATCAAGAAAGAATTAAATACTTTTATCGAAACTCATGATTGTATTGTTTTATTAGGCGGGGTCTCCAAAGGTAAATTCGATTTTCTTCCTGAAGTTTTAGAAGAATTGGGCGTCAAAAAGCATTTTCATAAAGTGAATCAAAGGCCTGGAAAACCATTTTGGTTCGGTACTGCCCCGAATGGCACCACCATCTTTGCCTTACCGGGCAATCCTGTAAGCTCATTTATGTGTGCCTCTGTGTACATAAGAGCATGGGTAAATACTTCACTCAAACAAAGTGAGACCAGCATTAAAGTCAAGCTTGATCAAGATGTCAACTTTCCTGCGCCTCTCACCTACTTTTTAGAATGCTCAACGACCTTCAATGAAAATGCTGAGTTAGTAGCTCATCCTTTTATTGGTCATGGCTCAGGCGATTTCGCGAATTTGGTAGCAGCTGATGGTTTTATTATCCTTCCTGACGACAAGTCCACATTTAAAAAAGGAGAAGTATTTGATTTTGTACCTTATAGAAGCCGATTTTAACTTATGCCAAAGGAATTTACCCATATCGATAAAGACAAACCTCACATGGTGGATGTGGGCGATAAAATTGAAACGAAACGAACCGCCATTGCCAAAAGTGAAGTTCAATTACCTGTTAGTCTTCAAGAGTTTGTAGCGGATGGGGAAATTAAAACCTTAAAAGGTCCTGTATTTCAAACGGCCATCATTGCAGGCATTCAAGGCGCTAAAAGAACTGCTGAATTGATTCCATTGTGTCATAACTTGCCACTCAGCAAAGTAAGCATCGACATTCAATTGAAACAAAACCTGTTGGTTGAGATTCTTTGCGAAGCCCATACTTATGGTAAAACTGGCGTTGAAATGGAGGCCTTAACTGGAGCTTCGGTGGCTGCTTTAACCATATATGATATGTGTAAAGCTTTCTCTCATGAAATCGAAATCAAGAATACAAGATTGATCAAAAAAACTGGTGGCAAAAGTGATTTTAATAGTGCTAACTGATTTTATGTACCCCTCTTTCTACCCCGATTATAGCGAAAGAACCACGCCACAGGACTTTTCGTTGGCAGATTCAAAGCAAATTCATCTTATACAGACCATTTAAAGAGGCTAATGAAAATCGCAGTAGGCACAGACAAAGGATTACTTGTTTACGAAAAAGTTGTTGGAAGTTGGCTTCTGAATGATATCCACTTTTTAGGAATGCCCATTGGAGCATTTCATGAAGATGCTTCGCAAAACTGGTGGGTAGCCATTAATCATAAACATTGGGGAGCAAAGATGTATCAGTCAGTTGACAAAGGTGAGACTTTCAAGGAAGTCACCCCCCCTAAATTTAACACCAACAGTGCTTATTCTCTAAAATCCATATGGACAATCGAAAGTAGAACAGTCAATAATGAGCTTCAACTTTTTATAGGAACTGAACCAGCCGCTTTGTTCATTTCAACCGATTTGGGCGAAAGTTGGTCAGAATTGGAGGGTTTGAGCCAACATCCTTCAAGAGACACTTGGCAAGGAGGTGGTAAAGGAAGCAACTCCCCTTTTCTGCATACCCTACTTTTAGATCAAGAAGATGCTGATCATTTGATGGTCGGAATAAGCTGTGCGGGCGTGTTCCAAACTTATAATGGTGGCCAAGCATGGAAACCGACAAACGAGGGCTTAAAAGCTTTCTTTTTGCCTAATTCCGATAGTGAAGTTGGGCATGACCCACATACTATCCGACAGTCGAAGAAAAACCCAAATGTACTTTGGCAGCAGAACCATTGCGGAATTTATCGTTCCGAAGATTATGGAAACACTTGGAAGGATATCACCGATCAAAAAAATGAAGCAGTGTATGGTTTTGCCATGGTGATTGCAGAAGACAATGATCAAGAAGCTTGGGTAATTCCTGCCGAAAGTGACAATATGCGCATTCCGGCCAATCAAAGATTGGCCGTCTACTATACCCATAATGCTGGTCAAGATTGGCAGGCACTAACGCAAGGGCTGCCAAACCCTTCTTTCGATCTCGTGCTGCGCGATGCCATGGATTTAAGAGGAGATTCTATAGCTTTCGGTACCAACAATGGTAATCTCTATGTTTCAGAAAATAAGGGTAAGCAATGGCTTACGCTTAGTCAAAACCTGAGTGCTGTCAGGAATATTAGGTTCATCAATCCTTAAATCTGAATTTCGGGAAGACGGCTGGTGTCTTCTTTTTGTACGCTTCGAAAGCAGAATTCCCCTCATATCGCTTTTCTAGCATCGGCACGCCCGAAACATTCAACAACAGATAACTGATCAATAATGGACTGATTAAACCAATCCAACCCCAGGCCAATGGAACTGCAATCAATCCAATTGACCACCACATTAAAATCTCACCGAAGTAATTTGGGTGTCGGGAATATTTCCAAAGTCCAGTTTGCAAAACCTGCTCCTTGTCTGTTCTGTGTTTCTTAAATTGCGTCAGTTGATAATCGGCCAAGGCTTGCCACATAAAGCCTATCAACCAAAGAATGCTTAGTACTATGGAATAGACATTTATAATGTTTGAGCCAAATTCGGAAACAATAATTAGAGGCGTGCTCACCACCAATAGAATCAAAACCTGCAGTAGATAGACTTGTAAAAATGACCTTAGATAGAATGCCTTGCCCCACTCCTTTCGCCAATTGTTGTACCTAAAGTCTTCTGGTTTTTTACTGTTTCGAAGGCCAATATGAAGGCTCAATCTTAGTCCCCATAGTGTAACCAAGGCATACATCAAAATAGCTAAATCACTTAAATCTTGAGTCCAGAAAAGATAGGCACAAAGCAGAATATAACCGATTCCCCAAGCGATATCAGCGATGTCATTTCGTTTGAGAATAATCGAAAGACTAAACCACAAGCAGGCATAAAGAAAACCAAGGGCAAGTACTTCTAACATTAAGCCCATCATGAGCCCAGCCATTTGGTAATACAATAGCCCGATATACTCACTGCTGCCGTGAGCACCGAACCCCAAATGATATCGATGAATACAATTTTAATGGGCCAACCCTTGAGTGTAGCCAGATTCGTCAAATCGTAGGTAGCATAAGTAAAAAAGCCAAAAAGGGCACCATAGATCAATGCATTCTTGAACGATTCCTTTTCCACGGCCGGCAGAATAGCGAAGATGAAAATTCCAATAATAAACAAGAGATAGAAAACAATAGCGGCAGTCCAATTCACTTGCTCGGCTAAGAGACCACCTAAATGTTTGTTGTAAAGATTCTTAGCGATTACACCTAACCAAACTAGGTCGATAGCGAAAAACACAAGAGTAGTCAATAAATAGCTCTTGGCGAGTAATGAAAATGGCATATCAAAGAATTTAATGTGAATCTAACCTAAGATACGGTAAGACTGTTCAATTAAAAATTAATTTACCAGTACCCTGAATGCTTTCGACTGACCATTTTGATTAAAAATCCTCAGAACATTTAAACCTTTTGGCCATTTTCTTGCATCCAATTCTATTCGTCCGCTGCCTACTTCGATAGCTGATATCTGCTCTTCTACTATTTGGCCATTGAGACTAAGTACTTTAATGTACAGCATTTGCTGGCTATTCGATTGATATTGAAGATTTAAGAACTGATTATTAGATATAGGATTTGGGAATATGGTATAATTATTTTCTTCTAGTTCAGACTTAACAAAGACACTTACTAATTCTGAATACTCAAACTCACCACTAAAATCTGTTTGTTTTAGTCTGTAGAAACTTCTACCCAAGCCAGGCTTCTTGTCGGTATACTCATAGCTTAGCTGAGTACGACTATCTCCAGCACCAGGCAAAAAGGCAATGGTTTCGAAATTACTTCCATCGTTACTTCTCTCTACATTGAAATGGCTATTGCCTGTTTCTGAGACAGTGGACCAATTAAGTATTACTTCTGAATTTTCAATGGGCCTCGCGGTGAATGAAATTAGTTCGATTGGTAAGGGAGTTTGATCGGAATCCCTGGTTGCTAGGGTAAAATACACATTGTTTGTAATGGCTGACACATTATTGAACCTGTAGACATTTCCCCCATCATCGATTGCTCCAGCCACTTCGATAGCACCTGTACCGAATACTCCGTCAGCATCAACTAATAACACTAAATCAGTAATGGTCACATTTCCTAAACCTGTAAGATCAAAGCTAATGTCGATCTCACCAACGTCTACCGCTCCAGCCGATCTGTTCACTTCGCTTACCCTCCAAACACGTTCAAATCTTGCAGAAACACCAGCAGGAACATCGCCAGTATTTGTAGCATTTAATGAAGCGCTATTATGTCCCCACATTAGAAACTCTTCATCATCAAGATCTTGGGGGTCATTAATTCTCACTATCCCTGATCCTTTAGCATCGGCATGAAAATCGGAAGACCCAATTCTGCCAATACCTGCTACTTCATAATCAAAATCGCCATTCAAGGCGTTGTCTTGAAAATAAACATCGTTGCTCGCTAAGGTAAGCCCATACTTAGCAGCAAGATAATTTTGCACAATAATGGCCTGAGTAGAGTTTAACTTTAAATTGTAAATGGCTATTTCTGCAAAATCGCCACTATGTGCCTGTGCAGCATCATAGCCAGAATTCACACCATCTTGTTCTCCTCCAATGGCCAACGTACCACCAGAAGTTATGCTCGTTCCAGTTTGAAAGGTAGTAGAATAGCTTTGAGTACCGTTTCTCCATACAGCTGTTGCTCCGTCAGAACTTTGCCAAGTTGCACCAGCAATATTGAATACGTTGTTATTGAAGCTTACCCCAGACGTTGTGCTTGTTCCTCTAAAAAACTGAAGGCTATTACTACTAAAAAGCAGGAAGTCATTATCGCTCGCTAAACTCGCGTAAGAGATTAGTCCTTCACCAGAATCCGTTGTCCTATTGACATAAAAAGCACTAATCTGATTTGAAGCAAAGCCAGTAAAACTATTTCGTACCATTCGATTATCCGCTTGTTCAAATCGTGCAACAGGCCTTCCATTCACAATATTGTTGTAATATCTTGGGGTTAAAGATGTATTTGCCTGACTTAAGTGTCTATTATTTCCTGAAAAATCATTCCAAGCAGTGATATCCGTGCCATCTGCAACGATCGTCAGTTCCTCTGGCCTTACCCAAAGTATGTTACTCGAAGCCTGACCTACGCCACCAGGCCCTGTAATGCCGATAACTGAGTTATTGATAATTGTATAAGTATGGATGGTGTTTGTTCCTATAGAAGCATTCGTTGGCGCTGATAATGTGATCGTGAATGTCTCTGAGAGTTCTTCGACTGTATCATTGATGATTGTTGCAGTAATGTTTGCGGAAGAATTACCTGCCAATACCGTTACAGTGCCACTTGCTAGTGTAAAATCTACTCCACCTCCTGTAGCAGTAACACCCGCAACTGTATAGTTTGCTGAAGCATTTGCGCCAGAAACAGTACTTAAGTCTACTTGAAAATTCACACTAGTCACCGTTTCTGAGCCACTAGAACTAGTCGAGTTAAATTGAATACTTGGTGCTGTATCGTCATTATTGATGGTGTAAGTGTGGTCGATAAAACCAGTGCCACCAAAAGGCATTGTATTATCTAAATTTGAATTTGTTGGATTAGACAAGCTTATAATAATGGTCTCATTATTTTCAAACAACGTTTCATTATTGATTGTAACATTTATTGTACCTGCGGTTACCGTAGCGGGAAATGTGACAGTGCCAGAAGCTAGAGTAAAGTCAGTACCCGTTCCCGTTGCAGTACCACCTGTTACCGTATAATCGACAGTGGTTGGATTCACTGCATCAACTTCACTAATCGACAAGCCTATATTTACACTTGTAGTGGCTTCTGACCCACTGGAAGATGCTGCATCAAAATATACCTTTCTAGAAATATCATTGTCAATAATGGTATAAGTATGTACCGTATTTGTTCCCAAATTAAGTCCAGCAGATGGAGATGATAAGGTTGCGCTAAATGTTTCGTTGCTCTCAGGACTAACATCATTGGTAATATTGACTGTATAATTGGCAGTGGTATTTCCTGCTGTTATGGTGACAACATTAGCAACTAAGGCTGTATAATCACTACCTGAAGTGGCAGTAATATCTGCTGTATTTACTTGTACTGTCTTGCTGGTGCTTGGTATAAAATTAATTTCAACACCAATTAAGGAATTCACGGTTTCGCTTCCAGATGAAGCGGTAATTGTATGCTGAATTACTGGCCTTAAGGCTGCAATAGCCATATAATCACCATCATTAAAACTGAGACCTGTTACCGTGTATTCTGTCCCTGAAGAAAAAACCATCTCATACACGCTCGCCCCACTACTAAAATCCCCATCAACATCCACCATTAAAGCGTACATGGTATGGCCTGCTGGTAAAGTTGGCATGGCGGCAGTATTAACCACGACATCAATAGTTCCAACATCACCAGTTTCGTCAAGTCTCCATTCACGTGCTAATCGTTGAATATTGGTGCCGCTATTTGGCGCCTCGGTAGTTGTCCATGCAGTGGTTGCATCAGCATTGTCATGTCCAAAAAGTAAATATTCAGGATCCGCGTTAAGATCACTGGGATTTTGGATTCTTAAAATATTGGCAGACATGGCCGCTGTGTGTGTATTACCAGCATCTTGCCTTCCAATACCTGCTACGTCAAATCGATAAGTAGGATCAAAAGCAAACCTATCGTTCGTGATTGTCAGGTTATATTTTGAAGCTAAATAGTTACTGACGATGATGTTTTGTGCTGTATTTAAGAAGGTATTAAAGATTATTATCTCGGCAAAATCACCGAAATGCGCTTGAGAATCTGCATAACCTCCATCT
The DNA here is from genome assembly GCA_002786855.1 of Cytophagales bacterium CG12_big_fil_rev_8_21_14_0_65_40_12. Lineage (GTDB taxonomy): Bacteria > Bacteroidota > Bacteroidia > Cytophagales > Cyclobacteriaceae > Roseivirga. The sequence goes on from PCUU01000033.1 coordinate 69,834, forward strand.
TGAGAATCTTGTTCTCCAGCAATGGCTAACGTGCCGTTGCTAAGAATTGAAGTTCCTGTTCTAAAACCTGTACTTGTAAAGCTCTGACTCCCGTCTTTCCAAACTTCAACTCGTCCGTCACTACTGCGCCAACTTGCGTTGGCAATATGAAAAGCGTTATTATTAAAACTGACGCTAGAGCCGATGTTTGACGAACCACGATAAACATTGAGGTTCTCACTTCTGAAAAGTAGAAAATCATTATCACTCCCTGTACTGGCGTAAGAAATCACCCCATCACCAGAATCTGATGTGCGGTTCACATATATCGCTGTGATATTTGTTGTAGGAAAAGTAGCATAACTTCCCCTCCGCAGTCTACCGTTGGTTTTGTTGAATCTTACTACAGGTAAACCATTAATGACTCCCGTTTGATAAATAGGTGTAAAACTACTATTCGGTTGGGTCAGTGAAATACCGTTGGCGTCTGTCCAAGTAGATACATCGTCACCATTAGTGAGACCTGTGATGTCATTTGCCCTTAGCCAAAGAATGTTGGAACTAGCATTTCCAACACCACCAGGCCCTGTTTGTGAGTACAAGGGGTTTACTAGAATTGAAAAAAGAATAAGTATACAAATCCAAATGGATTTATTTAAGTTCTTCATGCAGCAGTTTAGGTGCTTTCGATTTATGAAAAGTACTAGGTAATGTTACCCTTGCTTACAAACAAACCCTAATTGGATTGGTTAAAAAATTGATCAGATTTTAATTCCAGATCGAGCGAAACATTAATTTGTTAGTAAATTAAATAGTTTGAATTTACTCACATCTATTATTTGTAGATGTTCGTATAAAGCTCCGAATTCAATTCTTGAAAAATGAAATACACATTCTTCCTTTTTCTATTTTCTTCCACTTTTATTTTCGCTCAAAACGATAAGATAGAAGCTGAACAGAGAATTAAAAAAACAGAAGTACCTGCGAATAGCATTGCTTGGCTTAGTGCTTCCTTTTCCAATCTTAAAAAAGTAAAGTGGTATAGCGAAACCACCTCCCAGATCAAAAGCATCGAGGCTAAATTCAAATGGAATCAGATCAATTATAGTGTTGAATTCTCGGAGGACGGCTCGATTGAAGATGTTGAAATTGGAAGAAAGTTGTCTGAATTGACTAAAACAACTCAGGAAAGCCTCACTGCCTCTTTTCGTCAATTCGAGAAATTCAAGCTCTCCAAAATTCAAGAACAATGGACCAGCGATACTGGTGACAAGTTGAGCCAAGCGCTAATCAACAATGACCCTAGTTTGATCACAATCAAATATGAAGTTGAATTTACCGCTATAATTGAGGGCTCATACTCTTTATGGGAAGGCCTTTTTGATGGAAATGGCATTCTTTTGAGCAAAAGAAAAGTAAAACTAAGGGCTACTGACAACCTGGATTATTGATGAGGTATTACTTTATTTTACTCATTTTAGTGATTGGCCAAACCTTGAAAGCGCAATCAGAATTGACTTTTGGCTTTTTACCCGAAATCGCTGTTTCCCATCGCTGGGCTGAAAAATGGCGTGTGAGCGGGCAATTGGAATCCATGCAACAGTCTTTTGTGAACCGAAATCAAGAAAGACTTGAAGGCTATAAATACATTAGAACAGACGCCACGAGTCTTCTGACTTATCAGCTCAGCCCAAATTGGGGTATTGGGTTAGGCGGATTGGCGAGGTTTGAAAACGGAGACTTTGTATTTAGGTCCATTCAACAAGTGACTTTCAATAAACGGAGTTCCTCCCTTCGCTTTGGACATCGACTAAGGACCGATCAGACCTTCGAACCCCAAAGTGACATTAGGCTCAGACTTCGTTATCGATTTTCTTTAGAAATCCCTTTACAAGGTCAAACCTTGAACGATGGTGAGTTTTACACACTTTGGTCAGCTGAACAAATTGGGATCTATCAAACACGCGAATTGGATTGGGAACAAAGGCTTTCTGGCGTTTTAGGCTATTACATCAACAGCAACCACAAAGTCGAATTTGGCCTTGACTACAGACTGGATAAATTTTTGGATAATCCGGGTCGACATAGGGCTTGGACCATGCTGAATTACTATTTGAATCTTTAAATCCACTGTTCTACAAATTTATGCTGTGCTTTACCTTTGATGGCGATATTCAGTAGTTTTGTGCCAACAATTCATAAGGATCAGCATGGAAGACAAAGCCGACAAGCAGCTTAGCAATGAAGAAATAGCACAGTGCATTGCAACATTAGAACAGCTATTGGCTGATACCAACCAACTTTTCGAACTTCCAGAAGCAAAAAGAATTCAATTGATCAAGGCTGCGGGTGCGCTTTCTCGGCCCAACAAAGAGGAGTTCGCTAAATGGGTAAAAGATGCCAAAAAAGCGGCCAAGCGTAAAATGATTGAGCGCGACAAACATGCGCGTGCGGTCACTGGCATCCGCTCTGCAAGAGAATCGCTTGTTTTTGAAGCACCAAAACTCATTGCACCTACTGAAATTCCCAAAGAACTTCCAGAACTCGAATCACCTCGCAATTGCTACATCTGCAAAACGGTTTTTACTAAAGTGCACCATTTCTATGATACCATGTGTCAGGAATGTGGGGACTTTAATTATGCCAAACGTTTTCAAACCGCTGATTTAACTGGGCAAGTGGCCTTAATTACAGGTTCAAGACTTAAGATTGGATATCATGCCACACTGATGATGCTTCGCGCTGGCGCTACGGTAATCGCTACCACCAGATTTCCCGTAGATTCTGCCATGCGTTTTGCCAAGGAAGCTGATTTCAATGAATGGGGCAATCGCTTAAAAATTCACGGCCTCGACTTAAGACATATTCCAAGTGTTGAGATTTTCTGTAATTACATAGAGCAAAAGTATGATCGACTTGACATTTTGATTAATAACGCTGCGCAAACGGTTAGGCGACCTTCAGGTTTTTACCATCACTTAATGGCGAATGAAGAAAAGCCTTTTCAATCCTTAACTCCATATGTTCAAGATTTACTGGCGGATCATCAGTATTGTTTGGATGAACTCTCCTACCTCACCACTGGAATTACAGATAAGAAGAATAACACCCTTTCTGTAACTTGGCATGCTCCAGAACCAGGAATTGGCATTCGCGCCTCGGCCAAATTATCTCAGATTCCTTACAGTTTTGATAATTCGCTACCTTCCAAAGAAGTATTTCCAGAAGGCCAACTCGATGCCGATTTGCAGCAAGTGGACTTAAGAAAGACCAATAGCTGGCGACTAAAACTCGGAGAAATAGAGACTCCAGAAATGGTTGAAGTGCAATTGGTGAATGCCGTAGCACCATTCGTGCTCTGCAACCGCCTTTCTAAATTGATGAGAAAAGAAAACACCGGCATGAAGCACATCATCAATGTTTCGGCCATGGAAGGCAAATTCCACAGGTTCCATAAGGAAGACCGTCACCCTCATACCAATATGGCAAAAGCCGCTTTGAACATGATGACGCACACTGCAGCCTCAGACTTTGCGAAAGATGGTATTTACATGAATGCGGTAGATACTGGCTGGGTTACGGATGAAGACCCTGCCGAGCTATCTAAGAAGAAGCAAGAAGTCCACGATTTTCAACCACCATTGGATATCGTTGACGGAGCGGCTCGCGTAATGGATCCACTATTCGATGGCATCAACACGGGCAAGCACTGGTGTGGTAAGTTCTTGAAAGATTACAGACCGATAGATTGGTGATGCTTGGGAGATCGGAATGATTCGCCATTGAAATAATCTATTGCCAGAAGCTGATAATCTTTTTGTACTTTCCCTTTCAACCTTAATTGAAAAAATGAAAACCAACCTATCACTTTTTGGCTTCATGCTTGTTTTTGGCATGGTGGCCTTTTCAGGTAATATTTTAGCCCAATCGGCCAAAAATGTCCCTCCTGTCGACCCTTCTTTTTATCAAAGCTATGAATGGCGAAATATTGGCCCACAAAGAGGTGGGCGTTCATTAGGAAGTGCTGGAAGTCCGGGCAGGCCCAATGAATACTATTTTGGTGCAACTGGCGGTGGACTTTGGAAAACCGTTGATGGCGGAAACGAATGGTTTCCCGTCACAGATGGCCAAATCTCATCCTCCAGTATTGGTGCTGTAGCGGTAGCCGAAACCAATCCAGACATTGTATACATTGGTGGTGGCGAAACGCAATTGCGTGGTAGCATCACCCAAGGCGATGGCGTTTATAAAACCACAGATGGTGGTAAAACTTGGAGGCATTTAGGTTTGAAAGAAACACAAGCCATCGCGAGGATCAGAATCCACCCTACCAATCCAAATATTGTTTATGTGGCGGCACTGGGCCATCCTTATGGTGACAATGAAGAGCGTGGCGTTTTTCGTTCTAAAGACGGAGGGAATACGTGGAAGAAAGTACTTTATGTAAGTGATAAGGCTGGTGCTGCCGACCTTATCATCGACCGAACAAATCCCAACATTCTTTACGCTTCTACATGGCAAGTCTACCGTAAAGCATGGAAAATGTGGGGAGGTGGTCCAGATTCCAAGCTTTTTAAGTCTTTGGATGGTGGCGAAACTTGGATTGAGTTAACCAAAAACCCTGGCATGCCTGAAGGCCCAATCGGTAAAATCGGTGTTACGGTTTCTCCAGTAGACAACAATCGGGTTTGGGCGATTGTCGAAGCGAATGAAGGTGGTGTTTTCCGTTCCGATGATGGTGGTTGGACCTGGGAAAAAGTAAACAGCGAGCGCAAATTACGTCAACGCGCTTTTTATTATTCTAGGATTTATGCCGATCCCTTGGACAAAAACACGGTTTATGGTTTGAATGTTAACTTCTATAAATCGACCGATGGCGGAAAAACCTTCGATATAGAAATCAACCCACCTCATGGAGATAATCACGATTTGTGGATTGATCCGAATGACCCTATGCGAATGATCAGTTCGAATGATGGCGGTGGCACAGTAAGTATCAATGGTGGTAAAACTTGGACGGAACAAGACTACACTACCACTCAATTATACCATGTAATGACTACTAGCGATGTACCCTATCATGTCGCTGGTGCTCAACAAGATAACAGTACCATTGCCATGCCTTCTGAAGGGTGGAATCATATGCTGGGCAGAGGACCAAGCCATGGTTGGCATTATGCTGTGGGTGGTGGCGAAAGTGGCTGGATTACCCAAAGTCCGACTGACCCAGATGTGTTTTATGCGGGAAGTCAAGGGGCACTATTGACACGATATAACCGAAAAACAGGCCAGTATAGAGACATTCAAGTTTATCCGCGTTTCTTCTCTGGCGAACCTGCCAGTGCTCTACCTGAAAGATGGCAATGGACTTTCCCTATCATGTTTTCTCCGAAAGACCCAAAGGTCATGTACACCACTTCTCAGCACGTATGGAAAACCACCAATGACGGACAAACATGGGAAAAAATCAGTCCCGATTTGACCTATGCAGACCCTGAGACATTAGGAATCACGGGTGGTGTAATTACCAATGATATGAATGGGCCAGAGATTTACGCTACTGTTTTCGCTTTAGCCCCTTCCAATTATGATGTCAATACGATATGGGCGGGTTCTGATGATGGTAAAATTCACATCACGACTAATGGAGGTAAAAAATGGACTGATATTACGCCAAAAGAACTCCCTAAATTCTCAAGGGTAAGTATCATTGAAGAAAGCAAATTCAATCCAGGCACTTTGTATGTTGCTGCCAATCGCTATCAGGTCGATGATCGTGAGCCTTACGTTTTCAAAACCACTGATTATGGCAAAACATGGACTAAAATTATCAATGGAATTGCGCCAGGCCATTTCGCACGCGCCATTCGTGAAGATTTAGAAAAGCCAGGATTGCTTTATCTGGCGACCGAACATGGTGTTTATATTTCGTTCAATGATGGTGCTGATTGGCAATCGCTTCAGTTGAATTTACCAGACACCCCTATCCGTGACTTGGTTTTAAAGAATGACGATGTGGTGCTTGGCTCTCATGGCCGTGGTTTTTGGATTTTGGATGATATCAGGCCTTTGAGAGAAGCGGCAACTATCAAAGCAAATAATCAAGTGACTTTGTTCAAGCCAGCCAATCCTATTCGTGGCGTGTACAATGCCAATATTCAGTACTACCTGCCTTCCGAAACCGATAGTGTTGTCTTAGAAATTATGGACATGCAAGGCAATTTGATCAATACCTACACGGGTAAAAAATTGAGCAGTGGAAGAAGGTCTGGCCCTCCGACAAACAAAGGAATTAACAATTTCACATGGGACTTGCGCTATCCAGGAGCCACCGTTTTTGATGGTATGATCATTTGGAGTGCGAGACCTCAACGTGGCCCTATGGCGCCTTTGGGTGAATATCAAGTAAAGTTAACTGCCGCAGGTAAAACGCAAACCAGCTCTTTTAAGCTTGAAATGGATCCCAACTTAGAAGGCATTACGGCAGATGACATTCAAAAACAATTCGATTTAGCCATTCAAATTAGGGACAAAGTTTCTGCTGCGAACGAAGCGGTTATTCAAATCAGGAAGATCCGTGGACAGGCCAAAAAACTATTGTCTTCGGGTGATGCCAATCTTGACAATGCCATTAATGCCATGCTCGAAAAAATGACAGTGATTGAAGAGGATTTATACCAAGTAAAGAACCAAAGTGGACAAGATCCATTGAACTTCCCCATTAAGTTGAATAACCGATTGGCTTCTTTAGGCCGAAGCGTAGAAAGCGGACAGGCACGTCCTACGGATGCAGCTTATGTCGTTTTCAACGAGCTTTCTGCCGAATTGAAAATGCATTTAGACCGACTTGAACAGGTGCTCAATACTGATTTAAAAACTCAGCCTTTATCGGGCAAAATTGAGTTGGAGAAAAAGAAAAACTAATGGATTAAAGCCTCCAAGGTTTTTGAAACCTTGGAGGTCTTACTTTCTTTATTTTTTAACTGGGCAAGTGGAAATCCCGAAGATGGTGTATAAGGGACAAAAGCTAACCACGCTGGTCAGGGTAAATACACCTGCCAAAACAAGCAAAACGATTCCCAATGTTCCGCTCACAACATTGGTAAAAAAAAGAATCACCAAAATGACCGAAATGGTTAATCTGATAATTCTGTCGGCTGTGTTCATGTTCTTTTTCATTATCGTAGAGTTTAAGGGTTAAAATACTGAACTAATAAAACAATAGAGGTAATAAGGGCCAAGCAAGTGATACACATCAGCATGAACTTGTATACCCTTTTCATCTTTTTCATTTATAAACCAAATTTACTACCCTCTACACCAGCATGCAGTGACTAAAGTCACTTAGCCATAAATAATTCGATACTGTCGGGATATTGCTTGAGCAAGTGCTCATTCTCCAGTTTTTTGACCAATCGGCTGACCACTTCTCTGGCTGTGCCCAAGTCATTTGCAATTTCCTTGTGCGAAATCTTCAGCGGATTTTTTCCTGTAAACCTCACTTTATCAATTAAGTAATCCAGGATTCTTCTGTCCAGTTTATGATAAATCAAATGATTGATCGTGTCAATCAGTTCTGCATAACGAAGGTCGTATTGCTGGTAAAACAGCGTATTGATGATTGGGAATTCAGTAATCCATTTTGACACCTTATCGGACGGTATGAACAAAAGAGTGGATTCCTGTTCGGTAAGCGCAAAAATTTTGCTTTTGTCATTGTTGATGGCCGATGAAAACGACATGATGCAGCTTTGTTCGGGCTTGATGTAATATAAAAGCAGCTCCTTTTCTTCTATTCTGGTAAAAACCTTGACAAGGCCATTCAACACAATCGGAATGACTTTAATATATTGACCTTCTCGAATGAGCTGCTCTCCGCTGCCAAAGGTTTTTATTTCGGAAGACTCAATGATCTTATTCACAAGGGTTTCGCCCAAGTAGTAGAATTTTTTCTCTATGCCGTGATCATCTGCCATTGTGCATTGAATTTGGTAAATTTTAGCATTTAAGCCTACCGCTCCTTGCTAATCTGCCATTGAAATCCTTGACTGCTTATACTTGCGCCTACTTTTGATTAATCGATACCTAAAGTCGTCATAAAACAAACTGATGATTAAAATCAATGCACCGAAAAGCAACGTATTCAATTTCATATCTAGTTTTGAATAGAAGAAACCGCCCGCCAATCCGCCTGCAAAAAAGAACAATATAATATAACTGCGCAGCTTGATATTGGCCTTGAGCTTTACCCTATTGGGATATAATTTAGGGAAAAAGAGTTGAGAAATTTCGATGCCCAAGTCAGTAAAAAGCCCTGTAAGGTGCGTTGTTCTTACCACCGCATTAGAAATTTTAGTGACATAGGAATTCTGAAGTCCCATGGCAAAAAGCAGTAAACAGGCAATTATATCATAGGAGCTCATTGCTAACATGTTGCTCGAAACTGCGACAAGGACCAAGATAAAGCTCTCCAGAAGTGTAGGCAAAACGTAAACATTCAGCCTTTTATTTGCCCTGTATTTTTCAATCAGGAAACTGGAGGAAAAGGAACCTAAGAGGAAGGAAAAGATGTATAAAAAATAAATCGTCCCTTTCCATACTTCAAAATTGGCGACATCATTGATGAACAGGGCGAAATGGCCAGTGACATTGGTAGTCAATTGCTGAAAAGATAAAAACCCAGTTACATTGACCATTCCAGCAACAAAGGATAAAATGGTAGCAATGTGGAGGTTATGCTTTAGTGTCCTGCTTTTTCCTTGGTGCCTAAACATTGATCCTCCTTTCCCATCCTACAATCCATCAGTCCAAAACATTGTGAATAACATGGCTCATTTTACGCAAGAACAGTTGACAATAATTGCTTAGGTCTGAATCAAAAACTACAACTCAATATCTTTGATTTTTCGTTTGGCTTTCCAATAGCCCCAAAGTAGCTTGGGGCTTAAGGCTTTTTTCCGCGTTGCGCTTCAAGCATATCCCACATTTCTTGAGGTATTTTTTCTAAATGGCTGAATTCGCCCGCGCCTTGAAGCCATTCGCCACCATCGATAGTAACTACTTCTCCATTGACATATGCCGAGTAATCAGACATTAAATAGGCAGCTAGGTTGGCCAATTCTTGGTGTTCTCCTACTCTACCCACAGGCACAAGCTTAGCAGGATCAAATTTCTTCACAAGGTCACCAGGCAAAAGTCTGCTCCAAGCTCCTTCGGTTGGAAAAGGCCCAGGGGCGATGGCATTCATACGGATTTTATACTTTGCCCATTCTACAGCCAACGAGCGCGTCATGGCCAAAACACCCGCTTTCGCGCAAGCAGAAGGCACTACATAGCCAGAGCCAGTCCAAGCATAAGTGGTAACAATATTCAATACCGTTCCGGGTTGTTTGGCTTCAATCCACTTTTTACCTAAAGCCAAAGTAAAATTGGTGGTGCCTTTCAATACAATATCAATCACAGTATCAAAGGCGCGATTTGAAAGGCGTTCGGTTGGACTGATGAAGTTGCCGGCCGCATTGTTCAGCAGAGAATGGATTTGCCCAAAACGTTCTTCAGTAGCTTTAAGGACATTTTCGACTTGCGCATAGTCACGCACATCGCATTGCACCGCTAGTACCTTTCCGCCAGTTTCGGCTTCCATTTCTTTGGCAGTTTGCTCAAGCACGTCAAGTTTTCTACTGGTGATCACCAAATTAGCCCCCAATTCTAGAAAATACTTTCCCATTGAGCGACCTAATCCTGTTCCACCGCCCGTTACAATAATCGTTTGTCCTTTAAGTGCTCCTTCCTTGAGCATTCCGTCTGTTCTCATAGTCTTAATTCAATCGTTTACCAAGTTAGAAATTATTATGCATGCAGCCTTATTCATTCTCAATTTTGACAATTCCTTTCCTAAAATTCTTGAGTAGAATACCCATATTTGCACACTCGAAACTTCAGAACCATGAATCTAAAAACTCCCCTGCTACTGATACTTATTTTGTCAATGCTTTCTTCTTGTGTGGCCAAAAAGGAATTTGATGCCTTAATGACGGTAAAAAATGGGCTCGAAAATGATAAAGCGCGTTTGGAAAATGACCTTTCGGTAGCGAATGAAAAAATAAGTCGGTTAGAAGTGCAATTGGAGGCCTTGAAAAACGAGAAAAACTCGCTTCAAAATGATTTCAACGTGATTGATAAAGAGTTGAAAGAATTAAGGGCCGAACATGGCAGAATCAAAGGATTGTATGATAATCTTTTAACGAATAGCGGCCAGCTCAATAGCGATCTTGCACGCCAGCAACAGCGTCTTTTGACCATTGAGGATGACTTAGAAATTCAGAAAAAAAAGAACGAGGAATTGGCCATCGACTTGGCCAAAAGAGAAAGCCGAGTGGCTGAATTAGAAAAAATCATTGCAGATAAAGAGGCAGCGGTACAAGCCTTGAAAAATAAAGTGACCAATGCCCTGCTCAACTTTAACGAAGATGATTTGAAGGTTGAAGTAAGAAATGGCAAAGTGTATGTTTCGTTGGCTGAGCAATTGTTGTTCAAATCAGGAAGTATAGAAGTTGACCAAAAAGGGGTAAATGCTTTGAAGCAGTTGGCTGGGGCGATCAAATCAAATCCTGATATCAACATTATGGTGGAAGGCCACACCGACAATGTACAATTTACGCGCAAAGTGCAATACATGAGTGATAACTGGGATTTGAGTGTTTTAAGGGCCACTTCCATTGTTAGGATTTTGACCGAAGGTGGTGTTTCGGCTACTTCAATCACTGCTTCTGGAAAGGGAGAAAGTTCACCACTTGTGGCCAATGACAGCCCAGAAAATAAAGCGAAGAACAGAAGGACCGAGATCATCCTCACGCCAAAATTGGATGAGCTTTTTAAATTATTGGAAGCGAACTAAACAATTTGAATCACAATTGATTTTACCATCATGGCAGTTGAAAATGAATTTTCCCGATACACTTTAGAGGAGCTTGCAAAAAAGAAAAAGCACTTTAAACGACTTCAAGTAATGATGTTGATCCTTACAGCGGTTTCAGTGGTGATCATAACCATTGCAGCAGTGGCTAAAAACAATATGCAAGTCTTTCAATTGATCCCCTTTTTGGTCATTGCAGGAGTAGCTTTTCCTCTTCTAGTTTTCACCCCTATTAGAAAGAAGATTCAAATTGAGATAGATAATAGGTAGTCGGAAGTCCGAAGTTAGAACTCTAAACTCTAAACGCTACTTCGATACATATTCCATCAAATAAGCACAGAGAATCGCGCCATAGGTACCTAAAGCATAACCCAAAACTGCTAATAAAACCCCTACCGGTGCCAAAGCTGGGCTAAAAGCAGCGGCCACCACGGGAGCAGAAGCTGCTCCCCCAACATTCGCTTGGCTTCCCACCGCTACAAAAAAGAAAGGTGCTTTGATCAATTTGGCTACAGCGATCATGATGATCACATGAACGAGCATCCAACTAATTCCAATCGCAAAAAGACCAGGGTTATCCAGCACCTCTCGAATGTTCATTTGCATTCCAATCGTTGCCACAAGGATAAATATAAATACAGAACCCAAGCGACTTGCGCCAGATCCTTCCAGTTTTCGGAACTTGGTGAAAGAAAGTCCAACGCCTACTGTGGTGGCAATCACTACCAACCAGAAAAAATCAGAGTTTAAAGAAGTCAGATTGTATTGATCTAAAAAATCCGCATGTTTATTCATAAAAGGCGTAATCGAATCTGCTCCCCAGCGGGCCAAGGCTGTTCCGCCAAATGCTACGGCCAAGATCGTCATTACTTCGGGCAAGGTTGGAATTTTTGCAATGCTGGCTTGATAGTCTTCCACTCTTTTCTTTAGATCATCAATGGCAGAAGTATCAGACTTCAACCAACCATCTACTTTCTTAGAGATATTTGCTCCATACAGTAAAAAGCCAGTCCAGATATTGGCGCAAATCACATCTATCACAATCATTTTAGAGAATAGACTGTCGCTTACGCCATAGATTTCTTTCATGGATGCTTGGTTAGCTCCGCCTCCAATCCAGCTGCCAGCAACTGTAGTTAAGCCTCTCCAAACCTCTTCAGTGCCACCAATATCCAATACACCAGGTGCAATGGCCGACATGGCAAGTATGGCAATCGGCCCGCCTAAGATAATGCCAATGGTGGCCGCAAAAAACATGATCAGGGCCTTTGGCCCGAGATTGATAATGCCTTTCATGTCTATACTTAAGCAGAGTAAAATCAAACTTGCAGGCAATAAGTACCTAGAAGCCACAAAATAAAGTCTTGATTCTTCGCCAGAAATTAAACCTAAAGGCCAATTGAGCAGGGCTGGAATAAAATAGCACAGTAAAATGCTGGGGATAATGGTATAGAACTTTTTCCAAAAGGGTTTTGGGGAGTTAGAGGTATGAAATACCCAAGCAATGACAATAAACAGTAGACCGAGCACGACTGCATCATTGGTAAAAACTGGCGCCATAAATAAAATTTATAGTTGAAATAGTTTGATAAAGAGTCACAAAATAGGTCAGTCAGCCCTTAATTGATAAGAAATACTACTTTTTCTTATCAACGGGGGCAAGAGCAAACCAAGAAACTCATATCTTCGAAATTCAAACAACTAAATAATATGGCCGCAAGAGGAGGTTTTTCGAGTAGATTAGGTTTTATCATGGCAGCAGCTGGTTCTGCTGTTGGGTTAGGAAACATATGGGGCTTCCCCTATGAAGTTGGACAAGGAGGTGGTGCTGCATTCGTAGTTATGTACCTGCTTTTCTGCTTTTTACTATGTTATCCCGTAATGGTTACTGAAATAGCCATTGGTAGAAAAACTGAGAAAAATCCCGTAGGAGCATTCAATGCACTAGGGTATCGAAAATGGAATTTTGTGGGAAAGATGGGAATTTTCAGTGGCTTCCTCATCCTTTCCTTTTATAATGTTATTGCAGGCTGGGCTTTTGGTTATGTCTATGAAATGGCCATTGGTAACTTTGACATCGCCAATCATTTCAGTGAATTTGTTCAAGATGTTTTTAAAGTAGGTGCATACGGTATGGTGTTTATGGCGACTACAGCTTATGTAGTTTCTAAAGGTATTTCAGGCGGTATTGAAAAGGCTGCTAAATTTTTGATGCCTGCGCTCTTAATTATGATTCTCGTTTTGGTAGGTTATGCTGTAACGCTACCGAATGCCATGGATGGTGTTAAATTCTACTTGATTCCAGATTTTTCTGAAATTAACCTTCAGGTAATTATCAATGCATTAGGTCAAGCTTTCTTCTCACTTTCTTTGGGAATGGGTGCTTTAATTACTTATGGTAGTTATGTAGATAAGAAGGAAAATATCGTTTCTGCCGCTGCATTTATCACTTTAGCTGATGTCGGGATTGCCGTATTAGCCGGTATGATGATTTTCCCATTGATTGGTTTTATGAGTGGTGGCACCATGGAAGGTGTGGGCAGTGGCCCAGGATTGATCTTCGTTACTCTACCTCAGATTTTCGGAACGATTGGCGGTACTTTAGGCGCAGCTGCGGGCACTATATTTTTCGTATTGCTTTGTTTTGCGGCACTTACCTCAACAGTTTCGTTGCTTGAAGTACCAGTGGCTTATGTAGTTGATGAAAAGAATATCAGACGAAACAGAGCGGTTTGGTTGGTAGCAGGTGCAATCTTTTTAATCGGTATTCCTTCCTTATTAGGAAATGGCTACTCCGAGTTCTTCTCTAACTTCATTACCTATCCAGGTTCAGAAACAGCAACCGACTTTTTGAGTTTCATTGCCAACGTGGCCAATGATACTTTACTCCCATTAGGGGGTTGTTTGATCGTTTTCTTTGCCGCCCACGTTTGGAAGAAACACAATTTGGATGAAGAATTATCGCATGGTGCGCCTAATTACAAAGGGTCGCTCCTACAAAAATATTTAAACTTTGCGGTAGGTTATTTGGCACCAGCAGTGTTGGGCTTCATCTTTATTCTTACCGTTCTTAAAACTTATTTCGGAATTAATATCTTTTAGACATATTTTAGTTCTAGAATTTTGAATTTCAAACCTCTTCTTACTAAGAAGAGGTTTTTTTATAATGAAGCGCATCCAAACCTCCTTTTTCTTGATTTTTTTAACGCTAGGATTGAGCGCTCAAAGCTTATGGATCCAGCCTAAGCATTATTCGGTTCATAAAGTTGCTGAGCCAATCATTATTGATGGAAAAAACCTTGAATCTGCATGGAATCAAGCAGAATGGACAGATGACTTCATTGATATAGAAGGAGATAAAAGGCCAAAGCCCTATTTGAAAACCAGAGTCAAAATGATTTGGGACACAAGCTATCTCTATTTTTTTGCTGAATTAGAAGAACCTCACATTTGGGCAAATATTACCAAAAGAGATGAAGTCATATTTTATGACAATGATTTCGAAATATTCATTGACCCGAATGGGGACACCCACAACTATTTCGAATTGGAAATTAATGCTTTGAATACCGTTTGGGATTTGATGTTGACTAAACCTTATAGGGATGGCGGTGATGCCATTGACAATTGGGACATAAAGGGATTAAAATCGGCTGTAAACTTGTCTGGTTCAATCAACAACCCCAATGACATTGATCAAGGTTGGTCTATTGAAATAGCCATTCCGCTAGAAGTGCTCAAAGAAGGGTCGAATGTCAAAGTTCCACCAAGAGAAGGTGATGTTTGGCGAATCAATTTTTCCCGCGTGCAATGGGAGACAGAGATCATTGACAATAAATATCTAAAGAAAAAGGTCGCTGGCACGGACAAAAACTTACCAGAAAATAATTGGGTTTGGTCGGAGCAACGCGAAATAGCCATGCACGAGCCAGAATTTTGGGGAATGCTCTATTTCTCAGAAACTAAATCGGATGAATCCATTGCGATAGATTTCGACAAAGATTTAAACAACGAAAAAGTAAAGCAGGCACTTTACCAAATTCATAGGGCTCAGGTAGTTTATAGAAATAAGGAAAAAGTATTTATTAAGAATAAGAAATTACTAATCGAAAGAAGTCAGCTTCCTTCCAATCGAGAGTTTAAGTGGGAATTAACTTCTAACGGGCTCATGTATTGGGTCAAAATGACAAGCCCTCTGACTGAGGGCATAATTTGGTACATCGATCATACAGGTTTAATTAGAAAGAAACTCAAGCAATGAAAAAACGGCAATTCATCAAAAACATAAGTCTCGGCTCAGCGGCAATCATGCTCGCTCCTGCCCTTCTAAGCTCATGCGGCACTAATGAATCGAAAGAAGATTTTAAGTATTGGGTATGGGTAGATGGCAATAATGAGAAGACCATTGCTGATTGGAAAACTGAATTAACAGCCCTTCGCGAAGCAGGAATTACAGGGCTTATTATTGGGGGTGGCCGCGAAATGTTAGAAAAGCTTATTCCTATTGCCAAAAACTTAGGCCAAGAAGTGCATGCATGGCTTTGGACCATGAACCGTCCGGGCGATAAAGAAGCCCAAGCTCATCCAGAATGGTATGCCGTGAGCCGAAATGGAGCATCCAGTTTGGAGGTAAATCCTTATGTTGGCTATTACCAATGGCTTTGTCCTAGTAAACCTGAAGTCCAGGAATATGTCAAGAATTATATGGTTTCCCATTGCGATATTGAAGGACTGAGTGCCATCCATTTGGATTATGTGCGGTATTGTGACGTCATTCTGCCGAAAGGCCTTTGGTCTAAATATGGCTTGGTACAGGACCACGAAATGGCCGAATACGACTTCTGTTATTGCGAAACTTGCCAAGGAAACTTTGAATCGACCCACGGTTATCGCCCTGATAGCTTGGAAGATCCGAGCGCAGATGAAAAATGGCGGAAATACCGTTGGGACAGCATTACCAAACTAGTGAATCAAGTTTGCGCTGCTGTGCATGCCGAAGGAAAACAAATGTCGGCTGCGGTATTCCCCTACCCAGAATTGGCCAAACAACTGGTGCGTCAATCTTGGAATGAATGGGACTTGGACATTGTATTCCCGATGATCTACCACAACTTCTATGAAGAAGGTATTCCTTGGATAGAATTTGCAACGCGCCAGGGAGTAAATGACTTAAATGGAAAGTTTCCATTGCATACAGGAGTTTATTTGCCCGAAATGCTACCCGAAGAAATCAGCCAAGCCATTGCAGCCGCAAAAGCTGGAGGTGCTAAAGGTGTTTCTTTCTTCTCCAATGGGGCTTTAAAGGAAGAAAGATTGAAAGCTTTTAGTACAGTGGATAAATAATTAAATTCATGGCTGTGAAAACAGAAATATTAGAAATCGTTCCAGTGCTTCCTTCTCAGGATGTTGAGAGAGACTTAGCTTGGTACAGCAAGTTTGCAGGTTTCGAGAAGGTTGGCGGAGATCATATGTACGCCATTATGAAGCGAGAACAGCTTTATGTACATCTACAATGGCATGCCGATACGGAGGATGATCCATTACTTGGTGGCTCTGTGATCAAAATTTTTGTCAAAAATATTCAGCCTATTTTTGATGAGTTTGTTGAACGAGGAACTGTTGTCAAAGAGAAATTACGCATTAAAACCCCTTGGGGCACAAATGAATTTGGCTTTTACGACCTTAACAACAATGCGATTTTTATAGTGGAAGATGCTTGACTATATTCACTCAAGCATGCCTCACTATTAAAAAAATAGCATGAATGCCATAAGCTTGAAGTGTATTTTAGTAGGTAACTCTAAAATTACAAATCATACCTAAATCAACTTTTGAAGCCAACTTGCCCTATTAACAAAGACAAATGAACAAGACTTTTATCATTTTAATAATTGCAGCATTGAGTACTTCTTGCGAAAAGAAACAAACAGAGGTAAAACTAATTAACAGACAAAATTTCGAGAGCCAAATTGATGGTAAGAAGGTTGATTTGTTTACACTCAAAAATAAAAATGGCCTCGCTGCGCAAATCACAAACTATGGCGGTCGTGTAGTGAGCTTATGGGTACCCGATAAGGACGGAAACTTTGAGGATATTGTCTTAGGTTATGAAAGCCCAGAAGGTTACTTACAATCCAATGAAATCTATTTTGGAGCATTGATTGGCCGTTATGGTAACCGAATTGCCAATGGCAAATTCACATTGAACGACACCACCTTTACTTTAGCCACCAACAATGATGACAACCATTTGCATGGTGGAAAAAATGGCTTTAACAATGTAGTTTGGGATGCTAAGCAAATCTCGGACTCAGAACTGGAATTAAAATACCTTTCCAAAGATGGTGAAGAAGGCTATCCAGGCAACCTGAATGTAACTGTGGTTTACAAATTAACAGACAATAATGAACTGGAAATCAACTATGTCGCTACTACGGATAAAGCTACACCCGTAAATCTTACGCATCATTCATTTTTTAATTTACATGGGGCAGGTAAAGGAAGTATCAATGATCATATGCTGCAAATAAATGCAGCAAACTACACTCCTATCGTTGCAGGTTTAATTCCCACGGGAAGCATTGAATCTGTAAAGAATACACCCTTTGACTTTACTGCACCCACGCCAATAGGAGAACATGTAAATGATGATAATGAACAGTTGAAATATGGTTTTGGTTACGATCATAACTTCGTATTAGATGGCTCAGGTTTAAGAGTTGCAGCCATCATATTCGAACCCAAATCAGGAAGGAAGATGGAAGTGATTACTGATGAACCTGGTCTACAATTCTATGGGGGTAATTTTTTAGATGGCAATGATATTGGAAAAGAAGGCTTGCCCTACGAATACAGAACTGCCTTTTGTTTGGAAACCCAACATTTCCCAGACAGTCCAAATCAAGAAAATTTCCCTTCCACTATTTTAAATGAGGGCCAAAATTACACCTCAACTTGTATATATAGATTTAGTATTCACCAACAATAATTAAAACCCATGTCTCAGAAAATTAGTAAGTCGATATTCTTAATTTTTTTAGCGTTCTCCTTCTTTACGGCCTGCACGCAAAAAAAGAGCGATACCAATACTCAAAATGAACTCGCCATCGCTGAAAGATGGTCAGTAGAAAAAGCAAACGCTTGGGGTGACAATCATCCATGGTTTAGAGGTTCAAACTTCAATCCAAGTACATCGATCAATCAATTGGAATTTTGGCAAGCCGAAACTTTTGACCCTGAAACCATTGACAGAGAATTGGGTTGGGCAGAAGATATTGGGTTCAATGCCATGCGCGTTTACCTTCACCATGTGGCTTGGGAGGTAGATAAAGCTGGTTTTAAAGAGAGAATGAAGTCTTATTTGTCAATCGCAGATAAGCATCATATCAAAACCATTTTTGTGTTTTTTGATGATTGTTGGAATCCTACCTACACCGCAGGAAAACAACCAGATCCCAAACCAGGAGTTCACAATTCAGGATGGGTAAGAGATCCAGGAGATTTACTTTTTACGGCTGAAAATTTAACACCAACACTTGAAGCCTACACAAAAGACATTTTGGAAACCTTCAAGGATGATCAAAGAATCATATTATGGGACCTTTATAATGAACCCGGAAATTCCAATTATGGCAACAAATCAATGGGTTTGCTGAAGGATGTTTTTAAATGGGGAAGAGAGATTAATCCATCTCAACCGCTGACTTCAGGAGTTTGGAATAACAGTTTATCAGACTTGAATAAATTTCAAGTTGAAAACTCAGATATCATCACCTACCATAACTACAATGATGAGGTCAATCATCAAAGCACGATCGATTCCCTTAAACTGCACAACAGACCGATGATTTGCACGGAATACATGGCGCGTAAGCACAATAGTTTATTCAGCAACATTATGCCCATTTTAAAGGAGCAAAAAATTGGAGCCATTAATTGGGGGCTTGTTGCAGGAAAATCTAACACCAAATATGCTTGGGATGATCCAATCCCTGATGGCTCTGAACCAGAACCATGGTTCCATGAAATTTTCCAACAAGACGGCACTCCTTATAAGCAAAAAGAAGTCGATGTAATCAAAGAATTGACATTGAAAAAGTAATGCTGGTTTTGATTTTAACTATTACTCTAAATGATATTTAAGCAATTATTGTATTTACAGTCAACTCATCTCTAATCAAAAAAGGGCCTTTATCAAATTGATCAAGGGCCTTTTTTATGTTTACTTAAACTGACTACTTCTTAACAGTCAGTTTTTCGTCTTCTTTATTGACTACAATGGGTTTACCAAGTTTTGTATTAATCTCAATTTTAGAAGATGTTTTTTGGGTTATGCATCTTATCTCATCTGACTACATGTACCTTACCTCGCATTACGTTCTGAAATAGTTCACCCTCGAATGTGGTTGTGAAAGCAATTGAATAAGGATAGTTGCCTGAAGGAACGGATTGACCTTTGAAAGTGCCATCCCACTTCATTTCAATATCATTGGAGCTATAAATAACTTGCCCCCATCTGTTATAGATGACGACTTCGATCTTTTGAACGCTGCATTCATAATCAAGATTGAAGTGATCGTTAAATCCATCATTGTTGGGAGAAAATGCATTTGGCACTCTTATAATGGGGTACTTTTCGCTGATCTTCCGATCATCTAGCGTCAATGAGCAGCCATTGGCATCTGTTACGGTAACCGAATAAATACCCGCACTGAGTTCTTCAATAAGTTGTGAGTCTCTTGGTGGAGATAAATTCCATCGGTAAGTATAAGGTGCTGTACCTCCAGTTGCATTCACCAATATAGAGCCTGTATCATTCTCTGGACAAGTTGGAGAGTCGATTGTCGTTGCACGAAGTATTTCCGGCTCATCAATTTGGAAAGAAAGATCAAAGTCGCAGTTGTTATGATCTACCACTTTGACACTATATGTGCCTTTCGATAATTGGGAAAGTGTACTGCTACTTTCCGTATTACTGCCATTCCAAAAGAATTTATAAGGGCTGGTTCCACCTGTTACATTTACACTTGCTTCTCCATCATCGCCACCAAAACACTTAACATGGGTCAGGTCCATTGTAGCTTCAAGTTTTTCTGGCGCTGTAACTTCGAAACTCTCTGTGTGCATACATCCTTTGGAATCAGTGATTACGACTGAGTAAACGCCACTACTTAAGTTGTCAACCTTATTTTCTTTGGATGCTATTTCATTATTCCATTCGTAAAAATATGGCCCCTCTCCTCCTATTACTGCTAATTCGATGATGCCATCAGATCCGCCCGAACATCTCACATTTTGAATTTTCTCTTCAATAGAGATTTCAGAACCCACTTTAACATAAATTTTATCGGATTGACCTTCGCAATCAGAAATTGCAAGATTGCGCTCGATATACCAAATTTCACCTGTGTTGCCTCCTTCCCATCTTACCAAAACTTCGTTCGAGTTATCTGCTCCAATTATTTCACCATTTGAAACAAACCACTGATAAATTGAGCCATTGGTGCTTGATACGCCATATTGAACTGATTCTTTTTCGGAAAAACAGACGTAGTTTGGGCCTTGCGGGATTGCAGGCTGTAATCTGTTATCAATCAAAACTGGCAAGTTAAATTCTTCACTCATGCAACCTTCTGGCCCTATAACATATAATGACACGCTTGCATCAGGATCACCTTTACCCCAATTGACTGAAATCTGAGCTTGGTTTGAATCTCCTTGAATTGAACCGCCTACTACTGACCAAAAATACTTTTCAGCATTAGCTACCTGTGCAGTGTACTCAATATTTTGTGCTTCGGAACAGACTGAAATTGATCCATTTATAGCTATGACTTCTGGCTTGGCAATTTCTATAGTCATAAATGCTGTTTCTGAACTTGAACACTCTCCACTTCCATCCGAAGCGATCAACTTCACGTCATAAGTACCACCACTTTGATAAGTATGATTTACAATTTTGCCCTCTGCAATGTTTCCATCTCCAAAATCCCAGGTATAGTTAGTAAACTCAAAAGTTGAGGATGCATCCGTTTCTACAATGGCAGTAAAAGTGATTTGATCACCATAACAGCTTAGACGTTCTATTGTACCTGTCTGGGTATCAGAGGCCGCAACACTTAGGTTTACGTTGTCCAAACTAACTCCTGCAGAATATCCATAAGACTCAATATTACCAAAACCATACACATAGGCGATCACTCCTTGAGGTGCTATTAGGTTATGGTTACCTGATGATAAATTGATTGTGGCATAAGCTTTTCTTTGGAAAACTTCGAACGAACCACTCACATCTTGTCCATCTAGTATTATCCCTGTCTGACTACCTGAGTCCGTAATTAAAGTCAAATAATATTGATTGATCTCGAAGCCCTCAAAAGCACTAAAAGTAATATCCTTGATCTTCTGCTCCATGGGGCTAAGTACAAGCATAAAGGGATCCCCTGATTGGCCATCACAATCCTGACTCCTTGCAAATTGAACTGCCGAGATAGGCTTATCAGCTGAAATGGATCTTACACCATCGAGCACATTACCCATTTGAATAACTTGTCCTGAATTTATGCTGAAAGCCGGCAATCCCGAAATATTGACACGTGTATTGTTTTCAATCGCCACTAATTTGAGCATATCACCTCCAATTCGAGATTTGAATGGGACATAGAGAAATTCTTTACCCCAAGTAGAAGTAGGAAACATCTGCTCAAAAAGGTGATCTTGATTAAAACCGCACTCCCCAACAAAGGTCATTCTACTTCCACCAAACACTGCAAAATTTGTGCATTCATTGCTCGAAGATTGAGGAAGTCTAACAATTGTCCCACTCAAATCTCCGTTGGATTTGAGTTGATAGGTTTGACCCGCATTCATAATGACTACCACTGGCGTGCCAGCTTCCCAACCACCGAAGGTATCCGCTGATGGGATGATTTCAATATGAGTTTGATTTTCAGTGGCTACAATTAGTAGCTCAGATTCTTCAGAGTTAGACTCCTTGTGTGATACTACAATGTACTCGTTGCCCAAAGCTTTAGTAGGTAATATCACGGCAGCGTCAGCACTTTGGGCAGTTTTATTCAGTGCAAAAACACTTATGTCTTCATTGGATGTAATATGAATTCCAAGCTCAGAAATACCTTCTTCATTATATATAAACTGATCTGGTAAACGAAGAACAGATGTCTCATTTGGCATAACTTGAACTATTACTTCATAGTCGCTGAGTGGTGATGCTATTTTTACTTCGGTCGCTTTACGACTACTGAAGTATAACTCTGCTGTCGCTGGCCGAAGGTTGTCCATAAAACCTACCCAGAAATCACGTCCTTCAGTAGTTACTTGTCCTTCTAATCTCAAACAGGCTAAAATGAATACAAGTGAAATAAATATGCAAAACTTCATACTTTAGAACTCCAGCAATAACAGTGCTATAATTTTAAGGTTTCTAAACGAATAGTAATAATTTCAACGCTCTTACACTGTGAATAGTTTTTAAAATATTTATCTATTGAGCGGCAGATACTTTATCTCAGTTTAGAAAAAAAAAATCGGCACTCAGAATAATCTGAATACCGATTTTTAAATATTGCTATCCCGAATAAAACAAGTGTTTGGACAAGGAAACACCCATTTGGTTTAATAATTCTACTTCTTAATCGTCAACTTATCGTCTTCTTTATTGACTACAATGGGTTTGCCCAGTCCTGTATTGTTCAGGTTATTCAATTGAGTTTTGCCATCACCGACTACCACGTAGATAAGATCATCAGGATTCATGTACTTTTTTAGGATGGCTTTAACGTCCTCATTGGTCATTTGCTTTAGCTTAGCTTCATCCTTTTGAATGTAGTCTGTTGGTAAATCATAAGCCGAGATATTCTGAAGAATCCCCACCAAGCTACCTAGCGTTTCGAACGACTGTGTGTTGCTTCTCAAGATGGAGTTTCTGGTGTTTTCCATCTCTTCAGAAGAGAAGTTACCACTATAATTATCGAGGATATCCTTAAATAACTCGACAGATTCTTTGGTCACATTACTACGTACGCTTGACGATGCGCTAAAAGGTGTACCGTTTAATCTTCTGTTATATCCAGAATAAGCGCCATAGGTATAGCCTTTCTCTAATCTCAATTCTTTAAAAAGAATTGATCCAGATCCTGATCCCAAGCGATAGTTCGCTACACCAGCAGCAGAAAAATCTTCGTTATCACCATTCATGCTAATGTTACCAATATTGATGACGGACTGCTTCGCTTCTGGGTAATCCACAAAATAAAGTCTGGAATCTGCACTGGCAGTTTTAATCTCGTAGACTGGGAATTCTACCTCCTTTTTCTCCCAGGTTTTAAAACGGTCTAAAGAAGCAATAACATCGGCCTTTTTAAGCGCCCCCACAAAATGGAATGAAGCCAAGTTCGGAGCAAAATTATTGTCGTAGTAAGCCTTCAAATCATCCAAAGTGATGTTTTCGACCGTTTTGGCTGTGCCAGACATTGGGTAAGCAAAAATATGATCTTCACCATAAAGAATTTTATCAAATACTTTTGAAGCAATTGCATTCGGGTTGGCATCACTTTGCTGAATTGAATTCAAAGCTGCACTTTTCACTCTATCGAATTCCTTTTCATCCCATCTTGGCTCAAAAAGAATTTCTTCGGCTATCGCTAACACTTCATCATAATTCTTGGCCAAGCAATTACCGCTAATGGTAATGCTTTCTCTACCCGTAAAAACGTTGATTCTAGCACCTAATTGACCAATCGCTTCTTCCAACTCCAAAGGAGTACGGTTAGCGGTACCTTCCATCAACATATTGTCTAGCAATGAAGCAGTGCCTACTTTACTAAGATCATCCAAAAACATTCCTCCCTTGATGGTAATACTGAATTGAGTCATTGGAAGCTCATCTTGATAGATGTGGAAAACTTTCATCCCATTGGCCAACTCATCAGTATTGATTGGAGGGGCATTAAAAGTTAAAGTACCGTTTAAGGCTGGGGCTGTACTCCTATCAATGGCGGATGGTGTTTTTTCGAATTCAACATCTTTCTCGAACTTGCTTAAATCACCTTCAGCACCTTGAACAATCACTTCTTCTACTACTTCTGCTTGAACAGAGCCTTGAAGCACCAAATCTTTTTGCCCAATAGGCACAAAGCTTGTCGCTAAGTAATTTTTACCCTTTACGTATTTGTTATATACCCTCATGATATCCTCACGAGTTACGTTTTGAGTGTTTTGTAAATCTTCAACAATAAAACCTGGGTCATTAGCAAAAGTATTGTAGCTGGCCAATTGTGAAGCCTTGCTGAAAACACTAGAAATACCATTGTAGAAATTGGTCTCCTGCCCTATTTTAATACGATTAAGATCGGCATCAGAGAATCCATCAGTTTCAAATTTAACCAGCGCTAAATCGAAAGCCGCTTTCAAATCATTCAAGTCAACCCCATCAAAGGCACGGGCTCCCATGCTGAAAGTACCTGCTATTTCATTCGAAGAATTGTATGCTGACACTCTTGGAGCAAGTTTCTTCTCCTCAACTATCACTTTATAAAGCGGTGAATTCTTTCCGTCCGATAAAATCTGACCTAGCATATCCAGCGCCCACATATCAGGATGGTATTGCTCAACCGTTGGCCAAATCATTTCTAAATCAGGTAGGTTCGCAAATTGATCTTCGTGATAAAACAATTTGGTTTCATTGAGCACGGCAGGCAAAGGCTCAATGGTTTCAACTTCCGCCCTTGGCTCTAGTTCACCAAAATATTTGGCTACCAAAGTTTTAGCCTCTTCCATATCGATATCACCAGCAACCACTAAAGTAGCGTTGTTTACGCCATACCACTTGTTATAGAATTCTTTAACATCATCAATGGTCGCGTTTTGTAGATCATCTAAACTTCCGATAACATCCCAGCTGTATGGATGCCCTGCAGGATATAAGTTGGTCAACTGAACGTAAGTCTTATGACCATATGGACGGTTGTCCACACCTTGGCGTTTTTCGTTTTTAACCACTTGCTTTTCGTTTTCAAGTCCCCATTCGGAAACAGTATTAATGAAAAAGCCCGTACGGTCCGATTCCATCCAAAGTACTTTTTCCAAAGCATCGCTCGGCACAGTTTCATAGTAAATGGTGCCATCCGTCCAAGTGCCGCCATTGAAGCTACCGCCAAGATCGTTCATGGTTTTGATGAAGTTACCCGCACCTACATTTTCAGAATTCTGGAAGAGCATGTGTTCAAAAAAGTGAGCAAATCCTGTTTTACCGGGCTTTTCTCTGTTTGAACCCACATGATAAAGCATAGCGACCGCTACTTTAGGATCGGAATTGTCTTTATGCAAAACCACCTCTAAACCATTGTCTAGTGTGTATTTTTCGTAATCAATTTTAAATGCAGTGCTTTCCGATTCACCGCTTCCACCACAGGAAGAAAGGATGAATGCTGCAGAAAGCAAAAATGCAAATCTGTTTTTCAGGTTAAATTTCATGTTCTAAGTCATTTATCTTTTAAAGCTAAGCATTTAAGTGCTGTGAAGTCAAAGACTTTTATATGAAAAGGAAGGTAGCGCGCTGATTGTGAGTATGTTTTCAAAAAAGGGCATAAAAAAACAAACCACATTTTAAGTCTTTAGAATTTGCTCCTTTCGAAGATTTTCAAAATTGAGCTATAAATAGCTCAATCAACTTAAAATATGGTTTGCCTATATAAGGTTTGTAAGAATCGAGATTAGTCGATTACTTTTACGTTTACCGCGTTCATTCCTTTTTTACCTCTTTCTACATCGTATTCAACTTGATCGTTTTCACGAATTTCGTCAACTAGACCTGAAACGTGAACGAAGATGTCACTGCTAGAGTCTGATGGAGTAATGAAACCAAAACCTTTAGTTTCATTGAAAAATTTTACTGTTCCTTGCATTTTTAATTAATCATTGATTTTTAACTGCGGATCAATCTAGCTTACACTATGTGGCGACCAATCCAATATTTTAATAAGGCCAAAACTTATTTTATCTACCAACGGGATAATCCCTGTTTAGTCTGAATAAATAGAAAGAAATAATTTCAAATCGAGAGGCCTTCTTAATTGTAAAGGGGGCAATTGCGGTGTGAATCTTAAATTTTCTTGAGGCAAAGATAATGATTTTAATCAGTTTGTTGCATTGTTTAAGAAAATGACAGGCCTTTTCGAAATAAAAACCGCCTTATCGACTCTCAAAGTCCCCTATTCTTCTTTCCTTTTTTTGAATCCATAGCTTATTTGCCCGAAGAAACCTTTAGGGAATTTGTGAACACCAGGAAATCCCAGCTTAATAGAGTGCCCACTATGCGGTATATAGGCTGTTTTGAAGAGATAATCCCAAATACTTAAGGTAAGCCCAAAGTTGACGCCTGTTTGTCTTTCCTTTGGCAAGTCGTGTGCATGATGCCACATGTGCATGTTAGGGTTATTCAAAATATATTTCAATGGCCCGAGTTTCACATTGATGTTTGCATGATTCCAATGCCCTACCATCAATGTCAACATATGAACAAAAAAGAAATCATCAATTCCAAAGCCAATCATGGCCAATGGAATGTACTCAATAGTGCGATACACTAAGGTCTCCATCCAATGGTATCGTAAGTGAGCGGCAAAGCCCATTTGTTCTACTGAATGGTGTACTTTATGAAATTCCCACAATCTAGGAGAAGCATGTAAAAGTCTGTGCGTCCACCATTGAATAAAATCGCGCACAACAAAAAGCATTAAAAGTTGTAAAACCTTTGGCCATGTTTCAATGTGTAAGGCAACCACATTGCTCAAGCCTAACGTAGCGAGAAAGTCGTTGAAAAGATTAACCGCGACATCTGATAAGGCATTGAATATCAACAAGGAAAACAAAAAGAAGTTGAAGAACATATAGAAGGCATCCATCCAAAAGTCCTTTCTAAATTTTGGTTGTTCCTTTCTCCAAGGCCTTAGGCTTTCCCAAGCAAAGAAGAAAAGTGAAACTAAGATTAAACCCCAAAAGTAATTTTGCCAAATCGGCTTATAATCGTATTGAAAGGTGATTTCTTGCCAAACATAGTTAGCGTAACCTTTATATGATTCCAAAGCCAAGTCCCAGTATTTCCCCATCATAACAAATCGCTTAACGCCACTAACATAACCATTTACCCATTGTATGAAATAAAGTTTTCACTTTATTGCTTTACTCGCTTCTTTCGGTTCAAAGTTAAAACTCAAACATAAGCTAAACCGAGAATATGTACAGAAAATTCATTCTGGTCTCCTTGAGTATTTGTCTCATAGGATTCCAAAACAACAGCTTCGCGCAGCGAAAAAACAAGAACGCCACACCACCAACCACACCAGCGGTTCAAGAAAAACCCGTGAAGAAGGAAAAAGGCTATGAAGATTTACTAAAAGACCTGAAGAAGGATGAAGGGATTTTCACCGTTTATCAAAACGATGATAAAGTGATGTATGAGATTCCTAAATCAGAATTGAACAAGGACATGCTTTTCATTACTAGAGTTGTGGCTGTGCCCGATAACTTTAGTGGATTCACGGGCAGTGGCTGGAAAATCATCGAGCAGGTAGTGCAATGGGAAAAGGTTAAAGGAAATATTCTACTGAAAACCATGTCATATAATAATGTGGCAGACAGTACCGATGCTATTTCGCTTTCCGTGGCTAAAAATAACTTCGCTCCTATTATAGGTTCTTTCAAAATTGAAGGCCAACCGAAAGACTCTCTCTCCTATTTAGTCGATGTCACCAAATTCTTCACACAAGACACTCGTGCGATTTCGGCTATGGGAAGTGGATTTAGGACCCAATTTCAGGTAAGAAGATTAGATACAGATAAAAGTTATATTTCCTCAGCAAAGAGTTTCCCGATCAATGTAGAAGTGCGTCAGGTCATGACTTACGATGCTGGCAGACCACCATCTAATTCTGAAACTAACATGATTTCCTTGGAAGTAAGTCAGTCGATGATCAAACTTCCTGAAAACCCAATGATGCCTCGCTTTGCTGATGAGCGCGTGGGTTGGTTTACCCAAAGAAATATCAATTATAGTTCACAAAAGCTCAAAGGCGATCAACAAACCTTTTTACAAAGGTGGAGATTGGAGCCTAAAGACCCTGCGGCTTATGCGCGTGGCGAACTGGTAGAACCTGTGAAACCAATCGTTTACTATTTAGACCCTGCTACTCCAGAAAGATTCAGAAAGTGGTTCAAGCTAGGGATTGAGGATTGGCAAGTAGCTTTTGAGGCTGCAGGATTTAAGAATGCCATTCTAGCCAAAGACCCTCCTAGCCCTGAGGAAGATCCGGACTGGTCTCCTGAAGATGCTCGATATTCAACCGTGCGCTATATCGCAAGTATGACTAGAAATGCAGTCGGTCCAAGTACAGCGGATCCCAGAACAGGTGAAATTATAGAAAGTGACATCATTTGGTTCCATAACCATTTACGCTCCTACCGAAACTGGTACATGATTCAAACCGGTGCAGCTAATCCTTTAGCGAGAAGTTTGGATGTACCTGAGGATGAAATTGGTGAAATGATGCGTGCCGTTATCGCCCACGAAATTGGTCATGCATTGGGTTTACCGCATAACATGAAGGCAAGTTCTTCTTACCCAGTCGAAAAGTTACGTGACCCTGCTTTTACATCTGAATATGGCGTTGCCCCTACCATTATGGATTATGCACGCTTGAATTATATAGCTCAGCCGGGTGATGGTGTAACCAGATTCATCCGAAAAATCGGACCATATGACAAGTATGCGATCAACTGGGGTTACAGATTTCTCCCTAATGCTAAAAACCCAAGTGACGAAACAAAAACTTTAGATCAATGGATTTTAGATAAAGCCAATGACAAAATGTTCCGTTTTGGAAGCAGCAATGGATCGAATCCTGAAGCACAAACTGAAGACTTGAGTGACAACTCGGTAAAAGCGAGCATGTATGGCATGGAGAACTTGAAAAAAGTAGTTCCAAATTTATTGGCATGGACAAGCACCCCTGGCGAAAACTATGGTGATACAGAAGAAATCTATGGAGAAATCATCGGTCAGTGGAGAAGATTTACAGGCCATGTGGCTACAGTGATTGGTGGTATTACCGAAGATTTAAAATCCACCGATCAAGCAGGAGCCGTGTTTAATGTAGTGGATGAAAAGTATCAAAAGGATGCGATGGCTTGGATGCATAAATACGCGTTCAGTACACCTGATTGGCTTTTAGATGAAAATCTACTGAGAAAATTAGAGAATTATGGAACTGTGAATCGTATCAGTAGCACCCAATCGAGTTTCCTAAACTCATTACTTGACCCAACAAGAATGCAACGTTTGATTGAAGCTGAGGCATTCAAAGGCAGAAATACTTACACAATCTACCAGATGTTTGCTGAGTTGAGGGCTGGTCTATTTTCAGAATTAACTTCTGGAACTTCTATTGATACTTATCGCAGAAACCTACAGCGAGCCTATGTTGAAAGGATGGAATATTTAATGACGAATGATGCAAATACTTTCCAAGCAAGACAAGTAGATATTGCTCAATCAGACATCCGTCCAGTTGTCAAAGCTGAATTAAAAGCCTTAAAAGCTGAAATCAGGGCCAATCGATCTAAGTTTTCAGATCGCGCCAGTTCATTACACTTAGATGATTTAGAAGATAGAATCAACATGATTCTTGATCCGAAATAAGGATTCGCATACTGCTCAAATGAAAAAGAGGACTCCGTATGAGTCCTCTTTTTGTTACAGAACTGTTAAAGACAACCAATCCATCAGCCTCTGTTCCTCAACCAACAATTTCAGTTTCGATTCACATCAAACTGAAATTTGCAACTGTTTTAGTGTGTGTATAACTCTGTGATTGCAGTAAGTCCAAGATTCATATTGAAAATTTTAAGATCATCCAGTTGGCCCTCAAAGTCATCACTGTTATTGTGATCTGAGTACCCGATGGTGACCGGAAATCTATTATTGATGAATGGGATATCATATTTATTGATTTGTTCCGATTCCATAATTCCATCGACCCAAATCTGCCACCTGCTTTGATTAGTCATTATTCCAACCAAATGATGCCATTGGCCATCGTCAATTGCCGTTTTCGACAAACCAGAGTCTCGCAGGAAATTAGAACCATCTCTACCCTGAAAATGCGCTCTACCATCAATAATGGACAATGAGAAACCTAGGTCGGACTCGCGCCCTCCATATTTTTCAACTAAGGTGGTATTGATTGTTCCCATTCGATCAGATTTTACCCATACACTTACAGTTACCTCATTGCCAAGGTAATCCAATGTCGGTAACGCTATAATCTTGGTGCCTTTATGAAATTGTATTGCCTTAGCTGGCAATTCCTTACGATCTCGAACATAAGTAAGCGGTAATTTAACTGAACAGTCCAAATCATGACTGAGAATATCGTCAAACAGATATCCGTTAAACTTCATGTCCATCACGGTTCCTTTGACCAAGACATGATCATTTTTGATGTTTGTGTCGAAGCTTAGTCCATCGGAAACCACGTATTTTACATCGTAAATCCCCGCTTTGGCGTAGAAAACTTTCGGCTGAGTTTCGACAGTAACCGATGGAATGCCTTTCTCAAAATGCCAAACATGTTCGGAGGGTTCTCCTTCAGACTTATCAAAAAAAGTAATCAATTCTCCAGAATAAACTACCTGTTTATCAGAATTGAAATTTGCGATCACTCTTTTGTCTTGTATTGTGCCTGTATTGATCGTATCGAACAAGTTGGGGAGCAGAAATAAGATTGAAGAGCAGAGGAATCTAAATCTCATGACAACTATTGGATTGGTTAGTTGTCCTAAGTTGAATATTTAAGAAATGTGAAAATTCGACTGATTATTTAATGGGCATTATGAGTCTATACCTGTTGGTTAATATTTTACCTCCGTATTCCTGTTCCAATTTTTGAGTAATGTCATTAGAGTATCTTTCTTGCGAACCGAAACGGGTAACAAATCATTATTGCTCATCACAACGGTTCCGCCTTCACCTTTTTCGAACCTTTTTATATGATTTATATTAACCAAATAGGAATTATGAATTCTTATAAATTCATGGCCCTGCAAGATGTCTTCATATGATTTTAAGTTTTTGGAAACAAAAATCTCAGGCCCTGTTATCAATTTAAATCGAGTATAACTCCCCTCTGCCAAACACCAAATTATGTCTTCAATCTTGACAATGTGAATGCTTTCTTGATCACTCAAAACGATTTTTCTTTGACTTAGACTACTACCAGAGAGATGTTCCGTAAGGACTGCCAACTGCTGCTCAAGGCCATTGAATCTTTGGGCCTGTTTAACTTTAGCTATTGCCTTTACCAACTCATCTGGATCGACTGGTTTTAAAAGGAAGTCAATAGCGCTGCAACGAAAAGCCGCCAAAGCGTACTTGTCGTGGGCTGTTATGAAAATCACTTTTAGGTTTTTGTGTTTCAGTTTTTGAACCAGTTCTATACCGGTCCCATCGTTCATTTCTACATCGAGCAAAGCCAAGTCTGGTTGTACTTCAAATATTAATTTTAGCCCAGACTCCAAACTATCTGCCGTTCCAACAACCGATACTTCTGGGCAATAATGAGCCAACAATCCTAACAATAGTCTGGTCACGTTGCTCTCATTATCAATTATGACTGTTCTCATTTGGAATTAATTTATGGGGATCAAATCGTTTTATAAGTAATCGGCAATTCAAACAAAACCTGTGTACCTGTTATGTGTCCGTTTTCCTGGCGATCACTCACGCTGAATCTGATATTCCTTTTCAACTGTTTTTTTAATAACTCGATCCTATCTTGAGTAATAATTGTAGCGAGCGACTTATGCCCTTTTTCTTCTTTTAACTTAGTTGACCGCGTTATTCCCACCCCATTGTCTTCTACTCGAAACTTTAAAAAACCATTACTCTCCAAAAAACTGATTTCTATTCTTCCATCCTCTTTATCAGAAATACCATGTTCCAGTGAGTTCTCTATAAAAGGTTGAGCAAACATTGGAGGAATCAATATTTCGGATGGGTTCGAATCGGTATCGACCTCAATTTGATAATTGAATTTATTGTCGAATCGAATTTTTTGAAGGTCCAAATAATGTCGAAGAGTGGTGATCTCGTCTTCGAGCGACACATAGTTTTCACGACTATTTTCCAAAATACGCCTCATCAGTTTTGCAAACTTTGAAAGGTATTCTAATGCCTGAAGACCTTGGCCTTTGTTGATGAGGAACATCTGAATAGACGACAAGGCATTGAATAAAAAATGTGGGTTTAATTGGCTGCGCAACAGCTGATTTCTAGACTCTTGAGCAAGGTTTTTTTCCTTTTCAACCTTTCGTTTATAGAGGATGACAATCAAAGTAATGGCCACTACGGATGTCAGTCCCAGTGAGATGAGCATCAAGTTCCGAAAGTAAATCTTCTGATTATTCGCCTCTTGTATAGATTGTAAGCCCGCTATTCTTGTTTCTCTTTCCCTTAATTCATACGAAAGTGCCATCTTATCGGCCTTTGACTTAGTTTCTATTGCTTGAAGGCTATCTTTTAAATAATCAAGACGTTCATAGTTTTTTAGTGCCTGCTGATAATCGCCCATCATCTGATTTACCTCTATTAGCCAATCCAGTCCTTTAACTTCCCCTTGTGGATTCCCGATACTTTTGGCGATAGAAACGCTTTTGACTATATCATCTAAAGCATTTTTTGTTTCCCCTAATTCAAGCCAACTCTTTGATCTATAGAGATAAGGGGTCATCATAAAGCCCCAATCACCAATGGGTTCGATCATTTGATAGAGTGTATCTGAGAATGCCAATGCATCTTTGTACTTACCTTTGAGGTAACTGCCCATGGTGATTACATTTAAGGATTGAAATATTTCACCGGATAGCCTTCTTTCAGTGGCCATGGCATACTCCCGAAAACCATAGTAAAGGGCGGAGTCTGCCAAACCCATTTTAGCATAAGTCAGGCCTATATTGCCCAATAAAACGGTAATTTGTGTCGAATCTTTGATCGAAAGGGATAATGCATATGCCTTCTTGTGATAGAAAAGCGCCTTTTCAGACTCTTGCAGGTCACTATAAACAGTAGCCAAAGCATTGATTGATGCGGCCTGCACTTGTTGATTATCAATGGATTCAGCCAAAGCAAGTGACTGTTCAAAGTACATTAAGGCAGAGTCGTAATCATTATATCTTGCGCTTTGTCCACCTTTGAAATAGATAAACTGAGCCTCATAAACAGGCTTTCCTTCCCTCCTTGCCTTCTTAATAATCTCATCAAGAATATTGTTGGCCTTAATCCTGTTATCACTGTATCGATAAAACAGGTAAGCGATATTTTGAGATTTATAATAAGCCTTATCGTATCCTTGGTCGGCCGAAGTTTGAGCAAATTTTGAAATTGCTGGTAAGAAATTTTGGAATGCCATGCTGTTTTGAGTCGTGTCAGTGAAATTAAACCCATACAGCACGCTATACATAGAATCCAAATCCGATAAAATTTGCTTTTCGGATGGTTGGGCGTTCATGGTGCTTACCGAATAGAAAAAATAGCCCAGAATGAGCAAAGCACGGACTCCATAGGATTTCCGACTTTTGGTTAGGTTAACTGGCGGTATCATTGGTTATCAAGATTCTAAAAATATACAATATTTATATGATTGAGCAGCCAATCACTGTCCTGTTTAGTCGAAAATCTTGATAAGTGTAGTCTTTCAATTCATAAGTGTAATCCGTCAAAATCCTTAGTCCTTCGCTTTCAAAACCAATTCTTACCACTCTTATATTAGGCTTTGAAATCAGCAAGTGTTTGGAGTATATTACCATTTCAATTAAACACAAACCAAAGCGTATAGAATGAAACTACTATCTATTAAAACCATTCGCGCGGTTTTTCTTTTGTTAATTTCAGTAGCTTCTTTGAGCGTAAAAGCACAAAGCGACCCCACTGGACAATCAGCCGTTACCCGAACTTTTGCCATCACCAATGCAACGGTGGTTC
This sequence comes from Cytophagales bacterium CG12_big_fil_rev_8_21_14_0_65_40_12, assembly GCA_002786855.1. Classification (GTDB taxonomy): domain Bacteria; phylum Bacteroidota; class Bacteroidia; order Cytophagales; family Cyclobacteriaceae; genus Roseivirga. Next base: position 103,781 of record PCUU01000033.1, read on the forward strand.
AAGCGCCTGGTAAAGAAATAAAAGAGGCAACCGTAGTGATAAAAAACGGGCTTATCGAGGCCGTAGGAACCAATTTGACCATTCCAAACAATGCCCAAGTCATTGATGGCAAAGGAATGTATGTTTATTCAGCATTTATTGATGGCTTGGCCTACACTGGCTCCAAAAGACCAGAAAATGTGGCCAGACCAAACAACTTGTTTTCTCCAGACCCACCAAACGACTATGCTGGTATTACTCCTGAAAACAGTGTTTTAGCACAAATCGATATTTCTAGCAGCACTATTGGAAATATGAGAAAAGAAGGCTTCGCCATCTCTCATACTGTTCCTTACGGTAGAATGCTGCCTGGATCTGGTGCATTGATACTTTTAGGAGATAAAAGTCATGCAGACGAAATCATGCTCATGAATGATGTCTCTATGTTCACTCAGTTCGCTGGTGCACCTGGTGCTTATCCGGGTAACGTGCTAGGCATCATGGCGAAATGGAGAAATCTATACCGCAACGCGGAAAACAACAAAAAGCACTATGATGCTTACACTGAAAACCCAAGCGGCATTGAAAGACCCGAAAGAGATCGAGTCACCGAAGCCTTTTTTCCTGTAGTTACAAAACAGCGACCTGTTGTTTTTGACGTTGCTGGTGTTCTTGAAGTGCAAAGGGCAATGAGCCTTCAAAAGGATTTGGGTTTCAAACTCATTGTTGGCAATGTTCAGCAAGCTTGGGATATCGCTCCAATGTTAAAAAACAATGGAACAGGTGTTTTCTTGTCATTGGATATGCCCGACATGCCGAAAGAAGCCAAAGGCAAAGATTTAGAAGCTATGACGGAAGAAACAAAACAGCTTGAAGCCAGAAAAATGGAATTCTGGAAAAAATATGCCTCTCAAGCAGCTGTATTAAGTGCTGCGGGTGTAAAATTTGGATTTTCTTCTTTAGATGCCACAGGCAATAAAATCAAGGCGAATCTAATGACCATGATTGAAAACGGTTTGAACGAAAGTGATGCACTTGCCGCACTTACCATTAATGCTGCATCCCTTTTAGGCATAGATAAAATCGCAGGAACGGTTGAAAAAGGTAAAACTGCCAATCTTATGGTGAGCAATGCTCCTTTCTTTACTAAGGATGCTCAAATCCGATACATGTTTGTGGATGGAGATAAGTATGACCTCGAAATTAAAGAGAAAAAAGAAGCAGGTAAAGGCAATGCCAGCGAAGGCAGTGCAGCAGGCGCAGCCGCTGTAGTCGGGTCATGGACTTATTCTTTCGAAACACCTCAAGGAGAAACCACTGGTAAAATGATCATTAAAAATGAAGGTGGTACCTTAACAGGTTCAATGACCAGCGGTGATGGTTCTGGAGATGTGGATATGCAGGACGTGACTTTTGTGAATGGCGTTTTAACATTTTCTATTTCAAGAGATGGCGGTGGCCAATCAATCGAGTTGGTAATTTCAGGAACGGTTACAGGGAAAACCTATAATGCAGAGGTGACGGTTTCAGCATTTAACTTCTCTACTCCGCTGACTGCAACCAAAGATGACGGACAATAAAATACTGAACGACATGAAAAAAAATATATTCGTACTTACGATCATGCTCTTTACTGGCTTTGTAGCAAATGCACAAGTAAAGAAAGGAGACGTATTGATCAAAAATGCAACGGTGTTGACGGTTACCAAGGGTACCCTAACCAATACTGATGTTTTGGTCTCTGGAGGAAAAATTTCAAGAATTGGCAAAGGCCTTAATGCCCCGAACGGTGTTCAAGAAATTGACGCTACTGGTAAATTTCTGATGCCAGGTATTATTGACGCACACTCGCACATTGCGCTTAGCGCTGTAAATGAAGGTACAAGTCAGGTAACCTCTGAAGTTCAAATGGGTGATGTGATTGATCCATTCGATGTATCTATTTATCGCGCCTTGGCCGGTGGTGTAACTTCAACCCATGCTTTGCATGGCTCTGCCAACGTAATTGGTGGCGAAAGTGAAACTTTAAAACTTCGATATGGATCTACCAATCCAGAAGATTTAAAATTCGAAAATGCACCAAGGACCATCAAATTCGCCTTAGGAGAAAATCCAACCAGAGGTGGTCGTTCTCGTGGCATTCAGCCATCAAGCCGTATGGGGGTTGAAGCCATGCTTCGCAACTCCTTCACCGATGCTCAAGCTTACAGGGCCAAATGGAACGCTTACAAGGCCGATAAAAACCCACGAAAAATAGCACCTGAATACGATTTGAGAATGGAGACTTTAGTTGATATTCTTGAAGGCAGAGTATTAGTGCATTGTCACTCCTACAGAGCTGATGAGATTTATATGTTAATGAAAGTATTCGCTGATTTCGGCATTACTAAATTGACTTATCAGCATGCTAACGAGGCGTATAAAGTAGCTCCTGAACTTGCAGAATTCGGTGCAATGGCTTCAGTATTTGCCGATTGGTGGGCATATAAATTAGAAGTTTATTATTCTACTGCTTACAATGCTACAATTTTAACAAGAAATGGAGTGACCACTTCTATCAATTCAGATTCAGGTGAATTGATTAGACATTTATTCCATGAAGCAGCGAAAACTCAAAAATATGGTGATTTAACTGATGAAGAAGCATTATCGCTTATCACTTTGAATCCAGCCAAACAACTGGGTATTGAAAACAGAGTTGGTTCTATTGAAGTTGGGAAAGATGCTGACCTAGCACTTTTCGAAGGCCATCCCCTATCTGTTTATGCAATTCCTGTGATGACGTTTGTAGACGGTGTCAAATACTTCGATCGTGCTAACGATATTAAAGACCAAAGAATCTATGTAAACCCTGAGCAAGCCGTTGAGAACGTAACAATTTTCAACAGAGAAGATCAGCACAGATGCATGGATACTGAAGTAGTTAGCTTCGAAGCCTTATTTTCTAACAACAAATGAAAGGAGCTATGAAAAGAGTATTTCAATTAATAATAATCGCCATAATGGTTCCGCTTCTTTCTTTCGGACAAGAAGATGACCAAGTAATGAAGGCGCGTGGTGGTAAGTTTGCGCTTACCAACGCTAAAATTTATACCGTTACTAACGGTATCATCGAAAACGGTACATTATTGATCAATAATGGAATTATAGAAGCTGTAGGTGCGAATGTAAAAATTCCGGCTGATGCAGAAGTAATAGACTGCAAAGGGAAAGAAATATACCCTGGCATGATTGATTCTGGTACTAAGTTGGGTTTGTCTGAAATAGAAAGCATAGCTGAGGCTAATGACTTCAGCGAAAGCGGTGATTTAACACCCCAAATGCAAGCTTTATCGGCCGTTAACCCGAATTCAGTGTCAATCCCTGTTACAAGAGTAAGTGGCGTAACTACCGTTTGGACTGCACCAGCTGGTGGTGTTTTACCTGGTACAGCCGCTACGATCAATTTGTTTGGCTACACTCCTGACCAAATGTTTGCTGGTTCTAAAGGTATCATAATGAATTTCCCATCATCTGGTGGTGGCGGTAGATTCAGAAGAAGATCACCTGAAGAGCAAGCTAAAGCAGTAGAAAGAGCCTTAAAGACGGTTAATGATGCTTGGGACAAAGCTGAGCTTTATGCTAAAATAGAAGGTTCTGGCGATGTTAGAGACTATCCTGAAATCGAAGCTTTGGTACCAGTTGTAAAAGGTTCAATGGCGCTTTTTATTGAGGTGAATGCTGCCAAGGACATTTTAACCGCTTTAGAGTGGATTAAGAAGCGTGGCTATAAAAATGTAGTACTCACTGGTGTTGCAGAAGGTTGGAGAGTTGCAGATAAAATTGCAGAGGCCAAGGTTCCTGTAGTAGCTGGTCCAGTACAAGCTATCCCTACCCGTGATTCTGATGCCTATGATGCCGCTTATGCTAACCCTGCAATCATGCATAAGGCAGGTGTTAAAGTAGCCATCAGAACTGGTGATACTGAGAACGTACGTAATTTACCTTATCATGCTGGCTTTGCGGCTGCCTATGGTATGGGTAAAGAAGAAGCTTTAAAGGCCATCACCATCAATGCTGCTCAAATTTTGGGTGTTTCAGATCAAATTGGATCTATTGAAGTGGGCAAAAAAGCAAACGTATTTGTTTCAACTGGTGATCCTTTCGAAACCGCTACTAAAATCACCAATGTGTTCATTGACGGATATTTAATCCCAATGACTTCTCAGCAAATCAGATTATACGATGAATTCTTGAACAGAACTCCAGGCGTTAAAAAGAACGATCCTGCGATCCAGATCAAGAAGAAGTAATCGCAAAAATCACATATAATAAAGAATAGCGACTCAGATGAGTCGCTATTCTTTTGTCTATATCTATTTGTTTATGTGTGGTTTAGAAACAAAATCTAAACTTTAACTGAAACTTAACAATCCCTTACTCACTCCCATCAGATTGATCATTCTGTAAAGTGCACGAGCGCCAACATTGGCATCCCATTCATCTTTTCCTTGAGCTACTTCATTCAAGTCACAACCAATAATGGTCCGCCCAGAAAGTACGACTTGCTTGAATAAATACAGCACTTGTTCTAAATCAAAACCTCCAGGAACTGGCGTGCCAGTATTCGGACAAAGTTTTGGGTCAAGCCCGTCAATATCAAAAGAGATATATACCTGTTGAGGTAGAGCATTGATGATTTCTTGGCATTGCTCAGCCCAAGTTTTACCTTCAAATTGGCCATGTTTTAAATCCTGATCAAAAAAGGTAACTACTCTCCCATCAGATTCCTGAATACATTCTTGCTCCTCCTTGCAAAAATCACGAATTCCAACTTGCACTAGTTTTTTGACTTTGTCAATTTTGAGCACATTCGTCATGATGCTTGCATGGCTAAATTGAAAGCCTTCATAAGCCTCTCGCAAATCCGCATGTGCATCAATTTGAAGCACACCGAAATCTCCGTAATGCTCTCCGCAAGCTTTAATATGTCCTAAAGGCGTGCTATGATCACCTCCTAACAGCACAGTTGCCTTACCTTGCGACAACCAATATTCAGATTGTTGTTGCACATAAAGCATTAACTGCTCAGTCTGCTCATTGATTTCTTGAAGAATAAGCTCCATTTCGGCTTTTTGATCCTCATCAGCGCCATCTTCTAACCATTCGATGTAGACTTCAGACTTGGAACGGAGTGTTTTTCCTAAAGCATACCATACTTCGGGGATTTCGGCCATGGCAATTCCCATTTTCCAAGCATCCTCAATATCGAGTTGGCTATAATCAATTTGAGGCGAAGCGTCAAAAATGGCTTGAGGCCCATCGGCCGTGCCCGCTCCATAAGACACTGTAACATCCCAAGGAACTGGAATCACAACCACTTTTGCATTTTCAGTATCAAAAGGTAAACCGAACAAGGTTCCCTTCACTCCTACGCCATTCGGATCAAAAGCTTGAGTTTCAGACATAGCTCAATCGATCATTTCCGCAACGAAATTCGGCAATGCAAAAGCCGCTTGATGAATTGCTTCATTATAATACTTTAGCCCTTGTGATTTCGAAAATGCTTTACTCTTGGCAGCATCAAAGCCTTTTTGAGGATGAGCGCTTCCTTTGGAAGAATATGAGAATGACCACATGCCAGTTGGGTATGTTGGAATATAGGCCAAGTAGCAGTGCACTTGGTCTTGGCCAAATATTGAGCGATAAACTTGGTAAATCTCTCTAAATACCTTGCTGTTGAAGCGAGGTGATTCACTTTGGGTCACCATAATTCCATCAGGGCTCAAAATTCTATACACTTCCTTGTAGAATTCTACGGTAAATAGTCCTTCCGCAGGACCAACCGGATCAGTAGAATCTACAATTACAATATCGAATGAGCCATCAGCCGCCTCATTTACATATTTGATACCATCATCGATAATCAAATTCAATTTTGGATTGCCGAAGGCCGAAGCAATACTAGGTAAATGCTGTTTGCAGGCTTCGATTACTTTATCGTCAATTTCTACCATTACCACCTCATCAAACGAACCATGACGCAAAAGCTCTCTGGCTGTTCCTCCATCACCACCGCCAATCACCAAGGCGCGTTTCGGATTGGGATGCGTTAAAGTAGGCACATGGGTAATCATTTCATGGTAAACATATTCATCCTTCTCACTCGTCATTACCATGCCATCGAGCGTTAAGAGGTTTCCGTAAGCTTGAGTGTTGTAGACTTCTACTTTTTGAAAATCAGACTGGACATCATAGAGCTTACCATCATGTTTTAAAGAAAGTGCTATTTTATCGTCTCTTTCAGTGAACCAAACATCCCTGGTGCGCATTGGGCTGCCATCTTCTGCACTCTTTCCATCGCGCATGAGTTTGATGTCAAAATCCCTCTCTTTTAGTAATGCACGTTCACCACGGAGCAACTCAACTGCTGAGCCATGACCCGCTTTGAATTTTTCTTTAAGGATTTGGTAGGCCACCCATGGATTGACAGTATCACCGCAAGTGAAAATATCCACAGAAGCGTAACCATATTCTGGCCAAGTGTGAATAGCAAGGTGGCTTTCTTGAATTACAACTACTCCAGAAACACCGTAGGGCGAAAAATGATGAAAAGTGGAATTAATGATCGTAGCACCAGATTCTTCAGCAGCACCTTCCATGCTTTCTTCTATGTGAACTACGTCATTAAGGATTTCTGATGAGCAATCGTAATACTCTACTATTATGTGTCTGCCAAGTGAAGCCATTCAATATTTTTTGCACAAATATGAAGTCTTCATTTCAAACACACCAAATCAATGAGGAATTTATTCCAAATTAAGTTGCCCGGGGTAGTAAAAATCTATCTCTGTGCACATTCCGCTGCTTAAATGTTGCCATGAGTCCAGCTCAACCTGCAGCCATGCACAGGCACCAGTAGAAAAGACTCCCCTTGGTCGTGAAACTAAATATTCATAAAGCATTGAAATGGAAGGATTGTGACCTATAATGGCCACGTTCTCAAACAGATCGTCCAGTCGGTTTACTGCCGCAACAAGCACGTTGCGAGTCGCCTCATAATACTCTTCAGACGAGATTATTCTTGGAAGTTTGTCCATTGCACTGGCAACTTGGCTACAAGTTTCTAAGGTCCTCAAGGCTGGGCTTGTATAAATAACCTCCAAATCCACAGATAACGTTTTGAGGTATCTCCCTAAAAATTGTGCTTCATTGACACCATTCGCACTTAGTCTTCTGTTGAAATCAGAAGTGTCCTTATTGGCAGCATTGGCTTCAGCATGCCTTATCAAAAAGAGATTTTTAACCATTTTGTTGTTAGGTGGGTTATGCCTTTAACAACGCAATATCATACGACTTCATATAAATGCTGCCCCGGTTAGTGATTAAAGTATTTGTTTTTTTGAATCTTTTATGACCATCTTTGAAGCGGTCTAAATCCAAAGTCCATTATTTATGTCGAAAAATCTAGTCATTGTAGAGTCACCCGCCAAAGCCAAAACTATTGAAGGTTTTTTAGGAAAGGATTTCACCGTAGTATCCAGTTATGGCCATGTTCGCGACCTACCAAAAGGAAATAATGCAATCGACATTGCACATGGATTTAAACCTACCTACGAGGTAACGGCTGACAAAAAGGAAGTCATCCGAAACCTTAAAAAATTGGCCAAAGAGGCTGAAACGGTCTATTTAGCAAGTGACGATGACCGCGAAGGAGAAGCCATAAGCTGGCATTTAAAGGAGGCATTAAAACTTAAGGACGACACCAAAAGGATTGTATTCAGAGAGATTACCAAAAGCGCCATTCAAATCGCGATAGCCAACCCAAGAGTAATCGATATTGACTTAGTAAATGCGCAACAAGCCCGAAGAATCTTAGACCGTTTGGTGGGTTTTGAGTTGTCTCCTGTTTTATGGAAAAAAATCAAAAGAGGTCTTTCGGCAGGTAGAGTTCAATCTGTAGCCGTAAGAATGGTAGTAGAAAGAGAAAGAGAAATTGAAAAATTCAATTCAAGCTCTTCTTTCAAGATTTCAGCCGTTTTCAATTTGAATGATGGTGCTCAATTAAAAGCAGAATTACCAAGAAAATTCGATGCGGAATCAGATGCTTACGACTTTTTGAACAGTTGCATTGGCGCAAAATACTCAATTCTAGATTTACAAAAAAAGCCAGCAAAAAGAACCCCGGCCCCTCCTTTTACCACTTCAACACTTCAACAAGAAGCCAGTAGAAAATTAGGTTACTCTGTTTCAAGGACAATGTCGTTGGCTCAAAAGCTTTATGAAGCCGGTAAAATCTCTTATATGAGAACCGATTCTTTGAACCTTTCTGACGAAGCAGTAAAAAGTGCCACCGCGGAAATTTCTTCTGCTTACGGAAGTCAATTTGTGCAAACCAGAAAATTCAAGACCAAATCACAATCGGCACAAGAAGCGCACGAAGCCATTCGCCCTACTTACTTTGCGAATCACGAAGCAGGTGCCAATTATGACGAAAAACGGCTTTATGACTTAATTTGGAAGCGTGCCATTGCTTCTCAAATGGCAGATGCAGAATTGGAAAAAACAACTGCAACCATTGCCATTTCCGGTAAAACAGAAACTTTAAGTGCTCAAGGTGAAGTCATTAAATTCGAAGGCTTTCTAAAGGTCTATTTGGAATCCACAGATGATGAAGATGGTAATAACGAAGCTAAAGGAATGTTACCTCCTTTGACCGTTGGCCAAGCATTAAACCTTGACCATATGACCGCACGAGAGGGCTTTACCCGTCATGCACCAAGGTATACAGAGGCCAGTTTGGTGAAGCAGTTGGAAGAAATGGGAATTGGTAGACCTTCTACCTATGCCCCAACCATTTCTACTATTCAAAAAAGAGAATATGTAGTGAAAGAGAACCGCGATGGTGTTGAAAGAAACTATCAAGAGTTAATTCTAAAAAACGGAAAGGTAAATACTGCTACCAAAACAGAAATTACAGGAGCCGAGAAGATGAAGCTTTTCCCTACCAATATCGCCATGATTGTGAATGACTTTTTGGTAGAGCATTTCCCTAACGTAATCGATTACTCTTTCACCGCTCGGGTCGAAGAGGAATTTGACCAAATTGCTCAGGGTTTTCAGCAATGGGACAAGATGATTGGTACTTTCTATGGTAGTTTCCATCAGAAAGTTGAAGACACCGAATCAATCAAAAGGTCTGATGTCAGCAATAATTCCCGAGAACTTGGTACCGACCCTGAAAGCGGTAAAATGATCATTGTAAGGATGGGCAAATTCGGCCCTATGGCGCAAATTGGAGAAGCTGACCCCGATGATGAAAATGCTGAAAAGCCAAAATATGCCAGTTTAAAGAAAGGTCAATTTATTGAAAGCATTACACTTGAAGATGCGCTAGACCTCTTCAAACTTCCGCGCACCGTAGGATTCTATAAGGAGAATGAGATCATCGCTGCCATTGGAAGGTTTGGTCCTTACATTAAATATGAGGATAAATTTGTTTCGCTTCCAAAAGGAGTAGATCCGCTTGAACTGGAATTGGATGAAGCCATTTCATACATCAAAGAAAAACAAAGTGCAGATGCTCCTATTTATGTTTATCAAGGACATCCTGTACAAAAAGGTAAAGGACGTTTTGGGCCATTTATCAAGTGGAATGATATGTTTATCAACGTCAACAAGAAGTACAATTGGGACAATTTGTCGGACAATGATATTATTGAACTGATAGAGGATAAACTTCAGAAGGAATCTGACAAAGTGGTGCAAAATTGGGATGAGGCAGGCATACGAATCGAAAAGGCACGTTGGGGCAGGCATACCATCATTAAAGGAAAAACTAAGGTGGAACTTGCTAAAACAGTGGATGTAGCCAAAATGACGCTAGATCAAGCCAAAACTGAAATAGAAAAGGCAACTCCTCAGAAAGCCGTCAAGGCAAAGAAAAAATAAAAGCATTCCAGACCTATAAGGTTTTTGAAACCTTATAGGTCGTTCTTTTAAACTCACTGATCCGATTCATCCTCTCACACTGTCGCAGGTTCTCCGAACCTGTGACAGGTTATGAAAACAAGGACTCTGTCCGATAACTACCTCAGCCAATCGAAATTAGATAGACCCTTCCTGCGTCAGGGAAAGAAAACCGTCATTTGTAGTCAGGGCATTCTTGAACTTCTGAAAAAGACCGCTGCGAGGTGACTTAAATAGCGAGCTTAAGCTATTACTCAAACCCCTTCGCGTTGCTCTGCGGTAAGATTAAAAACGACAGTATTGAGGTTACCGTGAGTAACCTCAATACTTCTACTAACCCAGCTCATCTTTGATTGTATCGAAGTTGAATGATAATTCGGTTTTTTAACAGAGAAAAACCTTCTTTTGTTGCTCTGCACCCCTACGGTTTATTAAAACTCCAAAAACTACCTCGCTCCTATTTTTATATCAGGATTTTGCTTGTATTTTGAACCTTATGACCAGAGAAGAAGCAAGAACGATTTTAACCTCAATGACCAAAGGCGATAGTTTATTAAGACATGCCAGAAGTGTTGAACTAGTAATGGAAGCTTATGGAAAGCATTTTGGCGAAGATGCCGAAGAATGGGCCGTCACCGGAATGTTGCACGATGCGGATTACGAGGCTTACCCAGAAGAACATCCAAACCGCATAGTCAACATGCTGAATGAAATGGGTGAAAACAAAATCGCGCATGCCATCTCTGCACACTATACCAAATGGGGCGTTTCTTACGATACTCGACTAGACAAAGCACTTTTGGCTTGCGATGAATTAACGGGATTTATCATTGCTTGCTGTCAAGTAAGGCCAGAAAGTATTGAAGGATTAACCGCTAAATCAGTGAAGAAAAAACTCAAAACAAAGGGCTTCGCTGCCAAGGTAGAAAGAGACGAAATTGAGGCAGGAATAGAAAAACTTGGAGTTGAATTAGACGCACATATTGAGTTTATTATCAATGTGTTATATACAAACAGAGTAGAACTCAGTATCTAATGAAAAAGCTTGTTGTGCTCACTGGTGCTGGCATTAGTGCCGAAAGTGGATTAAAGACATTTCGCGACTCAGATGGGCTTTGGGAGGGCCATGATGTAATGGAAGTGGCCACTCCCGAAGGCTGGTATAAAAACCCAAAACTAGTTTTAGACTTTTATAATGCCCGAAGAAAACAAGCCTTGTCTGCCGAACCTAATCAAGCACATCATATCCTAAAATCGCTCGAAGAACAATTCGATGTCACCATTATTACTCAGAATGTAGATCATCTGCACGAACTGGCTGGTTCATCAAAGGTCATTCATTTGCATGGCCAACTCTTTGAGAGTCGAAGCACCGTTGATGAGCGCTTGGTTTACAAAATGAACCATTGGGAATTAAAACTGGGTGATCAATGTGAAAAAGGAAGTCAGTTAAGACCTAATATCGTCTGGTTTGGCGAGGCCGTCCCCATGATGGACATTGCTATTGACATTACCCGGCAAGCGGATATCCTCGTGATTGTGGGTACATCAATGGTGGTTTACCCAGCAGCAGGTTTAATGCATTATGCCAAACGTAATATTCCCATTTACGTCATTGATCCTGTTAAGCCTTCTATCTCAAAACAGCCAAATCTCCACTTTATAGAGGAAAAAGCGACAATAGGCATGCAAAAACTGAAAGAAATACTGGCCTGACAAAAATTTTACTTTGAGATTTTAAAAAATAATCTCAGTTTTGAAGCATCATGATTTTATGAGAATAGTGTTCAACATAGCTGCCGTCAGTGCGCTGGTTACAAAATCAGGGAAATAAATCCCTGTCTCCCTATTTCAATAGATTTTTTTATTAAACATTATTCTCATTACAATGACGAATCAATCACGATTTTCAATAAAGAGGTTTTTTGAGTACCTCAAAATTTCAATTACTGGCCAGCAAGAAGATTTCACCACGGGCAGTATCAGGAAGGCTATATTTATGCTTTCCATCCCCATGATTTTAGAAATGCTAATGGAATCCACCTTTGCGCTGGTGGATATGATTTATGTTTCTAGGATCAGCACTAACGCCATTGCGACAGTCATCCTCACAGAATCGGTAATCACGCTGGTGTATGCCCTAGCGATTGGTTTAAGTATGGCAGCTACTGCGGTTGTCGCCAGACGAACTGGTGAAAAGGACATGGAAGGTGCTTCCAAAACGGCCGTTCAAGCCATCTTTCTTGGTGTATTCATCTCTGTCTCCATTGGACTCTTTGGAATCATTTTCCCCAAAGAAATCTTAGCGCTGATGGGTGGCGAGGCTGATTTAATCAACGAAGGTTATGGTTACACACAGATCATGATCGGTGGAAACATTACTGTGGTACTGCTATTCTTGATTAATGCGGTATTCCGTGGGGCAGGCAACGCCTCTATAGCCATGTGGACATTGGTATTGTCCAACGGACTGAATATCATTCTTGATCCAATATTCATTTTCGGTTTCGGCCCAATCCCCGCTTATGGCGTAGAAGGTGCTGCAATAGCTACCAATATTGGTCGTGGAGTGGCGGTAATTGGTCAATTGGCCATCCTTTTCTTAGGCAAGAGCCGTATCAAAGTGGGACTGAAAGATTTGGTTTTCCGTACCCAAATCATGTGGAATTTGATCAAAGTATCGCTTGGTGGCATTGGCCAATTCTTAATTGCAACTTCCAGTTGGGTATTCCTCACCAGAATCATGTCTGAGTTTGGAAGCGAAGTATTGGCTGGCTACGGCATTGCGATAAGAGTAATGATGTTTAGCATGATGCCCGCTTGGGGCATGAGTAATGCGGCAGCCACGCTTGTCGGTCAAAATTTAGGAGCAAAACAACCAGAAAGAGCAGAACAGTCGGTTTGGAAAACAGGAAAGTACAATGCCATTTTTATGGTGTTAATTTCTATCCTCTATTTGCTTTTCGCTTCGACCATTGTGGGTTGGTTTAAAAATGAAGCTGCTGTAATAGAAGCTGGTGCACTTTGTCTTCAAGTGATAGCCGCTGGTTATGTTTTTTATGCTTATGGCATGGTGCTTACGCAATCTTTCAACGGTGCGGGCGATACCAAAACGCCAACAGTGATCAACTTCTTTTGCTTTTGGCTGTTTCAAATTCCATTGGCTTATGTCACAGCCTTAACCCTGAATTGGGGGCCGCTTGGTGTTTATCTGGCCATAATGATTTCAGAAGTACTGATCGCCATTGTCTCTTGGTATTATTTCAAAAAGGGAAAATGGAAAACTATTCAGGTTTAAAAAAAGCCCTCTTGATTGAGGGCTTTTAATTGTATCCTGTATCTAGTTCTGAAACATCTTTTCAAAAAAGTCATCTCATAACAAGGATTTCTATTTTTTATAATAACGGTCTAAGAATCGATATCTAGCGTCATTCTGTGCCTTCACTGCTTTACTTTCTACATCAATCACCATTACCGAAGGTGCATCATCTTTCGGCTCAACATTTGGCCATTGCGGAAGTTTCGGTCCGTTTGGATTGCCCGTTTTAATGAAGTTGGCAAAGAATTCCTGCATGGTAGCCGATACCTTGTAGTCATCTGCCGTCCAAGCAAAGTCCGTAACCAAATCGAGGTTGCCCATACAATATTCTATTTCGCAGGCATGTGGAGCACCAATGGCCGGAGGTGCAGCAGGACCTGAGTTAGTTCCACCCGCCAAGCCAGCTACTAGATTCTGATCTTTGAGAGGCGGCCTCAATTTGCTATATAAATAGCGATATACGCTTTTGTCGCTATGCTTGCGATGAAGGTCAAACCACTTCCAAGTGCTATAAGCAATAAACCTATCAGAAGCCAGGTCAGTAGCTGACCACTCAATCTCTTTGTCATTACTATAGGGATATAATTTAAGCGCTTCTTCGTAAGTGTCTGGAAAAGCTTCTTTCACTTTGGCTAAATATACCTCCTTTGAATAAGGACCTTGGGTAAAGGCGTAACCTGGAATCTCCGCATTGTTCCATCCCAATAACAATGGAACTTGAGCCTGCTCGCCCGCCTCAAATATTTCCGGAAGCGTTTTAGGAAGAAAATAACCATCAATCACAGTCGGAAAACCAAACATTCGGGATTCACTAAATATTTCATACACCTCTCTGGTAGAAAGCGCACGAAGTTCTTTGATGCTCGAATAACCAGCTCGCTTCACAAAATTCTCCCCTGTCTTTTCTGCTTCTTGAAGAGAAACCGGTGCCATTGTGGGGTTAATGCCTGCTCCACTCTCACCAATTGCGCCAGCAATACGACTACGGGATAATGGAGAAGCCATTTGCATGCTAACGGCAGCGGAGCCCGCTGACTCACCTGCAATGGTAATTTTCTTCGGATCTCCACCGAAAGCTGCAATATTTTCCTCTACCCACTTAAGGCCAGCAGCCTGATCAAGCATTCCATAATTTCCAGAAGCCTTATAAGATACTTCTTTTGACAACTCTGGATGTGCTAAGAATCCGAAAATGTTCAGTCTATAGTTAACGGTGACTACCACAATACCTTTCTTGGCCATGCTCCTTCCGTTATACCGAGGTTCCGATCCATCGCCAGCGACATTACCACCACCATAATAGTAAAGCAGTACCGGCAGACCTGTTGTATTGCGTTTGGCAGGTGTCCACACATTCAAGTATAAACAATCTTCACTAACACCATCAGACTCTGATTTCATATCGCCAAACACAATAGCCTGAACAGGTCGCGGGCCAAATTTCTTAGTTTCTTTTACCCCTTCCCAATTGTCGAGAGGCTGTGGTGCTTTCCACCTTAAATCCCCCACGGGTGGCTTTGCAAATGGAATACCGAGATAAGTTTGGATACCATCTTTGGTGTCGTAGCTGCCTTCAATGATGCCATTTTTAACCTTAGTCTGCACATTGAAAGCATCATTGCTTTGAGCCCACACCACTTGCGATGCAAAGAGTAATGCGGCTAGAATTGATAGTTTAATTTTCATAAATAACCTTTTAAAATTTGATTGGACTCCCTTATTTGAAATCGTTATAAAACGAATTGAGGGATGTAATTTACAATTCTTTTCCTATTGTCTCACTTCGTAACAATAATAATTAACTGTTTTCAAAGCATCAAATTTTTTCTTTAAGTCGAGAGATTATAAATTGAAGCTCCATCTTCCATTAGTACATGGCCTTACCATCAGAAAAAAACTATCTTTCCCATATCGCATTCGACTCAGTCATCTTCGGTTTTTCTGGCCAAAAGCTTAAGATTCTAATCATGGAATACCATAATACTGGCCTCTATGCCCTTCCTGGTGGATTTGTAATGCATAATGAAGATTTGGATTTAGCGGTTCAACGAGGGCTTCTGGAAAGAACTGGCCTTGATAACATCTATCTTGAGCAGTTCCATACTTTTGGTAATGTCGAACGATATAAGCCAGAAGTCATGCGCAATATTTTGCAAGCGGACGGTCATGCCATAGATAATGACCATTGGATGTTGGAGCGGTTCATTTCTGTCGCTTACTATGCTTTGATCAACTCAGATAAGGTAGAAACCAGACCCGATCAAATTTCAGACTCCCTTGGTTGGTACAATGTGGAAGAATTGCCTGAATTAATACTGGATCATAATACTATAGTAAAGACAGCGCTAAAGTACCTTCAGCTTAATTTAAGTATTAAACCTATTGGTAAGAATCTTCTACCTAATAAGTTTACTATGAAAGAGTTACAACAGGTGCATGAAGCCATTTTAGGCACTCCACTTAGGCGGACTAGCTTTCAGCGCAGGATGTTGGGATTGGATATTTTAGAGCGCCACGAAAAGCGGTTCAATGGCAAAGCGCACAAAGCTCCGTACCTGTATAGCTTTGTGGAATAACTGCTCAATTCAAAGATGAAAAGGCCGCTGATATGACTTTAAGATTTGTCCGAGATGCTATTGGGAGCGAGAAGAAGAGTATTGAGGTTACTCAAAGTAACCTCAATACTTTGTACTAGTAAGATAAGATTGCTTGTATACAACCTGTGTAATTCAGAACGTCATTCCCTTGAAAACGGGAATCTCACTATTAACTCTTAAGTTCAAGTCGCAAGAGTACAACTAACTTTTATTACTAAAAAAGACCTCTACGAAGTGACTTAAATACGGTATTAGTGTTCTAACACCCCCCGATTGAGGCCTTTTGTTCAGTGAAAGTTTAAATCACGGAAGCCAATACAACCACTGCTCTAAAGCCTTCCCCAAGGGGAAGGTTTGGATGGGTCTAAGCAATTGACCTAAAAAACCTTAGTTTTGAATTATAATCTAAGTCCATGAAAAAGAACATTTCAACCATATTCATTTTAATCAACTTAATGGCTTGCCAACCCACTTCTCAAACTATTTCAATGGATAAAATTGCGGAAGACTACGTCAAACTAGTTTTAGAAATAGGCCAATACAATTCGGACTTTGTGGACGCCTATTATGGTCCTGAAGAATGGAAACCCAAAACAGAAAAGGCCAATGAAATTCCTTCAGATGATTTTATCGCTAGGGCCGATGCATTGTTATCGTTGACTGATGAAGTCAATAGTGGCAGTTTTGGCACTTTAGAAAACGCTAGGTTGACCATGCTTAAAAAGCAATTGCTAGCAGTGAGAACGAAAGTTGAAATTATCGCTGGTAAAACTTTCAGTTTTGATGAAGAAGCCCTTTTGCTTTATGATGCACGTCCCCCTCATAATGATCAAGCTTATTTCGATGGTTTACTGAATGATTTGGACGCTGCATTGCCTGGTACTGGCACTATTGCCGAGCGTTATTCAGCCTTTTCAAAGCAGTTTATCATTCCTAAAGATAAACTTGATGAGGTTTTTCAGGCTGCCATCACCGAGGCTCGAAAAAGAACGGACCAGCATTTCAATCTTCCTGAAAACGAAAATTTTGTTTTAGAATACGTGAATGACAAATCATGGTCTGGTTATAATTATTACCAAGGCAAAAGCCAGAGTTTGATTCAAATCAATACCGATTTTCCGATTTACATTGAAAGGGCCATTGATTTGGCTTGTCATGAAGGATACCCAGGGCATCATGTATTTAATGCTTTATTAGAGCAAAATTTGGTAGACGCCAAGGGTTGGAAGGAGTTTTCTGTTTATCCCCTCTTCTCGCCTCAATCTTTAATTGCTGAAGGCAGTGCCAACTATGGCATCCAAGTGGCTTTTCCAGGCGAAGAAAGAATCAATTTCGAAAAGGAAGTACTCTTTCCCTTAGCAGGCATTGACCCGAGCAAGGCAGATCAGCACTATACTATTCAAGAATTGCGATCTAAACTCGATTATGCGGGTAATGAAGCCGCTAGAAAATATTTGGACAAAGAAATCAGTCGCGAAGAAGCAGCAGCTTGGTTAGAAAAGTACCTGCTCTACGAACCTGACAGGGCCTTACAACGCACAAGGTTTTTCGATCAATACAGAAGTTATGTAATCAATTATAACCTTGGCCGCGATTTGGTAGCTGCTTATATCGAAAAGCAAGGTGGTACAGTAGATCAACCCGAAAAACGTTGGGAAATATTTAAAGTGCTTTTGAGTAATCCCAATACTGCAAGTAGTTTGAAATGATTAGATTTAATTCAATCTGATATTTAAAAGTATCTGGCATCCATCAATCCATACCTATGAAAAACCTTTTCCAAATCCTCCACTGTCCGTAGTCGTCAAGGGTGAGCGCTTTCTTTTCTTGGCTTATAGCAGCATGATTAAAGAAGAATAAGCCAATGATAATGGCGAAGAGGTGAGAGTTGAGTGTCCGCATTGCTTTGAATGTTAAAAGTTGATTCGTGTCATGAATTTGAAGGAAATATAAGCTCCTGATCAATTAAAGATATTGTTAATCCTTTGGATTCATAACTCCGCTTTTTTAGTAGGTATTTTTTTAATGTTAATGATGGGCTAGAGTCAATTCTAAACAACAGAAGTCATCCTTAAAGGATCTTTTCACGCTGTACGAGCAAATTTTGCGTTTTTGAAAAAGATCCCCTGCCTGCGGCAAGCAGACATAGGATGACTGCTCAAATAGGCATTGGGCTAACTACTAAATTATCTATTGTAAATATATAAGGCACTGGAATTTTCATTGCGGGCTATAAAAAGAATTCGGTCAGTGGAATTACCGTAAAAGCCATAAAAAATTTCGTATTGGTCGTTATTGGTAAGTCTTTCATATGTATTAAGCTCTTTATTGAACACACTAAGCTCACCTTGTGTTCCAGCCCCATCTCTAACATTCAGTATAAGTTCATTCAAATTCTTACCATAGCCGAAAGGAACATTATCTTTTTTTTCTGGTGTTAAAATGCTTTTCTCCCCTGTTTCAATATTATAGCTTACAGCCCCATTATATGCTAGGCCATTCGTTTGCTGCGGATTAAATATCTCGCTTGCTAAAATTTCAGAGCCATCTGGTGAAAAGCTAATGGGTCCAATTTGAATAATTTGCTGGCCATAATCTCGCAAGTCAGTTCCATCAAAGTTCAATGTCATTATTCTGCTATTAGACCAACCTTGAAGGAGCAATTTACCTCCAGTCTTATCAATATCGATCAGTAAAGGGTTTTCGCTTTTTTCTAGCAAAACGGTAACTTCTTTCAAAGCAATATTCATGCGCCTCAGTGAGACATGGACCAAGCCATCCCCTTGCGTATAAATCACATCTCCATCGGGTAAATACTGAGAGTTCCAGATGGAGCCATCACCCGTGACAGACAAAGTCAAGCCTGCAATTTCAGTATCTAGAGTGAATTCATAAAGTTTAGCTGTTCGCTGTCCCTCATAGTCTCTACTCGTGCTGTATAGCAATTTATTGTCATCGTCTGAAATATCAAGCGCTTGAATAATGCCTTCCCCCGAAAATAGCTTTTTTACTTCTCCAGAAGCATCAATCATCCTCATTTCAAAGCGACTGGCCTCGTAATTATTTATAGCATAGTAAATTTTTGATCCTTCATGCGAAACAACTAGCGCCCCAAGACCAGAACGATCATTTCCAGAACTATAATTGTCCAGTTTTACTTGACCCAAGCTATTGATAGTAACAGGGTCTTCTTCTTTATGACAAGAAACCGCAAAGATAAACAATAGAAAATACACTAAAATTCTTTTCATTATCGTATGGTGATTAACTAGATATCAAGCTAATAAATCTAATATGTATTTAAAAATAACAAATGGATTTGTTGCCATTTAGGCCTATACAAACTTTAATCTAATCAGCCCTTAGTGCTTTTTGAAGGACCTTTGCTAAACCATCTCCAACGCAATTCCTAAATCCGAAATCAGGTCTTCTTTATTTTCTAGGCCTACAGAAATGCGCATATCGCCCAAGGAAATGCCTAGGCCAGCGAACTGTTCGGGGCTCAGTTCTTTCAAATAACTAATGGCCGGGGCATATATTAAGCTTTCATGTCCGCCCCAACTTACCCCAATTTGGAACAGGCTTAAGCCATTCACAAAAGCTTTCACTTTATCCAAATCATCGGATTTAATCCTAAAACTCATCAAACCTGTCAGACCAGTCATTTGGCGTTTGGCTAATTCCTTTTGGTCGAAAGACTTGGCACCGGGATAGCGCAATATTTCAATCTTTGGATGATGCTCTAGAAATTCGGCCAATGCGAGTGCATTCTCTTGATGCTGTTTCATGCGGACGGACAGGGTTCTTAAGCTGCGCAGCAATAACCATGCTTCGAAGGGTGCCATCTTCGCCCCAATCCATTCATACTCCTTCAATGAAATGGAATCAATGACTTCGGCCTTTCCAATCACAACTCCCGCCACTACATCACTATGGCCTCCAATATATTTAGAGCAAGAGTGAATCTCTAAATCCACTCCCATCGCCAACGGCTTTTGATAGAGGGGGCTTGCCCACGTGTTGTCAATAATGGTTTTTATGCCTTTTGATTTGGCCAATTGGCAAACTGCCGTGATGTCCTGCAAAGAGAAAACAGCCGAAGAAGGGCTTTCAAGGTAGATTAAGCTGGTATTTGGCTGAATGGCTGTCTCAAAATCAGACAGTTTTTTGCCTTCCACAAAAGTGACTTCGATATTGAATTTGGGCTTTAAATATGAGGTTAGAAAGTTACTGGCTGGGCCATAAAGGTTTTTAATTGCTATTACATGATCTCCAGACTTGACACAGTGCATGACCGCTGCAGAAATTGCTCCCATTCCCGAAGGAAATAATTGCGCCTTCTCTCCTCCTGATAAAGCAGCTAACTTTTGTTCCACCAGTTTTACTGTTGGGTTTTTGCCACGGCTATAAATAAAGCTTTCTAAACGATTGTCAAAAGCAGCATCTATGGCATCCCAATTTTCGAAGGTGAAAAGCGAATTCTGAAAAATAGGCGGCACTACTGCTCCATTTGGATTTCTTTCGTCATCATGTGCCAATAGCGTTTCCGCTGAAATCCATGTTTTCTTACTCATCTATTTCTTCTGGTTTGGTTTTAACTTCATTATAAAAACAGCCTTTACCTGTCAATGCCAGTAAAGGCGCAATAATCAAATTGGCTAAGGTCATCAATTGCCAATGCCAATATTCAGTGACTGGCACACCCAAAGTAGCCGCTATAAAAACACCTGTTGTCGTCCAAGGGATAATATTTTCGATCATAGTTCCATAGTCTTCAATGGAACGCGAGAGTACCTTTCTTGGAATTTTGTATTGGTCGTATTTCTTCCCGAAGGCATCCCCAATAATAAAGCTTGTGGCGCTTTGATTCGAGGTGGTCACATTAGTAAAGCCAGCAGCAAATAAGGATGAAATGATAACTGAAGATCTAGTCTTTGCGAAAGCAAAAATGCGGTTCACTAGACGCGGCATAGCATCGATCATGTCAATGGAGCCCACAAAAGTGAATATCACAAAGAAAAGCATAATGGCATAGTCCAATTCATACATTCCCCCTCGGGTGAATAGTGTCACAACGTTTTCAGGAACAGTTGCCATCCATGTTGCCATTGAAGTATCGAAGCCTTTATTCAAAGTGTTGACAATATCAAAAACAGTGAATTGTTGAAAGATCAAGGCCAAAATTGCCGCTACAAAAGCTGAGGCAAGTAAGGTGGGCAAGGTTCCCTTTTTGGTGAGCGATCCATAAAGTACAATCACAGGCGGAATGAACAAGAACAAATTAAAGCTGAACATGGACTCAATGGCCGAGAGTGTGTTCGTGATTTGCTCCGTATCTACAATTCCATCTCCAACTGGCTTTACAAAACCCATGACAAAGAAGACCACAGTTGCAATCAAAGCTGACGGCATTGTGGTGTTCATCATGGAACGGATATGGGCGTACAGGTCAGTTTCAGCGGCCAATGCGGCTAAATTGGTAGTATCGCTCAATGGCGAAATTTTATCTCCAAAATATGAACCCCCTACTATCGCACCGGCCGTAATGGCTAAATCCGCATTGACCGCTCCTGCCATCCCCATAAGTACCACGCCAATGGTACCAATCGAGCCCCATGAAGTGCCTGTTAAGGTTGAAAATATAATGGGAATCAGAAATGAAAGCACATAGATATAGTCTGTGTTGATCATTTTGATACCGTAGTAAATCAACATGGGAATGGTACCGCTGATGATCCAAGTGCCTATAATTACACCAATGGCGAAAAGAATCAGGATTGCAGGTAAGCCTTTGGCCAATTTCTTTACAATGGCTTTGAGAATGTCATCCCATTCAAAACCCATGATCAACAGTTGGCCAATAGAAAATACCGAGGCAATGAGAAACACTACTTCTAGCGGAAACGCTTCTTGACCAAGGAATTGAGGCCTTAAAATCAGTCCGTAACTAATGAGCAATGAAAGAAAAGCCACAGGCATTACTGCATGGTAAAACTTGACCTCTACGTTTTTAAGTGGTTTCATAGTTTAAAAAGTCGGCAGAAGATAGTTAGAGAATGTTAGAAATGAAATGCCAAGATGAAAAGAGCAGATATTGACCTCAAATCATGGCAGCATTGCGGCAATAAAAGCCATTTTAAACTGAAGGTATAAGCTTATCTAGCCGTATATTATGTTTAACTTGTTTAGCGTCACTTTTAATCTTGTTAAGAATGTCCATGAAATTATACATCAAATACATGGTGAGCCTTCGGTGTAAGATGTTGGTGAAGAAAGAGTTAGCTAAACTTGGATTGCACTATGTTGTACTCGATTTAGGTATGGTTGAAGTGCTGGGCGAACTTAAAGAAGAACAACGCTTAACCCTAAAAGCGAACCTGTTAAAATCAGGTTTAGAGCTTCTAGATGATAGCCGAAGTATATTGATTGATAGGATCAAAAGCGTTATCATCGAAATGATCCACCATACAGACGAACTGCCTAGTGTCAATTACTCTGATTATATCGCTGAAAAACTAGATTATGACTACACTTATCTCTCCAATATTTTTTCAGAAGTAAAAGGCATTACCATCCAGCAATTCATCATCGTTCACAAAATAGAAAGAGTTAAAGAACTGCTGCTATATGACGAACTTAACCTTACCGAAATATCATACAAGCTTCATTATAGCAGTGTTGCGCATTTATCTAACCAATTCAAGAAAGTAACAGGGCTCTCGCCTTCGTTTTATAAAAAGCTTAAAAAGAAAAGGATTGGTAATCTTGAATCTGTCTGAATCCTACAATTGGTCCACATCCAAGTAAGGCAAAGTACTTACCAACCTGTGATAGATATAACATTTTGACATAATTCTGTAACATGTATTAATTATAGAAAAGTGACCTTTATGCGGTGAAAACTTATTCACCCCAAAACGTCATCATGAAAAGATTAAGACTTCGAATATTAATAGGTGTGTTATTATTAGCTTCAGTTGTTCTGCCCATACAGGCCGAAAGAGCAAATAAACGCCCTGCAATGACCCATACAGACTCACTTAGGTCCATTGCGATTGCTGAAAGGCTCATTGAAATCAAGGAACTTGATAAATCCAATTTGAAAGCTTCGGAAAAGAAAGCTTTACGTAAAGAAGTGCGCGAAATCAAAAAAGAAGATAGAGCAAATGGTGGTGGTTTATACCTTTCCGTTGGCTCCATCATCATTATTATACTTTTATTGATCCTTCTACTTTAATAGGCCTTAGTCACTTTGTTAATTATGAAAAAAATAGGCGTTATACTCCTTGTATTAGGTGTTTTACTTTCTGTGTATTCTGGATTCAATTTTATAACAAAAGAAAAAGTGGTTGATATCGGAGATATTCAGATCACGGC
This sequence comes from Cytophagales bacterium CG12_big_fil_rev_8_21_14_0_65_40_12, assembly GCA_002786855.1. Classification (GTDB taxonomy): domain Bacteria; phylum Bacteroidota; class Bacteroidia; order Cytophagales; family Cyclobacteriaceae; genus Roseivirga. Next base: position 127,001 of record PCUU01000033.1, read on the forward strand.
TGACAAAAAACACAATGTTGTTTGGTCTCCTATCCTAGGAATTGCTTTGCTCGTCATTGGCGGTGGAGTTTTACTTTTTGGGAGCAGTAAAAAATAAAGCCAAATCTAGTTTCAACATTAAACTAACAATTACACTCATGGGAAATCTCTTATATACTATTGCAGTAATACTCGTCATCTTGTGGGCTATTGGCTATGTTGGTTATGATTTAGGGAACATAGTTCATATACTTCTTGTGATTGCGGTCATTGCCGTGCTCTTCAGAATCATCAAGGGGCAGAAAGTACTTTGATGTTCTAACACTGTTATTTAAAAATTCACTTCAAGGTATTTTTACTTATTAAAAAATGTATTAGTGTTTCATACAATTAAAGAGGTTTTTCAAATTGAATGCTGCCATTACTTTCAAACAGGTAGTCTCATAAATAGTGGTCTAACGCTAAATTGAGATTGCTATTCGACACACCGGATATTTTGAAAATAATGTTTCAAGTTCAGTTGAGAGCCTCTTCTTTATTTCTTGAGGCTTTACCGTATTTTGTTTTAGAGGAGAAAGTAAGACTTTCATTGACTAAAATTCTCAATAAGTATGCATGAGCCAAAATTGCTATTGACCCTCTACCGTTTCAAACAAATCACTGATAATGTGTTGCTTGGAAATTGGTGTGACTTCCCTGAAGTAGCCCAACAAATCCTTTGTCGTGGAGTATCTTTTAGTCCTTTTCTTTAACTGACCATTTGCAGTTTCTCCTTTTTGACCTTATCATGCTATTGGTTTGAAAAAGAAAGTCAGCCAGTAAATGAGCAATAAGTAGCCTGAGGAGTATTTCTATCTCTGTTATGTCCATTAAGTCTGAGTTTCAAACCGTTTTATATAAGGTGTTAATTACTTCCTTTTTAGTACCTTAAAGAGTACTAACAAGTCTTAACCTATTATCTCCTTTCTTAAATCAATCTGACCCAGAACCAATGAGATAAATCTCATGGTGATCATTTTTTCCTATAAAAAGTTGCCGCTTACTCCTTTGGTTTTTCAGGCATAACGCCTGCGTCATTTTCTTTGACTTTTGGTGGCCGTTCACCTCTCAGGTGTATGATCAGTCCATCTAAAAATTTCCTAAGGATTTGGTCTCCTGCTTCTACATAGTTAGGATGATCTTCCGCCCTGAACATATCGCCAAGGGCACCTTTGGTGATTTCAAAGTCTACCAATTTTAGAATTTCCACGATGTTTTCATCTCGGAGTTTATGAGCCACTCTTAGTTTTTTGAGGATATCGTTGTTAGTAAGCATATAGAACCGAATTTAAGCGTTTTATCTTCTAGTTAGCAAATTTGGGTAAGGTTATATAACCCCTCAGTCCTGCGGACAGCTCCCTTAAAACAAGGGAGCAGCAGATTTTGCTGAAATTTATAATTCAAAACTCAAGATTTATTTCCGGTCTCAATCCACTCCCCTCCTGTTTAGAGGGGTGCATAAAACGGGGTGGTCCTTTCTACTCCTATTCAGGTGTCCTAGCCAATCTCATAAATAGCGACTTCGGTAACAATTGTTACACATTCTTAATCAAGAGATGCGTCTATTTACTATTGATAGAGTCAAGTGTGCTTTTCATCTTGATGAAACGATAAAAGACATGAGAAAGAAAAATTTATTATTGGGTTTTGGCTTATTATTTATAACCACGGTAGCAGCGGTAGGCTGTAATGGCAAAAGCAGTGTCACCACAGAAGAGACTGAAAAACCAGCCGATGAACCCACTGAGCTTATTGCAAATATTGATGCCGCAAACTTGCTTACAACGGTATGCTATGCCTGTCACAACCCCAAAAGTGGCTCGCACGATGAAATGCTGGCGCCACCCCTTGTCGGTATTAAGCAGCAATATTTAAATGCTACTGCAAATCGTGCGGGTTTTGTAGAACGTATGGCAGCATTCGTTACTAACCCAAGTGAAGATAAAGCATTAATGAAGGGTCCAATTAGACGCTTTGGCTTAATGCCTAAACCACCAGTAACTGATGAACAAATCAAGGCGATTGTTACTTTTATTTATGATAATGAGCTTCCAACACCAGCTTGGTTTGCTGAGCATGAAGAACAGATGCACGGCAAAGCAAAAGATTGAATGTTTAGCCTTTAGCTAAACATTCAATTTCAGATTTTCTTTATCACTTCTGAATAATCACATACTAGTAAAGAAGGTGAGTTACTTAAGAGGCACTCTAACTAATCCACAACGGCAAATTCTACACTATGCACCATAGGTAGATTGGTATTCAAAGTTTGCCAACTGTCTCCATTGTTCATAGACATATAGGCGTTTCCGGTTGTAGTACCAAAAGCAAGTTTTTCACCTTGTAAAGCAAGCGCATGACGGTAAGTAATATCGAACACTGCACTTTGCGGTAAACCTTTTCTCAAGGCTTTCCATGTTTTGCCGCCATCTTCGGTGCGGCAAACGCATAAAGCATTGTCCACCGCCACACGCATTTCATCACTTACCCCGGGCACTACCCATGCAACCTCAGGGTCAGTTTCGTGGGCGGCTATTGCGAAACCGAAATTGGCTGGCCCTTCTGGTTGGGAAATGTCCGCCCAATTAGCTCCACCATCCACAGTTCGATAAATCCCACAATGGTTTTGTTGCCACATCACCTTGGGGTTGGCCTTGCACCAATCCACGAGATGAGGATCCTGACCAATTTCCGAAGAAGGATCAGGAAGAAACTCTGCCTGTAAACCATGGTTCATGGGATGCCAATTGGCTCCACCATCTAAGGTTTCGAAAACTCCGGCACAACTGATACCAATATAAATGTGATCTGAATCTTTCGGATCGACCAAAATAGAATGAATACCGGGATGATCTCGCCCTCCTCCAAACCATTGTGTTTTCCGGGATGGATGGTCCCAAAGGCCTCTCACCAACTCGAATGAATCACCATTATCGGTGCTTTTGAACAAACCACCTGGCTCCGTACCAATGTAGACAGTTCCTGGACGGTCGGATCCCCCATTTGAAAATGCCCAGAGCAGTTTGGTTGAAGCGGGTATCCCCTCTTTGATCTCTTCCCCCTCTGGGTATTTGGGAGCTTCAAGTTCTTCCCAATTCTTTCCGTCTTTCGACCTGTGCAGCTTACAACCCCAATGACCATGATCTAAGAATGCCCAATAAGTACCTGTATTTTGATCATATGAAGCTATACTGACAGGCGCACCTAAAAATTGAGTGTCCCTGTATTCCCAATTCCCGTTGTTTTTTTGGTGGTAGGTGACCAAGCCTTTTCGGGTACCGAATAAAAGTAGATTCTGAGCCATGGCGCTATTTTAAAAAGTAAAAAATGTATTTTTTGGATGGGCTGTTTCAATGAATATGTAGCCCATTATCAAATCATAATTCTATCCCCCAGATAAGGCCTGCATGATGTAGACTTCATCATTTTCAGCCAGTGTATCTTGCAAAGTTTGGCGATCGCTCACCATATCATTACCGATGAAAATATTCACATGCTTTCTCAAAACGCCATTTTCATCCACAATATAATCTCTTAATCCAGCGTGATTGGCCTCTACCTCTTTCAATATTTCAGCAACGGTATTTCCCTTAACCCGCAGTGGGGCTAAATTGGGGTAGAAACGTTTTAAATTCGATGTGAACTTTACTGTAGGCATGGCTTAAATAAATCAAATCTAATTTATTGAATAATGCATTAAAGTCAACGAGGAGCCTTATAAATTCCCTGGTCTCAGTAACCACCAAAGTTGAACGGAAGAGTTTTTTTTCATTTTCCTCTTTTCTTGCTCATACAACTCTAATCAATTCGGAGCTGCACTCCCTGACTGACAGGAAGTCTCAATCCAAAAATTAGCTCATTGCTGAATTAAGGCATGAAACTAGGCATTGTCGATTAGCACATTCGAATGCTTCTGAAAAGAGCTCTGCCATGTGATATTTCAGGTAAGAAAGTGATGAAATTACTTAAACTGACCTTATTACATAGACCGTGAAGGCAGTAAAATCAGTTTCAAACCGAAGTAATTCCTAAGCTTTAAACCAAGATAGTTTAATGATGATGGCATTCGAAAAAATGACCAAAACATAGACTAAAGTGACGAAACCTCCGGAGTGGAGTGTAAAAATTACCCAGAGGCCATATCGCCCGACAGGATCGAGCGACTATGAAAGCGGCCATTCTGAGCTTTAATCCCTAATTATGCTTTCTTTTTTACCGCTGGTGGCTTATGATCATTTGGCTTATCATCATTTTTTGGACGTCTAACACCATACGATCCGTTGGCTATTTTGCCCTTCTTGGTTTTAATATCTCCTCTTCCCATAATTGATCAATTTACTATTTAGCCTAATTTACTCAATCGAAGGCCCACTTGTTAAGTATTCCTAGAATTTGATTCTAAATCAACCATTTGAGCCCTAACTTTGGGCATTCTATGAAATCCCAAGCTATTCAAGTCAACCTAGCAGAGTATACCTATCATTTAGCAGATGAAAAGATCGCTAAATACCCACTCTCTGAACGCGATCAATCCAAGTTGCTTTATTATCAAAAGGGAGCTATTGCCCACCGCAGCTTCAAGGATATTGTAGATTTGATTCCTGCTAATACAAGCCTATTTTTCAATAATACCAAGGTAATTCCAGCCCGATTGATTTTCAATAAGTCTACTGGCGCTCAAATAGAAATCTTCTTGCTAAAGCCTCTACTGCCCTCAACCATCCTAAGCCTAGTGATGGAAGAAAAGCAACGGGTGGCGTGGGAGTGTATGGTGGGTAATTTTAAAAAATGGAAAGACGATAGCCCGCTTGAAAGGGTTTTAGATTTGAATGGTACAACTATTCACCTTTTGGCCAAAGTGCTTGACCGCAACAAAAAGTTGATTTCCTTTGAATGGGACAATGCGAATGTCTCTTTTGCAGAAATTGTTGAAGCTTCGGGCAAAGTACCCCTTCCGCCCTACCTCAATCGCCCGGCTGAAGAGGATGATAAACCACGTTATCAAACGGTTTATTCTCAACACGATGGCGCTGTTGCGGCCCCAACGGCTGGCTTGCACTTTACGCCAGAAATCCTTAATGATCTTGAAGGCAAAGGCATCAGCAAATCATTTTTAACCCTTCATGTGAGTGCGGGCACTTTCCAGCCCATCAAAGCCGATAATATTGAGGAACACCCAATGCACTCCGAACAACTGGTTGTCAACAAGGAGAGTATTGAAGATGTCATCGCAGCAAAAGATAAAATCATCGCTGTTGGTACAACTTCTATGCGTACTTTGGAAAGTCTTTTCTGGTTCGGAGTTAGGCTAATGAACGGCAACGATGTTTTCGAAATACAAAAACTTGAACCTTACTCGATTGAAGATCAACTGCCTTCTCGCCACCAAGCCTTTTCAGCCATACTCAATTGGATGGAAAAGAACGAATTAAACCAAATAGTAGGCACTACAGAAATTTTTATATTTCCCGGTTATCAATTCAAGGTATGCGATGGGTTGATCACCAATTTTCACCAACCTGGCAGCACATTGATATTATTAGTAGCTGCTTTCATTGGGCCTGACTGGAAAAAAGTGTATCAACAAGCACTAGAAAACGGATATCGATTTTTGAGTTATGGAGATTCTTCTCTGCTAATGCCATAATTGAATAAAAGTTCTAAATTCACACAATGCAAAAAGCAATTTCGGATAGCACTTTTGTAAAGTCCGCATCGGATTATGAACAGGCAGTAGCTTATATCAACGAACAAATCCCACTTATAGGAAAATCCTTCCATGTATTTGGGCTAGAGATGACCGTTACGCAAATCGTATTGCCCATAGTATTTCTTATACTCATTAACCTTATCGGAAACTTAGTCAGGGCCATCCTGATCAATAAAATCCTAAGCCGCTATATTGAAGACCGAAAAACGGTGCTTTCCATTGGCAACACCACCAAATATTTTATTTTAATCATTGGGGTGACTCTCGTGCTCTCTACCATTGGGTTAGGAAGTGATTCGCCCTTAAATATCAAGTTAAACCCTACAGCTGAACATCCCCTCACTTTATTCGCTTTGTTTCGAGTCATCTTCTTTTTGACTTTACTGATTTTTCTAACCAGTAAACTTAAAGGAGTATTCGTTAAGCAAATTTTGAGCAGGTATTCCGATGATGTTGGCGTAAGCGAATCGATTGGTACGATTATCCAATATGTAGCTGTATTGGTGGGAGGCTTAATTATAGTACAAAGTACCATCAACCTTGGTTCGCTCAATGTATTGGCCGGTGCTTTGGGAGTCGGTATTGGATTTGGTTTGCAAAATATTGCCAATAATTTTATCTCTGGCTTGATCATCCTTTTCGAAAGGCCAATCAAGGTGGGTGATAGAATTGAGGTAGGAAATATCTCTGGCGATGTGGTGAAAGTAGCAGCAAGAGCTACAACGGTGAACACGAATGATAATATCTCTATCATTATTCCCAATTCGGAGTTCATCAGTCAAAAAGTGATCAACTGGAGCCATAGCGATAGAAACATACGCTTTCATTTACCTGTTGGGGTGGCCTACAAAGAAGACCCAGCGAAAATCAAGACGATCTTGCTGGAAGTAGCCGAAAAACATCCCGATGTGCTAAAAAGACCTGCTCCAGAAGTGCTTTTCATTGAATATGGTGACAGCTCGATCAATTTCGACCTGATGATTTGGACCAATACATACATCAACAAGCCATTGGTGCTCAAAAGTCAATTGTATTATCTGATTTTCGAGAAATTCAAGCAACATGAGGTCGAAATTCCTTTCCCTCAGCGCGATATTCATATCAAAACAGGGCTTACGCAGGGTCAAATAACTAAATAGTCATTTTCTGAATTATGGTCAAAGCATTCAATTGGGTGATAGTGAATTTGTTTAACTTCGAACGTTTTTCGATTAAATAACCATGAGAGTAATAATTGCAGGGGTTGGGAATGTGGGTTTTCATTTAGCAAAACTCTTATGTGCCGAAGGTCAAGACATTGTGTTGATCGATCAGGTGCAGGATAAATTGAAATACGCCTCAAATACGGTGGATGCTTCCACCATCAAAGGCAATTCAACTTCGTACAGCGTATTGGAAGAAGCTGGAGTTTCGCAAGCCGATTTATTGATTGCGGTTACTTCCTCAGAAGACGCAAATATAGCCACAGCCATCATCGCCAAGCATTTAGGGGCGAAGCGGACAATTGCTAGAATTTCGAATACCGAATTTCTTTACCAAAAAGACAAACTCAACCTAAAACATTTAGGGATTGACGATATTATTTCACCAGAGTCTTTGGCTGCCAAGGAGATCAAGCGACTTTTAAAGGAAGTGGCCCTCACCGATAGTTTTGAGTTCGAAAAAGGATTGCTTTCTTTGATTGGTGTAAACATTGAGGCCAACAGCCCCTTGAATGGCAAAACCATGCTTGAAGTGGCCCGTCTGAACCCCGAGCAAAAATTCATGACGGTCGCTATCTTAAGGCATAATGAGACCATTATTCCTTATGGAAATACCAAGTTTGAAGTAAATGACCATGCCTATTTTGTAGCGCAGCCCGATGGTATAGAAAAACTATTGTTCCTTACGGGAAAGAAAAAAGAACCGGTAAAAAGCTTAATGATCCTAGGTGGTTCACGCGTTGGTTTTCATGCTGCAAAAATTTTGAGCAAACAGTATAATGTCAAAATCATTGAACGCGATCCGCAAAAATGCTTCGAACTGGCAGATCAGCTGCCCGATGCCATGGTGATCAATGGTGATGGCAGAAACGTAGATTTATTACACGAAGAAGGCATTAGCGATATTGATGCTTTTATAGCCGTCACAGGCAATTCTGAAACGAACATCATCTCATGTCTGGTCGCCAAGAATAATGGCGTAAAAAAGACGATCGCTATGGTAGAAAACATGGATTACATCCATCTTTCGCAGAGCATTGGGGTGGACACGATGATCAACAAAAAACTGATCGCGGCCAACTTCATTTTCCGACACATCAGACAAGGTGAAATTGTTTCTATTACCAGTATTCACGGTGTGGATGCCGAAATTCTTGAGTTTGAGGTAAAGGAAGATTCAAAAATAACAAGCTTGGAGCTTAAGGATTTGAATTTTCCCAAAACGGCCATTATTGGTGGCGTAATCAGAGATGGTCAAGGTTTTACCACCCCTGGCGACTTTAGATTTCAGACCAAAGACAGGGTGGTGGTGCTTTGTAAACCAGAAAGTATTCATAAAGTAGAATCCTACTTCATTTAATTCATGGAGGCCAGAACAAGATTTAATGTAAAAGCGATTGCCAATATTTTGGGAATTCTTCTTTTGATGAATGCTGGCTTCATGCTCATTTGCCTTCCAGTTTCCATTTATTTTGAAGAAGACTGGTTGCCAATGCTTCAATCTGCGGCCATTACAGCAGCCGTGGGCTTTTTACTGCGGTTTTTGACCAGAAAATTCCCTTCCAAGGAGTTGAAAAAACGCGATGGTTACATTGTTGTTACCTCTGGCTGGGTTGTAATGTCCATTTTTGGTGCATTGCCTTTCGTTTTGAGCAATAGTATTCCCGACTTTACCAATGCCTTTTTCGAAACTGTTTCTGGCTATACTACCACAGGTGCATCCATTTTAAATGACATTGAATCTGTGCCAAAAGGAATTCTTTTTTGGCGAAGCTTTACTCAATGGATTGGCGGAATGGGAATCATTGTGCTGGCCGTAGCCATCCTTCCTTTTTTAGGCATTGGTGGAATGCAATTGTTTGTAGCCGAAGCGCCCGGTATTACGCCAGATAAGCTTCAACCCAGAATTCAAGACACCGCCAAACGACTTTGGTTCATTTATGTAGGTTTGACTTTGGCAGAGGCCATCCTCCTTTTTGTGGGTGGAATGGGCGTTTTTGATGCGGTTAATCATGCGTTGACCACTATGGCAACCGGTGGTTTCTCTACTAAAAATGCCAGTGCAGCCCATTATGACACACCATTCATTCAGTATGTCCTTATCCTGTTTATGTTTTTGGCAGGTACCAGCTTTACCCTCACCTATTATGCGCTGAAGCGAAATTTTAAAAAAGTATTCAGCAATGAAGAATTCATTGTATATACCTTGTTTACTATCGCCATTACCATTATTGTAACCGCCACGGTGATGGTTGTGACTGACAATGGATTTGAAAAATCGTTCCGAGATTCATTATTTCAAGTAGTATCCATCATTACCACTACAGGTTTTGTTTCTGCGGATTATACGGCTTGGGCACCATTTCTTTCCGTGCTATTTTTTATTCTACTTCTGGTGGGTGGTTCAGCAGGCTCTACCGCTGGTGGGGTAAAAGTGATCAGGCACGTGGTACTTTTTAAGAATTCGTTTTTAGAGTTGAAGAGGCAGTTACATCCATCGGCTGTATTACCAGTAAGGATCAGCGGAAAGGCCATCGATCAAGGGGTAGTTTCCAATGTACTTGCCTTTATCATGATCTATATTTTGATTTTTATTGTCGGAGTAATATTACTCTCCACCATGAGTGTTGACTTCGATACTGCTTTTGGGGCAGTAGCAACCTCATTGGGCAATGTGGGGCCAGGCATTGGCGATGTTGGCCCATTGAATAATTTCTACAACATACCAGCCCCAGGCAAATGGCTACTTTCTTTTCTTATGCTTTTGGGAAGGCTTGAGCTTTTTACCGTCTTGTTGCTGTTGACCCCTCACTTCTGGAGAAAAAATTAAAATAATTTTCCGAGGATTGAAGACTTCTTTTCAGCTTTAAAACCAGCCTTTTCTACCAAGCCAATAACCTCTTCTGCATTTAAATTATCGCCCTGAACCGTCAATAAGCGATCTTTACTGCTCAGGTCTACAGCCCAATGGCTGACGGATTGCGCTTGGTCCAAAAATGGAGTAACCGTGGAAAGACACATTCCACAATTAATATTGGTTTTATATACGGCTTTTTTCATTTAATTTTCAATCTAATTAATAATTGGGCACATGATTCACATGGCCTGCATAAAGATAAATCACACTTGACATTTAAAGAACTTAATCTCCACGAAAGTGTCTTGGAAGGACTTTCGGCCATGGGATTTGATACGCCCACGCCAATCCAAGAACAAGCGATTCCCGTAATCATCGAAAACAAAGATCTTATTGCTGTGGCCCAAACGGGTACTGGTAAAACAGCTGCCTTTTTGCTTCCAATCCTACATAAAATCTGCTCGAATGATATTCCTGAAGGGCAAATTAACACTTTGATCATTTGCCCAACGCGCGAGTTGGCCGTTCAGATTGATCAACAATTAGAAGGATTGGGCTACTTCACTCCTGCCACTTCTCTGCCTATTTATGGCGGTGGCGATGGTGATGGGTTTTCGAGAGAAAAGCAAGCATTGACTACAGGAGCACATATCATTGTAGGAACCCCTGGCAAACTCATTTCTCATTTGAACCTAGGTTATGCCAAGATTGACCATTTAGAGCATTTGATTTTGGATGAAGCTGATCGTATGCTCGACATGGGTTTTTATGAAGACCTGATGAGAATTATTGGCTATTTGCCCAAAAACAGACAAAATTTAATGTTCTCAGCTACAATGCCTCCTAAGATCAGGAAATTGGCGAAGGACATTCTGGTTGACCCATTTGAAATAAGCATTGCTATTTCAAAACCTGCCGAAAGGGTTGTTCAGGTGGCTTTCAACACTTATAATCAGCAGAAAATCGGCTTAGTAAAGCACCTGCTTCGATTCAACGATATTCCTAGCCTTGTGATTTTCGCTTCGACCAAAATTAAAGTGCGGGAACTGACCAAGGAACTGCAACGAGAAGGCATGAATGCCAAGCCAATTTCTTCGGACTTGGAACAAAAAGACCGAGAAGATATCCTTAGGGAGTTCAAAAGCAGAAAATTACAAATTCTGGTGGCAACGGATGTGATCTCACGCGGTATCGATATTGACAATATCGACATGGTCATCAACTTCGATGTACCAAACGATGCTGAAGACTATATCCACAGAATTGGTAGAACTGCAAGAGCATCATCTGAGGGAGAGGCCGTCACCTTTATCAATGAAGAAGATCAGTTCAAATTCTCGAAGATTGAAGAGTTGATCGGTACGGAAGTTCGTAAAATCGCACTGCCCGAGTTTTTGGGCGAAGCTCCACTCTACGATCCGATCAAAAACAAAAAGAAAGGACAAAAATCCTTCGGAAATAAAAAGGGTTTTAAGAGGAGATAGACCTGTTTTTCTTGATTTAAGTTTACTTCTGAAAAAGCCCAATAAATACTTGTTGGGCTTATTGTTTTTTGAACTCTTGAATTCCACTGAATCCAAGTCTTTAATACTGTTCAATATCGTCCATTTTTCAGTGCAGTTCCGTACAAAAACACACATGGTTTATTTGTCATGATTTCTCAAGTAGCTCATAATAAATAGCTTAGCCAATAATTAGCAAATTGGCATGTTTAATGGGTTTGCCGGGCATATCAGTCCATTACTTCAACATGAAAAATATCTCCTACGCAATTAGGGTTCTGCTCAAGAACAAATTTTATTCCTTCATCAACATTTTTGGTTTGGCCGTTGGTTTGGCTGTATCAATGATTATTCTGCTTTATGTACAAAGTGATTTAAGTTTTGATAAATCACACGAAAAGCACGCGCAGCTTTATAGGATTGAATCAAAATTCTATATCCCTCCAAAGAATGATGAATTCGCTTTGACCTCATTGGTAATTGCCGAAATGATGAAAGAGGAATATCCAGAAATTCAGAATTTCGGAAGGTTCCAAAACGCAGGAAGACAGCTTTTTACGATCGGAGATAAAAAAATCTATCAAGACAATATCTATTTCGCTGACACCTCTACTTTCAGTATGTTCACGCATCAGTTTATTAAAGGGGATCCTAAAACAGCCCTTTCAGAACCCAATAGTATTGTACTCACTGCCACAGCAGCAGAGAGAATTTTTGGTAAACAAGAACCACTCAATCAAATCATTGAGAGCGATATTGCTAGCTTAAAAGTGACAGGCATTATTGAAGATTTACCTGATAACGTCCATCTTTCCTTCGAAGCACTTGTCCCCTTTTCAACGATTTTAGGTGGACGCCCTCCGCTTGATGGAGCGCAGAAAGGGCAACAACTGTGGAATATTCAGCTTTATAGTTACCTGCAGCTACCTGCCAATTATAATGTGAATACTATTTATGAGAAGTTTCCAGAGTTTTTCGAAAAGTACATGAAGCCTTTGGTACTACAGGCCGGCTTGGGAGATGCCAGTTTCAGCCCTAGACTTGTTCCTATTACTGATATTCACTTTAATTCGAAGGTTCAATACGACTTGCCAACAGGTAATAAAGCCTATACCAAAGCCTTTACTGCTATTGGCATCTTCATCCTAATTTTGGCAAGTATCAACTATATGAATTTGGCCACGGCAAGGGCAACCAATCGTTCGAAGGAAGTGGGTGTGAGAAAGGTTTTGGGCTCTAGCAAGGGCTTATTAAGAACACAGTTTTTAAGCGAATCAGTGGTGATTACGTTGCTGTCCTTACTGTTAGGCGTATTGATTGTGAACATTTTGATCTATGCCACAGATTTGAATGGACTATTGGATAAAGACCTTAAGTTAGATTTTTTGAACAATAGACTTCTGCTTTTCGGCTCTTTGGGAGTAGCCTTAGTGATTGGTATATTCTCTGGGATTTATCCTGCTTTCTATCTTTCCTCTATTTCGGTGTTGAAAGCCATGAAAGGTAGTGTGAAAACTGGCCCTAAGAGTGTGTTCTTAAGGAAAACACTCGTGGCTTTCCAATTCTTTATTTCCATTGCCGTGGTGATTACTACTTTATTGATGAACAATCAAATCAGCTTTTTAAGAAGCAAAGACCTGGGCTTCAATAAGGACAATGTGATTTTAGTGCCTATTCAGGATACTACTGTGATGAACAGGCTTGAGGCCATACGCAATGAGCTAAGCCAAAACCCAAATATTGAGGCTGTATCTGACGCTTTTGGACTGGGAGGCAATGGCAATATTGGCAATAGCTTGCTAGGTGCTGGCCGAAGGTTGCTCAGTGTTGACCAAGAGGACAATACCCAAATACAAGACACTTACAACGTGCTTACTGTGGGTAAAAATTACATCGAAACCATGGAGATGGAGGTCATTGCAGGCCGGGCTTTTGACGAAGATATTGTTACCGATATTACCCAAGGCGTGATAGTGAATGAGGCCACTGTAAAAAGAATGGGCTGGACTGATCCAATAGGCAAAATCGTTTCTCCAATAGGTCAAGCTAATCCAACCAGGGTAATTGGTGTGGTCAAAGATTTCAATGCGTTCTCATTGCATGTCAACGTAGAGCCTACTGCCATTTACAGGTATCAGCTCAATGGCCCAGCAACGCTTCAAACTTTGTCGACCATGGTGATCCATATCAAAGAAGGAAGTACATCGCAAGTGATGAAATACTTGGAAGACAAATTCTATGAACTGGACCCAAACCACCCTTTTGAATACGAGTTTCTTGATGAACAAGCCAACCAATTGTACCAAAGTGATTTAAGACAGAGTAAGCTAAATGGTATACTTTCTTATATCTGTATTTTGATTTCGTGCTTGGGTCTTTTAGGCTTGGCTTCTTTCACTACGGCAACAAGAATCAAAGAAATTGGGGTCAGAAAAGTATTGGGGGCAACGGTGCCACAATTGGTATTTATGATCTTTAAGGACATTATGATCTTAGTTTTGGTGGGCTTTATTATCGCCACCCCTGCCGCCTATTATATCATCAATGATTGGCTCGAAGTTTTTGCTTACAGAATGAACCTGCAAGAAATGATTATCACAGCTGCTTTGGCCTCTGGGCTAATTGCCTTAATCATATCTTTCTTAACCGTAAGCTTCCACTCATTTAAGGCAGCGCAACAAAACCCAGTGAAAGCACTTCGCTACGAATAAGCACAAACGAAAGAATGTCAAGCGCCAGTAAATTGATTTACTGGTGCTTGATAAATTAAAGCAAAATAGGCTTCACTTTTTTCAAAATACACTTGGGGAAGTCTGATCTATTGGATTATATTTGCACTCCTCAAAAAGAGGGATAATTTCAGCTAGTACACGGAGAGATGGGTGAGTGGCTGAAACCACATGTTTGCTAAACATGCGTGCTAGAAATGGCACCGGGGGTTCGAATCCCCCTCTCTCCGCAAAAAGCCAAAACGCAATGTTTTGGCTTTTTTTATGGCTTTATGACTTCGAAATAGGCTCAAATCATAAAAACTCGAAATCATCCCTAGCTCCTATTACACGGTAGGTTATTCCAATCAAATTAAAATCCATTAGATTGACTTATATTCTTACGATCAGCTGATGATCAAGAGTAAAATCATTTGGAAATGATTCGCCAGAAACCACAATAGACCTATGAAAAAACTATTCTACTTCGCTTTAGCACTATTTACTGTTCTTGCTTGCAGCAAGAAAAAAGTGGCAGAACCCAATAAATTCGATTTCGATGGCATCGATGAAACCATTAAACCCGGAGATAATTTCTTCTTCCATGTCAATAAAACTTGGTACGATAACGCGGTAATCGCAGATGATCAAGCGGGTGTCGGTTCTTACAGTTTCTTGAACATCCCTCAGAAAAAACTTCTGGAAAACATTCTAGTGGAAGTTTCCAGCGGAACGCACGAAAAAGGCAGTGCTGATCAAATGGTCGGAGATTTTTATAATTCAGGAATGAATACCACGCTGATCAACGAACGTGGTTTTGAGCCTATCCAACCCCTACTCGATCGAATCAATACGATTAACTCGGTTCCTGCATTGATGCAATTTGTTGCAGATGAGTTCAAGTCCGGAAATGGTTCAATTATCAGCATGGGCGTTTCGCCAGACGATGAAAATAGTAGTGTAAATATGCTGCACTTTGGCCAGACTGGCCTTGGCTTACCTGACCGTGATTATTATTTTAAAACAGATGAATCTACCCTTGAAATCCAAAAGACATATCAAACCTTTTTAACCAAGCTGTTTGAATTAACCGGCAACGATGATGCAGCCCAGAGCACTGCTACTGCTTATGCCATCGAAAAGCAATTGGCAGAAGCTCATAAAACACGCATCGAAAGAAGAGATGTAAAAGCCAATTATAATAAACTGGCAGTATCGGGTCTCGATCAAAGTCAGCCCAATATTGGCTGGATCAATTTGTTAAGCCAATTAGGTGCAAAAGCCGATTCAGTCGATGTAGCTCAGCCTGCTTACTATTCAAAACTGAATGACATGCTGGCCTCTGTGGCTCTAGAAGATTGGAAGACCTATTTAAAAGCGCACGTTTTGACCAATTATGCGGATATATTAAGTGAGCCTTTTGAAACCGCTGCTTTCGAATATTCAAAAATCATTTCTGGGCAAGCGGTCAAACAATCACGTGCTCAGATTATGGTGAATAAGGTGGACAGGCAATTGGGCTTTGCGCTTGGCAAATTATACGTGGCCAGATATTTCAATGAAGATGCAAAAAAGAGAGTTTCGGAATTGGTAAATAACCTCCAAAAAGCGTTTGAAACCAGAATCAGTCAATTGGATTGGATGAGTGATGTAACGAAAGTTCAGGCGAAAGAGAAATTATATGCCATTACCAAAAAGATAGGCTATCCGGATGTTTGGAGAGACTACGGAAACGTGAACATCGATAAAGACAAGTTTTTTGAAAACGTAGTGGCGCTAAGACAAAACGACTACAAGTATGGTTTAGATAAATTGAATCAAGCCCCTAACAAGACTGAATGGGGTACTACTCCTTCTACTGTAACCGCCTACTACAATCCCTCACGCAATGAGATTGTGTTTCCGGCAGGTATTTTACAGTTCCCTTACTTTGATTTAGATGCAGACGATGCCATTAACTATGGTGGCATTGGAATGGTAATTGGCCATGAATTGACCCACGCTTTTGACGATCAAGGTGCTCAGTTCGATAAAGATGGAAATGTAAAAAACTGGTGGACAGATGAAGATTACGAAAAATTCAAAGCGAAAACGCAGCTGGTAATTGATCGATATAGCTCCTATACTGTTTTGGACAGTTTGCATATCAAAGGGGCACTATCAGTTGGCGAAAACACGGCAGACAATGGTGGAATTTCAATTGCCTATGCAGCCTTTAAGTTGACAAAACAAGGACAGGACACCACGAGAATTAATGGGTATACGCCTGACCAACGTTTCTTCATGTCGATTGCGCGGATTTGGCGTGTAAAAACAAGAGATGAATACCTGCGCAATTATGTGAAAACCAATCCGCACTCTCCACCAATGTGGCGCGTAAATGGCCCATTGATGAACTTTACCCCATTCTACGAAGCATTTAATGTTCAGCCTGGAGATGCCAATTACAAACCAGAAGAAGAAAGAATCAAGATTTGGTAAGATCTTAAGTGGATTAGTTGAAGAGCCATGAGCGATAAGTTTATGGCTCTTTTGTTTTAATGGACTCAATACTAGTAAGGAGATTGTAATCAAATTAATCCTCCTACCTAAACGGGCCATTCGACAACTCAAAGATGGTAATCTCTGGTCATATTACTATTCGGCCTAGGAAGGCTAAAAAAACTGCATCAAACACCCAATTCTATTCCTTTTAAGAACTTCAGAAAAAATACTGTCAAAAACATTAAGAAATTTCGTTTCGCTGATGTTAGTTCAATCTTCGAAAAAAGACTAAACCATTACAGTAATGAAAGTACATCACCTTAACTGTGTTCAAATAGAATCACCATTGGGTTCAGCCATTGGCCATTGCGTGTTGATTGAAGGAAATGATTCGCTTACGCTGATTGATGCCGGTATAGGCTTGGCAGAAACAAGGGCACCTGAACAAAAACTCGGAAAAGAATTAATTGAAATTACAGGATTCAAATTTGATGAAAATCATACTGCAATTCGGCAGATTGAGCAGCTAGGTTTAGACCCTAAAAACGTAAACCACATTATTTGCTCTCATCTTGACCCTGATCATATCGGAGGTTTAGCTGATTTTCCAAAAGCAAGTGTTCACGTTTCCCAAGAGGAATACAAAAGCTTTAAAAGCGGGAATGAAAGATACCTACCCCAACAATTAAATCATGAGGTGAAAATTGAGCTTTACGAGGAAAATGATAGTGAATGGTTCGGCTTACCAGCTCGTAAATTGGACTTAGGTTTTGAGATCTATATGATTCCCCTATTTGGCCATACGCTGGGCCATTGTGGAATCGCATTTAAAAATGAAGCACGTTGGACATTTTATGTAGGTGATGCCTATTACCTGCGGGCTGAAATTGAAAACAGAAATCATCCAGTAGACCAATTGGCCACGATCAGAGCTGTGAATAATGAATTGAGGATAGAGACTTTAGAAAAAGTAAGAGAGGTTATAAAAAATCATGGACATGAAATGGACTATTTTGGTTACCACGATCCAACTGAATTGGTTTAAGACTTTATTAATTATGGGATGATTTGGAGGCACTACAAAACGTACGTTCTTACCCCTCCCATCCTCGATTGTATCGAGGATGGATGATATATCGGTTTTTAACCGACAATAACCATCATGCTTCTGGGTAGTAAAACGGTCATTAGTTTTAAGCCACTTCTTAAGCTTCTGAAAAAGACCTCTGCGAGGCGACTTAAATAATGGATAGGCGTTTTCTCAAAGCCCTTTGCGTTCCTCTGCGTGCTTTGCGGTTAAATTAACAAGGTAATGTGGCCAAAAATAGTTGGTGACTTTGTAATGAAATTTGCATTATTTGGATATTGTAGATCTA
>PCUU01000077.1 GCA_002786855.1 Cytophagales bacterium CG12_big_fil_rev_8_21_14_0_65_40_12
GTTTCTACCGATGGTGATGATGGCCACATCTGATGTGCCCGCCATTTCTTGTAACTGCGCTGTTGAATAATTGACTTGAGGTGGATTATACGGCTGAAACATGGCATACATACCTTCAGGTTTTACAAAAGCTTTGGCATTGGCTGCCTTATGTGCCTCATAAATCGCTTTGGCATTTTCGTTTATTTCGAAACCCGCATTGCGCTGTCCTTGCTCCAAGGCTAAATCTGTTTCTCCAACAATCGGTTTTGCTTCGGTACCAATATTCAAAAGTCCTTGTTCCAAAGAGATGGAATAGGCTTCGTTTACATCCCCAGAACCTGTTCCCCCAGCAATAAAATCGTAAGAATTCACGCCCAGCAAAGCCACATTGACTTTATTCGTCAAAGGGAGGACATCATTATTCTTCAACAGAATCATGCCTTCGGAAGCCGATTGCCTAGTGATTTTGGCGTTGGCGTTTAAGTCTGGGTTATTATCGTATTGGTAATTTTGCATTTTACGCGACTCAATCACCATTTTAAGAATGCGTTTCACTGAGGTGTCAATTGACTCTATCGAAAGTTTCCCATCTTCATAGCCTTCGATCAAAGCATTCCATTGCTTTTTAGTACCTGGTTCCAAGAGGTCATTTCCTGCCACGATTTCACCGACAGCATCCTGACCACCAAACCAATCCGACATTACCAGTCCTTCAAAACCCCAATCTTTTCTTAAAATATCGGTCAATAAACGTGGGCTTTCGGCCACATACTCTCCATTCACTTTATTGTAAGAAGACATGATTGTCCACGGTTGTGATTTCTCCACAATGATTTCGAAACCCTTCAAATAGATTTCGCGAAGCGCCCTTTCAGAAACAATTACATCATTGAAATTTCGATTGGTTTCCTGATTATTCGCAACAAAATGCTTTACCGAAGTACCTACTCCATTTGATTCTATACCATTGACCATGGCCGCCCCAATCCAACCTGTGAGCACTGGATCTTCTGAATAATATTCGAAATTTCTACCATTGAGCGGATGACGATGAATGTTGGCTGCTGGCCCCAAAATCACATCCAAACCATAGGCTTTGGCTTCGCTGCCCATGGCCTGACCAACCTGTTCTACCAATGCGGTATTCCAAGTAGAGGCCATTAAAGTACCGATCGGAAAGGCGGTGGCGTAATAGGTCCTGTCCTCTCCTGTTCTTTTGGGTTCTATTCTTAAACCGGCTGGGCCATCGGATAGATAAATCGTAGGGATACCCAATCTCGGGGTAGGAACAATCGTACCCACTGCTCCGGGAATTCCTTCTCCTTCGGGCACCATGCCAATGCCAGAAGCCATGCCTGAGCCTTTCAACAAGTGGATTTTTTCTTCAATCGTCATTTGAGACAATAGGTCTGCTACCCGCTCAGCCGTTGGCTTCCGATCATCTTCGTAAGGATCCAATTGGCCATTGCTGTTTCTATCTAAAAAAGTATAACCGTTGATGTTAAGCTGCTCAAAATCTAGTTTTTCTGAATAATCTCCTTCAAATTTCAAGAAGGTAGCCCTTGCCCAAAACCAGACTGAAAGACCGGCCACTACCAGCACTAACAAAAGAATGCCGAGTACCTTGAGCGTTGTTTTCATCCACTTGTTCATTTTTTAATAGTTTGTGTCAACTTGTCACAAATATAAAAGAAAATTAATTGTGTCAAATAGCCACAATTACTAATTTTGACCTATGGACATCCAAGACTTCCTTCAACACGCCAATGAGCTTTATCTTCCCCAGCTTTCTGTAGATATTGTTATTGTGGGTTATGAGGAAAAGGAATTGAAATGCCTTCTACTTCAGATTGGAGATAAATGGCTGTTACCCGGTGGGTTTATTGGTCGCGATGAGTCGGTTGACCAAGCGGCTGTTAAAGTACTCAAAGAGCGAACAGGTTTAGAAAATTCACATTTGAAATTCCTTTCTGTTTTTGGCGATGCCAATCGACAGTTCAAAGATCAATGGAAGCCTTTTGCTGAAAGTATTGGCCTTGAATGGCCAGCAGACAATTGGTTTGATAATCGATTTGTGACGCTCGCTTATTATGCATTGGTGAATATTGAAAAAACTCATCCACAAGTAGGCAATCTTGATCAGGCCTATCATTGGTTCAGTTTTGATACTTTGCCCGAAATGTGGCTTGACCATAAAAAGATTGTGCTGGAAGCCAGAGACCGATTGAAGCAAGACATCAAACAAGAATCCATCACTTATAATCTACTGCCCGATCAATTTACCATGCCTGACTTGCACCAATTGCATCAGGTCATTTTACAAGAAGAATTGGATCGCAGCCGATTCCAAAAGAAAATGCTCTCGCTCAGTGCTTTCGAACGATTGCCCAAAATCAAAAAAGAGACACCAGGCAGAAATCCTTATTTGTATAGGGTGAAGAAGGGTTAAGGCTATCGGAAATCCCCATTGCTCGTAGCCCGTTCTCCTGCAAGGGTATACTAAGTGCTGTTAATCCATCTCATTTTGGCAAAAAGGTAAAGAGCAACTGATCGGAATAATAAATCATCACGATATATATCAAACATTCCCATATTCAAAACTTGAAATAATTTTAGCCAAAATGCGCGAACGTGTTGCCACTGAATATATTCAAGCCCTTTGGCAGTATTTCAAAAATTAACACAAGACGCTATCAAAGTTCAATCTTTTGTAATTACTTTGTAAATACAATTGCAAAGCTATGGAAGTCTCAGTTATTAAGATCGGAAACTCAAAAGGACTCAGACTGTCAAAAGATATTCTGACCCGATATAACATCAAAGACACGGTTGAGCTGGTGCTTGAAAAAGGATACATCATTATAAAACCTACCACGCAACCTCGAAAAGGATGGGAAAATGCATTTAAACAGATGCACGATCGACAGGATGACCATCTTTTGATGGACGATGTTTTTGAAGATGAAAACTTTGAAGAATGGACATAGAGCAGTACGACATCATCCTTGTTAACCTCGACCCAACCAAAGGAAGTGAGATAAAAAAGACAAGACCATGTCTCGTAATTTCTCCAAACGAGATGAATAAGTATCTGAGAACTGTCGTTGTTGCACCAATGACCACAGCAGAGAAGACATATCCGACTAGGGTCATTATCCATCATGACGACAAAATCGGAGCCGCAGCAATCGATCAAATTAGGACGATAGATAAAAGTCGTGTGATTAAATCACTAGGAAAAATATCGAGAGAGGAGATTGATAAGTGCAAAGCAGTTATTCAAGAAACATACGTGCATTAAAAAAACTAGCTCCAAAGTAAATCTTAGCCCTTCGCCCTTTTTACCACCGCCCTCAAAAGCACATTCGCTCCGTTTTCCACATCTTGATCGTGAGAATATTCTTCTACATTATGGCTAATGCCCTTTACACTTGGTATAAAAACCATGGTAGCAGGACAGAAAGCGGCCATCATTTGGGCATCATGGCCAGCCCCGCTCGGCATGCGTTTGGTAGATAAGCCTAATTGTTCGGCTGAAGATTCCACTGCATTCACCATAGCCGCTTCGAATTGCACAGGTTTAAAGCGAACCATCACTTCCTTTTCTAAAGTCAAGCCCTGTTGCTGAACAATGGAATTGATTTTTTGATCAATAATCTCCTGCGTTTTTAGTAAAAGCTCACCGTCAACGCTTCTTAAATCCAAAGTAAAACTGGCCTTGGCTGGGACGATATTGATGGTATTTGGTTCGAATTGAATACTGCCCACTGTGGTGAGAATTCGGCTATTCGCTTCTCTAGAAAGCCCACCCACAAAGGCTTGAATTTGAGCCGCGGCATAACCTGCATCTTTGCGGTAGGCAATGGGAGTAGTGCCTGCATGATTGGCTTCTCCAATCACTGAATATTTTGTCCAATGAATACCTTGCACCATTTCTACCACGCCAATGTCAATGCCTTCCACCTCTAGCACTGGCCCTTGCTCAATATGCAACTCAAAAAAGCAATGAAAAGGAATTGAGCCTGGCTTTGCATCTCCATCATAGCCAATCGCTTTTAATCGCGAACCAATGGTTTCTTCAGGGTTGTCGTAGGCTTTAGCCGCTAAAATTTCGTCCAATTCAGCGAGGCCAGCATATACATGACTACCCATCATATCTGGAGCAAAGCGCACCCCCTCTTCATTAGTGAAATTGACTAGTGCAATTGGATGTTCAGTTTGAATATTTTGGTCATTCAGGGTTTGTATAACTTCCAATCCCGCCAATACACCAAGGGCGCCATCAAAAGGACCTCCCGCATAGACAGTGTCTAAATGCGAACCCATCGCCACAGGTGGTAAATCCTTCTTCCCTTTTCTGATGCCAATCATATTCCCCAACTGATCGATATGAACAACAAGTCCAGCTTCGAGCATTTGACGCTTGAGTAGATCGCGAGCCTCCATATCTTCTTCAGAAAGCGCAATACGTTCAACGCCAATTCTCCCCTTCTTGCCTATTTGGGCAAAGCGATCGATGTTTTCTAAAAGGCGTTGAGTGTTGATTTTCATTGGTTCTTTCTTCATCTCGAAAGTGGAGATTCCCGTTTTCACGGGAATGACTTTCTTTTGAGGCCTCCGTTAGGATACCGTTGACCCTGGATTCACCTTTTCATTCGGTTGAATCAGCCTTAGGTTACCCTCAGCATCTTCAGCCATTAAAATCATTCCTTGCGAAACAGTACCCATCATTGGTCTTGGAGCGAGGTTCGCCACGATGGTCACTTGCTTGCCGATCATTTCTTCTGGAGAATAATGCTTTGCGATTCCGCTTAATATGGTGCGTTTGTCAATGCCCGTGTCTACCAAAAACTCAAGGAGCTTATTCGACTTCTCTACTTTTTTAGCCTCCAAAATGGTTCCTACCCTTAAATCTAACTTCATAAAATCATCGAAAACGATGGTTTCTTTCATTGGGGTAAGTACTATTTCTTTGTTTTCCATTTCGTTTTGCTTTTTTGTGTTTTCTAATTTTTGAATTTGAGCCTCAATGGTGCTGTCTTCTATTTTTTCGAAAAGTAATTGGGCTTGTTCTATCTGATGGCCTGCGGCTAACAAATCTGGGTTACCCGCATCTGCCCATTTCAATTCTTCGAAATTCAACGATTTTCGTAATTTCTCGGCACTGAAAGGAATAAATGGCTCTGCCACAATTGAGATATTGGCAGCTATCTGCAGCGCAATATTCAGGATTGTACCCACTCTTTCTGGATCAGTTTTGATCAATTTCCAAGGCTCAGTTTCTGCCAAGTACTTATTGCCCTGACGCGCCAGTTCCATCATTTCTGCTAATCCTTCACGGAATCGATACCTTTCAATAGCCGTTCCGATTCTATTCGGCATGGCTTTCAAAGTCTCGATGGCTTCGTTATCGATATCGAAAAGTTCGGCCCTTGCTGGTACTTTACCATCAAAGTATTTGTGGGTAAGGACCACAGCACGATTGACAAAATTTCCAAGAATGGCTACCAGTTCACTATTATTCCTTGTCTGAAAGTCCTTCCAAGTAAAGTCATTATCCTTAGACTCTGGAGCGTTAGCGCAAAGCGCATAACGAAGTACATCCTGCTTTTCAGGTAATTCTTCTAAATACTCATGCAACCAAACGGCCCAATTGCGCGAGGTTGAAATCTTGTTGCCCTCTAAGTTTAAGAATTCATTTGCTGGCACATTATCGGGTAAAATATAGTCTCCATGCGCCTTTAAAATCGCTGGGAAGATGATGCAATGAAAAACGATGTTATCCTTTCCAATGAAATGAACCAGTTTGGTGTCATCCGATTGCCAATAGGGCTTCCAATCTTTTCCGTTGGCCTCTGCCCATTCCTTTGTGGCCGATACATAACCAATAGGGGCGTCAAACCAGACATAAAGCACTTTTCCATCAGCTCTTTCTAAAGGCACTTTTATGCCCCAATCCAAATCCCTGGTCATGGCGCGGGCTTGTAAACCGCTGTCGATCCAAGATTTGCACTGGCCCCAAACATTGGATTTCCAATCGTCTTTATGGCCTTCAATAATCCATTCTGTGAGCCATTTTTCATAATCCTGCAATGGAAGATACCAGTGTTTGGTCTCCTTCATTACTGGGCTGTTTCCGCTGATGGTTGACTTCGGATTGATTAAATCTGTTGGGTTCAAGGTCGAGCCGCAGTTCTCGCATTGATCGCCATAGGCGGAAGGATGCGAACAACGAGGACAAGTGCCTATGATATACCTATCTGCTAAAAACTGATTAGCTTCTTCATCAAAGTACTGCTCACTTACTCTTTCCTCAAACTTACCTTTTTGGTATAAAGTCTTAAAAAACTCCTGAGCAGTTTCGTGGTGCACCTGATTAGAAGTTCTGGAATAGATATCGAAAGTGATTCCTAATTGCTGGAAACTCTCTTTGATCATTCCATGGTATTTATCTACTATGGACTGTGGAGTCACACCATCCTTTCTTGCCCTCATGGTAATGGCCATTCCGTGCTCATCAGAACCACAAATGAAGGCTACATCTTCTCCTTTAGAGCGAAGATATCGGGCATAAATATCGGCAGGAACATAAACACCCGCTAAATGCCCGATGTGAACAGGCCCATTGGCATAGGGTAATGCCGCGGTGATGGTATGTCTTTTGAAATTAGTCTTAGTCATAGGCCACAAAGATAGTTTTTAGATAGGAGATGGCAGATTTTGAAAAGAAGAAATTACAGGTTGAAGCTTTTTGCTTTGAAGTGAGTGAGAACCATCGATTAATGTCAACTCACATTCCTGTTTAGTGCATATTTCTTGTTAATTTCGCAGCTAGCCTAAAAGCAGATTTTAATGAGATTATTAAAAACCGTGTTCTTATTTATTCTATTGGGCCTCATATCTACGAATTGTCAAAAAGAAGAATTATTAAAAGAGATCCCATTCTATTTTTACGATTTTGAGTCTGACTATAGAAACCTTGACAGCGTCTTTGTTTCTGAATTCGATAATGATAATGTGCTAGGCCCATTCAACAACTCAGGATTTTCTGTGAGGTTAGAAGACCTTCCACCACACGATTATATTAGGCTTCAATTTGATTTATACATCCATGATTCATGGGAAGGAAATAGCAATGAATCTGGCAATGGATTATTGGATCATGATGCATGGATTATAGAATTTGATCCGCATGAAAAAGTTAAACCTCATGAGAAAATCTATTTCGAGACTACGTTTTCTAATGGGCTTTGCGTACCGAGCTTTTGCTACACACAATCATACCCCAATGAATTTCCTTTCAATAATGAAGCTCGTGCAGGTGCGCTTTCCAGATCGATGAACGGGAGATGCCTATATCAAGACTCCCCTGTCGGGACTTCTTTATATAAAATGGATAAAATATTCCCTCATAGTAAAACTACCGGAGTGCTGGCCTTCTATGACCGATTAAAACAAGACTTACCATTCCCCGCATTATGCGAGGAAAGTTGGTCGATAGACAACCTTAGTATTACATTCTTTAATAGAGATTAGATGAGATTTAAGTTATTGATGTTTTTTGCTGCTATTTCAATTTCAGGATTGAATGCTCAAACAATCCCATTGGGTACACCTGTTATTCAAGACTACCTAAGAAGACAGCAACTTTTAGGGAAATTCGACTCCGCCTTTTCATTTAATTACAGACCTATTACCATAAGCAAAAATGGACTCAATGCTGACTCTTTAGTGTTTAATGCAAATCAATACTTTAAAACCATTACCAGTTTTGCTAACGACAAGGGTAAAGTCAAGCTCTTACCTGTAGAATTTAGAATGGCTTATGATTCCAACCATCCAGATAGCCGCAATGATGGTGCGATGATTCGTGCAAGGGGATTACAAACCTACCTAAGTGCTGGAATTTATACCGAATTGGGGCCACTCACTATTCAACTGAAACCGGAATTTATTTTTGCCGAAAATAAGGACTATCAGGGATTCCCGTTCAAACCACGGCATTTTGAGAGCACCTGGCAAACAAGGTATATTTGGTACAACTTAATAGATGAACCTGAACGCTATGGCGTGAATAGTTATTCAAGGTTCACTTGGGGGCAATCAAGCATTAGGCTAAACAAATGGGGACTTTCTTTAGGCCTATCTACGGAAAATATTTGGTGGGGCCCATCTATCCGCAACAGCATAATGATGAGTAACAATGCGCAGGGGTTTCCTCACTTAACTTTTAATACCCAAAAGCCTATTAAAACGGCCGTTGGTTCCTTTGAAGGACAATTTATAACGGCAAGACTTGAAAGTTCAGGCTTTAATCCTCCTGCATCAGATGTCATTTTTAGAGGAAGAGTTTCATTTGCTCCTAAACCCGATGATTGGAGGTATTATCAAGGGCTTTCATTTTCTTATTCACCCAAATGGATTAGCGGCCTTTCTTTAGGTTTTACAAGATGGGTACAACAGTATTATAAAAATACCCAAGCCACTAATGACTACTTTCCTGCCTTTTCTAACTTATTTAGAAAAAATGATAATAATGTAACGCGAACAGAAATAGACAGGGATCAAGCTGCTGGGATTTTCGGACGATGGGTTTGGTACGACTCTCAAGCAGAATTCTATTTTGAATTTGCAAAAAACGATGCCTCGTTAAATCTTAGAGATTTATTGGTTGATACTGATCATTCTCGCGCTTTGACAGTAGGTATAAACAAGCTTTTTCCGACAACAAAAAAACATGAATTTTGGCAATTTAATTTTGAGTGGACGCAAATGTCACAAACCGAAAGTAGGCTCTTAAGAAATGCTTCAAGTTGGTATATTCACTCCCGGGTGGTGCATGGCTATACAAACAATGGCGAAGTGTTAGGTTCTGCCTTAGGGCCTGGAGGTAATGCGCAATATTTAGAGGTAGCCAAAGTAAAGGATTTCAATAGAATTGGTGGAGCTATCGAAAGATATGTTCACAACAATGATTTTAATAATGCGGCTTTCCCTGATGACTTTACGCGTTACTGGGTCGATTATAATCTATATGGCTTCTATGAACAACGGTTCAACTCAATGATATTGAGCGCCAGTTTATTTTATACGTATTCTTTCAACTATCAATGGGAGGTACTATTTGACCCGGACGATCCTTCAGCTTTTCCAGATACCCCAGGGGTTGACAGAAATAATTGGAACTTTGATCTTAAAATTGCTTACTCATTTTAATCGATCAACCCATGAATCGTGAATTTCTTGAAAGGTAGTTTTTAAGTCTTTGGTAATATCCCAATCTGGATAGTGAGACTTCATTTTTGAAAGATCTGAAATATAACAAATGTGATCTCCTAATCGGTTTTGATCGGAGTATTTGTATTTCATGGGTTTCCCTGAAATTTCAGCAATCAAATCAAAGGCTTCGAGAATAGAGACCGAATTTTCTCTTCCTCCACCAAGGTTATAAACCTCACCACTTCGAGGGCTCTTCAAAAATTCTTCGATAAATCGCACCACATCGTACGAATGAATGTTATCCCTGACTTGCTTGCCCTTATATCCAAAAATCGTGTATTCTTTTTCCTGAAGATTGCACTTGATCAAATAGCTAAGAAAACCATGTAACTCCACTCCGCTGTGATTAGGACCTGTTAAGCATCCTCCTCGAAGACAGCAGGTGGGCATTCCAAAATAGCGACCGTACTCTTGTACCATAACGTCAGCGGCCACTTTCGAAGCACCAAAAACAGAGTGCTTGGATTGGTCAATAGTGAAGCTTTCTGGTATTCCATTGGCATACTCTACATCAACGTAATCCCATCTAGAGTCCTTTTCAATAAGGTTCAAATTATTAGGGGCATCTCCATACACCTTGTTGGTGGACATGTGTACAAATGGAACATTCGTTGAAAATTGACGCAAAGCCTCTAGCAAATTGAGCGTGCCCACAGCATTTACATCAAAGTCATCAAAGGGTCTTGAGGCGGCCAAGTCATGGCTTGGTTGGGCGGCCGTGTGGACTATCGCATCTGGCTGTATTTTATAGATCAAGTCTAGCACATCAGGCCTATTCCTGATATCAATTGATGAATGCTCATAATTAGAGAATGTATTTTTGAGCCGCTCTATATTCCAAGTTGTATCACCTCCCGCACCGAAAAAGTCTTGACGCATATTGTTATCCACTCCATGAACCTGCCAGCCTCGTTCCGAAAAAAAACTAACCACTTCGCTGCCGATGAGGCCTCCCGATCCAGTTACTAACAATTTATTCATTACCATGGTAAAATTATGTCTTTCTAGATTTTCAATAATTATCAAATGACTATTCCAAATGCTTTATTTGATCAAGTTAGATTTAGCAACTTTCTAATAATAATCAGGGGCGGCTAATTTGAAACCCTTATTTTTATTGACTCTGACAATGGCTTCAATATCTGGAGAAAAATAATGTAAGTAACGTCCCACAACCATAAGACTTTGCCACATCCAATCTCTAATCCCTTCAACTTCCCTTTTATGATAATTAAAAAAGTAAGTACGCACTTCGAAATCTTCGGAGAGCATTTTGAAATATGTTTTTATTTCACTCCGTGAAAATTCTTTCCAGTGATGACCATATGTGACATGAGCAAATATATCGGCTACTTTAATACCGACACCCCTTAATAATAACAAGTTTCTTGAAGATCGCAGTAAACTGGGTAACGCTAAGGAATTTGGAGTGGTCAGGTAAATCAATCCATTAGCCTTCAGAGTTCCATATACGCTTTTCCAAAAGTTGACTGGATTAAAGGTTATGTGTTCTAAAATTTCGGTGAATAGAACGACATCGTACATCCCAGGCATTTGTGCAACGCATTTAAATGACTCCAAGTCATTTTCAGGGATACCCTGAATATTGAAATCCGCCATTCTGGTCTTTATGAATTCAATCTCCCAAAAAGCCGAAACATCTACGGCAAATACCTTGTACCCCAACTCCGTTAATAGCATTGCCGAGTGCAGGTAGTGGCTTCCAATATCCAGTACCTTACTGCCCTTGGGCACTGTTTTGACAATGCTCTGGGCCATTCTCTCAAAACGTTTTTCGTGGTAAGAAAAATACTCCAAATCCTTAGAGACATTCGCGGCTAGTACTACTTTTTTAACCTTAGCAATAGCGATGGCTATCTCATTGGCATGGGTGGTTTGGGACATAGGTTTATTTAGATTTTGGAACAAAGTGCCGCACATGACATGGTCAATATGGACGCCTCAAAATTAACCTATACTTTAGAAAGAGAAAGATAAAAATGGAATTCGTTACAAAATAGCGCTTGAACAATCTCTTTGGCTCTTGTATTAATCTAAAGAGCCATTCAAGTCCATTATTCTGCATCCATGATGGGGCTTGTTTTACTGTTCCTGCATGGAAATCGAAAGCGGCACCCACTGCCATCATTGCAGCATTGACCTTTCCTTTATGGTTAGCTACCCAGTATTCTTGCCTAGGGCAACCTCGTCCGACTAAAACTATATTGGCGCCACTCTGATTTATTTTTTGAATGTCTCGCACATCTTCCTCTTCAGTTGCCTCTCTGAATCTATCGACATGTACTCCGCAAAGCTTTACTTTAGGAAATTCTTTCCCAATAAACTCTTGAAACTTCTTCAGTGTAGTGGCTGTACTTCCAAACAAATAAACATTCAGTTCTTGTTGATTGGCCTTTCTTAAAACATGAAGCGTAAGTTCTGGCCCGTAAACCCGATCTTTCATCCCCAAATTGTAAAAACTATTTAAAGCCCAGCGAACCGGCTGACCGTCCGGAACAATCAAATCAATTTCATTAATAATGCTGCCCAGTCCTTTATCCTTAATCGAGGTGATAAGTCCGTGGACTGCCAGTGCCGAAACTCCAAAACTATTTCTTTGAATTGCATTTTCTAAGATGATACTAGATGCTAATTCATAATCTACATTGGCATATTTTGGCAAAAACAACTGGTATGTTTTGAATGTCATGTTCAATATCTTCTGAAATTTAACACTAGATATGCTTTCTAGAAAGAATACAATCTTTAATAACGGTATGAAATTGATTCACAAACGAAGCGTTGGTAAACTTTGAGGCCCTTTTGTTTCCTCTCATTATCAATTCCTCTCTCAATTCAGGGCTAGTCACTTTAACCATTTGGTCGTACAACGCCATTTCGTTGTTCATATCGAATACCAAGGCCGCATCGCCTGCGATTTCCATCAAGGCGGGCTGATTAGAAATGATTACTGGTGTGCCCGCCTTCATGGCCTCAATGACGGGAATACCAAACCCCTCTTCAGTAGAGGGAAAAACATAGGCAAAAGCATGCTGATAAACCTTGCCCAAATCTTCGTTTGGCACAAACCCTGGCATGATCACTTTATCTTCCAAATGGTACTCTTTAATAAGTAGATTCAGCCTATTAAAGTCGTCATGAAACCAACCTACACCGCGTGAACCAACTAATAAAAGATAAAAGTCAGAATACAATTTATCATCCATAAGCTGGCGAAATGCTTTTATCAAAATGCCCAAATTCTTTCTGTCTTCGAAGATGCCTATATGTAAAAAATATTTAGCGTTTTCAGGTAGCCCAATCTTTCGATATTCTTGCGGTGTCATCTGCCCGTATTCCAAATTTTTTGGCGCCTGATAGACTACCGCGAGCTGAAGTTCATTACTAATATGAATTTTGGCCTTTTCAGCAATGTAATTACTGGTGACAACCATGCTTGAACGTTTGTTAAGACCTAGTTGAACAGATTTAAGAAAATACCATCGCCAAACGGGGTTATACTTGCCTTTCAACTCCCAATAGAAAGTGTCATGAACTACTGCGATGCCTCTCGCCCCGAATTTAAAATAGGGAAGCAAATAGTCGGGAGCGACAATGACATCCACCCGCTTAATGATTATAAGTATTGGCAAACCCACTTGTTTCCAGATAAAGTAGATCAGATGATTAATCAATTTCTTAACCACATTCACTTTCCCTCGCAAAAAGGTGGTTTGGTTGAGCCACCTCCAGTTGGGATAAATTAGGTATTCAACATCATCAAAATCTAACCGCTCAAGACCAGCGCATAATTGAGTGGTATAGGTCCTGATACCTGTAAGTGCCTGTAGCAGATGAAATGAATCAATAAGTACCCTAGGTCTCTTTTTCATTTATTCAATTCCCCAATTCTAAACTTCTATATGACACTGGTTTAACTTTTTTTAGTGACTGATACTTGCTTTCTGCATTCCCAATTAACCACCAAGAGACTAAAGATACGTAGATATAGGCTTCTGCATTTGCAGTAAATAATGGCAAAAGCAGTCCGAATTTGACGGAAGCGGCAACAAATGGGATAACCGCATCTTGTCTGTTTTTTGATAAGCGAAAAGCCCTCCAAGCATCTCTAATACCAAAAAAAAGCATTCCTATGTAAAGCAACATCCCTAGAAAACCCATTTGAACTCCGTAAATCAAATATTGGTTTTCTCCACCGACAACTATATCCAAATCCGCACCGCCAGCATTTCCACTCATACCTAATCCAATCCCCATTGGGTTAGATATCATACTCTCTACTGCTTTTAGCCAGTCCACAATGTGGGTTAAACTCGAAGAGTTCTCGAATGAAATTGTGTCCATAACAAAGTATCGGACTTCGTCCTCGGCAAAGAATAAGATATACAGGCCAATAAAGATTGCTCCAAAAAATACCACACCCAGCAGCTTGTAGTACTTCATTAAAAAAGCAATCAAAACGAGCATTAGAAAAAATGCTACGAACGAAGCCCTAGAATATGATAATAAGACACATAGAAAGCCACAAAATAAAATGAAGAGATATTTGTATCTATTGCTTTTATGCCGAACTGAAAGTAAATACACTAAGCTAGTGGCAACGACTATGAGCATAGAAGATGCCAGTTCCAATGGATTTGAAAAGAATGATCCATAGCGCGGGCGACCTCCCTCTGCTTCGAACGTGTAGTTAAGGTTGTAAACGCCCGTAGGTTCCAAATCTTTAAAGTCTAAGTTATACTTTACATATCCCACGTAGCTGTGGAAATGAAAACCAAAAGTCTTCTCTAAAACTACCAAGCCACAGGCCAACACGGTAGTCACAAAAATGACATTCATTATCCTCTTCCATGCCACTTGTTCAATTGAGACATGCCGGCCAAAGAAATAGAAAATACCGATGAGGAGTATATTTTTTAAATAAACCGCCCGATTGGTAAAGCTTGCTTCTCCTATCCCGAGAATAAAGAAAATAAATGCTAGAACAAGGAAGAGAAGAAAAAACCAATCAAGTGTAGAAATTGCCCAAGCCCTTTTCAGAACATTCCTTTGACCAAAAAACCAAAGACTGAATGACCCAAAAATTATTACCTCTTTGGAGTATTGAATGATAGTTACCATTAGCCTCGATCCAAAAACCTCATAATTAAAGGTTAGGAACAGGGCATAGATGGGGAAAAAGAAAACCGTATAAAGCAATATGCTGTCAAACTTCCCTGATATAGCTTCATTAACTGTATGAAAAAATAGGGCTGCATAGAGTAATAAAAGAATAATTGCGATTACCAGCATCCTATAGACTTATGATTAAATCTACTAAACCTTTGATTTTTGACATAGTACTTCTGTATAAAGGTTCATTAAATTCTCATACCCTTTTTCTTCTGTATACTTCTCAAGGTAATTCATGAATGCATTTTGCCCCAATTCCTCGCACCAAGTAGGGTTTCCATCCAAAGATTTAATCGCCTCTGCTAGATCCTCTAAGTTCTCGTACTTAATACCATTAACATTATGTTCAATCATGGAAGCCATGGCCCCCCTGTCTCTTGAAATTACTGGTTTTTTTAGTGAAAAAGCCTCAAGAATTACCATGGGCATTCCCTCGTAATATTTAGAAGGAAAAATAACAGCCCTGCACCTTCTCATATGCTCCAAAACTACTTCTCGATCTCGTTCGCCTAAATGTGTGACATTTTCAAATTGCTCAAAAACCTTCGGGTTATCGGACTTCCCGATGAGGATAAACTTAGACTTGATATTGTTCTGGAACAAATAAAGGAGGTCTTGAAGCCCCTTAGAATTATTTAATCGCCCCACGAAGAGAAAAAAATCTTCTTGAACAATTTCTAACTTATTCTCAGCCAAGAAATTCGGCTTCACAAAAACTTTATGTTTTAATTTATCATCAAAAACCTTTTCCTTTTGAAACTCAGTCAGACAGGCGTATTTGTCAATATACCTGTCCCATGTGCCGATTTTTCTATGATGCTGTATCACATGGGCCTGAGCAGCAGTGGCTAAGTACGAATCTCTATAACACTTATACTTAATAGAATTATAGAGGCTTTTATTTAGGCAAAGCTCACAAACTTCCTCCCCTCGAAACAAAAGGCTGTTTGTGCATACCATTTTGTAGTTATGCAAAGTCTGCACTACAGGTATGCCTTTACTATTGCATATTTTATAAACGACAGGAGTGATAAGCGGAAACGTATTGTGAACATGGCAGATATCGGGACGTTCCACTTCCAGTAAAGCTTCAAACTCGTCTCCAATTGCCTTTGATGCCGTTAAGGAAAAAAGCATTCTGATTTTGTCAACCTTATTAAATCGCTCGAGATCAGAATTATCTTTAATGAATTGAATTACGGCATGACCATGTTTTTCGAGTACCCTTTTTTCCTCGTCTACTACCGTTTCCTCACCCGTTTTACCTTGATAAATATTGTGGACTTGGAGAATTTTCATGGAAAAGGAATGAAAAGTTGGGCTAATTTCTGCCTCTAAATTAAAAGATATTCGAAGTTAATAATGTTTGAGATGATTAGGTCACTTGGTCAGACCATCTCGCAAGCCACGGATTACAAATTTTAGCTTTGTGAATCTTCTGCGCAAAA
Source organism: Cytophagales bacterium CG12_big_fil_rev_8_21_14_0_65_40_12 (assembly GCA_002786855.1). GTDB lineage: Bacteria > Bacteroidota > Bacteroidia > Cytophagales > Cyclobacteriaceae > Roseivirga. The sequence continues at coordinate 15,903 of PCUU01000077.1, forward strand.
CAAAGTAACCAATATAAATACTAATCTTAAGTACTTGATTTGCCCAAGAACCTAACAAATTTATCCCTTTGGCATACCTTCTCACCATAAACAGATGATTTCTAATTGTCATATATCTTGAAAATGGCGATATGTTTCCTTCGTTATGACCTTTGCGGTTCTGATTAGACATTCCTGCCTCATGATAAATTTTGGCCCCTGGTTCATAGCGCAGTCGATAGTCTAGTCGTCTAATTTTAAATGACCAGTCGCTATCTTCGTAATAAATAAAAAACTTATCGTCAAGCAATCCAATTTGCTGCACAATATTGCTTCTTACAAGAAAACAACAGCCTGTTATCCAGTCCACATCAATTGGATTATCGTATTGACCTTGATCCTTTTTATCCAGGCCTCTTGTCTTGAATAATGAGTAAAATGAATTAAAGAAACCACCTGCATTCCAAATCACATCTCTTTCTTGATTGTACATGATTTTTGGCTGAATTGCTCCAATTGAAGCATCAGCCAGCAACGCTTTTATGAGGATAGTCGCAAAATCTGCTGAAACGATGGTGTCGTTGTTTAATAGCATAATCAGATCCTTCCCGTGATCTAATGCATATTGAATTCCAGTATTATTTCCTCCTGTAAACCCCTTGTTCTCCTCATGCTCAAGTAAGGTGACTTCTGGAAACTCACTTCTTAATTGTTCTGTAGAATTATCCTTTGATCCATTATCTACTACAATTACCTCAAAGTTATTGTATTCCAGCGATCTCAAAGAAAGCAAGCAAGCTGCTGTGACATTAAAGCTATTCCAATTTACAATTACTATTGCTAAGGAAGGAAGGCTTGCCGATTCACTCAGACTCATTTTGAAGTTTTAATTGTGGATCAAAGATTGCGGAAAAGAAAATCCTACTTGATTATTTTGTCTTCCAAAAATCATAAATACCCTTTTCCAGCTCGTATTCAGACCAGACAAATCGATCCCTGGATGGCTGTTTTTTTGCCCATTCCCACATGATCGATAAACCCTTTCTTAAATCCGTTAGGTCTTGAAAGTTCAAAATTTCCATCGACTTTGTCCATGTTGGGTGCGCAGCGCTTACCTCATGCCTTTGTTCTAAAAAGGTGGTATCACCTCCGCCCATTACTTCTTTCAAAATTTCGTTGGCCTCCAAAATTGAGTATTCGATTGCCGAACCAAGGTTAATAATTTGTTTGGAAGCTGATTCCAATACCGCTGAATTCCAAAGAGGTTCTAAAATATCATCTATAAAGCTAAAAGCCCTTTTTTGGCTTCCATCCCCAAAGATACTTAGTGGCAAACCACTCATGTGCTGTTGCATCCAAATGCCAAGCACATTTCGATAGGTATCCCAAATATTTTGCTTGATGCCATAGACATTATGAGGCCTTATAATACACCAATCCAAACCATGCTGCTCTCCTGCCACTTGGATATCCATTTCGCAAGCATATTTGGCAATGCCATAGGGGTCGATCGGAGCAGGCTGATGTGATTCATCGAAAGGGGGAGTGCCTTTGCCATAAACCGCCATTGAGCTTGTAAAAATCAATCGCTTCACCTCCGCGCGAATGCACTCGTTGATAATATTGGCCGTAGCCACTAAGTTATTTTGATAATTGTACTTTCTGATAAATGGAGAAAGCCCTTCCGCAGCATATGCCGCAAAATGAAATACAAATTTTGGCTTATGTGTTTCGAAAACGTCTTTAACTTCTTCTGAAGCACAATCAAGTGCATAAAACTTTACTCTCTCGTCTATATTTTCTTTAAATCCGCCACTGAGATTGTCGATGCCGATGACATCGTAATTGGGCTGATTATGAAGTATCCAATCGGCCAATCGGCTTCCCAAAAGTCCTGCAACTCCAGTAATAACTACACTATCTCTCATAACAATTTTTAAAAAAAGACTTGTAAGCGACTTAATTTTAAGTCGCAAACATACGTTTTAATTTTTTTTCACTTTAAGGATGTTGTGACTATTCATTCAATTTTCTTCAAAAAAACATAATGAACCCCGAAGCTAAAAAGCTCGGCCACCAACAGGGCAACGGCAAGTCCGTAGCCACCGTAGTAGTAGCTACCCAAAACCGCAATCAAGAGCATAAAAAAGGCTGATATCCACGTTGCTTTGGCCAAGATTCTTTTACGCTCGGCCACCAAGATATTGATCATATTTGCCACATTTAACATGCCCATGAACGGAATGAAAGCCAACAGCCGTAATATATTGGCACTATAGTTTACAAACTCTCCACCCACTAACCGAATTACCCATGGTGCGGTTATAGAAAAAAACAAACCAATAGAAAAAGTAAGCGCTAAACCACCCTTAAAAGAATTGCTCAAATATTTTCTGAAACTTGGAATATCGCTTTCATACAACCTACTGGCGTGTTGTAAAATGGATTGAGCTAAAAAAACAGGAACCATTCTTAGCAAAAAAGCAACTCTTTGTGCGAGTGCAAAACGGCCTAACTCTGAATCCTCCACAAAATTACTTAATATGATATAACCCCCATGCACAGAAACATGTCCTGCGATGGTTGACAGAAAAAATTGAAAATTCTCCTTCAACCTCGCCCAAATCCTTGATGGAAAAACCCATAAAAACTCCAGTTGCCATTTGCGGTAAATAAAAACGAGGAGCAAAATATTCACCACAAAAGAAGACATCCCGAATAAAAAATTAACCCATATGGCGTCATTAGTCGTGTTAACGAAAACGAAAATCCCAACCAAGTAAAAAAGCTTAGATATCACGTTCGTTGTAGATACTAATGAAAGTCGGTCAAAACCTTGCAGAATGAACATTGGGAAAAACACCTCTCCGAGCAATATCACCGATGAAAAAGACAGTATTAGTCCGTAATTCGGAAATAAATCAAAAACAAAAACAGTCAGTAAAAGGAGGATGATAAGTACCAAAGACAATACAAATTTTGTCCATAAAACCTCATTGATCAATATGGATTGTTGCTTTGGTTCACTCGTTAATAAAGCCAATCGCTTAGGTCCATTCAAATGAAATCCATAGTTCACAAGAATGCTGAGTAGCATAACCACAGAAAGACCAAGGTTGACAAGACCATACTGATCTTCTCCTAGGCGCTGAAATAGATATGGCGTGATTAAAAGTGCGGACAACACGTTGATGCCCTGATTCAACGATAAGTTAAAAAAGTTGCCGAATGATTGGCTCTTGAATATGGTACTGATCGTTTTGATTATCGGATATTGAATAGCCTATCCATTTATTTCGATGCCTGTTCGGCCTCCATCACTGAGTAATAAATTCTAGTCAAAGAAAGAAATGCTACCACCAGGACACCTCCAAGAAAGACACCGACAACAGCAGCTTTGTACCATTTCATTCGATCATCCTTTAGTGGAAAAGTAGGTTTGTCTATGGTCTGAATCAATGGGGTATTATTGCGATGGGCCAATTTCGCAATCTCAAGGTTCTTCACAATCTCTTGATAAACTGCTGAAGAAGCCTGCAAATCAATCATTATTTTCTGTCTTGGCACTTGATTTTCAGACCTTAAAGGGTTCAAGTTTGGGTTTCGATCATCGAATTGAGCCAAATCAAGAATAACTTGATCGAGTACTTTCTTTACGCTATCGGCCTGAAAAGCCAAAACTCTTAAATTTTCACCCGATTTTTTAGTCTTTGACTTTAGATAGAAATCATTGACATTACTCACCAACACCTCATTAAAATCCTTGGCAAAGGCCTCATCTGTTGAAGTATAAGCAACGCTCAAAATACTCAGCTTTCGGCTTGGCTTGGCAACTGCCAGATTTTTTTCTCTTATGTCTTTAACAACTTTTTTAAGCACACTGTCATGCCTGACAATCATTTGAGACAAAGGTATTTCAAAGTCAATTCCTTTGGCCAGCCATTTTTTGTCCAATTTTCTCTCTTGGCCATATTTGGTAATTAACCTTTCCTTACTTTCTCCGTCACCCACTTCGGTAAGTAAGGTCTCTTTGATTATCGTGTAAGATTGATACAGTTCAATAATATTGTCGATCTGAAAAAGGGCACTTCCTTCAGACAGCGAACCCAAATTTACCCCAGCCAAGCTAGCCAAAGAGCCAAGCTGCCCAATTCCTCCCCCTGATTCGCTTTCTAAGACAAAAGTGGTCTCAGCGGTGTAATTAATCTTTCTCAATAGTTGGTAAGCGAAGAACAAGCCACCGATTACAAAAGCACCCAAAATAATTTTCTTCCAAGACCTGAGCATCGCGAAAAGCCAATCCTGTACATTCCTGATCAAACCTGCCAAAGAAATTTTTTCTTCCTGTATTTGAGTTCTTTCGTCCACTTTGCTTAAAAGTTAATCTGGCTAATTAATAAAGCTAATGTTGCGAGTCCACTTGTGATTCCCACAATTTCCGAAATAGCTACTGGAAGTTTGGGTGGTTTTGCAGGAATAATTATTTCTGCGCCTGGCTCAACATTCGGGTAAGTTTTGAAGAATAAAAATCGCTTTGTCTTAGCTACGCTTCCATTAGCGTAAATCACATAGGTGTTTTTCTTTTGGGCTCGATTGGAAAATCCACCCGCTTGATTGATAAAATATTTTGCCGATCTCGAGTTTTCATAAACCACGGTGGTGGGATACAAAACTCGTCCTCTTAGCCTAACTGTTTCTTGCTTCTTGGGAATAATCAATACGTCTCCTTCTTGAAGGATCAGGTCATAGCCCGACTTGGGGTTTTCAATAATAGCTTTCAGGTTTATCCCGATGGCGTCTGAAGCATTGAGTTTGACGTCTCCGAAAAGTGTATTTCGTTGCACGATTTCTTGTAGCCTCTCCCTTTTTGCCAAAGAAGACAGATTTTTATTTTCCGTATCATCGGTTTGTAGCGATGCCAATTGCTGATTGATTCTTTCCACTTGAGCGAGTTCCGCTTCTGAAAGTGAACCGTCTTGGGCTTCATACCTTTTCAACAGATTTTCAAGTTCGGCTATTCTGGCCTGCATATCGGTTTGATCCTCAAAAAATTCTGTCTTCCTTAAAAGAGTAGCCCCATCAACATAAGCATATTGATTAATACCGCCAGCCCTTTCCAATAAATCCGAAATCCTCTCCGACTGATTTGTAATGGCATATTCTCCAGGGTATGTCACTTGACCTTCAACAGAAACAAATTTTTGGATGACAAAATCAGGGTTTCGTCTAACTACTACATGATCAAAAGGCTTCAATTGAAAATTGGAGTTCTCAGCACTTAAGCTCAGATCAAGATTTACATCCACCACAAATACCTCGGATAAGTTTCCTTGTTCTGCATTTCCGAATCTGCGTGTAATTTCAATTTTAGCCTGAGAGGCAGAGGCTTTGAACCCACCCGACATTACCAATAAATCTTCCACAGTCATGTATTCGGAGTACGCAAAAATACCAGCATCATTAACTTGACCTGAGATTTCTACATACTGTTCTTCTTGAAGGTCATAGATGGAAAAGACCTGAAGGATGTCCTCTCTTCTCAGCGCTAGGTCTTCCTTTGAACCATTTATTATGGCGGCCAAGTCTATTGAAATAGTCTGAGTAGTCAAATCTGGGTTTGACCTAAGAATAATTGCTCTACCTAAATTAGCGTCTCCCTTAAGGCCATCGGCCCGTTCAATCAATTGCTTTACAGTCAAACCATCTGTGATCGAGTAATTGCCTGGTCTAAAAACCGCTCCTTTCACTTGAACTCGATTGGCAAATCGATCAAGCACTGCTTTCACATCATAAACATCACCTGGTTTTGGATTGAATAAGTCGTATTGCGCTTTGTAAACATCCGCTACAACACGTTCCTTACCGACATTTCTGGTTACATTAATTTGATCTTGAAACGCAAATTCATTAAAACCACCTGCGTATTTGAGTAAATCGGCCAAAGATTCCTCTTTTTTTAGTTCGAAACGACCCGCCACTTTTACGGCTCCATTTAAGGTGATTCTATTTGTATATGGGCCAACGATAATCACATCATCGTTTTCCAAACGAATATTTGATTCAGAAATCCCATTGACCAAAAAATCATACACATCCACTTCGGCAATGGGCTTTCCGTTTCGAATAACTTTAATCTCCCGTAGAGTACCGTTTTCTGTAATCCCTCCAGAAACATAAAGTGAATTGAATACCGTACTGAAGGCACTTAAATTGTAGGTTCCAGGTAGCTCAACTTCACCAACAATGCTGACTTGAATTGACCTTGTTTTTCCTAGACTCACATCTAAAAATGTTCTTGGTTGATCTCCCATCAAATCTGTATACAGGCTAGAAAGTTTACTTTTTATTTTTGTTTCAGCTTGTTTTATAGTCAATCCTGATAAGCTAATTGGCCCTATATTCTGTAGAATAACATTACCATCGGGATTAATCCCAGATTGATAATACTGTTCAGACGCCCCATAAATATCAATGTATATTTCATCTCCCGCGGAAAGGACATAATCCTCAGGGGTTGGAGTATTTATAGACGGTGTAAAGGTTAAAAATTGGCTGTTTTTTCTAAAAAAATTCAACCCAAATATATCTGTCTCCCTTTTTCCAAGAACCAACAAAGAATCGCTGTAAGCATCTCTGAACCTATCCTCAGAAAGTGGAGAGCCACTAGATTTAGCCTCACGTAAAGTATTTACTCGATTTATTCTTTCACCAAGAAGCGAAATATCACTTAATGAAACACCTTGTTGCCGAGCTAATTCAAATATATCTGATTGAGAGTATCCCATAGCTGTCGCTCGCTGCAACAAGGACTGAATCTGTTTATCAGATAATTCGCTCACGTTAAGATTTGAAAAATCTGGGAGAGTTTGGGCTTGGGTAAAATTTGAAAGTGCTAAAAAAAAGCACACAGACAGTAAAATTTGCTTCATCAGCTGTTTTCTACAAATTATTATAAAGAATAAGTGCGCAAGATAATATAAAAAGGGGATTAGTTAATGGATTTGGGATTTGGGATTTGGGATTTGGGATTTGGGATTTGGGATTTGGGATTTGGGATTTGGGATTTGGGATTTGGGATTTGGGATTTGGGAAAAAACTCCTTTCTCTGAACTGGGTTACAAAAAATCAGAAAAATATTCGAAAATATTATCCCGCACTCTTAGTAATGGAAACAACTTTGGCTTCTTTTCTAAATGCTCGATTTCTCTCCTTAAGTTCCTCTCTCCTTTTTTCAATCATGGATTTGAATATTAACTCTGTGATGGTACCAAGTGCCAATGCTGTAATAATCAAAGCAGGGAGCACTATAGCATCGGAGAAGCCCTTCAAAACCAAAGCAAGCAACACAAAAATTACATTCACAGTAACCAAAATTCCTGTTGCTTGGGCATGATTGCATCCTAGCCTAAGCAGAATATGATGTAAATGTGTTCTATCAGGATGCATTGGTGATTTACCTCGAAGCATTCTCTTGATAAACACCCTCAAAGTATCATACAAAGGAACTATCAAAACAGCAATAGTTGGGCCAATGAAGGCATCAAATCTATATGGATGATCTAAAGGCAGATTATAATTTCCATCAATAAACTTTATTGCAACGATGGATAAAAAGAATCCGATCATAAGGGATCCTGTGTCCCCCATAAATACTTTGGATGGTGCCCAGTTGAACTGCAAAAAGGCCAGAAGCCCACCTAGAATAGAAAAGGCTATGAACGAATAAAACTCTAGGCCTACAAGATAGAACCAAGTCCCAAAAAATAAAGTGCAAATTATACCGACAGAACCTGCCAATCCATCAATTCCATCGATTAAATTATATGCGTTGGTGATTACGATTATAGTGAATGCGGAAAGTAAATAACTAACCACTAGTGGGATTTCATAAATTCCGAATAACCCATAAAGCGACATTAAGCGAATATCGCAGACATAAATAATAACAAAGGCCGCTGAAAATTGTCCAGTAAACTTTAAGTATCCATTTAGTTGATCTAGATCCTTACAAACGCCAATAACCAGAACTATAAAAGTTGACAAGCCAATGTGCGCCATAAGACTCAAGTCCAAAACGTGGGGAGTAATAAAAATTGCCAATATCCAGCCAATAAAAATTGGAATTCCGCCTAAAGTAGGCTTAAAATTGTAGTTCGAATGCAATAATGGCAGCTTCTCCGTCAAATCCAGTTTTTTACCGATTGATATTGTTATAGGTATTAACAGGAAAGTAATTAAGAATGATATTCCACCAACAATTAGGAAATCCAAAACCGAACTATTGACTTCTCGCACCTTTGAAAATAATGTTGTCGAACGCTTTAAAAAAGTATTTAATATCAGTCAGGATGGGAGACTTTTTGTACGCCTCTATATATCTCAGTTCAGATTCCACAATTTCATCAAATGTTTTTGGCATATCAAAGTAAAAAGGAGGAACAAGCCCAGGTTTCGTAGACAATCTTTTTTCAACCGCATATTCTGGATATAGGCTTAGATAATGTGCGCTTAATGGTCTGACACCTACAATCTTTAAATCACCATTAAGTAAATTCCATATCATAGGAAGCTCATCAACCCAAAATCTCCTGAATATTTTACCTGATACAGAAACGCGAGGATCTCTTTTTAGTTTACCCCCCTCAGCCAAGTTATAATTTTCATAAACATATTCTTGAATGAACTCGGAATAGGCATACATTGACCTTAGTTTTCTAACCTTGATTCTCTTCCCATTCTTACCAACTCTGTTCAGTTTAATAAACATTCCATAAGTAGGCTCCATCGAGTAAGTTGGTTCCGATACCTTCTCCACAACCATGTAAGTTACACCACTAACTTTCCTCTTTTTAATAAGCCGGAAACCACAAGAATAGAGCCTGCCTAGAATCTCGATTTCATGAAAAACTCGATTTCGGTTTCCCTTTACAAAAAAGTACAGTTTTTTGGTAAGCCTCAGCTTAGGAAATACTCTATTAAAAATGAAATCCAAAGAGTATACCAATATATTAATAAAAACAGGGTATTTATTCAAAATCCTCTTTCTGCGTTGCAATGCCGATTCAGAACAAAGAAAGAACTTACCACCAACGACTAAGTGCTCGTTAATACATTCAAAGAACTTGTTGATATATCCAAGATCATTGACAAGTTTTATATTCAAAATATATTTAGCCTTTTTTCCTCCTATCGTATTTTGAATATTAAACCTAGAGGAAGTCTTGAACGAAAATAATTTGTCAGACTTGCTCTCAACCTGAAAGTGATTTTCCACCAATTCATATGCCAAAGGAGGAATGTTTTCCTTGAGTAGACTTAACCTAATATTACCCTGTTCAATCATGATTTGCATTGATGGTTTGATTTTTATATATCTTGATTAAGTTTTGTGCTAATAGACAAAAATTAGCTCTAAAAAAAAACATTCAAGCAAAATGAGCTTGACTTGGCATTTATACCCTCTTCAAATCATGAAAAAATATCTCATGACCATCTGGAGGCGGTACTTCCTAAGTTATGCTCAGTTTCTCAACTATTAAAAAGGACGGCTACAATTGCTCAAATAGCTCTTCACGAACCCTACTTAAGAATCTGATTAAGTAATCCTATATATGTCGCAGTTAGAGAAGCGTTCAAGAAATTCGTGCTATTACCTGTCTTATTCAGATAATTACGGATACGCTCATAACCTAAATTCATTTCAATGGACAAGTTTACTTTGGGAAGATATCTGATTTTAAACTTAGCTTCTGCCTGCTTTTGGGCTGTACCTATAGGAAATTCTGACTTGACACCAGTAAATGGAACTTCCAAATTCTGATTTCTTCTTCGGTTGATCCCTATATCTGCTGAAAGTAAAAACTTATCAATACCATAATAATCATAGCTTATAATAAGGCCTTCAAAGCCATTTACCGGAAAACCAAGACTGCTACCATTAAAGGTATAATTACCATATGTATAAAAGGAATTGTAGGTCCAGTTGCTAACAATCTCATAACCAAACTTCATTTGAGATTTTGATACCAGATCGGTAAGGATAACTCTGGAAAGAAAGCCAATTCTATCAGGAAACTCTTTACGAAGTGCCTTAGTGAAATCCATATCATCAACCAAGAACTGGGCGAAAAAAGCCAATTTCTTTCTCTTATAATAGACTTCTAATGAACCTAGAGCATTGGCATTACCTTCTTCCAGCCCTTTTCTATCGCTGGCCTTGGAAAGAAAGAAAATATTCATGGGGTTGAAAAAAGCAGGTACAACTTGCTGACTTTCACCCCCATATAAAATGGTCTCTGTAAGGGCCATCTTTAAATTATCTGACAAGGACAAATCCAGCCTATGAAAAGTGTAGAACCTTCGATGCCAAGCTGGTTCTGGAATACTATCTCTTGAATCAAAGGCAAACTTGTCGTCCAATCTGGCCGCGGAAAAGCTGTACTTGAACACTTTATTGAACCATTGAAAACTAAAGTGATCGTATGAGAAAGGATTATCAGACATGATAAGGCTGGTGGTATTCAGCAGACCAAAATTCCTGTCGAGCCTGCCATAGAACAGCCGAAAGTGATCAGAATCATATCTTAAGTAACTTGTAGAAGTACGCGCGAAGTTTTGATTAAGCAATTTACCTACTGAGCCAAAAAGGAGCGTATCGTTGAGGTACTCAGTATCTGCAGTATAAGCGCTGTAAGCAATAAGGTTTTTGTAGCTATAACCGATTGAAGTCGTACCCCGAAAATCATCACTAGTCATCTCACCAAAACTACTCTTAAGGGATGGGCTCAAATCCAATCCTAGTAGCAGTTTTCCCTTTCCGGCATCTTGAGGCAGATAACGATTCAGATCTTTCATTAACAAAACTGCCATAGACTCTTGCTGAAGCAAGCTATCCTTTCTCAGTGCCTCAAAAAGTTGTTTTACGGTGAAAGGCTGATTCAGGTGATGTGATATATTGATCCTTCCGCTATGTAGCAGGTATTCAATGTACTCATCAAAAGCACCATTCAGGTAGTAAGGACTGTCATCTTGACCAATCATCGTTTTGTGAAACGAAAAAAGCAGGAGACAGCAGCAAAACGCCTTAGTTAGGTCAGAAAAAACAGTTTTCAAATTATATGTCAATACATTCTTGGTATTTGGTTAATTGTCTTGATAGTAGCTTCGAAAGATAAACCTAAAATCTCAAGATACCATTTCACCGAATTGTAGCGAGGTTTATTTTCTTGATAAATCTTCTCGAGAGCCTCCTCACGCGTAATCATACCCTCGCGTATCTGATTACTTCTGAAAGTATCGTTCTCACTAAATCCTGCTACGAGAGTATATATATAATTATAAAAACTAGCAGTACCATCGCCAATTCGCCAAGTAGAATCTGTATCTACCGCTTTCTCCCAATGATAATTATTGATAATGGTATCCTCAATATGCTTCTCATCCCACTGAGCGTAATCAAACAAGTGATAATAGTCTGATTTGGGGGTGACATATCTGGATGCAAAAGAGCCAAGAGAATCTAGGATAGACTGATTGAAATATCCTGGGCTTTTTAACATATTGGCTCCTACAAACCCAAATAGCTTCATTTGATTTTGAAGTGAAACTGAATAAATACGTTTTTTGTCAAATTCCGGTCTTAACCCAGCAAATCCTGTTTTGAAATTCGTATTTTCTAAATGGTTAACCCCCCATATTTCAAGCTCAATACCGAGCTGTTTTTTTATCTTGTGTGCATAATAGAAAAAGAATTTATCCCCCGCCATGAATAGAGGAATCATTCCAAGTTCAGGTTTTTTAAGCCAAGCAGTAATATTCTTTCGAATATTTTCACGTTTCCAATGCATGTCAGCAGCTACAATGATATTCTCTACTCCCAGCTTACCACATATCCTAGCCACATTTCGCCTTGCTAAATCTGTCACCATTCCCCAGTCATAAGTATAAGTGATTGGGTTAAGTCCCAACTCCTCTTTCACCACATGCAACACATAAGTACTGTCTCTGCCACCGCTAAAAGGCAATAATACGTCAGGTTTACCATCCTTGCGCCTGTATGGATCAACCAAATTCATCAACTCTGACAGCGGGCGCGGTTGGTTACTTTTCTTATAATTGTGACAATAGTTACAAACTCCCTCCTCATCGTAATTGATGAATGGGAAAGTTTCAGGCAATAGACACTTTGAGCATCTTTTCAATTCTTTAATCTTATCCACAGGGTAAATCAGTTGTTTCATTTCTACCTCTGCCTTTGGATTGAAGTGAATTAGATTCAAATCCATGACAGTAGATATTTGCTGCCTATCTGAATTTACCGTACTAATTTTTATCGGCTGAATATTATGTCTTTTGGTTGTTTCTTTGTGAGTAACTGATGAAAATTGGAATTCTGAAATTCCGAACGTCTCTAAAGACACGGCTATGCCCGTATTAGCTCGTAATTGTTTCTTATCGTATGAGGACATAACGGATAAGTCTGACTTTTTTTCAAATTCGTTAAGAATATATATCTCTGATGCAAAAAATAATATATCCTTCCAATTTGTAAGCACATACAATGAACCATTGTTAGTTGCCAGCACAAAGCGATCATAATCTTCAAAAACCAAGGCCGTGGAAACCGTACCGAGCACTTCGTCTCTAACAGCTTTTACCACTCCTTCTTCCAAAGATCCATTCTTAGCAAATTTCCTAACTAAGGCTAGCATGACCTCTGTATCAATTTCATTTTCCCTATTAAGGTCGGTATACTTATCCCACAATTCATCAACATTAGTTACAATACCATTATGTACTCCAACGATACCATCTTTAACAACGGGCTGGTTATTATTGTCATTGAGCTGTGTACCGTTGGTAACTAATCTCGAATGACCATAAATGTACTTACAGCCAGAGCTATTGACCCCCAATGCATTGTGAATGAGTCGAGAAGACTCTGGTCTCTTCAGAAGTTCATTGATTCTTACAGGACCCTTAAGAACCTCTATTTGCTTGCTTTCCTGATTGAAAGCACAAAGGCCTGAGGAGTCCTTACCCCTACGCTGGGAAAGTTTCGCTAAAGTCTTTACCGACTTAATCAAAAAACCACTGCTATAAGTTGCATTCTCGCTTACAATTACTCCAAAAATCCCACACATAATTGTTTATTTATCAAGAAATCCGCTCTGATATTATTTGCTTCTTACTCCCCTCAAGATTTGGAAGAAAGTTTCAAAGAAAAAAGCCAAATCTGCTTTAATTCCGTTCTTCTTATATTTTTTCAAATAGTCGCCTTCAATATTTACTATCTCATCAAAATTAGCGGTATTCTCGTCAAATATTGGTGACACAAAACCTGGTTTTACCGTATAATAGATGTCTTTATACCATTGTGGATACAGACTAAAATAATGAAAACTCATAGCTCTGATTCCCACTATTTTTATATCTCCTCTTAACCAGTTGACAAGCTGAGGCAACTCATCCAGCCAAAATTTTCTAAAGTATTTACCATAGCGCGTAATTCTGAAATCATCCTTAAACTTACCAGAGTTGTCTAATGAATTCATTTGGTATACCTTTTCTTGCAAAAATTCACTGTAAGGATACATAGACCTTAACTTAAATATTCTAATTGTTTTTCCGTGATAACCTACACGATTGAGTTGGATAATGGGATAAAATGATGGCTTTACTCCAACCACTGGTTCAAGCTGCTTTCTTGCCACAATCAGAAAATTTCCGTTCCCTATGTCTAGTTCCTTCTCTACATCAAAACCTGAATATAGCAACCTACCCCATGTTTCTGTCCTTGAAATTGCTCTCCATTGGCCACCTGATATGTACAAAAGAACTTGACTCAAATAAGGCACTTTAGGTAAGGCTCTGAACCAAAACAGATATAGAACGTAGAGACACCGTGCTAGCAAGCGTGGCTTTAAGGCAAGTATTTTCTCTTCCCTATTGTCCTCTGGAGTATAGTGAAGAAGTGCTACTCCGCCATTCACAAGATTATCGTAAAGCTCACTTAACTTGTTATTAATATTCAAATAGCTTTTCAGAGGTTTTGGAAGTATTTTGATGGTATCAGAACCATCTGGAATCAGGATTAGGCTATCTAACAGAATCCCTGAGGCATTAAGATCCTCGATGGGCGAGTTTTTGATTTGGTCTAAGACTCTGGCTTCGGTCGTAAGAGCATATTCCAGTTTAATGCGTGAACGTTTAATTGGCTTAATAGCTTCCTGAACTTCAACTCTTCGAATCAGTCTGATCAAGAGCAATATGCCTGAAGACAGAGCACTTAAATAGCCTATTACCTTAAGGTAAGGAAAAGATGCATTTTCTTTAAAAACTAATAACTCAAGAAGAGCAAAAATCCCCCCCCAAATAATGGTATGCCTAATGATTACGCAGATGTCCATGACAGAGTCTGGATGAAATATCTTCCTATAAGGCAATGTTAACCAAGTAGATATAAAAAAGAGTGATACAAAAATAACCAATTTGGGCACTTGACTTTGCCATTCTGAAACATTAGGCCATAGTATGTAGAAAATTATTAAATGGAACAAAACATATACCAAGAACTTGATCCAAGAGTACTTATCGGTCATTGTTTGAATTGCTTTAATATATTTTTGGTATCACTAAAATACTTTGACGTACTTTCTGGATAATTCTTAATTAGCCAAATCAGAAAAGCAGACACATCATCTTTTTCCGTTAACATGTACTGCCTTCGTTTTTGGAAAACAGAAGCCATATCTTCCATTAAGAGTAATTCTTGTAAATAATTACTCAAGCCCTCAAAATCATCAGGACTAAATCCCCTTAAAAGTTTATATCGGTCTGATAATTCATCATATTGTTTAAAGTCTCTAAACCAATCGTCACACTCAATGGCTGGCACACCCAGAACAGCGGCTTCGGCACACATAGTAGTACTGTCAGAGATGAAGACCTTAGCGTACGCAAAAATATGGGCTACATCCATCTTATCGAAATCCAACACGTATTTCTGCATATCTGGAGCTACCTCTCTCTCCGAGTTCAAAATTACTCTTCCGTGTGGCTCTAAAACACCTATTATCTTTCTCAACAAATCGTCACCAATACCTCTTTTACCTACATCATGAGTCGATGTAGCCGAAACAGTTCTTATAAAAAAGTAAACTCCACCTTCTGATTTGAGCTCATCGGGAACTTTTGAGTAGTCAAGTGTAAAACGGTTTGGATGTAAATGAGCCAAGGACTTATAACCATCATAACCTAGTTTTTTACTATTGTACTTACCCATGTCGCAGACATTCGGAGCGAAAACGAATTTAGCAGAAGCAGCGAGAATAACCGATTCTGGAACACCCCTCAAATCATCGTCTGTCACAAAAAATGAAGGGATTCCACGTATTCTGCCTACAAAAGTAATAAGATCATCTGAAACAAATAACATATACTTCTTACCTATGGTCAGCAAAAAAAGCTTCCATACGGTTAACAGCAGATAAATTCCTGCACTAATCCATATGTGTACACCTTTTATTTTTCGTCCATTAGGAAATATTTTAGTATACTCCCAGCCTTCTGCCTGTACGAGTTCTTCCAGAATATCACGACCTGTTATAATGATCTCTATCTGGTATCCCTCCAACTTAAGGTTATTAATAGTTGCTCTGAAAAGGTGGAATTTGGCAGGATGAACGAAATAAAATAGAATTCTCTTCTTCAACGTATTATTTTTGAGGGGCAAACTTATTACAATGATCTGATATTCCAAAAAATGATTACTGCAGTGATACCGAAGTTATATAAAGTAGCCAGTTTCGGGTTCTTATGCCGACCGATTGAATACGCAATCAAAATGTACACGAAAGGATACATCATATATAAGTATCGGACTTCCTGAGCAAAGAATGAAACTACCATAGAAGCCGCATAAATTAAAATGAAGATTAATAATCCGTAGAACTCTGCTCTCTTCTCTTTCAGTACCATACGAATACTGGTCCATAAGTAATATGCCAGATAGTTAAGTAGAAGTAGATTATAAGAAAATAAAAATGTATCCTCATTCGTAATCGCGAAATCAATCTTTGAAAGTGCACCAAAACTGATACTTGCAAACATTACAGCGTAGGCTTCCGCTATCGAATAGCCTTCATACTTTAAATTAAAAATTTCACGTTGCAATTCCGGATCAAGAATTTTACTATAACCCAAAGTGATAATCTCTACTGCCCCTGAAGTGGCAACAACATAAATAACTCCACCAAATATCACGACTCCCAAGAAAAGTATTGACTGCTTGATCATCAGGGATTGAAGCTTAGCATAGTTTACAACAAAGATTCCGAGAAAAATAAAAGGGAGCATATGCGGTCTAATAAAAATAAGGCAAATGATACCTAATATTCCATAGAAAAGCCTCTTAGCTTTGTTTTTATCAGTAAAAACATAATTAAGATGATAAAAAACTAGCAAAACGAAAAAGATCATTACACACTCCTTAAGTCCAGAGGCAATAAAATAAATAGTAATGTTATTAAAGATAAGGAGGCTAACTGCAATAATGCTCCTAGTTTGATCCCCATTGAATAATCTCAAACAAAACCTGTAAGTCAGTACTGCAGAACCAGCAGCAAAAAGTGCGTTAAAAACCCTTTGGACAAATATGTTTTCGCCAAATAGGCTTAATGTGTAATGAACATAGCCGGTAAATCCGAAGTCATCAAATGTGAAATTCTGATCACTTATAAAACTGAAAAAATCACCCCTTCCTGAGTTTTCAAAATCAACATGAGCGTTGTAATAAAGTAACGAGTCGAATGCATTAAATTCAAACGGAATACCCGTCAATGACTGAAATAGGTAATAAAGGGGAGAAAAAGCCAGTATATAAAACACGAACGCACAGACAAAGATCAAATGATCAGAGGGTTTTAGCCTAGACGTGATAATCAAAAAAGATAACAAACTAGCTAACGACAGAATTATGAGATAAATCTGGATAGACAAAACATCTCCAGCCATCGAATTAGTAGAGAATAACTCTACTGACTGCTGACTCATTACAAGATAAAAAAGCAGTATTAAATATAAAAAAAGTATCAGAATATGATTCAGAAAAAAACGACCTTTAATATTAAGTTGCTTTTCTAAATCAATCTTTTGGGGCAATAAACTCATTAATTCATGTAAGTATCAGACTAGTTCCTTCTTAAAAAATCGTAATAGTATGCTGACCAAAGAGCCAGTTGGGCTGCAATGGTTGGATTCCTTACATCATAAACCAAATCAGGCTGATAATCCGATAGCTTCGCAAAAGATAATAGCTCCTTAAGTACTTTATACAGTGAATCTGAGTCCCTGTCATCAATGGGCAAAAGTAGTAACTGACCGATTAATGCCTTCACTGTTTTTTCTCTGTTGAGAGTAATCTTATCTATTATTGCTTTTGCCAATTCTTTAGATTCCGCATCATCCAAATAATACATATTCCAGACTTGAAATGCTAAGTGGTTCTGGTCAGTCAAAATATCCTGTCTATCCCAATAAAGCCAATTCATCTTATCTGGCAGATAGCTATATTTTTCTCTTTCAATAATTAAATCTCTCATTGCAACCATTTGACTGGTTGCTAAACCTTCCTTTGAAAGCTCATTATAGAAGTAGGCAACATTTATATTGACATTATGTACGCAACCTATTCTATCATTGTCATTTGCAGAATATGCAAGGAATTTTCCATTGGGAAGTCCGTCTGCCTCAGGTACTTTTGACAATTCCTGAATCAAATGATCTATCCTTTCTTTCGGAACTATGCCATTTCTATAGCCAGCGAGTAGGGTATTTCCAGCATGTGCGGACATAGTAACGGTATAGTTGGTAGAGGCATCGTTAATCGTACCATCTTGAAAGGCGTCCCAGGCTTCATTTATTCCATAACCCTTATTGTCTATCGTTTCGTAAGTTTTGGTTAGAAATCTGTTGGTTATATCATGGTTCCAACCATTAACTATAGAATTACTTAGAGCAATAGCTGAATAGGTATATAGTCTTTCTTCGTCAGATGCGTTTTGAATTGCCCAATTAATCAATGAAATGGTAACCTCTCTCCATTTAGATGCTTTCTCATTTGAATTACATAAATATTCAATCTGATCAAATTCATTTGTATCTAAAATGCCATTCGAATTCCTATCCTTTCCCACTATTACTCTTATTCCTCCAAACTCGCAGTTATTGCCCGCAGGTTCTGGCTGAACAGAAATAAGATCAGAAGGCTCAGCAACCCCATTACAAACATATCTAGTTGTCGACACTTCATCATTATCCAATAGGCCATTCCTATTATTGTCATGACCAACCACAATTTTCACTCCCCCATTCGGGCAATTGGCTCCTACTTGCTCGATATCAACTCTGACAACGCTTGAAGCCCCATTACTACCTGTAGTGCCGATAGGCCCTTCTTTTCCTGTAGTACCATTGCACACGAATGTAGTATTCATCACCTCCTCGCTATCTAACTCATTATTGTTATTAGAATCTCTTCCAAATAACACACGTACACCACCTTCAGAGCAATTACTTCCTGCTGGTTCTTTTATAAGTTTAACCAATTGATCTGTGCTTTTCTCACCATTACACACATAGGTAGTAGAGCTTACTTCACCATCTTCTAATATACCATTGGCATTTTCATCTTTACCTGATTCTATTTTGATTCCTCCCTCCATGCAGTTTTCACTTGGAGATTCCGAAGTGACCTTCATAATAGAATCACTTCCATCCTTTCCATTGCAAATAATTGCTGTATGCTGAATTTCATCTTCATCTAATAGTCCATTTTTATTTCTATCTAAACCAGAGTTGACTTGGATACCACCATTCTCACAATTATCTCCACTGGCAATCTGCATAATGGCAAGTAAACCGTCCGTACCATTCAAGCCATTACATACAAATTGAGTAGAGGTGGTCTCCTCTTCGTCCAAGACCCCATTGCGGTTAACATCCAGCCCAGTATCAATTCGAACACCTCCATTTTCACAATTGCTCCCAGCACCTTCTACAGTTAGATTGATTAGAGAATTAAAGACTGGCTCTGGGTTTTCTGTACAACCTAAGAACAAAATAAAGGCGAGCAGCAAATTTCTGTTTTTTATCATCCTTTTCGGCTTAAAATCACTTTTTAAAGGCGTCTATTATTACATTAGGCATAATGTAAAAGCCAACTATCTATTAGTCCTTTACCATACATATCCAGCGCTTGCTGTCGGTTCTGGACTAAAATATAGCTTAATTCGTTCTCATCCATATTCGAAACTGAGTCAATTACTTCAAAGATCTTAGCTACTTCCGACACGCGAATCACTTTAAAGTCCTCACTGTAGCACTTATAAGGCAACCATTCTCCAGTTACCACATAGTTGTAAGCGAGGTTGGATTCAATCATGGAAAGTGCCATCTGGTCATTCTTTCTGACATTAATGAAAAAATCACTAGCAAACCTCAGATCCCTTACTTCTTCATACTTCAGAAAACCGTGCAATATTATCAGTTCAAACCCCTCTAATTCGCTTCGGATATGATTTGCAAGAGATTGCTCACGTTCTGTGATCTCATCGAATACATTCGTGATTGAAAAAACAAGAATATAGCGAGATGGGTCTAAAAATTTCAAAGACTCAATTGCTAACTCATGCTGCTCATTGGGACTTGAGTTGGTTCCGACCAAAATCACCTTCTTGTTCTCATCAAAGCCAAAAAGATTTTTATAGTGAGTTTTCTCCTCATATGCCACACCATCATAAAGCTCAAAATGATTCTGAGGGGTCATCAATACAAAGGTCTTTTTATCAAGACTTGGCTCATTAATTATCCCTTTCATTCTCTTTTCGGCATCTCCAGTCGTTACAAAAACCTTGTCAGCAAGAGAATATAATTTAGTAAAGTGGTCCTTAATAGGATTTCTTAAATTATAATCAGAACCAAAAACAAGAATATAGACTCGATCAGCCAAACGCTTTATTAGATTAGGCAACAACAAGAATTCTTCTCTGACGTAGCAGATTTGGACTATTGAATAACATCCACTTTTCCTTTTTAAAAAATGGATAAACACGAAAAAATTGAGTAGAAGACTCAATTTTCCTTTGTACAACCAGCTTGGAAAAAGCTCATAACTCTCCTGAATTTCGTTTTTCACGTCCATCAAGATTTTCTGTTTCATGTCATAAATCTCCACATTATGACCCTTTTTTATAAGTTCAGAAATAAGATAATCAAGATCGTTACGCTGAGTCTTAAATGGACTTGTCGATTTGACCAGAAAGAGAATTCTATTAACCAAAGCTGATATGATTAATTACTTAAACCTTTTTTCTCAGCAAGGCATAATAGTTACTCTTGTAGAAGCTAGGGTTCAAATCAATCTCATTGATTTCATTGAGATATTTTGCAATGCCCCCTAACTTCTCTTCAGTTGTCTCCTTATTATTAAAAAGCTTATCCGCCAAATACTCTCTAAAGATAGGTTCTTGAACATAGTGTTTAACCGTGCAAGCCACTTCTTCCATTCCAGCTGACTCAACCAATTGTCGAGCATCAGCTAGATCATAAGATCTTAGATGCCCATGCTTATCTTCAATACCATAGACGCGATCTTTATTTTCTTCACACTTTTCCATTGGTAAATTCAATACAACTAGTTTGCCATAATCCCCGGCTTCCTGAAGAAGTCCTGAATCATCTTCGACATGTTCGAGTATATCTGATAGGATCACTAGATCAACCTTTGGTGGTGCACCTGTACTCACAAGAAAATCACTCAATCTACCCGCGAAGAAATTCATCTCGGGAAATAATTCTTTTGCATACTCAATATTAGACGAAGAAATATCTACCCCATAACGCTTATTCATGGGCACCTGTGTACCAAAACGATTCAGTAAAATACCAACAGCGCAACCTACCTCACAAATGGTTTGAATCTCGTGACCATCCAAAAGTGGTACCAGATATTTGTTTTTCCAAAAATCTACTTCTCTATAGTACTGTTTTTCAAAAGCACTGCCTTTCTTTCGAAGGGCTATGTAGTCTTCATGTTCATTATAATAGTCTTTGAAATTCATTGTTTAGTATATTAAATCGTGAAATATTTTTTTTATCAGTCAACAAAATCTTAGAGTGATAAAACACTGACAACAGATGGGCAAAAGAAATGTTAGTTCAAGGTGAATGCAAATTCTTTTAATAATGGCTTTGAGTCAATAAAACTGATATTAAAATTAGTGATTAATAGTTAATCTGCCACTCGAGATACTTTTTTTGTAATGATGTGCTGAAAAGAGGCACTTATTCAATTAAACAGTCTTCGTGTGAATATTTTAAGATTGAGCATGATCCATTGTCTTAGGTTAGGAAGTGTATAAATTTTTCCAAAACTGTTAATGAGCTCTGGCTCAAAATCAGGCGAACTGAGTCTTTTAAGTGCTTCATAAAGCATGCTTTCACTTACCTTAGCGACTTTTTGATTAACATCCAAAAGTCGGTCTTTTTTATCAATCGAAACAGTTTTTTCGACAACGGGCAGTCCTTTGTCCAAGCCCTTGGCTAATACCTGAACTGTCACGCCCATTTCACTTTCACCATTGTAAAGCTCCCATAGACCGGAAGGTTGTCCTCTATATTTTCGCATATCACCTCCATGGTACGAAAGAATACCATTTGGTGTAAGACTTAGCCAAGGTTCCTTAATAATGCCAAAAGCATCCAGCAATACGAGTGTTTCAAGTTTCAAGTTTCTCACCTCTTCAATCAGCCCCTGGTCATAAAGATTTCTAGCCTCAATTACTTTGACCTCATGCTTTATACAGAGATCAACTGTCAACATTCCTACCGAAGTAGTTTTTTTTGCAAACAGCCGCTCTATCGCCATCACCAAAACATAACCTCCTCGACCCTTTTTTAGGTTTCTTATAAGCTTCTGTTTGACCGTCAGTTTCGGTCGTTTGTCCAAAATAGCCACAACAATTTCAAAATCAGGATCGTTGAAAACAGGATTTAAAACTTTCAGTCTAGCCTCAGAAAGTGTATCACTTATTAAAAAACCTACTTTCATCTTTCAGGATCAGGATCAAAACCATAATCCAGTTTTCGAGACGCAAGAAGACTATTTAGATACGCCCACAAACCGCTCGATTTTACCACGAGTTCATCTATGTTATCGGTATCATTAGCGCTTATTCTTTTCATCCTGAATGGATCTGAATCTATAGTATTAAAACCATAATCTACCGTGACACCACATTGATGACCAGATTGGCGGGCTATCTCGATATCTCGATTAGAATAATTGCCAATAGGGTAGGAAATAGCGTTAACTTTTAACCCGAAGTCTTTTTCGAGGGTTTCTTTTGCCATAACTATTTCTTTGTAAGCCTCTAAATCACTGCATCTAGGCAAGCTCGGATGAAATAGTGTGTGCGACTGAAAATTAACGAGCTCATTCATTTCATTTATCTGTTGTTTGGACAAAGCCTGAGAAGTATTGAATTCTTGTTCCTGCTCAAAGCCCACTTCATTTAACACCCTAATCCGTTCTCTATTCGACATCGTTTTTAGTTTAGGTATAGGTAATTCGTCAGTAGCATAATTCGCCCAGAAATGACGGTTAGTTCCTACGATACCTGCGCATAAAAAAATAGTGATAGGAATGCCCAATTCCCTTATAACGGGGAGTAGCTCATAGTTCCTAATATGACCATCATCAAAAGTAATAATCAAGGACTTTTTTGGAAGTCTAGAAGCATCTCGCATTTCTACTGCCTCTAAGTAATCCTCCAGTCGAATAATATTATATTCTTGTTTAAGATAACGTAATGCCTTCTCCGCTGTAGACTTGGGCATGTCATGAAACAAAAGAATAGTCACCCTGTTTCTTTGTAAAACTTCCCTAAAGAAGAAAGGTAATCCAGAATATCGCAGGATCTTGAAAATCATTTTCATTTAAAAAGCAACAAAACAGTTCATTTAATAAACACTAGACAACTCTCAGTCCTGTAATACTTCTAATGTAAAACACATTGAAGAAAAAACTAAAGATAGCATTTACTGCACAGGATATACAGGCCCCGACTAATCCGAAAAAATAGGTGAAAATAACGATTGATAATACAGAAAAGATAAGGTTGTAAATAGTTCTCCTTACGTTCTCATTCAGAAATCCAGTCATTAACAATATTATACCAGACCAATAAGCGCTCGCAAATAGTAAAGTGCCTGAAATTGCTATAAGAAAATAAGTATAACTCTCTCGGAATTCAGCATTGAAAAACTCAATTAATACATAATATCCAACTAATAATAGAACACCCTGTGCCCCTACGACTAAAAGGTTAATCTTCCTGACATTTGCTATTTTTCTGTTCAATTCCTCAATCTTATGATCTCTCCATAGTTTGGAAACGATGGGACTTAAGTTCTGAGACATAATACCCGGGAAAATATATACAGATTTGACAAAGAAAATAAGGAAACTGTATATTCCTACATCACTATCAATAAGAAAATAACCAATTAAAATAATATCTAGCTTATCATAAAGCAGTGAAATAATATCTGATAGAAAACTCTTAAAACCAAAGCTTAGACTTTGTTGGATTGTGGTCAAACTGAAACCAAAATCAATGACTTTACGAATCTTATATCCAAAAAATAGCATCAATCCACTCTCAACAATCAAAAAAGACCACATAATGGAAAGTATGTCCTCATAAATAAGTACCATCAGCGTGATGGTTACCAGCAAACCGCCCCATCTTAAAGACCTTAATATTGAAAACTTCAATTGATCTTGCATACCAATGAAATACGACATTATATTCCGGTTTACATTGTAAAAAGGAATTGCAAGAAGACTAATACTTACCGCATCCTTTATGATCTGAGATTTGTAAAATGAAAAAACATATTCACTTATAAGGAAGACAATGAGACTTAATAAACAGGCCAGTATAAATGTTACTAAAATTGATGAAGTAAATATTCTATGTCGCTCTTGTTGAGCATTATCATCAATTTCAGAGACCTTCTTAATGATTGCCACGTTAAGTCCAAATGACATAACCACAGCAAAAAGCATAAAAAAAGCCATTGCCTGGCTAAAAACTCCGAAGTCATCTGCTCCTAACTTCTGACCTATTAATAAGTTGATTAGAAGACCAGCACCAAGAAGCACTGCCTGCCCACCAATTAAATAAAAAGTATCAATAGCAAACTTATTGACCGTCAGCTTATCGATAAAAAGTGACCTAAGTTTAACCATTTAAAAGTTTGGAATATTCACTCCATTCTCCCATGTCTTTCCAAGATTTTTCGGATACGGGAAAAACTCCTACTTTACCTTTCCTCTTCATGATTTTCTCAATCAAATGGGTAATGTGGAAAAATTCATCCTTTGGTATTTCATCCAGCAATGAAGGCTCTAGAACATACATTCCACTATTGATCTTAAAGTTTAAAGCGGGTTTTTCTTCAAGTGCCTTGAGTTGACCATCTTTGCCAGTCTTGAGTGTACCGTAGGGGATGTCGTAGTGCTTCAGAGCAGCCACGAGCGTAATTTCATTATTCTGCTCACGATGATACTTAAGTATCTCTGAATAATCCTGCTCAATGAGTATGTCGCAATTGCTTACAAAGAATGTAGTATCTATTTTACCTTTGAGAAGTGACATGCTCCCGGCCGTACCCATAGGCTTTTCTTCAATGAAATAATCGATTTCATAGGGCAGTTTCTGTGAATCAAGATAGTATTTGATCAGGTCTGATTTGTAATTCACAGAAATAAAGAAGCGATTGCAGCCATATTTACCAAATCTAGAAAATATTTCTTCTAACATGGTCTTGTCATTTATGGGAATCATCGGCTTAGGTATGACATACGTCAAGGGTCTTAACCTAGTCCCGAAACCTCCAGCCATAATTACCACTGGGAGATCAAAAGAAGACATTGGCTCTGGGTTTATCTCCCCAAAAAGATCTTCCCAGAAATAAACATCTTTTACCACCCCTTTATGGTCAACAACAGGACAAAATTCCATACGATGCTCAATCATCATGCCTTTTACACTGTCATAGGAATCATTTGGCTTTGCAACTCGAATTTTATCTCTTAAAATAACACTGACCTCTGTGGATAATTCGAAATCGTTAATTATTGCCCTTTGTATATCTCCTGCACTTAGCAACCCTTTAAAATGACCCCCTTTAAGAACCATTAAGAGTTTCCTATCTATAACATCCATCTTTCGAAGTGCCTCCAACATCGAACAAGAATAGTCTATATTACGATCTCTAAACAAATCTCCTGTCATAATTTTGGTCTGAAGCTACTTGGAATATTAACTATTCTCTCCGAAAGCAGACTTGCATTTTCCTGACTATCACGATAGCAATCTTTGAACATAGGAAGATCAAACATCAGTTTCCAAATGGGTCGGGTCATTACACCTGCATCGTTGGTCTTTGCCAAAAACTCATCGCGCTCTCTTTGGTTATCAAGCTCAATACACATAAGCCAGTAGTTAGCATAGCAATCCTCTAATTCCATTCTGAAGGTGATTCCCATTGAATCGAAAAAAGATTTATATTCTAAAGCAGTCTCTCTCTTATTAATAATAAACTTATCAAGTTGTTCCATTTGTGCACAGAGAAGTGCTGCATTGAGGTTGGGCATACGAAAATTGTATCCTATCTGATCGTGAAAGTAATCCCACTTGTGAGGTACCTTGGCAGTAGTAGTCAAATGTTTTGCCAAATCAGCTATTTTTTCATCATTTGTCACCATCATTCCTCCACCTCCCGCAGTAACGACTTTATTACCATTAAAGCTGAAAGCGCCAACACGACCGAAATTACCCGAAGGTCTTCCTTTATACTTACTACCGATGGCTTCAGCAGTATCTTCAATCAAGACAATTGACCATTCGTCACATATGCTAGCAATTTCATCGATTCTGCACATAAAGCCGAATGTATGCATAGGCATGCAAGCTGCGATGCGCCTACCTGTTTTTTTGTTTTTGCACACGCCATTTTCAACCGTAGCATGGGTTTCAAGAAAATGTAGTAACGCTTTAGGCGACAAACCCATCGTATCATAGTCTACATCGACAAACACTGGTATCGCTCCATTATAACTTATCGCATTTGCAGTAGCCACAAAGGTTAAAGCTTGCGTAATTACTTCATCATTTTGTCCGACTCCACAAACTTTGAGCGCCATATCAAGAGCTGTAGTACCATTTACAGTGGCAACTGCTCTGTTTACAGAAGAATGTGCTCTCATTATCTCTTCAATCCTATTTACATAAGCTCCAACAGAAGAAACGAAAGTAGATTCTATAGTCTCAAGTATATATTTCTTTTCATTACCATTGAAAATAGGGACATGCAATGGCAAGAAATCACTCGTTGAATAAAGGTTTCTTACAAATGAAACAAATTCATTGAACTGAGACATCTTCAAAATTAAATTTTAAGTGCATAATTTCCATACTTATCCATATCATCAAGACAATCCGAATAAAAGCCCATATCAAACGACATTACGAGCTCCTTAATCCCATCCGATACAGAATAATGTGGCTCAAAATCTAGTATCTGTTTAACTTTCCTGAAATCAACTTTATAATTTCTTGGATCACCTCCATTCTGTCCATATTTAACCTTACCATCCGGAACAAATTTCACAATTTCATCAACAATCATCTTCTTTGTGAAATTATTTTTCTCACCACCTGCATTAAACACTTCAAAATCTACTTTGTCATTATCTGCATCAAGAACAATACTAATAAGTCTCGAAAAATCACGAACATGACAATAAGGTCTCCAAGTATGTTCATCATAAACTAAAAGTTCATTTCCAAAATATACATCCCTTACGAATTCGCTAACACTTAAATCAAACCTCATTCTAGGAGAAAGACCAAATGCGGTAGCAAATCTTAATACCACCCCTGTGTAGTTGGCACTTCCTTTTAAAGACATTAAATACTTCTCTGCGGAAACTTTTGCTTTAGCGTACAAAGACAGCGGATTCAAAGCAAACTCTTCGTTGGCTAACTCATCCTCTCCGATTAAGCCATAATTAGAACAAGTAGATATAAAAATTAACTTATCAATTAACTTATCCTTGAAGAAATCCATACAATCTCGGACCCCCTTCTCATTGATTCTAGCTGATTCTTCAGGAAATTTTTTGGTTATTGGGTCACCCACTAATCCTCCAAGGATTATAACGTCAGTAACTCCGTTTGATGCCTTTGACAAAACTTGTTTGTCACAGAAATCCCCAAATGTAATTTTATAATCAGGATCACCCAAGAATTGTTGGACTGCAAATTGATTATCATATACAAAATTATCTAAAACGTGAACTTGATATCCCAATTTCAATAGATGTGAGGAAAGGACGGAGCCGACATATCCAGCACCTCCAATTAATAATATTGATTTCATTCTTTTTTTAGTTTATTCTTAGTTCATAAGTTAGATACATTCATTTGAGCCTTCAGCCTTAACCATATCAGCTTAAGATAGATAAATAGAATACCCAATATTATTCCCAAGAAGAGCCATACAAACACCATCATAGCTCTTCTTGGTGAGGATTTATCGGTTGGCACAGTCGCAGGGTCTATGACTGAAAAAATTGGCGTACTATCTTTAAGCTCAATTTTCGTTGTTTCCAGCTGTTTAGCAATCTCTTGATAAAGGCTGTAAGCTAAATCATACTCATCTCTCAATCTCTGCTCCTCTGTTTCAGCACGCGCGCTAGACAAACTAACATTACTATCCTTGAACTCAGCTAAAAGTATCTGAGTCTCTTCAAACGAAGCTTTAGTTTCTAAATACCGCTCCTCTAAATATTTAACTTTTTGATTAATCTGTGATAGTTTAGTTCGAATAACAAATTCTTGTAGATTATTTAGAATCATATCCGCCATTTGACTAGCAGCAACTCGCTCAGGTAAAGTGGCACTAATGCTTATCAAACCTGATTTAGTGTCTACAGAGATACCCACATTTTGTCGGAGTTTATTGATTCTTTTCATCTCAATCTCATTTAAGGCCCATGTACTATCATCAGAAAGCCTAGAGCTAATGTCATCATTCTTACTAAAACTGCCTAAAATTAATGAAGGCAGTCCGATAGTATACTTCAACAAAATTTCTCCAATAGGTCTTTTAGATTCATCAAAAAAACGTTGATAAGAAACTGGTTCATCAAATCCTATGAAATCGTATTTAGAGTTTATCAATTTTTGCTGAAAAGGGATACTATTGACTACCTTATTATAAAGTAATGGGTTTAACGAGGATTCAGAAGAACCTCCCAGGTCAATTCCTGCCAATCCTGCCAAAGCTGTGATTCCTCCTTTAGTATTCTTTCCACCAGATCCTGCCTGAACCACGCTAACGACAGATGTAAATTCTATCGGTGAGAGTAATGCAAGAACAATCCCTGAAATAATAGAAGAAATTAAGATTCGAAAGAAATTTAACTTTTGACTGATAAAAAATGTCAATAAATCATTAAAACTTAATTCAGAATTAATTACATTTTTTTTATGACCGTCTACCATTTTTAAAAGGTTGCTCTCTAATGTGAACTTAATTTTCCTAAAAATTATCTAACTACTTGATAAACCAATACACCTAAAGTAGCCAAACTTGAGCTAATTCCTATTATTTCACCTAATGAAACACCCTTTCGATCAGGTCTTCTACTCACAAAAATAGTAGAACCGGCTTGTACTTTTGGGTATTTTTTAAAAAAAAGAAATCTCTTAACTCCTCTTCTTTCACCATTTGGATATTGTATATAGCTTCTTCCTTTTTTGGCAGTAATCAAAAATCCGCCAGAACGCTCTATATAATCTTTAAAATTGAAAGATTCATCATAACGTACGTTGAGTGGTGATGTAACTTCTCCTGCCACGCGTATGGTCTCAAGTCGGCCTGGTATTGATATTACATCTCCTTCTTTTACAATAAGGTCATATTTTGAACCCGGTTGTTCTAATATCTTTTGCAAATCAATTGCGACTGGCTCTTCTTCTTTTATAATTACATTTCTTACTAACGAATCTTGTTCAGAAATATCTTGAATCAAATCCTTCTTCAATTGACTGCCAACCCTATCGTTTTGGGTATCAGTCTCAATGTTTTCCTCCAATTTTTCTAATCTCTCTATCAATTGGGTCTGACTAATATTCTTATACTCCGATTCATCGTTAAGCACCTTTCGTCTTAGTTGCTGCAAAGACTCTTGGCTAATCTGATCATTAGATTTTGAATTTGAAAACTCGGTTCGTCTAATTAATATAGCTCCAGACGCATCTGCATAGGGAGTCAATCCCTTCGCTCTTTTTATGATATCAGAAATACGTTCATCCTTTCGGCTGATGGTGTAAACCCCTGCTGCAAGGGCTTCCCCTTCCACTGTTACTTGTTGCTGAATGGTATAACCTGGTGATTTGCGAATGTAGACTTGATCAAAGGGCCTTAAGATTTCATTTCTATCCTCCGCATCCAACGACAGGTTTCTGTCAATCGCAATATTAATGATCTCTGCTGCCGAGTTGACCCCCCCATTATTGTTTCTTCGAGAAATTTCAATGAGAGAACTTGATGCCGATTCTTTAAGTCCCCCTGCTAAAATGATTAAATCTTGAACTGTCATTTGATTGAAAAATGGATAAATTCCACCCTCCAGTACCTCACCTGTCACTTGGACGTAAAACTCCTCTTTGATATCATAGATCGAAGTGATTTTTACAACATCTTCCCTTAACAAAGCGATATCCTGAATATCTCCTTTCATCAAAGAAAATAAATCCACTGGGATTGTCAATTGCGAAAAATCCTCGCTGGTCCTGTAAATCGTTGCCCTAGGCATATAAGCATCTCCTCGCAAACCACCTGCTTTATCAATAAGGTTTTTCAACGTGAGATTATCGGTCAGTTGATATTCGCCTTCTCTGTAAATAGCGCCATTAATAATCACTCTATTCGAGAATCTATCGAGGATAGCACTTACCTCAACCAAATCTCCATCTTGCGGAATGAACTCTTGAAATTCATCGGTATTTACATCTACGATCTGCCTTTCACGATCCCCGTTTCTTTTAACGGTGACGGTAGATTTAAATGCTGAACTGGTAAAGCCATTGGCATAGTCCAATAAGTCTTGGAAATTCTCATTGGCCTTAAGTTCAAAAAGCCCTGGCTTTTTTACCTCACCTTCTAATGATATCCGTGCAGCATAGGGTTCAACAATAATGACATCTCCATTCTTGAGCCTTTCGTCCCCAGATCGAATACCATTGGTTAAAAAAGTGTAAATATCTACCGTGGTCAAAAGTTTATTATTTCTGATCAACCTAATATTTCGGAAAGTTCCATTTTCGGTTGGCCCTCCTGCTGCATGTAAAGCTGTATAAACTGTGGCGAGAGAGGGCAGAGCATAAAGGCTGGGACGAGCCACATCGCCCACCACTTCAATATTGATGGTTCGAATATTCCCCAAACTAATTTGATGAAAGATGGACGGTCGTTCGCCAGATTTACCCCTTAATCCACTGTAAATCTGACTTAATCTGTCAATAATTTTTTCAGAAGCGGCCTCAATAGTTAAACCATTCACATAAATGGGAGCCAAATTTTCTGGCCTTACCGTACCTTCAGGGGTTACAGTGAGTTCTAAAAATTGCTGAGTTGCACCCCACAAATCAACCACCAATACATCTTCTGGACCAAGTTGATAATCCATGGGGGTTGGGAGATTTAGATTTGGGGCAAAGGTCAATGAATTTTTTTGGAACAAGTCAAAACCAAATATCTTCTTTTGTTCTTCAGTTAACTTTGGGCCTTCCTTTCCTGCTAATACACCGAAAACATCTTCATCTTCGGCCATAGGAACTTCACGAGACGTGCTTTTCTTACCATCTAAAGATTTCTTGGCGTCATTTCCACCATTTCTTAAGGCTTCAACTCTTCTGCGCAATTTGGATATTTGGCTTTCTGAAACCCCTTGCTGTCTCGCTAAAGCTTCCAATTGAGCCTGCGTTAACCCTCTATCCTCAGCCTGTTTGATATAGTTTAGGATTTGCTCGTCTGACAGGTCATCCACATTGACCGACTTTAAATCTACACCACCCATAGATTGGGCCGTTAATTCCTGATATCCTGACGTAAGGACAATCAGGGTTAGAATGAATACAAGTCTTTTGAGTCGAGCGGTTGAGAGCAAAAATTTCATTAACCTATTTTATAAAATATCTAAGTCGCCAAAGATATGAAATTGATATATAATTATGGTGACGTACGTTAGAACTTGTCAACCTACCTTTTTAAGGTGATTAGAATTGATTTCAGCCCTCATTTCTAAGCCAAGACTTGAAATGGCAAGTACCACTTTGTCACCTCGTACTTGCCTTATTATACCTGATTGACCCGAAAGCGCTCCAGATTCAATATTCATTTTGTCTCCAACAGCATATTCGGTAGAAAATGCCTCTGCTGATGGAAATTCTTCTAAGAATGTCCTAATCTGGAGAATCTCATGATCACGAATTCTGGCTGGTTGGCCGAGCCACCTTACATTAGAAACAATTCCTGAATCTTTAAGAATATACAATCTTGCTAGCTCGTCCACCTTAGCAAAGAGATAGGAATTGAATACGGGTTCTGTCACCTTTTTCTTTCTATCCGACCATTGCTTTAGTACTGTTCTGGTCGGGCAATAAATCTCGAAACCTTTAAGCCTCAGCCGATCAGAAGCTTTTTTTTCATTTCTAGGTTTTGTATAAAAAGCTGTCCAATATGGTTCTAATGGATTACTCATGCCATAGTAACAAATTATTATTTGTGTCAAAATTGAGCATCGAAGCTTCTTCCTTGGAATAAATCAAATATTGAATTCGTTTCGGCACCAAGGCTTCAAACTTATTGATTAAGTGCAGCAAATAGTGCCGATCTGGATTTCCAATTAAAATGAGACTTACGATATCTGAATCTTTCCCCAAAGCCAAGTCTCCCGTCAGGTAAACCTCACTAATATCCCCAAGTTTTTGAACCACTTCTTCTATGACCTCATGAAGCCCTGTATATTTCAGCAGAATGCTTCTTACTTCTTTGAATAAAGGGTATTCAATATTCGCTTTAAAAACTTTTTTATTTCCAACCAAATCCGAATTCAACATTCCAGCACTTTCAAATCGATTCAGTTCAAGACGAACAGAATTCGTGCTTTCCTCAAACTCTTCAGCCAACCCTCTTAAATGAGCACTCGACTCAGGATTTAAAAACAACCTTAGCAAGAGTTTTATGCGGGTTTTAGATGAGATTAGTGCCTCCAGCATGAGGGGTTATTTCTTGATCTGTTTATTTGTTGGGGAGTCTAAACGCATTTACGCATTAACAACTCAACCCAGAATACAGCTTCGCCCTGTCAGTCACATAATGTGGCTTAAAGAATGAGTAGCAAATTTACTCGTTATTTTGAGGACTCAAAATTTTAAAGGATTAATTCAGCGTTACCCTTTTGATGAATTGTTATTTTGAGCAGAACTCGAGCACCTTCTCAATAATAAGGTTTTGCTGCGCAGCTTCCATTTCGGTATGAATAGGGAAAGAAATCACTCTGGAACATAAATCTTCGGTATTTGGCATATCACCATTTGTGTAACCATAATAACTATAGGCCTTTTGAAGGTGATTAGGAACAGGGTAATAGATCATTGAAGGTATTTCAAAAGTTGCCAGGTACTTATTCAAGGCATCTCTTTTAGATTCATCCTTGAGCTTCACTGTATATTGGTGATACACATGATTGGTATAATTAGCTGTCATGGGTGCTATTATTTCGTCAGTTGAAGCAAAGGCTTCATTATATCTTTTGGCTACAAGTTGACGAGCTTGATTATAATGATCCAAGTATTTGAGTTTCACCTTTAAAATGGCGGCTTGAATACTATCGAGTCTAGAGTTAACGCCTATTGAATCATGATAATATCTCTCGCTTTGTCCATGATTTACAATCATTCTTAGTTTTTTAGCCAAGTCGTCATCATTGGTCATGATAGCGCCACCATCACCATAAGCCCCTAAGTTCTTAGAAGGAAAAAATGAAGTAGCACCGGCATGTCCAATGGTCCCTGCTTTAGCTTTTTTACCATTTGAGAAAGTATATTCTGCTCCTATTGCTTGCGCAGTATCTTCAAAAACCTTTAAGCCAAATTCATTAGCGATTTTCATAATTGGCTCCATGTGGGCACATTGACCATAAAGGTGAACAGGAGCAATTGCTACAGTTTTATCAGTGATTTTTGATCTAACATCGTCTAGATCGATATTAAATGTGTCGGGATAAACTTCAACAAAGACAGGAATAAGACCCAAAAGGGCGATTACCTCAACGGTCGCAACATAAGTGAAAGATGGAACAATCACCTCAGACCCTTTTGGGAAATCATAGGCCATCATAATAACTTGAAGCGCATCAGTACCGTTAGCACATGGAATTACATGTTTGACGTTGAGATAATTCTCTAATCCTTTTTGAAACTCTTTAACCGAAGGACCATTAATAAAGCTAGCTGAATCCAAAACTTTATCTATTTCGGTTTTAATTTCCTCTTTAAAACGATCGTACTGACTTACTAAGTCAACCATTTGAATTGATTTCATAACTACTTTTTAGAAAAAGGGTGAGAAGCTAATGGAGCTTTTGCTAAAGGATGATAATCGCCAACCAAACCTATTGGGGTAGAGTGTCTGATATCATGAACAATTTCAATCGCTTGGCGGGTTTCTTGAATGCCATAGCCATTTCCATTCAAGATTTCTTTGTATGAAGTAGTATGCAAATCTGTAAACCCCTCACTGAACTCTAACTCTTCCCCTTCAACTGTAATTGACCTAAAGGTTCTTTGACCTTTTTTCTGAACATCATCAGGCAATAAATCCTCATTAATTGACAAGAACCATCGTACATTGGCGTGCTCAAGTTCTAAAATACCTGATGCCCTGTCATGCGTATGTACATTAACTTTATTTGATTTTACATCACCAAAAATCCAAGATAACATATCAAAAAAATGGACGCCTATATTAGTAGCAATTCCCCCTGATTTTTCAATATCCCCTTTCCAAGAGGTATAATACCAATGACCCCTAGAAGTTAAATAAGTAAGGTCAATATCATAGATTTTATCTTTAGCCCCATTCTTTATTTTTTCTCGTAAGGCGATAATGCTTTTGTGGACTCTTAGTTGTAGAATATTCCAAATTCTTCTACCTGTTGATTTTTCAACCTTTTCCAAGGCATCAATATTCCACGGATTCAAAACCAAAGGTTTTTCACAAATAGCATCAGCACCTAATCTCAACGCTGTTCTTATATGTGCGTCATGAAGATAATTTGGTGTACAGATACTAATATAATCTAGATTGATACCCTTGTCAAATCTTAACTTTTCTAAATGCCGATCAAATCGTTCAAACTCAACGAAAAAATCAGCTGAAGGAAAGTACGAATCCATTACACCCACGCTATCAAATGTATCGTATGCAGCCAATAAACTGTTATGAGTATCCTTAATTGCTTTTAAATGACGAGGTGCTATAAACCCAGCAGCTCCAATAAGTGCAAAATTTTTCATCTATAATTTCTTTACTTGTTTATCCTGTAATTTATAGGTCTCCTTTGATTCTGGGCACAAAGCTAGGCCTTCTGAATCAAATTCTAATCTATGCCCAAATTCACTCATCCATCCTATTTGTCTACCTGGATTTCCCACAATTAATGCATAGGCAGGAACTGTTTTCGTTACAACCGTACCAGCACCAATAAACGCAAATTCCCCAATATCATGTCCGCAGACTATTGTTGCATTAGCTCCTATCGATACTCCGCGTTTGACCAAAGTTTTACTATACAGCCCTCTTCGATTCACCGCACTTCTAGGATTTATGACATTCGTAAATACCATTGATGGGCCGAGAAAAACGTCATCTTCACAAATAACACCTGTATAAATACTCACATTATTCTGAACCTTGACATTATTACCTAAAACAACCTCTGGACTAACTACCACATTTTGACCAATGTTACAGTTTTTTCCGAGCGTACAATTAGTCATGATATGTGAGAAATGCCAAATCTTAGTGCCTTCCCCTATTTGACAGCCATCATCGACTATCGCAGAATCGTGTGCAAAATATCCCATATTAAACTTTATAAAATTCCTGATACCAATCAATAAACTTACCTACCCCATATTCCAAGGATGTTTCTGGCTTATAATCTAGATTTCTAATCAAATCTTGAACATCCGCATAGGTTGCAGAAACATCACCCGGTTGCATCGGCATGAATTGCTTTTCAGCTTCCTTACCTAAAACCTTTTCAATTGTGGTAACAAAATCCATCAGTTTTACCGGTGAATTGTTCCCAATATTATAAATCTTGTAAGGTGCCTTGGACGATCCTGGATCAGGATGGGTGCCCGACCAAGCCTCATTTCCTTTAGGAGGATTATCATTTACTCTTGTTACCCCTTCTACAATATCATCCACATAGGTGAAATCTCTTGACATTTCTCCATTATTAAAAACCTGTATAGGTTTTCCCTCTAAGATGGCCTTAGTGAATAAGAAAAGGGCCATATCTGGTCTACCCCAAGGGCCATATACTGTAAAGAATCTCAAACCAGTTGTCGGCAAACCAAACAAATGACTATAAGTGTGAGCCATAAGCTCATTACTCTTTTTGCTTGCGGCATATAGACTTATTGGATGGTCGACATTATGGCTTGTCGAAAATGGTCTAGTCTCATTGAGACCATAAACTGAAGAACTACTAGCGTAAGAAAGATGCTTTATCTTGTTATGTCGACAAGCTTCAAGAATATTGACAAAGCCCACAATATTGCTATCGACATATGCCTTAGGATTTTCTAAGCTATATCTTACTCCAGCTTGAGCGGCAAGGTTAATTACCTTATCAAATTTTTGAGTTTCAAAGAGTTTATTGAGATTTTCTGAATCCTCTAATTGAAGTTGAATAAACTGATACTGAGGGTATTTACTACTTTGAATTAGCTCATTATAACTAACATTCATTGGTGCAATGCCTGTCTCAAGAAGGCGTCCATACTTAACTCTAATGTCATAATAGTCAGTTACGGAATCCAAGCCAATAACATGATCTCCTCTTTCTAATAACCTTTTAGCTAAATGGAAACCAATGAAACCTGCTGTACCCGTAATTAGAATTTTTGCCATTATAATCTTGCCGAAATGATTTCTCTAGGAAGGAATGATTTTACATCATAAACGACCGTGCTTGCACCTATACTTTCAGCAGCGATCATTGATTTAAATTC
Source organism: Cytophagales bacterium CG12_big_fil_rev_8_21_14_0_65_40_12 (assembly GCA_002786855.1). GTDB lineage: Bacteria > Bacteroidota > Bacteroidia > Cytophagales > Cyclobacteriaceae > Roseivirga. Next base: position 52,328 of record PCUU01000077.1, read on the forward strand.
ATTATGCGCTACAGCCAAAACAATTCCATCATAGTCCTTAAGATTTGGAGAATTTATTAAGTCTACACCATATTCATGTTTAACCTCGGAGGCAACTGCCCAAGGGTCGTATACATCGACATTGACATCAAACTCTTTTAATTCATTGATAATGTCAATCACGCGTGAATTGCGAATATCGGGACAATTTTCCTTAAAGGTAATACCCAACACCAATACTTTAGATTTGTTGATTACCGTTCCCTTCTTCATCATCAATTTGACTACCTGACTGCCAACATATGGGCCGATGCTGTTATTCAGTCTTCTGCCTGCTAACAAGATCTGGGGGTAATAGCCTGCCTTCTTTGCTTTTTGAGCCAAATAGTAAGGATCCACACCAATACAATGTCCTCCTACAAGTCCTGGACGGAAGGGAAGGAAATTCCATTTGGTGCCAGCGGCTTCTAGAACATCTAAAGTATCAATTCCCATTTTGTTAAAAATCATTGCCAATTCGTTAACGAAAGCAATGTTGATGTCTCGTTGAGAATTTTCAATCACTTTGGCAGCCTCGGCTACTTTTATCGATGCAGCTTTGTAGGTTCCAGCAGTTATTACACTCTTATAAAGTTGATCTACTTTTTCTGCTATTTCTGGTGTTGAACCAGAGGTAACTTTCAAAATTTTCTTCACCGTATGTTCCTTATCTCCTGGATTTATCCTCTCTGGAGAATAACCACAGAAGAAATCCTGATTGAATTTTAGGCCAGACTTCTTTTCCAAGACTGGTACACAATCCTCTTCGGTGGCACCAGGGTATACTGTCGATTCGTAAATCACAATATCACCTCTTTTCAACACAGCCCCTACGGTCTCTGATGCCTTGATGAGAGGTGTGAGATCAGGGTTTTGATCGTCATCGATAGGCGTTGGTACTGTAACTATGAAAATATTGCAGCCCTTAATTTCATCCAGCTGGTTCGTATTAAACAATCCAAGTTGAGCATCTTTTGAAGCTAAAACTGACTTCAATAGGTCATCTTCAACCTCAAGCGTATGATCGTGTCCACCGTTGAGTTCATTGATCCTTGATTGATTTATATCGAACCCAAAAACCTTGTACTTTTCTGCAAAGGCTACAGCCAACGGAAGACCCACATAGCCCAAACCTATAATTGCAATTTTATTCTCTGACATGCCAAAAATTTGTTCGGCACGAAAATAGGGATTAAAAAAGATTCTTCTAAACCCAACATAAGTTTATTCGAATCTAAATAATCATTCCTGCCGCGACTGTCTCATTGGTCACCTCATCGATAAGGATTATAGAGCCTGTCAATCTATTTTTACGATAGGCATCTTTCATGATTGGCTTGGTAGTTCGAAGCGAAACTCGAATGATATCATTCATCCCAACTGTTTTATCGTCTTCATTTTTCTGAAGTGAGTTGATATCTAGCTTGTAATGAATTGCTGTAATCATCGCTTTGACCTCGTTATTGGCATGCATCAAATTAAATTTTGACCTTGGTTGAAGTCCCTTATTATTGAACCAACACAGCATAACATCAATTTCCTGCACAACATCGGGCTGATTGCTCTTGCTCACTATCATGTCGCCCCTGCCAATATCTATATCGTCTTCCAGGCTAATACTGACCGACATAGGCGCAAAAGCCTCTTCAATTTCCCCATTCAGGGTATGAATTCCACTGATTTTAGAACTGAAGCCCGATGGCAATGCCACCACTTGGTCACCTTTCTTGAAAACACCTCCTGCTACGCGGCCAGCGTAACCTCGATAATCATGGAATTCATCTTTCTTGGGCCTGATTACGGTCTGAACTGGAAAACGACAATCAATGTGGTTATAGTCACTCGCAATATGAATCGTCTCGAGTGTGTACAGCAGGGTTGCGCCTTTGAACCAAGACATTTTTTCTGATGGATTCACTACATTATCACCATTCAGCGCGCTGATGGGTATGAATCTGATGTCTTTCACATCCAGCTTGGCTGAGAATGCTTGGTAATCCTTCTTGATTTTTTCAAATACTTCTTCACTATACCCAACCAAATCCATCTTGTTTATACAAACAATCAAATGTGGGATTTGAAGCAGAGAGGCAATAAAACTATGTCGATAAGTTTGTTCTACAAGTCCTTTTCTGGCATCGATCAAGATCAGTGATAGATTGGCAGTAGAAGCGCCCGTCACCATGTTTCGGGTATACTGAATATGGCCCGGTGTATCGGCAATGATGAATTTTCTTTTGGGAGTAGCAAAATAACGATAGGCAACATCAATTGTAATTCCTTGTTCTCGCTCATCCCTGAGCCCGTCAGTTAAAAGGGCCAAATCGGTTTGTTCCAAGCCTCTTCGTTTGCTTGAACTCGCCACTTGCTCCAACTGGTCTTCGAAAATGGACTTACTGTCAAATAATAGCCTTCCAATCAAAGTGCTTTTTCCATCATCCACGCTACCAGCGGTAGAAAATCGAAGTAATTCCATGTCTAAATATGAGTTCTCCATTAAAAATAGCCCTCCTTTTTTCTATCCTCCATTGCAGATTCCGATCGCTTATCGTCTGCTCTATTGCCTCTCTCGGTTTGTCTTGCGGCAGCCACCTCTGCAACAATTTTTTCAAGCGTGTCGGCCTCGGACTCAATTCCTCCTGTAATGGTAATATCACCGAGGGTTCGGAAACGAATCTGTTTTTTGATCGCTTGCTCGCCTTGTCGCAAGGTCAAAAATTCGGAGTGGGGCAGCCAAGTATTATTCCTCCAAACTACTTCCCGTTCATGGGCCACATACAAAGAAGGAATTTCAATCTTCTCCGAAAGGATATACTGCCATACATCCATTTCTGTCCAATTGCAAATAGGGAACACCCTGAAGTGCTCTCCCATTTTCTTTTTGCCATTGAAAATATTCCAGAGTTCGGGTCTTTGATTTTTTGGATCCCACTGGCCAAAATCATCTCTATGAGAAAAGAATCTTTCTTTCGATCTCGCCTTTTCCTCGTCTCTTCGTGCCCCTCCCATTAGCGCATCGAATTGATGTTCTTCAATGGTGTCTAGCAAGGTGGTGATTTGCAGCCAATTTCGTGAGGCATCCTTGCCTGTCTCTTCTTGGACTCGACCATTGTCGATAGCACCCTGAACAGAACCCACAACAAGGTCGACACCTAGTTTTTCGACAAGGTCATTTCTAAATTGAATCGTTTCTGGAAAATTATGGCCAGTGTCTACATGAATGAGGGGAAACGGGATGCGTGCAGGCCAAAAGGCCTTTCTTGCCAAATGAGTAACCACGATAGAATCTTTTCCACCAGAAAATAAGATTCCGGGGTTTTCAAACTGAGCATAAACCTCTCTAATCACATAGATGGCTTCCGACTCTAGTTCTTCTAAATGCGTCAAGTTGTACTTCGACATAATTCAATTAAATAGGTTATTCGAAAGTATTTTGGCAGTGCACCATTAACTTCTCCATTCCAAAATCTTCGCAAAACTATCATTACCTATTGTAATAGAAAAGAAAAGTCTATTAATTCTATAGGGTTTTAGAAAATATTATTTTGGAACGGAATGGCGACCTAAAAGATTCATCTTTTGCAATTCCAGTAATCCCAAGTGAAAGCACCTTGGTGGCTTTACATTTGTACTTATCTTTGTGGGGCATGAAAGGCGCTCAAATTGCTGTTTTAATCAAAAAAGAATTGCTCTCCGAATGGAGGCAGCGTTATGCCATCAATGGCATGATCCTTTACCTAGCCAGTACAATCTTCGTTTGCTATATGAGTTTTGGTCTAAAGGCTGGAGCAATCGAACCTCTTACTTGGAATGCGCTGTTTTGGATCATCATTTTATTTACTGCCGTCAATTCCGTTGCCAAAAGCTTTATTCAGGAATCAAAAGGCAGGGCCTTATACTTCTATACTATTGCGAGCCCTGCTGAAATCATCATCTCAAAGATTATTTACAATGCCGTATTACTATTGATTTTATCCTTAGTCGGTTTTGGAATATATTCTCTTGTCATGAGTCGAGGAGGAGATCATTCAAGTTTCGATTATACCTATTTTATTTTGGCGCTTTGCTTGGGCTCTACTGGGCTAGCGGCAAGTTTGACCATGATTTCTAGCATTGCCTCAAAAGCTGAAAATAGCACATCACTGATGGCAATACTGAGTTTCCCCGTTATACTTCCCTTGATTTTAATGGTTATTAAGCTTTCAAAAAATGCCATGGACGGTTTAGAACGTTCTGCCAGTACCGATGAATTAGTTGTACTGGTGGCTATTAATGCAATAATTGTAGCGGTATCGTACTTGTTATTCCCTTACCTTTGGAGAAGTTAGAAAGTCCAAGTTCAAAACTATTCGTCATGCGAAAAAACTGGTGGAAAATATTGTGTGTAGGATTGCTTATTTATGTAATTCTTGCGGCATTCTTAATGAATGCACCTCGTTTAAATATCCTCAACGAGACCATTAGAAATTTACACTTCCATGTAACCATGTGGTTTGGAATGGTAATTCTCCTGACTACTTCAATGGTACAAGCCATCAAGTATTTGAGGACTGGTAAAATTGAACATGATGACAAATCACTGGAAATGGCCAATGCTGGAATCCTCTTTGGCATACTCGGTATTGTTACTGGCGCTATTTGGGCTAACTATACCTGGGGCGAGCCTTGGAGCGGTGACCCAAAACAGAACGCAGCGGCAATTTGCTTGTTGATTTATTTTGCCTATTTAGTATTGCGCAACTCCATGAAAGATGACCAACAAAAAGCGCGAGTAAGTGCAGTCTACAATATTTTTGCTTTTGCCGCGATGATTCCTTTGTTGTTCATCCTTCCGAGATTAAGTCCTAATTCTCTGCACCCAGGCAATGGTGGAAACCCAGGTTTTAATGCTTATGACCTAGATAGCAAGCTTCGGGTTATTTTTTATCCAGCGGTAATCGGATGGACATTATTGGGCGTTTGGCTCGCCTCATTAAAAGTTAGACAGCGTCAAATTCAACGTGCTTTAGAAGATTAATAAATATGAAATGAGCCAGCATAGTCTTAAGAACAACAAAGACGTTTTGGCGAATTCCATCTGACATAAAAGAACAAACAATACTTACAGATGAAAAAATTACTTATCCTCCTTTTTCTTGGTTTCAACCTAACTGCCTTAGCGCAAGACGGCCAATACGAAATTACCGCCAGTGATTATGATAACAATTCTGTTGAAATGGCAGACGTTATGCGCTCAAATGGTAAGATTTATGTGGTCGTGGCCGTGGTCATGATCATCTTCGTAGGCTTGATTGCATACACCGTCAGCATTGACAGAAAAATAACCAAATTAGAAAAAGAGGTTTTTAAGGAAAAGGTTAATTCCTAGTTGTTTGTGTTGTAATTTCGCACGCGAAACGGGATTCATGTCGTTGAATCCATAAACATCCGTGCTATGAAAAAATCCAGTATCATCGGAATTGTGGTGATCGCCATTGCCATTGCCATCATTATCTCCACCCAAAGCAATGCCAGCTCTTACGTTTCTTTTGGCGAGGCTAAAGAAATGGCCAACAATGGCAGTAATAAAAAAATCCACGTTGTGGGTGAACTCAAGAAAAACGAAATGGGTCAAGTGGTTGATGTTTATCCAAGTGATAACAAACTGACAGTTTCTTTTGTAATGGTAGACGACAACAACGTAGAGCAGACCGTTTTCTACAATGAGCCTATGCCATCAGATTTTTTAAGATCTGAAAAAGTAGTGGTGATTGGAGGTTATCAAAACGACAGGTTTGTAGCCGATAAAATACTTTTGAAATGCCCTTCTAAATACGAAGAAACAGCACTTTAATTCAAAACTAGTCTCCATTCTATGGTACATACCGGTATTGGCAATTTTGGCCACCTATTGATTATAATTTCCTTTATTACCTCGCTGATGGCCGCCTATGGCTATTTCAAAGCAACCAATAACAACGAAATCGGTAATTCTCCATGGATCAAGTTTGGTCGTGTGTTGTTCGTGATCCATGGCCTTTCAATCATTGGTGTTGTAGCCACGCTGTTCAGCATGATTTTCAATAATTACTTTGAATATCATTACGTCTGGAGCCATGCCTCAAAAAACCTACCCAATCACTTTATCATCGCTTCTTTTTGGGAAGGCCAAGAAGGTAGCTTTCTTTTGTGGCTATTTTGGAATGCTCTTCTGGGCTTTGTAATTGTAAAAACCAATAAAAAATGGGAAGCTCCTGTAATGACAGTTTTCGCTGTTGTTCAGGCATTTCTTGCGTCAATGATCTTGGGCGTGGTGTTTGGTGATTTAAAAATCGGTAGCTCCCCTTTCTTATTGCTTCGCGATGTGATCAGCGATCCCGTATTTCTTATTAACCCCGACTTTGTTCCTAAAGACGGAACCGGCCTCAACCCTCTACTGCAAAATTATTGGATGGTGATTCACCCACCTATGACTTTCCTAGGCTTTGCTTGTACGCTAATTCCATTCTCTTACTGTATAGCAGGTTTGTGGACAGGTCAATATAAAGAGTGGGTCAGACCAGCCCTGCCTTGGACAATTTTTGGTGCCATGATTCTGGGTACTGCCATTATCATGGGTGGGTATTGGGCTTACGAAACACTGAATTTCGGTGGTTATTGGAACTGGGATCCGGTAGAAAATGCCGTTTATGTACCCTGGCTAATTATGGTGGCGAGCATTCATACCATGATCACTTTCAAAAAGAGCGCAACAGCTTTGAAAACATCAATCGTATTGGTGATCACAGTTTTTATCCTTATCCTTTATTCTACTTTCTTGACCCGAAGTGGAATTCTAGGTAATGCATCAGTTCATTCATTTACTGATTTAGGACTATCGGGCCAATTGCTGATTTATCTGTTATTCTTCTTGGCTGCATCGATATTTTTTGCCGCCAGGGTTTGGAAAAATATTCCTTCTTCAGAAAAAGAAGCTTCAACCTACTCAAGAGAATTCTGGATTTTCATCGGGGCATTAACGCTCTGCTTGATGGCGTTTCAAGTGATTATTCCTACCTCGTTCCCAGTTTTCAACAAAATCATCGAAATGTTTGGTGGCCTATCTACTTTAGCGCAGCCAGCTGATCAGATAGAATTTTACTCTAAATGGCAACTTTGGTTTGCCGTGGCAATTGCTCTTTTAAGTGGCACGGGGCAATTCTTCTTTTGGAAGAAAATGGACAAGGAAAAATTAGTCTCAGCACTCACATTCCCTGTGTTGATTTCTCTTTTGTTAAGTGCCGCCATCTTCGTGATCGCTAAAGTTACAGACCCAACTTACATCCTAATTCTTGTAGCGGGTATGTACTCTGTGGTTGCTAATGGCAAAATCCTTTTCGAGCTTTTGAAAAGCCGAAGCTATACTTTGATTGGAGGTTCAATAGCACATATGGGTATCGCGATGATGCTCATCGGTATTATGTTCTCCGAAGGCTATTCCAAAACCATATCAGTAAATACCTTATTAATCAGCAAGGAATGGACAGAGGAGCAAAACCAAACGAATATCCCTCTTTTTCTGAATGAACCTACCTTTATGGAGAGGTTCCAAATCACTTACAAGAATGAGCTTATGCAGGTGAATGGAATTCCAGGTTATGTGAGAAAATCCAACTTGGAAGACACCGAAGATCCTTATTACAAAGTAGCCAAGCAACAACTCAAGGTTGAAAACACAGTTTATGCTGAAACGGGCGACACCGTTTACGTTCAAAGCCCAGAAAATTTCTATTATCAGGTGGATTATAAAGACATGGAAAACGGTAAAGAATTTACACTTTACCCTCGAATTCAAGTTAATCCGCAGATGGGTGATGTATTATCTCCAGACATTAAAAAGCTGGCCGGAAGAGACATTTATTCTTATGTTTCGGTAAAGCCTTATTTGGAAAAAGATATTGAATGGGGCGAAAAAGAAGAAATTGAAGTCAAGGTGGGTGAGCGCTTCTTTGTGAATGATTATGTAGCCGATTTCAGCGGCTTAGAGCGAATTGAAGACGTGAGCTATGCCAATTTAGGCCCAGATGATGTCGCAGTAAGGGCTAATATCACCGTGTTTGCCGAAAGTGGAGAAAAATACATTGCCCAGCCTATTTTTATCATTCAAAATGGCCAAGTTGGAAAGCAGCCAGATGTGATCAAAGAGATTGCCTCCAAAATTACGATAGAAAGCATTAACCCAGACACTGGCTCCGTGACCTTAGGTCTGAATACTACTCAAAAAGACTTTATCATCATAAAAGCCATTGAAAAACCGCATATCAATGTGCTGTGGATCGGCACTTTGGTGATGATTGCGGGCTTTATCATCGCTACAAGAAGACGCTACATAGAGTTTGTTAAAATGCGTGATAAGGGAGTGGAGTAGGCTCCCATATCATTAGCTTTCTTACTATCGGTAATCGATCAAATCAAGAATTTGCCTAATTTGAATCTCAGAGTTCAAATTTTTTAGGCTATGAATAACCGTAGATCATTTATCAGGAAGTCCTTTTTAACGGCAGGAAGTCTTTCTCTTACCTCACTTTTTCAAAAATCAGTAGCTGAAGACATCAGTCAGGCAATGATTGAAATGAATCAATTGTCGCCCCAAGCGGCTGCACAAGACGAAGAACTTTGGGCTCGTATTCAACAAGCTTATACCACTTCGCCCAATATCATCAACCTGAACAATGGCGGAGTAAGCCCTCAGCCTAAGGTGGTACAAGATGCCGCCATGCGCTACTACCAATATTCCAATGAGGCGCCTTCCTATTATATGTGGCGAATTCTGGACCAAGGAAGAGAACCATTGCGTACAAAGCTAGCCGACCTTGCTGGTTGCTCGCCCGAGGAATTGGCCATCAACAGAAATACTACAGAAGCAGTCAATAAGGTGATTTTTGGTATGAGTTTGAAAGCGGGAGATGAGGTAATCTTGACCAAATACGATTACCCCAACATGATCAATGCTTGGAGACAACGCGAAAAACGTGATGGCATTAAATTGGTTTGGCTCGACCTTGATTTGCCCAATGAGAATGACGCTGTGATCGTGAAGCAATTCACTGATGCTATTACACCAAAGACCAAAGTCTTCCATATCACCCATATGATCAATTGGACTGGACAGATTATGCCTGTGAGAAAGCTTTGCGATGAAGCCAGAAAAAGAGGAATTGCGTCCGTGGTAGATGGTGCACATACCTTTGCTCATCTTGATTTCAAAATACCCGATCTCGGATGCGATTACTTCGGCACAAGCCTTCACAAGTGGCTTTGTTCACCCTTCGGAACGGGTTTGCTTTATATCCGAAAGGAAAAAATCAAAGACATTTGGCCTCTTTTGGCTTCGCCCGAAAACCAAGAAGACAATATTAGAAAGTTTGAAAACTTAGGAACGCGTTCTTTCGCTACAGAACAGGCCATTGGAAGTGCAATCAATTTTCACAATGCCATAGGAGCCGAAAGGAAAGAAGCGCGACTGCAATACTTAAAACAGTATTGGGCGAAACCAGTAAGTGAACACCCGAAAATCATGAAGTTCACATCGCTCAACCCCGCCTTTAGTTGTGCACTTTGCAATTTTGGCGTAGAGGGAATGACAGCCGGGGAAGTACACAATCAACTTTTCAATGGCTATAAAATTCATACTAGCCCAGTTCAGTGGGAAAAAGTAAATGGGCCAAGAATTACACCGCATGTATATACCACCAAATACGATTTAGATCGATTGGTTGAGGGCATGATGAAGATTGCATCGAGTTAAACAAAAAACCCTCTTTCGAGGGTTCTTTGTTTGACTCAAATGTTGAGATTTTATATCCCAAACAACTTCAAAATATCATTACCAAAAACGAAGACCATCAAAAGTAACAGAATCACCATGCCCACTTTTTGAGCATTCTCCAAGAACTGATCAGAAGGTGCTTTTCCAGAAATCATTTCGAAAAGAAGGAACACCACGTGGCCTCCATCTAATGCTGGAATCGGAAGTAAATTCATAAAGGCTAAAATCATTGAGATAAAGCCCGTAGTAAACCAAAACTGATTCCAGTCCCAAGTTTTAGGGAACATATTTACAATACCAATTGGACCACTTAGGCTACGGGCTGAAACACCACCAGTGAACATTTTGCCCATTGCCTTGGCGTTTAAAATCACAGCGCCAAAAGCTTTAGACGTTCCTCTAGGAATGGCCTCAGCGAATGTGTATTCATCTTTGGCTGCAACCAATACATCGCCTAAAACAAAACCTACTTGTGAGTCATTATTAACGTACAATTCCAAATTCATTTTAGTACCATTACGCTCTATCATAAATGGTATAGTTGCATCTGAGATGCCTGTCATAATCCCTCTTAATTCATCAAAATAAGTTACAGGAATACTATCGATCTGAAGAATTTTATCACCTTTTTCCAAAGGAATATTAAAGCCTTCTTGCAGACCACCTACTACTATTGGCCTTCTTGGTTGCAAGAATTTTAATTCAAATTCTTCGTCACTCAATTTATTCAAGAATCCATTTGGAACAGGAATGTCTACGATCTCACCATTTCTATCAACCGTCCAATAAGCATCTGAGGCCAAAAGCGCCTCGCCTCCCCAAATTTCTCTGAATCTAGCGTAATCGGCTCCATTCACTTTAATTACCTTATCTCCTGTTTGGAAACCTACCTCTTGAGCGATTTCGCCTGCTACAATCCCGTATTCCTTGGAATATTTACTCGGCAAATAGGTTTCTCCTTGATTATAGGTAAGAATGATAAAGGCGATGATGCCAGCGACAACGTTGACGAAAATTCCGCCCAACATTACGATTAATCGCTGCCAAGCTGGTTTCGAACGAAACTCCCAAGGTTGCGGTGGTTGTTTCATTTGGTCTTTGTCCATCGACTCATCGATCATCCCCGAGATTTTTACAAAACCGCCAAGTGGCACTGCACCAAGGCCATATTCTGTGTCTCCTTTTTTGAAACTGAAAATTTTTGGAGGGAAACCGATGAAGAACTTCTCTACTCTCATCCCAAAAAATCTGGCAGCAATCATATGCCCCCCCTCGTGTATTCCAACCAAAATTGAAAGAGCCAGCAAGAGCTGGGCTATCTGTACTATAGTTTCCATTTATTATTTTAAACGTTCAAATGCTATTTTTCTAGTCGCCTCGTCCGTCAAGACATAGTCCTCATACGTGGGCATTTTGATAAAAGATACTTTCTGCATACAATGTTCAACCAAATCTGACATCCCTAAGAAACTGATTTCATCTTTTAGGAATTTTTCAACTGCCACCTCATTGGCTGCATTGAGTACGCAAGGCATATTTCCGCCTTGATTTAAGGCTTCAAATGCCAAAGCCAAATTACGGAAAGTCTCCATATCTGGCTTTTCAAAAGTAAGTTGTGGGTAATTTATAAAATCGAATCTCGGAAAATCAGTTTTCACTCTTCCCGGATAAGTCATTGCGAATTGAATTGGCAGTTTCATGTCAGGCAATCCCATCTGGGCTTTCATACTACCGTCCTCAAACTGCACGATTGAATGGATAATCGACTGCGGGTGAACAATCACTTCAATCTGGTCCATTCTTAAACCAAAAAGCCATTTGGCTTCGATTACTTCCAAACCCTTATTCATTAAAGAGGCAGAATCAATCGTGATTTTAGCGCCCATGTCCCAATTAGGGTGCTTCAGGGCTTGTTCTTTTTTTACAGTTTGAAGGAAGTTTTTGTCCTTTCCTCTAAAAGGGCCGCCAGAAGCTGTAAGAATAATCTTCTCAATCGGGTTATGAAACTCACCCACAAGGCACTGGAATATGGCGGAATGCTCTGAATCTACTGGGTAAATATTCACCCCATTCTCTTCGGCCAATTTGGTAATTAGCTCACCCGCTACGACTAAAGTTTCTTTATTGGCTAGCGCGATTGGTTTTTTACTTTCAATTGCCTTGATGGTCGGTTTTAAACCCGCATAACCAACCAAGGCCGTAAGCACCAAATCAATGGTATCCATTTGAACCACCGAAGCCAGTGCATTTTCACCCGCATATACTTTAATGTCATGTGGGTCCAGTGCATCGAATACTCTTTGGTACATGGCTTCATTGCCAATGACTACCGCATTCGGTTTGAAAGCAATGGCCTGTTGAATCAAAAGATCACAGTTGTTTTGCGCAGTGAGCACCTCTACTTGAAAAAGCGTTGGATTAGCCTGAATTACTTCGAGTGCCTGAGTTCCAATAGAACCCGTTGAGCCCAATATGGCGATGTGCTTTTTTTTATTTTGCTCCACTTAATGCTTTTGATTATTTCAAGTAATTCAAGAGTTCATCTGCAATTTTTCGGTCGTTAGAAAGGCGCGGCACTTTGTTTTGCCCTCCCAATTTCCCTTGCGATTTCATGTAGTTTCTAAATGCATCGCGCTGCAAAGATTTTACTTCGAGTTTCCTTAGAATACTTCCTTTGAGCAAATCGTCATAGTAAGAATTCAATTTTCGAAGTTGCAAATTTAGGTCTTTTTCAAAGGCCTCCAAATCGGTCGGTTCATTCGCAAATTCCACATACCATTCGTGCAGTGGTAAACCGCTATTTGGGGTTACTTGAGGAGCGACTGTGAACTCTACCAGTTCCGTTTCTGGATGCCTTTCAACGGCATATTTCATTGCTTTTTCTACCTCTTCGCCAATCACATGTTCGCCAAAGGCAGAAATAAAGTGCTTGATTCTACCAGAAACAATAATTCGATATGGGTTTTTAGAAACGAATTTGATAGTGTCTCCAATTGAATAGCCCCACAGGCCAGCATTATTGTTGATGATCAAGGCGTAGTTCTTGTCTAATTCCACTTGATCAATTGATAAGCGGGTAGGGTTAGCATCGAAATATTCGTCTGCTGGAATAAACTCAAAGAAGATCCCGCTATTCAATAAAAGTAGCAGGCCTTGTTCTTTCTGTGAATCTTGATATGCGATAAAGCCTTCGGAAGCTGGATAAAGCTCAATACTATCCACTTTCTTCCCAATGCTTTCAAACAACTTTTGGCGATATGGCTCAAAATTGACTCCACCATAAATAAAAAGGTCGAAGTCGGGAAACACCTCTTTTATCTTTTTACCTGTTCTGGCCTGGATCCTATCAAAGTACATTTGCACCCAAGGTGGAATCCCAGAAATCAAGCTCATCTTTTGATTCAGGGTTTCGTCAATAATGGCATCCAATTTTTGCTCCCAATCTTCGATACAATTGGTTTCATAACTTGGCATTTGGTTGCCTCTTAAATAGGCGGGAACGTGATGGTTTACTATTCCTGAAAGCCTACCAGTATTTATCCCGGCCGTTTTGTAAGTTTCTGGGCTACCTGAAAGGAAAATAAGTTTTCCATCCAAAAAACGAGCTTTACCTGTATCCGCTACATAACTTAAGATCGCATTACGCGCACTGTCAATATGATTTGGGATAGAGTCCTTAGTAATGGGAATGTACTTGGTACCTGATGTAGTACCCGAAGTTTTAGCAAAATAAGCTGGCTTACCCGGCCAAAGCACATCAGATTTGCCTTGTAAAATTTGCTCTATGTAAGGCTTTAGCTCTTCGTAATCTCTAATCGGCACTTGCTTTTTGAAATCGTCATAGGACTTGATGTCTCCGAAACCATGATCTTTTCCAAAAGTAGTTTGGCTGGCAGCCGTGATATTTTTATCGAAAACGCCTTGTTGAGCTCCACTTGGATTAAGCGACCATTTGCGCTGTTGCGCAGCAATGTAGGCTGCTAGTGGTTTACTTAAAACTGACCGTATTCCCATAGAGTGCAAAGATATGTTTTTTGGCTTGTCCTTAGTCGGCATTCTGCTAGAATCTACTATTAATTCGTGCTTGCATTTAACCTTAATTAACATTGCAAAACTGACCAACTTTCTGCTTCAACCGTATGTTTGTATGTTGCATTTAGCACAGACTGACAAGTTTTCAGTTTTTTGGTTGCTAGCATGCTTTTTGAAAAACGATAGAAAACAGATTGGAGAAAATATGAAAAGCACAGTAAAAATTATTCTTCTGGCTTTTGTGGCAGGAATAGCCGGAGCCTTCACCTTTCAACAATTCTTGAGTCCTACTCAAGTAAATGAAATTATAAGAGAAGAACCTGCCCAACTACAAAGGGCAAATTATACAAATAACGAGTTCGAAGATAGTAACAAGAGCAATCGCGAAGTCTTAGACCGACCTTTTTCCGCCCCGGCAGACTTTAGAACAGCCGCTGACAAAACGATAAGCAGCGTGGTCTATATCAAAAACCTGCAAAGAAACAGACGAAGCATGTCTTTCTATGATTATATCTATGGAAGGGAAACTGCGGGTAAAGAAGTTGCCATTGGCTCTGGTTCGGGAGTGATTTACTCGTCTGATGGTTATATCATCACGAATAACCATGTAATAGAAGGAGCAGATCAGATTGAAGTAATGTTACAAAAGCGTACTTACAGAGCAACACTTGTGGGCACTGACCCAAGCATGGACATTGCTGTTTTAAAAATTGATGCTGAAAATCTTCCTGCCATAAAAGTAGGTACAAGTTCAGAGGTGCGTATTGGGGATTGGGTACTTGCTGTCGGAAATCCATTTAACCTTACTTCAACTGTCACTGCGGGTATAGTGAGTGCTATAGGCAGCGAAACTGCAGCTTTAAGAGAGAATTTCCCTCTGGAATTATACATCCAAACCGATGCTGCCATCAATCCTGGAAATAGTGGTGGCGCTTTGGTAAACACGGATGGAGAATTAGTGGGAATTAACTCATCTATAATTTCGCAAACCGGTTCCTATGCGGGTTATGGTTTTGCTGTGCCTTCCGATGTTGTGGTGAAGATTGTGGAAGACCTTAAAAAATACAAGTATGTACAAAAGGCTTATACAGGTGCGGACATAGTCGACATCAGCCAAGATATTGCGAAAAGAGAAAGCTTTAAGGACCTTAAAGGTGTCTTTATTCAGTCAGTAAGAAAAGAAAGTGCGGCAGAAAAAGCTGGCTTAGAAGCGGGTGATGTAATCACTAAAATCAACGACAAGGATATCAATAGTAAATCTTCTTATGATGAAGCCATTACTTATCTGTCTCCAGGCGATCGAGTGAAAGTGCAATACAAGCGAAATACAAGGTTGAATGAAACCACATTGACTTTAGAAAACATCTTGGGGAACACCGAAATTCTCAATAGCGAATCTGGTTTAAGTGAGGAAGACATTCACTTCTCTGATTTCTTAGGCGCTGAAATGCGAAAACTGACGCAAGCAGAATTAGAGAAATTAGGATTAAAATATGGAATCAAAGTCACCAAAATCCAAAAGGAGACTGGTTTTATGCGCAAACTCAATGACATTAAAGAGGGTGATGTTATAGTAGCCATTAACCAAAAATGGGCGGGTGATCCTGCAGCTGTGGCCAATTATTTAGAGCGCTACTCTGGCAGAATTTATATTGATATTATTGATAACAACGGAAACCAAAACACACTGAGATATAGGTTTCAATAAATAACAAGAAATCCTTTAGAAAGGCTGTTTTCAAATTAATAGCAGATGCTGAGACAAGCTCAGAATGAATGCTAAAATTTGAAGACAGCCTTTTTATTTTACCTCGTCAACACCTGAGAGCGATTCACATTTTCTTGTAAAGAATACTCCCTTAACAAATCGTATGTACACATTATATCATTATTTTTATCCACGACCTAAATATTTTGGTAATTCATTTTGAACTGAACCTTCAATTGAATAGCTTGGACTCCATTATGTTGTAAAATGGCTATGATTAAAGAGTTTTTGGATAGAAATGGGTATCAGTTAGATATAGACGATGTTAACATCGAACTGAACAGCCACCCCGACTTTCCTAGCTTTAAGGCCTATACAGATACATTAAATAACCTCGAAATTGAAAACCTGGCCGTAACAATACCCAAAGAGCAATTCAAGAAATTAACTGACCCTGTATTGGTAAGTCTCAACTCAAATGGAAAATCAGAAATTGCTCTCGCTCAGATAACAGACAACGATGAAATAAAACTTAATCTGGGAGATAAAGAAGCCAAGCAAATTATCCTGCCTTATCAAAAGTTCTTATCCGTATGGGATGGATCACTGATTGCGATTGAGAGGAATACCAAAAAAGACAAATTCAGACCAAATGTTGCGCTGCTGCTATTAGGGGTATTATTATTGACCTCTGTTGTCGGTTCAATTCGCGATAGTTTTGAGATAGTCAATCTCCTCTTTGCTCTCTTGAGCGTTATTGGACTGGTTATCTCCTATTATATTATACAGACTACCATCAACCCAAATTCAATCACGTCTAAATTTTGCTCAATAGTAAAAACCACGGATTGCAACGGAGTGATTAATTCTAGCGCTTCTAAGGTATTTGGAAAACTCCAACTCAGCGATTTAGCGCTTATCTATTTTTCGGGATTATATTTCGCTCAGCTGATTCAAATACACACATCCACACTTTCATGGGTATCAACATTAGCACTGCCAGGCGTGGTTTATTCACTATATCAACAAGCTGTCAAACTAAAAAAATGGTGCACCATATGTCTTGCTGTCAGTTTGGTACTGCTCCTTCAATTTTCGCTGGTGGTCCATCAGGTCGCGTTTACACGTGAGGTTCAAGAGCTTGCAATACTCTTATCAGTATTTATGCTCGTCTCTTTGGGCTGGTATTCATTGAGGCCAATTTTGGAATCCAATGCTGCCATAACACCCATTCAACAAGAACTGAAAAAATTCAAGCGAAACTATCACCTCTTCTTTCCATACTACAAGAGTCTTCCTGAAGTCAATATAAATATTAGTACCCCCGAAATTCGGCTTGGAGGAATCAACAACGCCTCAATAAAAATATTGGCCATTACCAACCCGCTCTGCAAAACCTGTTTTGAGGTACATAAAATGTACGAGCGGTTGCTGGAAAAATATCCCGATGATCTGCAAATAAGCTTAAGGTTTTATGTGCCATTCCTTAATGGCAATGATCCTCGTTTATTGGTCGCAGCAGGCATGATTAAATCCTTTAAAGAAAAGAGCGAAACTGATTTTCAGGATTTAATGAAAGAATGGTTTGATCAAAGGGATATCAAAAAATGGCTTAAAAAGGTAAATCTTGTTGAAGCAGAAGATGAACAATTAGAAATCGTAAAAGGCCATAAAGAATGGTGTGACGAAAACAATATAAATCTCACACCAACCATTTTGGTCAACAACAAAAAATTTCCGCTATTCTATTCTCCAACTGACCTAGAGCATATGATAGAAGGCTTGATTGAATTAGAAAAAGAAAATAAAACTGAAGACTTGCGGAATCTTCAATTGGTATAAAATTAAGCGCCCCTGTAAATCGGGGCGCAGAGAACATCCTTTCGCGAAGGAAGACACATATCCTCGAGTGTCTCTAAATGTTCGGGGCAAGTTTAGTTAATAAATTTTACAATTATGTTAAACAACATTTTAAACATGGAGGGGGTAGAGGTACTCTCAAAAAAAGAGCAGAAATCAGTAGTTGGAGGATCATCTGTAGAAGAGTATTGTCAATCTGTTGATGTGGTAATCCAATATGCTATAAGAATGGAGGATTGGGATAACTTTCAACTTGGCATGGATGCTTGGTCAGAGCATTGTGAAGGAGTTGTTAATTAAATACAGTTCAATTAAGTGATGGGGCAGGCCCATCACTTTTAAAAAACAAAAAATGCTGAAAATACTATTTATTTTTATAGTTATAATTATGGCTCCGGTTAGCTTATGGTCATTTCAAAACTCTGATCCAAAGCCATTTTATGGAGAAATTATTTACTCCTTATCCACAAGTCGTAATAAATTCTCAACAACTGATTTAGTGCAAAAGGTGGTATTTGATTCTACTAGACTGCTTGTAGATAAATATAGTGCCTCAGGTCGATTTAGTTTTCCAATACTCATTTTAGACTCTAAGGATTCAACAAGAAAGATTATCGATCATAAAAAGATGACCTTTGAAATATTAGAGCCAGAATCCAATCAAGTAAAGAATCAAAATATTGTTGAAACAGATGAGTTCAAAGATATTCTAGGACATGTATGCAGAAAATACATTTATCGACATGATAAAGACGAAATATATTTAGCAAAGGGAGTCGGGTATTACTGGTTAGCAACAGACTTAATAATGGAAAATAAATGTACATTCTCCTTTATGACTGGATTTCGCAGTTCTTCATCAATTGGCTGTGGAATAAACAACGGCATAGTCTTGAGGATAGAAATGTCTGACGATAATGGGAATTTTTACAAGGCCTATGATGCTATTTCTATTTCTGAGGGAATGAATTCGGTGGAGCTTTTCGAACTACCAAAAACATATAAGCTTATAAAATAAGCATTGCATATAATATACCTTTCGCGAAGGAAGACACATACCTTGAGTGTCTCTAAATGTTCGAGGCAAGTTTAGTTAATAAATTTTACAATTATGTTAAACAACATTTTAAACATGGAGGGGGCTAGTTCTCTCTCAAAAAATCAACAGCGCTCAATTAAAGGTGGGTCAGGTACATGTGCGGTTATAATATTCAGTGCACCTGGTTTTACCCCAACTATTCACACAGACATTAGTTACGAAACATCTCAATCTGCACTTGCGGCAGCTACTTATGGTGGGCGTTGGTGCTGTGATAGCTGTGATGAAGCTACTTGGTTGAATATTCAATAATATGAATTTCAATATTTGAATTACCAATTTGATACAAAGCCAGCTCTATTTCTGGCTTTATATTGTATTTATAACTTAGCACTTTTCTCAATGTCTTCAATTAAAAATTTGTTCTCACTTTCTTTCGTTCTTCTATTTTGTTTAACCTGCCAAGAAACAAAAATCAAAGAAGTGCCCCATACAATTATAGAAACCCCTCCAAAAAAAGAAATCAGTATATCTTTAGAGAAATACTTAGGAAAAGATACTATCGCTATCGGAGATGGGAGTAATTCATCAACTCCTATAGCAAAACTACTTTATACTAACCCATTAACTATACTAACTTATACGTTACCCATTAATAATTCCGATACTCTACTAAATACAATTATTTCAATCGAGTCTCCTTATATTATTATGCAGCACAAATATGACTATGGTGATTTCGAATTTTTTGTTTTTAGACGGGGTGACAGCGTAAGAATATCTTATCAATCAGATGGGAGGCCAATCGCAAATATCCTTAACCGTAAAGCATTAAAGTATGATTTGGGGTTGAAAGATCTTGCTACTAACCAACCTATGAGTGAAGATGAAGCATACCAGAGGCATTATGGGATTATCGGCATTAAACACTTGAGCACCGAACGCCAATTGAGTATTCATGCAAAACACAACAAGTTTATTACAAATCTTAAGGAATATTATCAAAGTCTTGTAAAAAGGATTGATTCCGTTTATGCCCTTGGTCAGATGTCCAAAGAGACCCATAATGTTCAAAAAACATACTACACATTCAAGGCCTTATCTGGAGATACTATCTTGTCAAAAATTAAAACATTAAGTTATGAAGAACAGGACTCACTTTTTCAATATGACTTTTCCAGACGTGCACTAGATTTTATGTTCAATCAGTATGGTTACAAGCCTGTAAAAGTATCCAGCGGGTTTGGAATAACCGATTATAAAATAGTGATGGACTCAGTACTGAGCCACAAACACTTAAGTACTTATACGAGAGATTATCTACTCTATCATTGGATGACTAAATTAGGACAAAGTGCCTCCCTAGATGATGTGAAAATTTATTTCTCCAAATTCAAACAAGCTATTAATAACAAAGGGCTAATTTCCGAATTAGAAAGTAAACTACTTATTGATCTAGAAGCACTTAGGCGCGAGAAAGAGACACTTCATTTAGTCAAAAATGACCGCACCCTCCATTCCCTCAAGGAATTCTTAGTTCAGAACAGAGGAAAAATAGTGTATGTAGATTTTTGGGCTAGCTGGTGTGCACCTTGCATCAAAGAAATGCCGGCATCACGTCAGCTAAGAAAAGATTATGAAAATGCGCCAGTTACATTTATCTACCTTTCTATTGACAAAGATTACGATGCTTGGAACAAAGCCAATAGTCAACAAAAACTTGTCCGATATCAAAATAGTTATATGATAGTTAACAACGATGAGTCAAGTTTTTTAAAAGAGTTACAACTATCTAGTATTCCTAGGTACCTCATTTTTGATAAAGAAGGCAAATTGATTAATCCAAATGCCCTACCCCCAAGTAATTCTGACTTAAAAAAGATTTTTGACGATTTGTTAAGGTTGTAATGATAGACATTGGTATACCTAGAGATTTCAATAAATATTTAGAAGGGGTAACCCTTCTATACTTCTATATCCAAAGTTTATGAGGTTACAAAAAATTCATTTTTTTGCATTTACAGTTTTGTTCGGTTGCTCTAAAACAGAAGTTAATGATGCTATCATTAAAGATTTAGACTTGCTTCCTAATCAGGCCCTAATTATTATTAATAACTCAACTGATTCTCCTATTTCAATCGACTTACTTGATTCAGGGTGGAATCAAAGTATAGACGGATGGCTTACAAGTTATAAGGAAATCGATACGCTAGCATTAAAACTGAACCGATCAACAAGGATCAGCATTCATTCTTTGGTTAGATTTCAAGAGACTAGATTTGTTTCACCTGGGGACACACTAACTGTGAATTTGAGTTCATCTGTAATGCAGGTTGAATCTACTGATAGACTGAATGCACAAAAGTTAATCAAAGAAAGAAGTGAAACTTTATTGGAGACTGATTCATTGTACAATTTGTTCATAAGAGCCGATTCAAGCATGGCAATGCGTGGTAGTAATGATTTAAGCCTTTTTTTATCAATTCCTGTGTTTGGCGATAAGTCCTTGGTAAAGAGCAACCCAGCGCTGCTTGACGAATTAGTGAACAGACTCATTGATCAATTGGAAATGATTCCGGCATCTCTAACGGAAATCAACAATCCTGAATTAGAGGCTATCCAAAGCCTAAAGTATGAAATAAACCGTGAAGAGGCTTTTATAAGACTCAGGCTGCTTACCAGCCAGCTTAATAGGCCAGAAATTCTAGATAAAATATTCTCTTCAAACCTTTACAAAACAGACGAATTTATAAAAGGACCATTCGCATATGGATATTTAGTATTTTTCATAAAGAACTATGTGCTTCAAGGTATGGAGGATAGGTCACGAAATCAAGCCTATGTTGATTACAAACTAGCTTATGATAAGCTTCCCAATACTTTGGAGGGTGAACTCTTAAAAACTGCACAGGAAATATGCTTGGAAAAAATGCTGGAGTACGGAGAAAGTCAAATTATTGTAGGCAAATACCTTAATAAATTCTTAGCTGAACACAAGGACTCTGCATTTGTAGAATCTTTCGAAAACAGGTTTTTATTGGCTTACAAAGAACAGATAAAAGCAACAGTCGATTTGGTGCTAATGTCCAATTCAGGTGCCATGCTAAGCTTATCTGAGTTGGTTAAAGAGGCTACAGATTCAACGCAGCTATTCTATATAGACTT
>PCUU01000097.1 GCA_002786855.1 Cytophagales bacterium CG12_big_fil_rev_8_21_14_0_65_40_12
CCGGCCTTCTAAATGGGCAGTTTCTCCAACGTAAAAACGATCTTTCGCCTCAGAATATAAGATGTAAACGTAATGCATGGGCATAAAAAAAGGCAATCATTTCTGACTGCCTTGTGGTGGGCGCTGAGGGATTCGAACCCCCGACCCCCTCGGTGTAAACGAGGTGCTCTGAACCAACTGAGCTAAGCGCCCTTGTAATTGGGTCTGCAAAGGTAATACGCGTTTTCGTTTATGCAAACACTAGTCAAAAATAATCTGAAAAAATTTCTCAGATCAATCAAAAGAAGGCCTACTCCTTATTTAAACACATATTTTCTTTATCTTCGAAACATTTCCTAAACAGGGCTTCCCGAATGACGCTTTTAGAGTTTAAGCAAATATTCGATCTGTATTACCATCCGATCAAAAACTTTCTCTACTATAAATGTGGTGATATTGATCAGGCTGAAGACCTCACTCAGGATGTTTTCATGAAACTCTGGGACAAAAGAGAGGAAATCAATATCGAAACCGTCAAAAGCTACCTATATACCATTGCTAGCAACATGCTACTCAATAAAATTCGCCACGACAAAGTGGTAATGAATTTTGCTGATAGAAACAGAGACCACTTCAATGAGCAATCGCCTCAATATGCGCTTGAAGAAAAAGAATTTAAAAAACAGCTTGAAGACACCATTGGTGCGATGCCCGAAAAGCAACGAGAGGTATTTTTAATGAACCGAATTGACGAACTGACCTATAAAGAAATCGCGGATAGACTTGAATTGAGTGTAAAAGCCGTTGAAAAACGAATGCATGGTGCATTAGGCTATTTACGAGAGAAGGTTCAACACAAAATTTAACTATATTTAATTGGTGAAAAAGGACGCTTTCATAGAAAACTGGCTCAAACGCGAGACTTCCGCCTCAGAACAAGAGGCATTGGAAAGGCTTATTACCTTCACCGAAACCTTGAGCGTTCCTTCCCATAAATCAAAAAATCAGGCTTGGGATGAGCTCCTTGGCCAAATAGAAGCTCAGACCAAAGACAATCAGAGGATTCTTGTTCCAGAAAAACCTGCCAGAAGTTATTGGCCGTTGTGGGTAGCAGGATATGCCGCTGTTTTCATTGCACTGTGTGTATTGCTTTTTAACCAAACCCGCACTGAAAATATCAGCACTTTCATGGCTGAAAATGGTAAAATTGAAGTTCTGACACTTCCAGATGCCTCAGTAGTTACGATGAACTCTTCCTCAGAAATTCGCTATAATTCAGACGATTGGCCTAAAAAGAGGAATCTACAGCTGTTTGGAGAAGCTTTTTTCGAGGTTACAAAAGGAAAAGATTTTACTGTTGAGACCGCTAACGGAAGCATTTCTGTATTAGGTACAAGTTTCAACGTTTATGCCCGAGAAGGGCAGTTGAGAGTAGCCTGTAAGACGGGAAAAGTGCTTGTAACCTCTAATCAAAGCCAATTGATCCTAACGGCTGGACAAATGGCAACTTTGGTAAATAATACACTTCAGTTTTCGGAATTTCCCGTGAACAAAATTGGCACTTGGCGGGATGGAGATTTTTATTTTGACGCTACCTCCCTAAAGGATGTAATTAAAGAATTGGAAAGGCAATTTAATATTGAAATGCTGGTGAAGGTAAATATTGAAGACAGGTACTACAGCGGCTTTTTCAATAAAAATAATCTTAAAGAAGCGTTGCAATTGGTATTTGTACCAATGGGACTTCAATTTGAAATTAAAAACGGAGAGGTGATCGTAGAATAGTGCGTAAATACTCTTGCATTCTTCTTTTTATTTTTTCCAGTTGCTTGTTGAAAGCGCAAGAACTGCCTGTCATTTCCATCTCTGAAAGGTTTGACAATACCTCACTCTCCAAAGTAATCCGACTGCTAAAAAATAAGTATGATGTCAAAATTGCTTATGACGATGCCCTCGTTACCGGCATTACGATCAATGGTACTTACACCAAAGAGTCCCTAACTGATTTTCTTGATACCATACTCCCGCCCAAAGGTATTGATTACCAAGTATTGAATGGAAAAATCATTCTTACCCCTGGCACACTTAACATTAATCTGAATACTCCCAGCCTTTTTGATCTTACCGTCTTTGGTATTGTTACCGATGCACAAACGGGCGAAATGCTGCCAAATGCCATTATTAGAGTTTCTGGTGATAATAGAGGTGCTGTGACCAATAAAGATGGCTATTTTGCTTTGACCAAGGTACCTTCTGACACATCTACCCTTGAGGTTTCTTACCTGGGGTATGAAAAAAATACTATCAAGCTTGATCCAGTCAAATCGAAAAAAACGATTCGGATCTCCATGGCCCAAAGCACGGTCGACTTGGCTGAATTTACTGTAGTGAGCTTAAGAAGCGACAATCTCATTCAAACTGGTGGAGAAGTGAGCCAAATCTCGATCAATACCAATAACCTAACTGCCTTACCCACCCTTGGAGAAATCGATATTTTTAGATCATTACAATTATTGCCCGGCATCAGCGGAACGGACGAAACCTCTTCTGACTTGAGCATTAGAAGAAGCCCTTCTAGCCATAATCTAGTCTTGTTGGATGGATTTACTATCTATCGACTTGACCATTTTTTCGGGGTTTTTAGTGCCATTAATCCCGATGCTGTAAGGGACATTCAAGTATATAAAGGCGGTTTTGGTGCCAAATATGGAGGTCGTGTGTCAGGAGTGGTAGACATCACGGGTAAATCCGGAAATTTCAATGAACCAGAATTTTCTTTAGGACTCAACCTGCTTAGTGCCAGAATGAGTTTGAATGCACCTCTAAATCAGGGAAAAGGGGCTATTCATTTTAGTTACAGAAGAGCATTTACCGACATCATACGCTCTAACCTGTTTAAAGATTTGTATAAAAATTACCGCGAAAATTCAAATCAATTGACTTCACAGAACAATAATGAACAAAACGAAGACTTACTAAGGCCTGATTTCAAGTTTGCCGATGTCAATTTAAAAGTAACCTATAACGTATCGAAGAAGGACATTCTTAGCCTTAGCCTTTACCGAGGAAATGACGAACTGAATACCAACTTTGATCAAATCACCAGAAACAACAACGTGATTGTTTCAACCGAAAACACGGATGAAATGGCAGATTGGAACAACTTAGGCATTGGAGCCATTTGGTCCAGAAATTGGAGTTCTCGCTATTACTCAGGCTTGCAACTGGCCTATAGCGCCCACAATTTCGGTTACGGCTTTAGCACCACCGACCGAGATGAAAATGGTCAAATCACCCGCGAATTCAGTGCCAACCGACTGAACGAAGTAGATGATTATCAATTGAATTTTCGGAATGAACTCAAAATCAAAAAAAGGCATAACCTTGATTTTGGACTTAACCTGTCTTCCATTGAGACCATTAACGATGTTGTAATTGACGGAGAAATGCAACAACCAAGTTCTAACAGGCAACAAGCAGGAGATATTCTTGCACTTTATGCCTCGGATAAATTTCGTTTGACCGAAAAATTAAGCCTTGATTTAGGCTTTAGGGCCAGTATCACGGCATTAACCGATGAAAATTATTTCGGTCGAAGACTTGGGCTTGATTATCAGGTTTCTCCAACTTTTAAACTTAAGTTTCTAAACGGTCAATATTTCCAATTTGCCCGCCAGTTATTCTATGACGACCCACGGTCGAACCTTCAAGACGGCTGGATTTTAGCGGATGATCGCCTTTTCCAAGCCTTAAGGTCTGAGCATATCATTGGTGGATTTAACTACAGCAAGAGCGGTTTCAGTTTAGACGTTGAATATTATCAAAAACAGATTACTGGTTTAGTGGAATTAACGGTTTCGCACCTGGCAAACCCCAACAGGCCCGGGGACACTAGGCCTATCACCACCGTATCCAATGGCGAAGATGAAATTCACGGGGTTGACGTTTTAGTGCAGCAGAAAATTGGCCCTTATCAAGGCTGGCTATCTTACACCTACAGCAAAGCCAACAGTATCTATTCTCAAATCAATAATGGAGAAAAACTACCTTCTCGACTTGATCAAAGAAATGAAATCAAGTTTGTTCATATCCTCGAACTTCCAAAATTCAACTTTTCTGCCACCTTCCTTTACGGTAGTGGTAAGCCTTTCTATCGACCAGAGCTAATGTTCATAGAAAATGGACAAGGCCAAATAATCAACTATGAAATCCTAAACACCAACAAAACCATCGAAAGGCTTCCTGCCTATCATCGACTTGATTTATCAGCGGCTGTCAAGTTCGAAAACGATGAATTGCGCGGTGATTTTGGAATTTCTATCCTCAATGTTTATAACCATTTGAACATTCAAAGTAGACGACTAAATGTAAATGCTATTGAGCGCACCATCGCAAATGGCGAAGTACCGCAAGAGCTTTTTAGAGACATTGTGTTGCTAGATTTTACCCCATCACTCTTTCTTAATCTTTTCTTCTAATTTTTTTGCTCCATGAGTAGGGTTAAACGGCCATATGGTGTATTAGCCCCAAATGCAACTAAACCAAGACGATATAAACCACGAACAGCTTTGGTTGGAAGGAAAGATTTCTTCGGAAGAATTTCTTTCAAAGCTAGACACACAGGATGGAAAATCTCCATTGGTGCGTTCGTTGGCCTTATTATCTGCTTTCGATGTGCCTTCAAGCAAATCGAAAAGCCAAGCTTGGGCCAATTTAGAAGCTAAAATCACTTCGGAAACCAAAGTAATTCCTCTTTACAGAAAATACTGGATAGGTATTGCGGCTTCTTTCATTCTTGCAGTAGGGGCTTTCTTTGTATTGAACCAAACCTTGAATGAAAAAACGGTGTTTGAAACCTCTTTTGCTCAAGTTCAATCGGTTTATTTGCCAGATAGCTCTATTGCCTATTTGAATGCTGACTCTAAATTGAGTTACTCCGAAAAAGCATGGAATGAAACAAGAGAAGTAGAACTCATTGGCGAAGCATTTTTCGAAGTGCGAAAAGGAAGTGATTTTATAGTCAATACGGATCAAGGTGATGTCAAGGTGCTCGGCACAAGTTTCAATGTAAAGGTTAGAAATACCATTTTGGAAGTAGCCTGCAAAACTGGACTTGTTCGCGTAAGCAATAGACAGTCTTCTGAAAATATTGATTTGAGCCCGGGTTGGGCGGTTATTGTGAAAGATGACGATGTGAAGGAGGCAACGCCACTTGGTTTATCTTATATAGACAATTGGAGGGTTGGTGAATTTGATTTTGAAAGCGTAATGCTTTCTGAAGTGCTCAGCGAATTGCAAAGACAATTTGATCTGAAAGTTGAATATGATATTGAGAATATCGAAGACAGACCTTATACTGGCTTCTTTAATAAAAATAATTTGAGTGAAGCGCTACAATTGGTATGCAATACCATGGGTTTGACATTCACTATCGATGGCAAAACGGTGACCATCAAAAATAAAGAGTTTCAGAATCAATAGGTTTTGATTTCGAAGACAACATGGCGGCAATTGGATTAGATGGTTAAGCAATTCTTGTCGTCAGTTACTTAGGTTGAGGTTGAGGAACGGGTGGTGCCGTTCCTCATTTTTTTTAGAGGTAATCCAAGAGGCTTTCAAGCCCCATTCCCCGAGAACCTTTTAATAAGATTATTTTACCCTCCCAAGTTTGAGTGCCCAAATAATCGTTCAGTGCTTGCTTGGTTTCAAAATAAAGCGCATCGAGATTGGTGGCAGCAGCAGCCTTCATGTTTTCGCCACAAAAAATGACCTGTTCCAAAGCCAAACCCAAAGTTTGAATGCCCACCGCAGCATGCTCTAACTCACTTTCAGCACCTAACTCAAACATATCGCCCAAAATGGCAATTTTATTCCCTTTCATTAAAGCCAAATTTTCCAAAGCAGCTTTCATAGAAGTAGGATTGGCATTATAAGCGTCCATAATAATGGTATTAGTTCCCTTTTTCAGTATTTGAGAGCGGTTGTTGTCAGGTATATAATTAGCCACAGCCGCATTGGCCTGCTGCGGATCAACGCCAAAATACTTACCCACACAAAGGGCTGTTGCCATATTCTCAAAGTTATAGGCTCCACTTAGCGAGGTATTCACCCTATCTCCATTTTCGTCTTCAAAAACGATTTCAGGTTTCGCTTCAATTAAGTTCAAATGTAGAAAGTCGCCCTTCGCTGGATAATAGACAGGGGCCTTAATTCTTTTTTGGGCAATGTTCGAAAGGATTTCATTCTGAGAATTCACAAAAATGACGCCTTCATGCTCAATTAACCAATGGTACATTTCGGATTTACCTCTAATGACCCCTTCTATTCCCCCAAAACCTTCTAAATGTGCCTTACCAATATTGGTAATCAGCCCATGGGTTGGCTCAGCGATCAAACAAAGCGCTGCTATTTCGCCCACATGATTCGCGCCCATTTCTATAATTGCAATCTCTATAGAATCGTCTATGGAGAGAAGAGTGAGTGGCACTCCAATGTGATTGTTAAGATTGCCCTTAGTGGCCAGAACATTATACTTGGTGCTTAACACATTGCGCGTTAATTCTTTAGTTGTGGTTTTACCATTCGAACCAGTGATCCCAATAATTGGAATTTGGAGTTGTTTTCGATGGTAATTCGCTAATTGCTGCAATGCAGTTAATCCATCTTCCACAAGGATAAAGCGTTCTCCCTTATCGAACTCAGCATCATCGATTACCGCGTAAGAAGCACCTAATTCTAGGGCTTGATCCGCCAATTTATTCGCGTTGAAGTTTGGTCCTTTCAACGCAAAAAAGAGATTCCCTTCTTTAATTTTGCGTGTGTCCGTACAAACGCCAGTCGATTGTTTAAACTTTTCGTAAAGTGCGAGGATGTCCATAATCTATTGAATGCTTAGTCTGCCAAATTGAGCGACAAGATAATACAGAATCCTTATCAAATTCGTTGACCTATTGCATTCGATGAAATCTTTACCTTTGCGCAACGCATATTTATGAAGGCCCTAGTTTCTATTGTATTATTTCTTCTTTCTTACCAGCTCAGCGGGCAATTCGCTTTTAGGTTTGAAAATGGAATTCCAATGAGCATCAATAACTCGGAGCTATCAAGGGCTTGGGAAGGAGGCGTCAATTCGGCTCAATTTCAGAAAATGGACTTGAATGGTGACGAAATAGAAGATTTGATCATTTTCCATAGAATTTCTGGTGAACTCACTACCTATTTAGCTGAAAACGAAAAATTTATTTGGGCGCCAGAATACAAGGGTTTCTTTCCCCCAGAAATTACCAACTGGTTTATTCTTGCCGATTACAATTGCGATGGCAAAAAGGATATTTTCACGAGTGTGCCCCAAGGGGTTACGGTGTACGAAAACATCAGTACGGGTGCAACTCCTGAATGGCAACAGGCCATAGACTTTCTAAGGTTCGATGGAGGGGTAAATATTCAAGTAAATGCATCTGACATTCCGGGCATCGCAGATATTGATGGAGATGGGGATTTGGACATTCTTTCTTACCGTTTTACAACTGCTAGCACAATTGATTTCTACAAAAATACAAGCGTTGAAAACGGAGACTGCTCTGCATTAACTTTTGAGCGAGTAGCCAGGCGCTGGGGTGAATTCGAAGAATGTGGATGCGATGATTTTGCTTTTGGAGGTTCTTGCCCCATTGGCGGTGCTGCTAATCTTGAATTTGGTATCAACGATGAGGAAGATCTACAACATGCTGGAGGCAAAACAATTACGTTGTTTGATGCCGATAATGATGGCGACCTGGACTTAATTACCTCTGATGAATTTTGCCAAACGCTCTATTTTATGACCAATGTGGGTGATTCTGAAACGGCCTTGATGACCTCATTCGTAAGTTATCCCGAAGCCAACCCAGCAGCATTTCAGGTTTTTCCTACCGCATTTCTTGAAGACATCAATTTCGATGGGCAAAAGGAGCTTATCATTTCCAGCAATGCCGATGGCAATGTGTTGAATACGGTAGACTTCCGAAACACTTCCAAAATCTATTCGAGCTCATCAACGCCAGCATTCAACTTTGAGACAGCTTCGATCCCCTTTTTGCAAAATGAAATGCTTGACTTAGGAGAAAATACTTATCCCTCTTTCGCTGATTTTGACAACGATGGAGACCTCGATTTTTTCATCGGAACAAGAGGGGAATTAGATGAGGGTGTCTTTGCCGCCTCCATTTATCAATTCGAAAACACTGGAGGTCAGTTCAACCCCTCCTTCCAACTGATTGACAATGATTTTCTTGAATTTAAATCCTCAGCACCTAGAAACATAAAACCGCAATTCATTGACCTCGATGGCAATGGCATCCAAGATTTGATCTACCAATCCACAGGCAGTAATAATATCACCAGCCTTCAATACCGACTTAATACTGGAAATTTTACTTTTGGCGAGCCTCAAACCATTGCATTCTCTTTAAGTGAAAATGACAATGTCCATTTTTATGATGTGAACTCAGACGGAGAAATAGACCTATTGCGAGCTGCAAGTTCAGGCGCGGTTAGCCTTTACCTGAATCAAGGTAATTTTAATTTTGACTCTCCCATCAACGGTTTTGCTGGAATTACCTCAAATTTTCTCAAAAGAAACCCGACTCTGATCATTAATGATTTCAATTCAGATGGAAAACCTGAATTGATCACATTGGATAACTCTGGTAATCTTAATGTTCTTTCAGGTACGATAAATGAAGACTTTACTCCGGCTTCTACTCAAAATCAATTACTACAAAACTCTTTGGTTGAGGAGCTAAATCTCACCAATCTGAGCGATGGCTCATGGTTGACAAGTGCAGATCTATTTGGCAATGGAAAGCCCGCAATTATCATTGGAAACAACCGCGGTGGAATCTATATTTTGGCCAACGAAAGTGCAACCGCCAGAAATGGTGAAGACAATTCAATCACCCTAACGACATTTCCCAATCCAACTTCGGGTTCATTTTTCTTAAGAACAGATGTTGACGCAGTTTTTGAGCTTTATACCGTTCAAGGACAGAAGATTTTGGAAAACATCAACCTTAGTGAAGGCGTGACTAAAGAAATTCCTTCCAGTAATTTAGCGGCTGGCATCTATCTGATCCGAGTGTTTAATGGTACAAATACAGCCACCGTAAAGCGCATCATCATCCAAAAATGAAGCTGATCCTCCACCTCCAAATCAAAGCATTGCTGAATATCAAATTCAGCAGTGAACTGGTGAAGCAATTAAAAATTGAATTCCCTGAGGCCATTCTTTTTGAAGCTGATAGCCATTCCGAGCCTTTCCTAATTCAACAAGGGCTTCAATTTTTAAAAGAAGCGACAAAAGTTGTTTTGATTTTGGAAAGTGAAGCAGGCGAAAGCCCAAGCAAGGTTGCTCCATTGATAGAGAAGGTTATTCGACACACATCACTCAATGC
The DNA here is from genome assembly GCA_002786855.1 of Cytophagales bacterium CG12_big_fil_rev_8_21_14_0_65_40_12. Lineage (GTDB taxonomy): Bacteria > Bacteroidota > Bacteroidia > Cytophagales > Cyclobacteriaceae > Roseivirga. Next base: position 9,411 of record PCUU01000097.1, read on the forward strand.
TATGGTTCTAATTAATGGTGAAAACCATGTATTGAAGAAAATGATGTCCCTTTATTATGTAGAAGTTTTGGAGGTTGAGAGTACTGAATCCTCAATAATGCTGGTCAGGGATTACTTAAGTTCGAACTGATCGGCATCCAAATGTGCTGGGAATTTCGCTCTAAAGTCATCCAAAGCTGGCTTATCCAATGTGAGAGTTATAATTTCCTCATTATCTGAAAAGGCCAGGGTTTCACCTTTGGGAGAGTAAACCACAGAATGTCCATTGTATTCAATGCCATTTCCATCGATGCCCACACGGTTGAGACCAACCGAATAACTAACATTTTCGATTGCCCTAGCTTTGAGCAAAGCATCCCAAGCGTTAATCCTCACTGCTGGCCAATTGGCAACGTAAAGCGACACATCATAAGCCAGGTTTACATTTCTTGACCAAACGGGAAAACGCAAATCATAACAAACCATCGGACAAATTTTCCAGCCTTTCCATTCTACAATCAATCTTTCAGTTCCGAAATCGAAATGCACGTGCTCATCGGCCATTCTGAACAAATGGCGTTTATCGTATTTTTTCCATTCGCCATTAGGCTGTATCCAAATCAGGCGATTGAAAACCTTTCCCTCCTCCTTTACCATGAACGAGCCGGTGACCACCGCTTCTGTTTGAGCGGCCAATTGCTTCATCCATTTAAAAGTGGTAAAATTCATAGGCTCGGCCAGCACCGTATTCTCCATGGAAAAACCGGTTTGGAACATTTCAGGTAAAACAATGAGGTCTGTTTTGCCCTTCAAAGACCAAATCTTCTCTTCGAACATTCCCAAATTCGCACCTATTTCGTGCCAGTGGATTTCGCTTTGGATGAGTGAGAGCCTAAGATTTTGCATGGGGTAAAGCTATTAAATAGAACAAAGAATTTTGGCTGCTTTGGCTAAAGTTTCTTCCCCCTTCGCGAAGCAAAAACGCAGTACTTTATTGTCTTGTTTGTCTTGATAAAAAACTGACATAGGAATAGTGGCTACACCAATTTCCTTAGTGAGCCATTCCGCAAAAACCACATCATTCTCTTCGCTGATGGCCGAATAATTCATCAATTGAAAGTAAGTACCTCCTGCCGCAATGGGTTTAAAATTAGAAGGTTTCATGGCTTCAAGAAAAAAGTCTCTCTTCTTCTGATACATAGGTGCAACTGACTCGTAGTGTTCTGGCGACTTCAAATAATCAGCAATCGCATATTGGGTTGGAGTGTGAATGGCGAACGTATTGTATTGATGCACTTTTCTGATTTCAACCATTAACACCTCTGGCGCAATCAGATAACCCATTCGCCAACCTGTGGCGTGAAAAGTCTTCCCGAAGGAAAAAGTTGCAATACTGCGTTTCCTCAATTCTGCTCTCTTCAGTACTGACTCGTGCTCTGCACCATCAAAAATAATGTGCTCATAAACTTCATCGGAAAGCACTAAAATATTGGTTCCTTTGGTGATGGCTTCAAGGGAATCTAAATCATGTGCACTCAAAATTGCTCCACTCGGATTATGTGGAGAGTTGATGACGATCATTCGCGTTTTACTGGTAATTTTAGCCT
>PCUU01000080.1 GCA_002786855.1 Cytophagales bacterium CG12_big_fil_rev_8_21_14_0_65_40_12
GCTGGATTACTTTTGCGAAAACCTTGAAATTAAGAGCGGCCTTAACCACTAAATTGGTAGCTGCTGCTGAGGCAACTTCCATCATTAATTCAATTGTTTCTGGGGGTGATTTTATTGATACCGCAGCTGAGGACTTCCAATTTTCTTATGGAACGACACGCGTAAATCCGAATTCTCGTCATCCACTTTACAACAACTCCTATGAGACGAACGATGGTGATTACATGTCGAACTACTATATGTGGTTGTTAAGAGCAGATAAGGAAGACGCAGGTGTACCTGTTGTTGATCCCAGGATACGTTATTACTTCTATCGACAAGTAGAGAATGCTGAGATTCAAAGTTCAACTACGCATTCATGTCACTTTAGTAATACCCCTGATCAAAATGCAAAACCAGCTTGGTACACAGCAATTGACCCGAGGTTACCTTATTGCATAGCTTTCCCAGGTGATGGTTATTGGGGTAGAGATCACTTGAATAATGAGGGGATTCCGCCTGATGGTAACATTCGGACTATCTACGGTCTATATCCCGCTGGAGGGCTATTTGATGAAAATTCATTCGATGATCAGCAACAAAGTGGTGTTACAGGAGCCAGGGGTCAAGGTATTTGGCCTGTTATGTTGGCATCTTATGTTGACTTTATGAGAGCAGAGGCTGCTTTGACCTTGGGAACAACGGATAACGCTAGAACACTTTTGGAAAGTGGTATTAGAAAATCAATTGCAAAAGTGCAAGGATTCTCTTCTAGGGATGCCGCGACATTCACCAAGCAGATCAACCAAAGGGGTACTTTGATCAGCGTTAGGGATGCATTTGTACCCACTGCTGGTGATGTGGATGATTACGTGAACTTCGTGTTGGCTAGTTATGATGCTGCTGATCAGGATGGTAAGCTTAATATTGTAATGAAAGAATATTACATCGCTCTTTGGGGCAACGGTATTGAGTCATATAATATGTACAGAAGAACTGGTAAGCCAAATAATATGGCGCCTGCTTTGGAGTCTGCACCTGGCCCATTCATGTCATCATATTTTTATCCGGCTGATTATGTAAACAGAAATCAGAATGCTACTCAGAAGTTAATTACTGATCGAGTTTTCTGGGATAACGGAAGTGTGACTGTTTATTAATGTGAACTAAAAAATTGAACAACATGAAATTTAATAGACTTTCAATAATTGTTTTATCCGTATTGCTGGCATTTGGCTGTGCGGACGAAGACCTAAAGCCGATTTTGACTTTTGAAGATGCCGGCAAAGGGGCTTATATCAAGCGTTTGAGTGAATCAGCTAAACTGATTAACGTGCTGAATGAGAGCACTACGAATGCTTCTAGTTACACTTATGGTGTGGAGTTCGTTGATCTAGAAAATGGTAATCTTGTAGCTGAATATCGACTTGATTTAATCTATAGACCAGTGGGTGCAGCGAATAGGACTGTTACCGCATTTAGATCCTATGGACAATCTGATTTTATAGATACGGAATCTGGATTTAGGGGTATGCCAAATATAGAAATCACTGCTCCTCAAATTCTACAAGCTTTAAACCTGTCGTTTGCAGATTTGACAGCTGGAGATCAATTCACCTTCAAAGGTTATATTACCTTAGAGGATGGTAGCGTTTTCGGTTTTGATAATTCTTCCGCGGCCGTTAGAGGTACTGCTTTTACAGCTCACTTTGATTTTACACTTCCTGCAGCTTGCCCGTCAGACTTGGCTGGAACTTTCGCTTACGAAAGCTCAGCTTACTGGTGTGGAGGCACTGGATCCGGTAATGTTAATATTGTAGCCAGAGGTGGCGGGGTCTATCGTTTCTCTGATTGGAGTTTCGGTGGATATGCCGCATGCTATGGTGGAGGTGCTGCGAACGCGACTACCTTAACTTTCACGGATGTTTGTACCAATGTTAGCTTTACAGGATTTGTAGATCAATTCGGTGATACTTGGACTTACGTCTCGACCATTGTAGGCAACGACTGGACGATTGAATGGTCTAACACCTATGGTGAAACTGGAACAGCGGTAATACATTATACAGATGGGGCCGATTGGCCAATCACCCTGAATTAAACTTAAAAAAGGGCTGATTTATCAGCCCTTTTTTTCCTTGATACTTAACTATCCAATACTATGCTTAAAGTTTTCACTTTAGCTCTAACTGTTTTTTTATTCAGCCTCTCGGATGCCTTATCCCAATCTACCGTGGGGGTTCTTTCTACCTCATCTCAAAGGATCGAAGGCTACAATTTTTTTTATTCTCATAATCAGGAGAAGGTTTTATTGATCGACAATGATGGGCAAGTAGTCCATATTTGGGATGATATTAATGACTCTCGACCAGGAAATAGCGCCTATTTATTGCCTAACGGAAATCTGGTTCGGGCTAAAAGACCTAATAATTGGACAGAGGATGCCATTTGGGCACCAGGCGGAGGAGAATCAGTTGACATTGTGGACTGGGACTCCAATATTTTGGCAAGTTTTAATTTGAACGATGAAAAGGCTAGACTTCATCATGACATCATTCCAATGCCCAATGGCAACGTACTGATGATTGCTTGGGAAAAAATATCGGGTAGCGAGGCGATTGCAGAAGGGAGAGACCCCGCTTTAATCACACAAGATCATGTCCTTTTCGAGATGATCTTGGAATGGAATCCCACAACAAATCAAATTGTTTGGGAGTGGCATGTGCTGGACCATTTGGTGCAAGACAAGTTTTCTAATGTGGCTAATTTCGGAGATGTTTTTGAATCCCGGTCAAAAATTAACATCAACTATGACGAACATGACGCTCACCCAGATTGGTTGCACCTCAACTCAATCGACTATAACCCTGTTTTAGATCAAATTGTAATTTCTTCGCCTTACTTCAATGAGTTTTGGGTGATAGACCATAGTACAACCACCGAGCAAGCTAAAACTTCAGCAGGAGGTCGGGCCGGAAAGGGGGGAGATATTCTTTTCCGATTTGGTAATCCAAAGGCTTATGCCAGTACCAATACTGAGCAGTACTTGTTTTATCAGCACAATGTGCATTGGTTGGATCCTATGGCCGAGGCTGGCTCAGAAAACTACGGTAAAATGCTTGTGTTCAATAACCAACACCCATCTGGAACATCGGTTGGCAATTTGTTGACCACTATCGATATTCAAACTGGAGCTTACTTTGATCCAGAAACTAAGGGTGGAGAGATAATCCTCGAAACTTACCAACATCCCGATGCCCCAGGTATTGCCTTTTCCACTGGCGTTTCGAGCGTTCAAATTTTAAAAAATGGTAATGTGCTGATGTTCTCGGGCAGATTTGGTTATGCTTATGAGTTAAACGCTGCAGGAGAAGTAGTTTGGGAATACAGAGTTCCTTTTAAAGCAGGCAAACCTACGGCTCAAGGGACGGTTTTGGGAATCAATGAAAATCTGACCTTTAGGTTCAATAGAATCTACCCCGACCACCCAGCTTTGGTTGGCAAAACATTAACCCCGAGAGGTCTGCTCGAAGAGTTCGTTTACAATTTGGAAGATGAAGTTGATGAACCTGAGGTGATTACCGGAGTTGATGATGAATTCTTTCAGTCCTTGGGTTTAAAGGTATATCCTAATCCTTTTACCGATCGCTTGTCATTTAGCCCACAGGTGGGCGCAATCGATAAGACCTTGTCAGTTTACAATTTGCTCGGCAATGTCGTTTGGCAATTTGAAATAATGAATGAGCAACCTATCGAAGTAAATACTTCAAATTGGCCTCAAGGCTTTTACATCCTCAATGTGGATGGAAAAACCCTGAAGCTTTTGAGGCAATAGTTTCTATTTGTTGGTCATTTTAAAGCTCATGCCATTTTTCTTCTCGTCAACCATGCGTTTTACGTCTTGAAGTAATTTTTTGGCGTCATAGACAATTCCATCCTTTACGGTGTATTTCACTCCACCAACGCGAGTAACTTCGTTGTTCTCGTCTAATTTGAGTGCGCCTGTGCCATAAAGCACTTTCATATTTTGGAGTGGGTTTTCTTCAACGATTACAAAATCAGCGAATTTGCCAACCTCAACTGTGCCAATTTTATCGGCCATGCCGAGGGCTTCAGCACCATTTAGTGTTGCAGCCATTATTACTTCTAAAGGATGAAAACCAGCTTCGCGAAGCAATTCTAATTCCCTGATATAAGCGAAACCGTAAAGTTGATAGATAAACCCTGAATCTGAACCTGCCGTTACTCTACCCCCACGGTTTTTGTATTCGTTGATAAAGGTCATCCACAAGCGATAGTTCTCTTTCCAGGCTACTTCTTGTTCAGTTCCCCAATAAAACCAGTAAGATCCATGGGAGCGTCTGCTGGGCCTGTAAAATTCCCAAAGGGAAGGCAAGGTGTATTCTTGGTGCCATTCAGCGGAATAGGCACGCATCAAATCTCTGCTCGCTTCATAAATGTTAAAGGTTGGATCCAATGTAAAGTCAAGCGCTAGGAGTTCATCCATCACTTTATTCCAATGATCAGAAAACGGAGGTGCAGCTTGAGCCCATAACTTTCCAGCTTCTCCAAAACGATCCTGCTCGTTTCTGTAGTTGTAATCTAAGCTGTAATTCTGAACTCTTCGATCTGTAAACAGAGCTTCTGGCAAACCATACCAATGTTCCATAGAGGTCAAACCCGCACGAGCAGAATTAAGCACGTTCCAACGCGTTACATCCATTTGAGCATGGTGCATCGCAGAACGCAAGCCTAACTTTTTGTTTTCTTCAAGGGCAGCCTGCATAATATCGGGAGCAGCACCAAAGAATTTGATACCATCTGCTCCGTTAGCAGCATTTTGCCTTACCCATTCTCTCGCCAATTCTGGGGTAGAAATCGGTGCTTTTGCTCCTGACCCAAAGCCAGTATAGGCCAGGATCCTAGGTGCGGTAATGGTATTTTTATTGCTTTTTTCCTTATGGTCTAGCACCCATCTGATGCCATTACCTGCCGAAGGATCGCGAATGGTGGTAATACCATGGGCTAGCCATAATTTAAAAACATATTCAGCTGGAGTACCTTGATCTGTCCCGCCAATATGACCATGCATGTCAACAAAGCCAGGCATTAGGTACATGCCTTCTAAATCCATTACCTGATCTTTAGGGCCTACTTTAGGTCTGTCTTTTTCTAAGATTGGCATTCCAGGATAGCCTACGTTGAAAATGCCTTTGATAATATTCTTTTCTACAACAATATCAACTGGGCCGGTGGGCGGAGCACCATTTCCATTGATAAGTGTGACTCCTCGAATGATCAATCTTTCAAAGGGGCCTTCACCTTCGTTCCTTGTAGGAGCCTCTTCAATTTGGGCGTGAATGAGAAGGGTAGAGCATAAAAGAAAAAAGGACACTATGGTCCTTAATAAATGTGGCTTCATTGTAATTAAGGTTGAAATGAGCTAGAAGTTAAATATTTCTAGCACCTATCACAATGAAGCTTACTTTTTCGGTGTGGATTACTTCTTTTCTTTCTCTAGATTCAAGTCAAGCGACATGCCTCCTTGGCTCCATTTACCTTCGAACTTGCCTTCTTTCATTTTACCTTCGTATGTGCCGTTAATAGAGGTCATCGAAAGTTTTAAGACATCTTCTTTAAATGAAACGGTGTCAAAGGCTAAACCGTAGGCCCCTTGTTCAGGACTATCCATGGTGGCCAGTAATTTACCTTCTTTTTCAGTCACATGGATAATAAGTGGCAAAGAAGTGCCTTGCACGTCAAGTGCTCCTTTCCAATCCCCAATAATTTTTGCGTTGTCTTGGAATGAAAGGTTGAAACTAGTAAGTAAAATGAGTACTGTGCTTATAATTTTCATATTGTGAGTTTTTGTTACAGCGTGAAAATATAAATAAATGCTTTGCCCTTTCTTGTGCTTAGCTTGAAAGGGGCAATAAAAGGATAATCGTTTTTTAAATGGTCTGTGTAATTAGAGAGGTCTTCTATTTATAGATTTCACATAAAAAAAGCCGTGTTTTTGACACAGCTTTTGATCCATTGTTACACTAATAGACCTACTTATAATTTGGAGGCTTAATTCCTTTCAATCTTAAATAGGTGATGATTTGGCCTCGGTGATGGGCATTGTGATCTAAATAAGAGATGATACCTGCTGTTCTGGCATCACTAGCATCCGATTCGAGAATCATTTTATTAATTGCATCAAATTTCTCGATGGTCCATTTAATGAGTTCTTCCTTCGATTTAGAGTTTTCATCTCCTGGATTCCAAGCCGCTTGTGGGTTGGACAGGGCCCTTTCGAAATAATCTATGGAGTAAGCAATGTGATAAGCCTGTGCTTTGAATGTGCGTTGGTCTGCGTCAGGTTTGAAGTCGTAATCTTTCTCGGGCATTGCTTGAAGTACCTCAATGGTATAAGATTTAGTGACTTCTAATCGCGCTTTCAACCAATCATAGTCTCCTTTTTTTGGTGCGCTAGCAGCACTTGTGAGCACTAAGGCCAATGCAGAAAGCGTAAAAGCGGCAAAGGCAATTTTTGTTAGTTTTCTTTTCATGAGTGATATTTAAAAAGTGATGCGGTATTATACGTAAGTGGTTACTTAAAAGGTTTTAGAACTTAAGTATAAATCTTACAACCACTTCAATTTTACTTTAGGTTTGCGCCTTTTATGATGTCATCTACCACTTCTGGATTGAGGAGTGTAGAAGTATCCCCCAAATTTGAAATATCGCCACTCGCAATTTTTCTCAAGATTCGCCTCATGATTTTTCCTGACCTTGTTTTGGGAAGCCCAGGTACAATTTGCACCATATCTGGCTTGGCAATGGGTCCAATGATTTTCTTAACAGTATCCTTAATCTCCTCGATCAGGTTGGCTTCTGTTCTTCCTTCCATATCGCAAATCACATATGCGTAAATCCCTTGGCCTTTTACTTCGTGAGGATAACCGACTACCGCTGATTCTACTACTTTTGGATGTTCGTTAATGGCATTCTCGACCTCAGCTGTGCCCATCCTGTGCCCAGAAACATTGATCACATCGTCAACTCTTCCGAGGATTCTTAAATAGCCATCATGATCTCTTTTGGCACCATCTCCTGTAAAGTACATTCCTTTATAAGCGGAGAAGTATTCCTTTTTGCATTTCTCATGATCGCCATAAGTGGTCCTGATCATTCCAGGCCAAGGGAACTTGATACACAAATTTCCTTCTACGTTGTTTCCAGTAAGTTCATTGCCTTCTGTGTCCATAATCACAGGCTGAATACCAGGAAGCGGAAGAGAGGCATGAGCGGGTTTGTTGGGCGTTATACCCGCCAAAGCCGAAATCATAATCCCCCCTGTTTCTGTTTGCCACCAAGTATCAACAAGTGGGCAATTGCCTTTACCGATATGGTCGTGGTACCAATGCCAAGCTTCTTCATTGATAGGTTCACCAACCGAGCCGATTACTTTGAGTGATTGCAGAGAATACGGTTCCAGTGGTTCTAAACCGAAAGCTTGCAGGGAACGAATGGCAGTAGGGGCCGTATAGAATTGGTTGACTTTATACTTATCAATGATCTCCCAGAATCTGCCTGCATTAGGGTAAGTTGGCACTCCTTCAAACATTAGCGTAGTTGCCCCTGATAAGAGAGGACCGTAAACAATATAGGAATGACCTGTGATCCAACCTACATCTGCTGTACACCAATATATATCGCCTTGTGAATATTGGAATACATTCATAAAGGAATAATAGCTATACACCATATAACCACCGATGCTGTGCACCACTCCTTTGGGTTTCCCAGTAGAGCCTGAGGTATAAAGGATAAAGAGCATATCTTCTGAATCCGTTTCAACCGCAGTGAAATCCTTGGATTTTCCTGCGACTGCCTCGTGCCACCAGAGATCTCTATCGGCTTTCATCACTACCTCTTCGAAAGTGCGCTTCAGCACAATTACTTTTTCTATGCTTGGGGTATTCAATATAGCCTCATCTACCACGGCTTTTACGGGAATGCTTTTGGACCCTCTATAATTACCATCCGAAGTCAAAACCATTTTAGCACCGCAGTCAATAATTCTATCGGATAAAGAAGTGGATGAGAAGCCAGCAAAAACCACTGAATGTATTGCCCCCACTCTTGCGCAAGCCAACATGGCGATGGCGGCTTCTGGCACCATCGGCATGTAAATGATCACACGGTCACCTTTCCGAATGCCATTATCAACCAAGGCATGGCAGAACTGGTTGGTAAGTTCATAAAGTTCTCGATAAGTAATGATTCTGTTGGGCTCATTCGGCTCATTGGCTTCCCAAATAATGGCAGGGCTATCACCTTTTGTGTACAAGTGCCTTTCGAAAATATTTTCGGTAATGTTCAATTTGCCATTGGCAAACCATTTTACTTTAGGTTCGTCAAAATTCCAATCCAAGGTTTTATCCCAGAGTTTTCTCCAATGAAAAGATTCCGCAATGCGCTCCCAAAATTCTTCGGGTTGAGCAACCGACTTTTGGTACTCGTGGAAATAACCAGATAAGGTTTGGATTTTATGACTCATAATAAACTGCTTTTGATCAAACGTTTGCACACCAAGGGCAAATTCACCTCACTAGGCGATTCAATTTATCGACAAATTTTAAAACCTGCTACTTTGAAAGGCTTATTGGTAGAATTGTATCAGTTATTGGGGGATTTTCTTCATTGCGTTACTTATTCAGCTGAACTAGCTACTTAGTTGTATGGAATTTGACCTTATCTTGCATCTGAGATAGTGGTTTCTGTTCCATTGTTTGTTAATTAGAAAGATGAAATACATGAAGTATCTAATATCATTTTTGATTTTGTTTTTAATCTCTTTAAATGGAATTGCCCAAGAAAAGGAGTTTGATTTTGAAGCGGAATGGGAGTTAGTCGCTCGATTAGAAATTCAAGGTTTACCTAAATCTGCTGTAGCCAAAGTAGATTCGATTTATTCAGCTGCCAAAGAGGCCAATGCGAAGGATCAGGTACTTAAATCGGTAATTTATCAATCTAAGTTCATCTTACTTCTCGAAGAGGAAGCTCAGCAAAAAGTTATTAATAAGCTTCAATCTGAATTAGCTGTAAGTCAAAGGCCTGAACGCAACATTTTGGATGGCATCATGGCTAAGTTGTACTTAGATTACTTCAATGCCAACAGTTGGCAGTTGCGAAATCGATCAAAGATTAAAAACCTGAGCGCTGATTTTTTGACCTGGGATTCTAAAACCTTATTAGATACCATCGCTTTTCGTTTTGGCCGTTCCCTAGCCTTTGACCAGAAGCAGCTTTCAACTCCAATTGAAGAATACAAAACATTGTTAACCAATGATGATAATGGGCACATTTATCGACCTCTACTATTTGATGTACTAGCGCATCAAGCCATCCAATTTTTGGTTGCCAATGATCACCAACGTGCTCGACCAGAAAACAGATTTGCCTTTAATGACACAGACATATTTGCAATGCCCGACTCATTTGCCAGCTTGAGCATCATTCATCCAGATACATCTTCCTATTTCATCCGCGCCTTAGGCATCTATCAAAGGCTAACAAAATTGCATTTGAATGATACCGTGCCATCAGCCTTGATTGACCTCACGCTAGCTAGGCTCTCCTTGGTTTATGAGCAAACGAGTTTGCCCAATAAAGATGATTTATACTTAAAAGCGCTAAACAGCTTAAAGTCACGGTTCGCCCAATATGAAAGTTCGACTCTCATTGATTTTAAAATTGCATATCAGCTAAATGAATTAGGGGATAAATATGACCCTAATGGTCTTAAAATTAACCAGTTCAAAAGAGCAGAGGCATTGGAAATCTGCAAGTTGGCAATTAAGAATTATCCTGAAAGTTTTGGTGCCACACAATGTGTCTCACTTGCCAAGGAGATTGAAATGTCTGAAGTTGACTTGAGATCTGAACAATTTATTTTGCCTGATTCACCTGCCAAGATTTTACTGCGGTACAAGAATTACGATAGTCTATTTTTCTCCACTTATGCCATCAGTTTTGTGCAATATGATAAGTTCAGGGATTTGCCTTATGATTCTCTAAGCAAGGAATTTATCCAAGGTCTTGAGCCTGCGCAACAATGGACTACAAGGTTGAAGAATGAGCATGATTATCAAACTCATTCTACCGAAGTCTTATTTCCGCCACATCCTTTTGGCACCTACCTTACAGTGGTATCCAAAGGTGGAAATGGTGAAGCTATGGTGGCTTATGATTTGATTCAAGTAACCAATCTGGCCATTGTAAAAACAGAAACAGATAAGGAATACAATTACATTATTATCAATAGAAATAATGGAGCGCCACAGGCCAATGTAGACTTTCATGTTTATTCACAAGGAAAGCAGAACATCCGAATTGATACCGCATTAATTTCGAATACGTCAGGAGAAGTAAGTTTTCCAAAAGTGAAAAATGGCTATGGAAACATTACTGTTGAACTGAAACAAGGCAAGGACAAAGCTGTTTTCAGGAACAACTATTTATATGGTAGTAGTAATTCACGATTAGTAGAAGACGAAGAAAGCTATACCGCTAACCTTCAGTTTTTCTCAGACCGAGCTATTTATCGGCCAGGTCAGGAAGTTTTTTTCAAAGGAATATTGATCAAGCAAACTAAGGATCGCTCTGAGGTGGTTGCTAATGAAAAATTATTGGTAATACTTCATAACCCAAATCGTGAGCCATTAGATTCATTGGAATTGAAAACCAATGAATTTGGGTCAATTGCTGGAAGTTTCACCTTGCCAAACTCTGGTATGACGGGAGGGTTCTATATTGCAATTGATAAAGATTTAGCTAATTCTCTAATTTTAAAGGGAGCCAAAAATCATGACTATCAAACTCATTATTTCTCTGTTGAAGAATACAAACGTCCCAAGTTCGAAGTGGATTTTGAAACAATTACGGAAGCCTACAAGATCAATGACTCGGTATTTGTGAAGGGAAATGCGATTGCTTTTGCAGGGAGTAGTATCTCTAATGCGCGAGTAAATTATACGGTTACACGAAATACATCTTTTGATAATTACAGAAACTATTCTTATCCAAGATATCCAATAAGTAATGAAGTAGATCTTGCCGTAGGCGAAGTCTATACGGATCAATCAGGCGGTTTTATAATTCCCTTTAAAGCCTTGATTGACTCAACCGCCCCAACAGCGAACCAGCCTGTTTTTGTCTACAATATTGAAGCTACAGTAACCGATATTAATGGAGAAACACACAAGGCTAATACTCAGGTAAAAGTGGGTTATCACAGTTACCGAGTTTCGCTGGTTGTACCAAATCAGTTGGAAAGAAGCACAAAGTCTCCACGTTTTTATGCAGAAGCCAATTCGCTGAATGATCAATCGCAAGAAGTGAAGGGCTTTTTAACCATCAGTAAATTACAAGGCCCTAAAGCTGTCAAGCGTTCCGCTCCTTGGGATGCGCCAGATTATCCCGGATTCAGTATCGAAGAACACGAAAGGCTATTTCCACATTTGCCCTATCAAAACGAAGGCAATATTGAAGACTGGCCAGAAGCCAAGGTGTATTTTAAAGACTCTGTTTCTACGGGTGTTGATCATTCAATCGGCTTAGAAAAATTGGCTGAATGGCCTGTTGGGCATTATAAGGTTCAATTTACAACTACTGATCCCTCTGGCGCCTTACTTGAAGCCACGAAGACTTTCGAGCTATTAGACGCTAAAAGTAAAAGAGTTTCAGATAATCAATTGTTTATCTCCTCGCTTGATAAGGATAGTTATAAACCTGGTGAAAAAGCAGTTTTTCGCTATGGCACAGCAGCTAAAGGTTTGGTGGTTACTATATGGGTGAAAAAGGGGGATAAAGTTGTTCAGAGAGTCACTGAAACTTTGAATAGTGAATTCAAAACCTTAGAGATTCCTGTAGAAAGCTCCGATCAACGAGGCTTTGGAATCTCTTTCTTTTACTCGGCTTTCAATTCCTTTCATCAGGAATATATCAAAATCAATGTGCCTCATATCAGGCCAGAGCTCAATTTAGAGGTAGGTACTTTCAGAAATAAACTCCAACCTGGGGTAGAAGAAACTTGGTCATTTAAAATCACAGGTGAAAAGGGAGAGCAAATGAATGCTGAACTCTTAGCCTCGATGTACGATGCTTCATTAGATCAGTTCAAGCAAAATACTTGGTCATTCAATCCCTTTATTTTGGATCAATACTATGCAAGAGGTCACTACGACACTGAGAACAGCTTCAACAGTACCTCTTTCAAGAATATTAACAGGTGGTATTCGGGTACACTGCCTCGACTTTATTATACCAATTTCAATTGGTTTGGCCTTGACTTCAATAATCCAGAAGGTGCTCAAAGTAGGTATGTAAGTACCCTTTGGTGGAAAAAGAGCCCGAGACCAGTGATTTCAACAAAAATGACCAAAGTAAAGAATGGATATATCGAAGGGGTGATTATGGACGAAACAGGCTTGCCATTGCCCCAAGTAACCATTTTTACAGGAGATAGGGCTCAAATGACCAACACAAATAGCGATGGCACTTTTGAAATCAAAGCAAAGTACTTAGAGAATGTTTTTGTCAGTTTTTTGGGCTATAAAACCTTCAGTTTTGCCGTGGCTGAGGATAACTACTATCAAATTCTGATGGTGCCTGATGAAACCGCTTTGGCGGAAGTGGTAGTTGTTGGATATGGTATGAGGCTAGAGAAAAAATCTCTTGGCTATAGTATTTCTGCGGTGGAGATACCGAACGAGGAAGAATTAGAGGAGGTACCTTCTACTCTTCAAGGCAAAGTGGCAGGGGTAGCTGGATCCGGCCAACGCTTTGTACTCAGAGGCAATAGCTCAATTCAAGCTGGCCAAGAACCGCTTTATGTGGTGGATGGAGTCTTAAAGTCTGTTTCTGAAATTAGCCCGAACGATGTTGCCAGTATTGAAACGCTAAAGGGCGAATCAGCTACAGCTTTGTATGGTGCACAGGCGGTCAATGGTGTAGTTATTATCACTACCAAGAAGGGTTTGCAAAAGCAAAACGAACTTTTGGCCCAAGTAAAAACAAGACAAAACTTAAACGAAACCGCATTCTTTTTCCCTCAATTGCGAACCAACGAAAAAGGAGAAGTATCATTCAATTTCACGAGTCCAGAGTCTTTAACGCAATGGAATTTGCAGCTTTTGGCCCATAGCAAAAACCTAGCTTCGGCCTTGCTGAAAAAGAAAGTCGTAACGCAAAAGGAGTTGATGGTTTTACCCAACCTGCCTCGCTTTTTTCGTGAAGGAGATACGCTTTATTTATCCGCTAAAGTGGCGAGTTTAAGCTTAGACACTTTAAGTGGTTTCGGTCAATTGCAGTTATTCGATGCCGAGACTAATACATTGCTCGAAGGCTTGATCTTGGACAAAGTAGGCAATAAGAATTTTATCCTTAGCCCGAAAGGGAGCATTAACCTGGAGTGGAAATTGGCCATTCCTGCCGGTACTCAAGCCATTCGATATAAAATTGTGGCTGCTGCCAATGATTTTTCTGATGGTGAAGAAAGTATCATTCCAGTACTTCCTAACCGAATGATGGTGCAAGAAAGTCTGCCGCTTTGGGTAGACTCAAAAAGTACGAACGAGTTTTCACTTGATAAACTCAAGAACAATCAATCGTCAACTTTGACTAATCATAGTCTTACCTTGACGATGACCACCAATCCGATTTGGGAAGCAATTCAGAGCTTGCCTTATCTGATAGAATACCCTTATGAATGTGCAGAACAAACCTTTTCGAGGTACTTTGCCAATAGCTTAGGTAGCTTTTTGATTGCTCAAAACCCGAGGATAGAATCCACTTTTGAGGCATGGCAAAAGGCTGGAAATCTGGAAAGCGATCTGGAGAAGAATCCAGAACTGAAATCTATATTGATTGAAGAAACCCCTTGGCTTCGCGAAGCCAAAAACGAAACAGAGCAAAAAAGCAGAATGGCCATGCTCTTTGAATCTCAAAAGATGCAAGACGGTCTGCAAAGTGCGTTGAGCAAGCTGGCCGAAATGCAAATGTCATCTGGTGGTTTTCCTTGGTTTGCAGGTAGCAATCGTGAAAGCCTTTATATTTCTCAACATATTTTAACTGGACTGGCGCGTTTGAAAAGTATAACGGGTTCAGAAAGTGGTGATAAGATAATCGAGAATGGTATTTCCTATCTGAATGAGGTAATTGAAGAACGTTATGCTTCAATATTGAAGCGCAAGAATACCGATCCTAACGATAAACATATAGGGTTTATTGAAGTTCAAAACCTTTATGTCAGATCACTAATGGATGAAGAACCCACAACCGAAATACGGAAAGCTGCATTGGACTATTATGAACAGCAGGCTTTTACTTTTTGGTCGAGATTGGACTTACAAAGTCAAGCCATGATTGCACTTTATGCCCATAGCAAGGGTAATAAAAGAGTCGTGAAGCGAATTATGAAATCGCTAAAAGAGAGATCACTTCAATCACCTGAACTCGGTATTTACTGGAAAACCAATCAATCGGGTTGGTCTTCATGGGAATCCCCAATTGAAACTCAGGCGATGCTAATCGAAGCATTTTCTACCATCACAGAAGATCAAAAATTTGTAGAAGGTCTTAAACAATGGCTCTTAGCACAAAAAAGAGTAAGCCGTTGGAAGTCTACCAAAGCCACTACCGATGCAATTTTTGCCTTAATTTCTACTGAGCATTCTCTGAACGAAACTCCTAATGCCATGACTGTTAAGGTTGGCGAAGAGACAGTTTTATCAAGTAACGTCAAACCCGATAATCAAGAGGAGGGCACGGGCTATTTTAAAAAGGTTTGGAATACTACTGAAGTCAAAAATGAAATGGCTAGCATTAGTATTGACAACCAAAATAACACAATTGCTTGGGGCGGATTGTATTGGCAATACTTCGAAGATTTAGACAAAATGACATCTTCCAACACTAACCTTTCAATAGAAAAGGAGCTCTATAGAGTCGTAGGTATTGCCGCAAACGAGTCTTTGGAATTGATTACACCATCATCAGAACTCGCCCTTGGAGAATTGGTAAGGGTTCGCATTGTTTTGCGCTCGGATAGGAATATGGAATTTATCCATTTAAAGGACATGAGGGCCTCGGGTCTTGAACCGACTAATGTACTTTCGAGCTATAAATGGCAGGATGGTTTAGGCTATTATGAAAGCACACGAGATGCTGCTACTCACTTCTTCATAGAATATTTACCCAAAGGTACTTTCGTTTTCGAATATGATTTAAGGGTGAATAATAAAGGTGAATTTTCGAATGGCATAACCTCTATCGAAAACATGTACGCTCCAGAATTTTCAGCTCATTCTAAAGGCCAAAGGATTAAGGTGGGGAATTAACTACTGCTAATCGAGAGCCTTTTTGTAAAGAGAAATTGAGTATTTTGAAACGAAATGCCTTGATCTATTAACAACTTTTGGAAAGTTCGAAACTTTCCAAAAGTTAGGATACCGCAAAACTTAATTGTATGCAGCCAGAAAAGTTATATCACATTTATAACCACGCCAACGGAGCAGAAAACCTTTTTAGGGAGGTAGAGAATTACCGTTATTTTCTTCGGCAATGGGAAAAGCACATTCAGCCTATTGCTGATTCTTTAGCCTACTGTTTAATGCCTAATCACTTTCATTTTTTAATAAAAGTTAAAGATCAATCGGAGCTCGAAGCGACTTTTGGAAAGTTCGAAACTTTCCAAAAGTTAGAGTACCACCTTAGCAAGCAGTTTGCGAACTTCTTTAGTAGCTATACACAGTCCTACAATAAAAAATACCAACGCAGAGGAGGTCTTTTTGCTGCAAATTTTCGCAAGAAAGAGATTAACTCTAGCGCCTACATATCCAGAGTAATCGCTTATATCCATACCAATCCTGTACTTCACGGATTTACAAAAAACTTAGAAGAATGGCCTTTTTGCAGCTATAATGCTTACCTATCGAATAAGGTGACTCTCTTAAATGTAGAATATGTCCTTGACTGGTTTGGAGGCAAAGAAGAATTCATAAAATTCCACCAATCCTACCTAGAACAGGCGAATTATTTAGAGGATAGCCAGAAACTCGAACTCTAGCTAAAAGGAGGTTGGAGAGCTAAATTCATTATTTGATGGTCAAGACTAAAAGCGAGACAGAAGACGAAATGACTTTTGGAAAGTTCGAAACTTTCCAAAAGTTAGGATGCCACCTTAGCAAACTGTTTGCGAACTTCTTTAGCCGCTATTTTATTCACCTGGGCTGCATTCCCTAATCCATCTAATGATTAGGAAACCACTTTTCCACCTTCCATTTCAAAAAACTTGACTTCGTGGCCGATGGTATCGAAGATTTTATGGCTGCGTTCAGGCCTTGCATCGGTTACAAAGATTTGCCCGAAGGCATCAGAAGCTACCATTTCCATCAATTTAGTAATGCGAAAATCATCCAGCTTATCGAAAATATCATCCAGGAGGAGCAGTGGTTTCGAACCTGTTTCGGTATTGATATAATCGAAGTTGGCGAGTTTGAGCGCGATCAAATAACTTTTTTGTTGGCCTTGAGAGCCGAATTTTTTGATCAATTCGCCTTCCATCATAAAGGGATAATCATCTTTATGAATGCCAACATTCGTCCGTTTTAGAATAATGTCTTTTTTGATATTCTGTTTGAACAGGGCCGCAATATCTTGATCAAAATCGGATTCATACAGCAAATCTATCGGTTCACTTTCCTCAGAGAGCTGCGCATAATGATGTTCGACTATGGGTTTAAATGCTTGGATAAAGCTTTTTCGTTGCGAATGTATTTTGCCACCTAAATCAATCAATTGATCTGTGTATTGCTGTAAAAGGGCTGCATCGAAATAATCACGATCAGCGAACTGCTTCAGCAGGCCATTCCGTTGTTTCAATACGTGATTGTAATTAATCAATTGATTGAGATAAACCTGACTCGTTTGAGCGATGATGGCATCAAAAAATTTGCGCCTGTCTTCACTGCCATTTCTGATTACATCGGTGTCATTCGGTGCGATCAATACCACTGGGAATTTGCCTAAATGCTCGCTCGCTTTTTTGTAAGGCTTGTCATCTAACTTGATTAGCTTCTTTTTACCTATTTGCATTCCACACACAATGGTGCTGATTCTTTCGCCCAAATTCATTTTCCCTTTTAGGCTAAAAAAATCTTCACCATGCAGGGTACATTGATTGTCTTGCGGATTAAAAGCGCTACGGGTAATGCACAAATAATGAATGGCATCTAACAGGTTAGTTTTTCCACTTCCATTTTTTCCTATAAAGCAGTTAATTTCGGGCGAAAAGGCCACATTTAAGCTTTCGTAGTTCTTGAAATTGTGAAGGCCGATAGATTCCAGATGCATTAATTTCGAAGTTGATCGTTTTTGTCTTATTTTCGCAATCCGATTTAAACAAGTAAAATAAAGGAGACGCTGATTTCCTTCAAATATATTGACGAATGGCCGCAACTAAAGCAACATCTAAAGCAAAAGCAACTAAGGCAACCAAGTTCTCAAAAGAGACTTACATGTTCTGGTACGAGAACATGTTGTTGCAGAGAAGATTCGAAGAAAAAGCAGGTCAGCTTTATGGACAACAGAAAATCAAGGGTTTTTGCCATTTATACATTGGTCAAGAAGCCTGCTCGAGTGGTTCTGCCTCTGCTTTAAGAAAAGGTGACAAATGGATTACAGCCTACAGAGATCACGGCCAACCTTTGGCACTCGGAACAGATCCGAAAAGAATTATGGCTGAATTGATGGCCAAAGAAACAGGTGTTTCTAAAGGAAAGGGTGGTTCAATGCACATCTTCGACAAAGAAGTTGGGTTTATGGGCGGCCATGGCATCGTTGGAGGTCAAGTACCATTAGGTGCTGGGATTGCATTCGCTGAGAAGTTCAACAAAACTGGCAACCTCTGCATTTGTATGATGGGCGATGGTGCTGTGCGTCAGGGCGCTTTCCATGAGGCATTGAACATGGCCATGCTGTGGAAATTGCCAGTTATTTTTGTGATTGAAAACAATGGCTACGCCATGGGTACAGCTGTTGGCAGAAGCTCCAATGTAACCGAGCTATACACTTTGGGCGAATCTTATGATATTCCTTCTGCACCAGTCGATGGTATGAATCCTGAGGCGGTGCATACTGCCGTAGAAGAGGCGGCAGACAGGGCCAGAAGAGGAGATGGCCCAACTTTATTAGAGTTCAGGACCTACCGATACAAGGGACACTCAATGTCTGATCCTGCAAAATACCGTACCAAAGAAGAGCTCAAAGAATACAAAGACCGTGACCCAATTGAAATGGTGAAAATCAAAATCTTGGCAAATGGCTGGGCTACTGAAGAAGATTTAAAGGAGATTGATGCTAAAATCAAAGCTGAGGTAGAAGAATCGGTGAAATTTGCCGAAGAATCCAACTACCCAGATCCTTCTGAAGCGTACAAGGATGTCTACGTTCAGGAAGACTATCCATACATTATGGATTAGTATTTAAGCGGTTGTTTTTCAACATTTTCCTTATATTTGCGACCTAATTTTCAAGCGATGGCTAATAAGACTTCTCAAGAAGCACATACAACAAGTTCAAAAGACAGATCTTCTGTAGATAAAATGAAGAAAGAAATGGGTCCGGCAGGCTTTGCTGGGACTATTGCTGGTTTAGTAATCATTGTGATTGCCAGCGTTATCTATTTCATCAATTATAGCAAAACGCAAAAAAATGCCGATGGCCAGAACGAAATGTTTCAGGCACAGTACTATTTTGAGCAAGATAGCCTTGATTTGGCTTTGAACGGAGATGGTAGAAACCTTGGTTTTTTAAGTATCATCGATATTTATAGTGGCACAGAAGCAGCAAACCTCTCTAGTTTTTATGCAGGAGCAATTTATTTGAAGCAGCAAAAATTTGATGAAGCTTTGAATTACCTAAAATCGTTCAGCAATGATGATTATTTAGTTCAAGCCCGCGGATATGCCTTAACAGGTGACGCTTATATGGAGCTTGGTAACTTTAGCAATGCCGCGAATGAATACGAAAAAGCAGCTGCGGAAGTAGATGACAAATTCTTCTCACCAGCTTATTTAATGAAAGCTTCTTTGGCTTACGAGAAGCTTGGAGATTTCGAAGCGGCCATTAAACCTTTGGATAAAATCATCACAGAGTATTTTGGTGCTTCAGAGATAGTAAACGCAAAGAAACATAAGGCACGCCTAGAAGGCCTTGCCGGAAAGTAATTCCTGATAAAGAATTAGCAATGAAGGTAAGGTCGAAAGGTCTTACCTTTTTTATTTTATAAAATCGAAAATCAAAAAAATGGCTTCAAACCTAAAGAACCTCAGCGATTATAGCAGTAAAAACGTGGCAGATATGAGCAAAAAGAAGTTTGCCGTGATCGTGTCAGAATGGAACGAAGAAGTAACGGAATCGCTCTATCAAGGCGCTTACGAGACGTTAGTGGCCAACGGAGTTGCGAAGGATAACATTATACGCAAGTCTGTACCGGGCAGCTTCGAACTTACTTTGGCCGCTCAATGGATGGCTGAGCAAAAGAACATTGACGCGGTGATTTGTCTTGGCTGTGTAATTCAGGGAGAAACGCGTCATTTTGATTTTATCTGCGATGCCGTGGCCCATGGCATTACAAATGTGGCTTTGAAATACAATAAGCCAGTCATTTTCGGTGTACTAACCCCTAATAACCAAAAACAGGCTTTAGACAGAGCAGGAGGAAAACACGGCAATAAAGGTGATGAAGCTGCCATTACGGCCATAAAAATGCTCGGCTTTTAAGTCGAAAAAAATAGAAACTAAACTACCCATCAGTTTTCAATGCAAGTATTAAAATTCGGAGGAACTTCGGTTGGGAAACCGGAGCGAATGCATCAAGTTGCTCAACTAATCACAAAAGACAATGAGCCTAAAATTGTTGTGCTGTCTGCTTTGTCTGGCACTACCAATGCCTTGGTCGCTATTGGCGAGTCATTGGCCAAAAGCGATAAGGACGAAGCCAAGGCTAAAATCGAAGCGCTTAGAGCGCACTATTATACCTTCATTCAGGATTTACTTAAGAAGGAAGAACTCAGGGCCGAAGCAAAGGCCATCATTGATGAGCACTTCGAGTTTCTTTTGATCACGCTAAAGATTTCCTTTAACGAAGCGCTCAATCGTGATATTCTTGCACAAGGCGAATTGATGTCCACCAAGCTCTTCACCCTATATTTAGAAGAAATTGGAGTGGATGCCAAATTGCTGCCTGCTTTGGAGTTTATGCGCACCAACGAAGAGCATGAACCAGACTTGGATTTGATATCGGAAAAGTTGACTGCCTTACTAGAAAAAGAAAAGGGACCTTCAATTTTCATCACTCAGGGGTATATCTGCAAGAATTTTAAAGGTGAAATTGACAACCTACAACGTGGAGGCAGTGACTATACCGCTTCTTTAGTGGGAGCTGCCATTCAAGCCACCGAAATCCAAATCTGGACGGATATTGACGGGATGCACAACAACGATCCACGTGTGGTCGACAAAACTTTCCCAATTGCTGAGCTTTCTTTTGACGAGGCAGCCGAGTTGGCCTATTTCGGGGCGAAAATCCTGCATCCAGCCTCAATTTGGCCAGCTCAAAAAATGGGGATTACCGTGCGCTTGCTCAATACCATGGAGCCTGAGGCAAAAGGTACTGTCATCAGTACGGCTACCACTTCGGACGATGTAAAGGCATTGGCCGCTAAAGACGGAATTACGGCCATTAAGATCAAATCGACTCGTATGCTATTGGCATATGGCTTCTTGAGAAAGATTTTTGAGATTTTTGAGAAATACCGTACCCCAATTGATATGATCACGACATCAGAAGTAGCTGTTTCTGTGACGATAGATGATGCTACTTATTTAACTAAAATCGTAGCAGAGTTAGAAAAATTCGGAACCGTAGAAGTTGACCGAAATCAAACCATCATTTGCGTAGTGGGTAATTTTGTGGCGGAGCGCAAAGGCGTGGTCAATAATATTTTTGAAGCACTGACCAGCGTTCCAATCCGAATGATTTCATACGGAGGAAGCCGTCACAACATTTCATTGTTGACAGATAGAAGCTATAAAGAAGAAGCACTTCAAAAATTGAACACACATTTGTTCGATTTGTAGAAGGGCTTTTTCAGGTCTTTTAACTTGCTGGGCTTATCCATTAATGCGATTTCGCGTATATTCGGACATGCGTAATTTCTGCCTCGTTCTTCTATCGCTTTTGTCCGTTGCTTTGAATGCTCAACAGGTTCAAGGGGATTGGCTTTTGGCATATATTGTTTCTACCCCTCCCGAAATGACCATGGGTGAAGATGGGGTAGACCTGGTGATTAAAGATGAATCAGAAGAAATAGAAAGCTTTGTAGAGCAAGGCCTTATGTTGCTCACGATTTTACCCAATGGCAAGGCCGTGAGCTTTTATGCCGATGTAAAGGAAGAGTGGAAGGTGATTCAGAATGGCAACCGATTGACATTTGAATCTAAAGCCGACACCCTCTACGGAAAATACAATGATAAGGGAATGCTTCAATTGCGATCGGTGATTGATGAATTCCCTACCGAGTATCACTTTTCACCCTACGCTCCACAAGAATTTGATCTGGAATTGGGCAATTCCTCTTGGAGGATAAAAGATGAAGGTTTTCTCGATGGAAAGACCTTTGAATTTCAGTCGAGCAATAATTTGCGAATTTGGACCAACGGCAAAGCGGTAGAAACAGATTATTTTTTGATACCACTCGGCAGGCATTTGGCCATTGAATTTTCATCTGGTGAATCGGATACGGGATTTGGTATAATTTATTTGGAAAGTAGGGACGAGAAAAATCTCTACGGTGTCATGTATGTCATTGAGCAAGACGCTGCTCCTAAAAGAATAAAAGTTGAACTTTCAAGGCTTTGATTTCCTAACCCAAGTGACTTATGGTTAATTTAATTCAAGCCTGCGAAAATGATATTCCAATGATATTGGAGTTTATGAAGGACTTTTATGCCATTGATCATTACCCGTTTAAGCCAGAGCGTATAAGGCCAAACTTGCATAAGCTCATCAGCGATAATTCAATTGGAAGGCTCTGGCTAGTGGAATATTCAGATCAAAAAGTGGGCTATTTGGCCTTGACTTTTGGCTTTAGTTTTGAATATGGCGGGCGAGATGCCTTTATAGATGAATTCTTTATTAAGGAAGGATTTAGGGGAAAGGGCATAGGTAAATTGGTTTTGAAATTACTTGAACCCTTAGCACTAGAAGCTGGTGTACAAACTTTACACTTGGAAGTAGAACCCCATAACAGCGCAGGAAATCAGCTGTATTTGAACGCTGGGTTTAAAGGCAACGACCGAATTTTACTCAATAAGGCAATCCATAAATAATTTATTCTACCTAACCGTTCAGAGGTTTGGCAGGCCAATATGTTCGAATTCCACTGGGCAAAATAAGGCTGAAAAGGCAGTATATATTGGCTTTTCGATCAATTTCTGCCATTAGTGTTTTGGATGAGTCGGTCTTCCGATTTCTGAAAAATGTAAAGCCATCCGAGCTGTCGGAACGGCTTTACACCCAATTAAAATTTTATTCGTCTCTTAATCTTTCAGAAGGATTAGAAAAAGCCGCTTTCAAGGTTTGAATGCTGATGGTAACAAAAGCAATTACCCCAGAAATGAGCGCTGCCAAAACAAAAGGACCTGCTCCTAAATCAATTCTGTAGGCATATCCTGAAAGCCAATCTGACATAAAATACCAAGCGACAGGAAAGGCCAAGAACATGGCAATCACAATGAGGATGATGAACTCTTTAGATAGAATGCCAACGATTTGATTCACAGATGCACCGAGCACTTTTCTTATGCTGATTTCCTTGCTGCGTTGGGCAACCGTAAATGATGCTAACCCAAACAAACCTAAACAAGCCAGAAAAATAGCCAAGCCAGAAAAGATAGTGAACAACTGACTTCTTTGGGTTTCCGAAGTATATAGGTTGGCAAAGCGATCATTTAAGAAATTGTAATTCAAGGGTGCGTCTGGCGAGAACTTTGAATAAAGTGCTTCAATTTGTTCAATCGAACTCTTAATATTTGTGCCTTCTATTTTGATGGAAAAGTTTCTACTTCTGTTAGGTGCATTCAGTAAAATAATGGGCGAAATAGTGCTTTGAAGCGACTCAAAGTGGAAGTCTTTGACTACCCCAACTACTTTACCTTTTACCCCGCCATAAATCATATTTCTGCCAATGGCATCGTCTGCACTTTCCCAACCAATAATGGCTACAGATTTTTCATTCAGAATAAAGTTAGCGGAGTCAGTAGCGTATTCTTTTGAGAAATTTCTTCCGCTGGCCAGCTCCATTTGGTAGGTCGGAATAAAATCGGCATCAACCCCCAACATCTTTATGACAATTTCAGTAGGCAGCATTTCTCCATTCACTTCGGCTTGTGCTCCTTGAGAATCAAGCAATTGACCAGATGGCACCCTGCTTGAGCCGCCTACACTTTTAACGCCCTGAATAGTCAGAAGCTCATTTTTAAAGGCTTGATAGTTATCGCCTACTTGTTGGCTCACCCCCATGATCATCATTTGATCGCGGTCGTAACCAAGTTTCTTGTTTTGTATATAATCCAATTGATTGAACACCACCACAGTAGATACAATCAAGATCACCGAAATCGTGAATTGAACCACTACCAAAACACGCCTTAGTGCTCCACTTTTGGCACCGCTGGTAAGTTTCCCTTTCAGCACTTTTAAGGGTTGAAAAGAGGACAAGTAGAAGGCAGGATAACTTCCAGAAAGTACACCTACTAAAATGGCACTGCCTAAAATTATGGAAACCAATTTGAGATTTGAAAGCAATTGAAATTCTAATTCAAGGCCAGTAAATGACCTGAAATACGGTAAAATTGATGCGGTTGCTACCACTGCCAAAACCAAGGCAAAAAACACAAGAACGATGGATTCTACTAGAAACTGGTTGATCAACTTGCCTTTTCCCGCACCGAAGACCTTCCTCATGCCCACTTCTTTTGCACGGTTGGCAGAACGGGCCGTGGCCAAGTTCATATAATTGATACAGGCAATGGCCAAAATCAAAAAGGCAATGGCGGCAAAAATATAAACATAGTTGATGTCGCTATTTTGGCCTTGTTCGTCATCCAGATTTGAGTGAAGGTGAATATCCGTCAGCTTTTGAATATGAAGTGCGGTCCACGAATTGGCATTCTCTCCTAGGTGCTTGGTCAAGAAATCGGGTATTCTTCGTTCAATTTCATCAATACGACCTTCGGGTTTTAGGGTGAAAAAAGTTGCGAAATTATTGCTCCCCCAGTTTTGCATCATGGCTTCTCTTCCACCATAAAAAGCCTCTAAAGGCGTCATTTCGCTTATCATATCTATTGTCAACGAAGAATTATGGGGCAATTTTTTGAAAACACCTCTGACAATTAAATCTGCTTGAGAAAGAAAATTGATCGATTTACCTATCGGATCTTCATTGCCAAAATATTTGAAAGCCATTTCATCCGAAATGGCTACAGATCCTGGCTGGCTCAATGCCTCTTTCATGTCTCCTTCCACCATATCGAAAGTGAGAATTTCAGCGATTGCGGCATCGGCAAAGTAGAAATTATCTTCATCGTAGAGCTTGTTGTTGTATTTAACAGGCCCACCGACAGGCATCATTCGTCCAATTTTTTCAATCTCTCCAGAAAAATCCTCCCTGGCCAAAGGCCCAAAAGGAGGGGCTACTCTTGATAAATGAAGTGAGGTGGAGCCATCTTGGCTTTTAAATTCACGCGTAAAGCGATAAACATTGTCGGCATTGACATGAAACTTATCATAGCTCGTTTCTTCCGAGATATAGAGCCCGATTAACATACAGCAGGTAAGCCCAACGGCCAAACCCAAAATATTGATAATTGAAAATACCTTTTGCTTTTTGAGACTGCGGAGCGCAATCTTTAAATAACTTTTGAACATGGCGTTGTTGTTTTAGAGGTTAAAAAATCCTTTTGACCCTGGCTAAGCCGCCTGTTTAATGACCAATAAACAGCTTAACTGCTTAAAGATAAAAAATCAAAGAGAAGGTTGCACAACCCTCAACTCATTATGCTTAAACGCTTGAAGTCAAAGAATAACGAAACCACCAATGCTGCTTGGAGTAATTTCTCCCTTAAATGACTGAGTTTTTAATTCTCTATTTTTGAATACCGCGCATATTACTATATTTGCGCTCCCAATGGGGGATTAGCTCAGTTGGCTAGAGCGCTACACTGGCAGTGTAGAGGCCACCGGTTCGAATCCGGTATTCTCCACTAAAAGCCTTATGTTTTCATAGGGCTTTTTTTATGTCTACACTATTAAGATTTTATATTCTGTAGCTACGTGAGATGTGCAATATTTTAAAGCACTCTCTTCGCCCGTTTGAACCTTTGAATATAATAAGTGGAAAAAAGGTTGCTTTCCGTAACGCCCAAAGAGGTAGAAGCGTGAATAAATCGAATATCCGAGTTGCCCATTACAGCAGTAACAATACCAGCATGAGTGATGTCATTTTTACCTTTACCTGTCGCGAAAAATACCATATCTCCAGGGCGTAAATCTTTAATATTGATCTTTGCCCCTAGTTTTGATTGATCTTCGGAAGTACGTGGTAGTTTAAGATTTACACTTCTGAATGAATGATATAACAACGCAGAGCAATCCATTCCAACCCTGGTGGTTCCGCCATATTTATAGGGCGTGCCCAAATAGGATTTGGCGGTTTGAATAACAATGTCTGATTTACGAATGCTCGATTTAACTCCTCCAGCACAAGAAGAAATAATGACAACAAAACAGAGGAAGAGCAAAGAATGCCTTAAAAATTGTAATCGATTCACGCCTAGAGTAGTCAGGTTTGAGTAAATTTATAAAAATCATTTTAAAAGTTGTCTAAGCTCTTAAGGAATCTGTTTCCCCAAAGCGTTAATCGCAAAAGTCATATTGTATGAAGTTCTTCCAAATCCTCCTTTTTCTCTTGATTCCGGCCAGCCTATTGGCACAAAAAAAGTGGGACGATAAATACTATACTCAGCTAAACAACAAGAATTACCGCGATTTTAAACTGTTCAAAAGAGAAATCAATACCGACAAGGTGGATTACAAAACATTGAATGCGGCTATTTTCTTCGTTTCTAATGATGCTCGAATTAAAATGGGACAGAGGCCAGTTGCCTATCAGTCCAATCTGGAAATCATGGCTTATAATCACTCTATTCAAATGGGCGAAAAGGACTTTTTTGACCATATCAATCCAAAAACCAAGAATAGGGCGGGGGCAGAAGAGCGGGCGGCATTGGCAGGGATTAGTAATCCCTCTATTTCAGAAAATATAGGCGCAGTTGGTGGAATTGAGTTTCCATCCTATTTGGCATTGGCCGACCACATTGTGCGGGGCTGGGTAGATTCACCCTCGCACGCTAAGACTTTGCTCAGTGCAAATGCGGTACAGCTGGGTTGTGGTGCTTATTATTACAAAGGAATTTGGCAAGGAAAAAAGGAGATTCATAAGCAAGGCGATGGATTTTGGATTGCAACGCAGAATTTTCAGTCATTTTCAGAAATTGTGGGTTCCAAAGCGAAAGACAGCGGGCCGTCAAAATAATTCCTGAGCACAAATCGTTAATTGTAACCTTTTGTATGCAAATTTCGACTTGCCTAAGATAGTCCTATCAATTAGGCTTGATAATTGTAAAAGAATAGAAAATGAGAAAAATGAGGAATTATATTTCAGTAGCTATAATGATACTGGCGAGCTTTTCGCTCAGCGCACAATCCTTGTCAAAGGAGGACAATGAAGCAATTAATCAGCGTTTTGAGCAATTTTTGACTTCCACTACAAACCAAGAGTTTGAGAAAGTATTGGGTTATTTGCACCCAAAACAATTTGAAGCGTCCTCCAATATTGACTTGAAGGAGATGGCGCAACTGCTAAGGCTCATGAAAATCAAATTGGAAATTGGTGCAACAGAAGTAGGAAAACTTAACGCCTTATCTAACCAAGGGGATGATAAATACGCACTAGCCGATTACCTTCTTGATATGAGATTGACTTTGAACGAGCAGAACAAGGCTTTTGCAGACCAAATTATTGGTGGTTTAAAAAGTCAATTTGGATCAGATAATATCAGTTATGATGCCTCTAAGTATTTGATTACCGCGAAAGGAAAAAAATACGTGATATGGGTAAAAGAAAAGGCCTTAGGCAATGATTGGTATTTAGTGGATTTTGACCCCAAGAGCCCAAAAACATGGAAGGAAATTATACCTGAAAAGGTTTTGAATGAGGCTTCTGTAAAAACAAAATAGACGAAACTCTTAAAGGATTAATTCAAAGCACAGCTCATAATTTGGGCTGTGTTTTTTTTATAACAGAGTACCTAAGCCATTGCACTCTCTGAATTCAATTCGGCCGCTAAATGTCTGGCCCTTTCTTCTACTTTGGTATGATTAGGCGGGATCACTAGCTGTTCAAACAAACTCATATGTTCTGCTGAATGCTCAATTGATTTTTGAGTTCGAACGTCATAATGAAAGAATTTAGACCACAATACCGCTTTCAACTGACTCTTGTTAGCGTTCATCATCACCATTTCGGCCTGAACATATTTTGGTGCAAAATGAATAAGACGGGTTTGAAGAATTACCTTCTCCATCACAAAAGCAGGCTTTACATATGAAAGCTCGTGTTGACCAACCACCCAAGTTCTTCCTTCTGTTTGAGCCAACTTAAAGATATTAATGTCATAGATATTAATGAGGTGATCCTCGCGTGCATTGATCATGTAATCAATGTATTTGGAATTGTTGAGGTGGCCCAGTGGATCGCAATCTTGGAACCTTACCAATGCACTACTTTCAGGGGCTTTTTCAAGTATTGTCATAATCTCTTTTTTTGTAAATAGACCAGTCTGTCTATTTTTGGTTGAAAAAATTTTAACTTTTTAAAATTATTGGGATATATGTTTTCTGTATTGCTAGAAACTTCACATCCTTGTGCGCTTGGCTAAGTACAAAGGCGCCTTCGAACATGGTGTATAATTGCTGTGCTTTTTGGTGGGCATTGGTCACTCCTCTTCTTAGTAAATACCCAGAGAGATCATCTTGCCAGCCTTTAAAAATTTGCTCACAAGCTACTCTGATTGTTTCGTCCATTGAACTTGCTACTGCAGCCACTGCAGTAATTGGGCAGGCATCTTTAAAATCTGAGCTTAAAAGATCATCAATCATCACATCTACCATGGCATTTAAGCCTTCGATGGCTGGTTTACCCTTTAGTGCAACGCCATAGCGCATCATCTGATTTTCTCCTCCGTATTGAATCGCAGCCTTGATCAGTTCGTCTTTGCCATCCGGAAAATGATGATAAAGCGATCCCTTGGGAACCCCCACTTCTGCCAACACCTCACTAATACCTGTGCCGAAGTAGCCCTTTCTTCTTATTAGCGCTGCGGTGGTATGGATTAACTTATCTCGGGTAGAAATCATTTTTCAAAGTAAATAAAAATAGACCAATCAGTCTAGTATCTGCGGAGATAATTTGAGGAATCTAAAAAGAAAAAGCCAACTGTCGTAAGACGGTTGGCTTCTCATTTATATTAAATCGAGTACTACTTCACTTCTTCGTACTCTACATCGGATACATCTCCGCCCGCAGTAGCGGTCGACTCTTCTGTTCCTGAATTGGCATTGCCTTGAGCATCAGCATTTTGGCTTGCAGCATACATCTCTTGTGATGCCGCTTCCCATGCTTTATTCAAAGCTTCCATTGCAGCATCAATACCTTCAAGGTCTTGGCTACCATGTGCAGCTTTCAAGTTAGCAACGGCCTCTTCAATTGGTTTTTTATTACCCTCTGAAAGCTTGTCACCATACTCTTTCAATTGCTTCTCAGTTTGGAAGATCAAAGAATCAGCAGCATTTAATTTCTCTACCTTTTCTTTTTCCTTCTTATCAGAATCAGCATTGGCTTGTGCCTCTTGTTTCATTTTCTCGATTTCAGCATCAGTCAAACCAGATGAAGCTTCGATCCTAATCTTTTGCTCTTTTCCAGTTCCCTTGTCTTTTGCAGAAACGTTCATGATTCCGTTGGCATCAATGTCGAAAGTTACTTCGATTTGAGGCACTCCTCTTGGTGCTGGTGGAATATCGCTCAGGTGGAAACGACCGATCGTACGGTTGTCTTTAGCCATGGCCCTTTCGCCTTGCAAGACGTGGATTTCAACCGAAGGCTGGCTATCAGCCGCAGTTGAGAATACCTCGGATTTCTTAGAAGGAATAGTTGTATTTGATTCGATGAGTTTGGTGAAAACACCACCCATGGTCTCAATTCCTAAAGAAAGCGGAGTAACATCCAATAAAAGAACGTCTTTCACTTCACCTGTTAACACACCCCCTTGAATAGCAGCGCCAATGGCTACTACTTCGTCAGGATTTACCCCTTTAGAAGGCTTTTTGCCAAAGAACTTCTCAACTTCTTCTTGAATTTTAGGGATTCTGGTTGAACCACCTACCAAGATCACTTCGTCAATATCAGAAATGCTATAACCAGCATCTTCCATTGCCTTTTTCACTGGCGCCATTGATCTCTTCACCAAGTTATCGGCCAAAGATTCGAATTTTGCCCTTGAAAGTGTTCTTACCAAGTGCTTTGGCACTCCGTCAACTGGCATAATATATGGCAAGTTGATTTCGGTAGAGTTGGAAGAAGACAATTCGATTTTCGCTTTCTCGGCAGCTTCTTTCAATCGCTGTAAAGCCATTGGATCTTTTCTCAAATCCAATCCTTCATCGTTTTTGAACTCATCGGCCAACCAGTCGATAATCACTTGGTCAAAGTCATCACCACCAAGATGCACATCACCATTGGTAGATTTCACTTCGAAAACTCCGTCACCTAAATCTAGGATAGAAATATCGAAAGTTCCTCCGCCCAAGTCATATACTGCGATTTTTTGCTCTTTATTCTTTTTATCAAGTCCATAAGCCAAAGCTGCGGCTGTAGGCTCATTGATAATTCTTTTTACTTCTAGTCCAGCGATTTGTCCAGCCTCTTTAGTAGCCTGACGCTCAGCATCGTTAAAGTAAGCGGGTACGGTAATCACCGCCTCGGTTACCTCAGTACCCAAGTAGTCTTCAGCAGTAGACTTCATTTTTTGAAGTATCATTGCCGAAAGTTCTTGAGGAGTATACAGTCTGTCACCGATTTTAACCCTTACGGTGTCATTATTTCCTTTTTCTACTTCGTAAGAAATGCCTCTCAACTCTTCAGATACTCCGCTGTATTTCTTACCCATAAATCTCTTCACAGAGCTAATGGTATTTCTTGGGTTTGTGATCGCCTGTCTTTTGGCAGGATCACCCACTTTTCTTTCACCATTTCCGTTGTCCAAAAAAGCAACGATAGATGGTGTAGTTCTTCTTCCTTCGCTGTTAGGGATCACCACAGGCTCATTACCTTCCATTACGGCTACGCATGAGTTGGTAGTTCCTAAGTCAATTCCAATAATTTTTCCCATGATCTATAAATAATTTCTTTGTGTTCTATAAAATCGTTTCCCAGTTATCAATGGTTGTGCCAAAGGAATATGCCTGACATTTGGTGACACATTGACAGAATTGAGCCACAGAAAGCTGTGCAATCCGAACCCAACTTGGTATACAATAAGATTTAATGGACAAAATAACCACCAGTCACACCAAAGCTAGCCCTGTATAATTGTCATCTCGATTACATACTTTTGTCTTACAAGTTTAAGTATGGCAGCCTTTTTTTATTACCTTTTTGTAAAACCAGTTTCATTATTACCTCTGTGGTTAACTTATATTGTCTCGGATATTTCCTGCTTTATCATTTATAGAGTTGTCGGCTATCGAAAAAAAGTAGTCACCTCCAATCTCACGAATTCGTTTCCGAATATGTCAAAAGAGGAGATCAAAGAAATCAGGAAGAATTTCTATAGTCACTTTACGGATTTTCTTTTCGAAAGCTTTAGGAATTTCAGCATTACTAAAGAAGAAACCCTCGCTCGTTTTAAAGTAGTTAATCCAGAAGTTTTAAAACCATTTGCAGATGCCAATCGAAGCGTGATCATTGTTGGAGGTCACTATAATAATTGGGAAATGTTAGCGGTCGGAATCGATCACTATATTGAACACCAAAGTGTGGCCATATATCACAAGCTTGGAAACAAGTTTATCGATGGAAAAGTACTGTCATCCAGATGTCAATTCGGCCTAAAGCTTATTTCTCGTCCTGAAGTGAAAGAGTTCTTTGCTCAAGAAAATCAACTCACTGCCACGATCTTCGGATCAGATCAATCGCCCAGCATTGCCAAAAAAGTATACTGGACAAGATTTTTAAATCAGGATACTCCTGTAATGTTTGGGGTAGAAAAGTTTGCCAAAGAAAAAGACTACCCAGTTGTTTATGGCGGTATTACCAAAGTGAAAAGAGGCTACTATGAATTCAAATTAGAAGTACTTTTTGACGAGCCATTAAAGGCAGCCTATGGAGAAATCACTGAAGCACATACCAAACGACTTGAACAACAGATTATCGAAGATCCTCAATACTGGCTCTGGACGCATAAACGATGGAAAAGGAAACGCAAACCAGAGGAGTTAAACCAAGCGAAAACGGTTGAAGATCAATTGGCTGATTTAAAGCACTAATTCAGTAGCTTATTCAAGCTACTATTCCAAGCAGTGTATATAGAGTACGGTAAACAGCACGAGGCTCGCGCTTTTTCTTTTATCTTTGCACCTCAATTTTAGTTTTTGGAATGACAATAGAGCAGGAAATCGCCAAACGAAGAACTTTCGGAATCATTAGTCACCCTGATGCTGGTAAAACCACGCTTACGGAAAAACTATTGCTTTTCGGGGGTGCAATTCAGCAGGCTGGCGCAGTTAAATCAAGTAAAATTGATATGCATGCACGTTCCGACTGGATGGATATTGAGAAGCAAAGGGGTATTTCTGTCGCTACTTCTGTAATGGCTTTCGAATATGAAGGCATCAAAATCAACCTGCTCGATACTCCTGGTCACCAGGATTTTGCCGAAGATACCTACCGAACCTTAACAGCTGTCGATTCAGTAGTAATGGTGGTTGATTGCGTGAAAGGGGTAGAAATTCAAACCGAAAAATTGATGGAGGTGTGCCGAATGCGCAGCACTCCAGTAATTGCCTTTATCAACAAAATGGACCGCGAGGGCAGAGATCCGTATGACCTGCTCGATGACATTGAGGGCAAACTCGACATCAATGTTCATCCCTTGAGTTGGCCAATTGGCATCGGAAAAACCTTCAAAGGTGTCTATAGCCTTTACGACAAAAGCTTAAGACTTTTTCAACCTAGTAAGCAGCGGCTTTACGAAGAAACTGTCAAGCTTTCTGATATTGATAGCCCTGATTTGGAGAAGTTCATTGGTGAAAAGGATGCTGCCAAACTTCGTGAAGATGTAACGCTGATCAATGAACTATATGGCGATCTTGATTTGGATGACTATCTAAGTGGCAAAATTGCCCCTGTATTTTTTGGTTCTGCCGTAAATAACTTTGGTGTTAAGGAGCTTTTAGATACTTTCTTGAAAATCTCTCCGAACCCAAAACCAAGAAATACGGACCTCAGAGAGGTACTTCCGACAGAAAATCATTTTTCTGGATTCATCTTTAAGGTGCATGCCAATATGGATCCTAAGCATAGAAATAGAATTGCGTTTTTAAGGATTTGTTCGGGCAAGTTTGTTCGGGGTAGTAATTACTACCACACAAGACAGGACAAGAAATTCCGCATTTCGCAGGCCACCGCTTTTATGGCCCAGGACAAAGAAACTATTGACGAAGCTTGGCCTGGCGATATTATCGGTTTGTATGACACCGGTAATTTCAAAATTGGTGATACGCTTACCGATGGAGAAAAAGGTACATTTAAAGGCATCCCTAGCTTTTCTCCAGAAATCTTCAGAGAGGTTGTCAATAGAGATGCGATGAAGACAAAACAGCTGGAAAAGGGGCTAAGCCAACTCATGGACGAAGGAGTGGCTCAACTGTTCAGTTACGAAATGGGGGCCAGAAAAGCCGTGGGAGTAGTAGGCCAACTTCAGTTCGAAGTTATCCAATACCGACTGAAAAACGAATATGGTGCATCTGCCGATTTCGTTCCGATTCAGGTGTATAAAGCCTGTTGGATTTCAGCCAAAGACCCTAAAAAGTTAAGCGAGTTTATCGATTCTAAGCAGCGTCATATCGCTCGTGATAAAGACGGAAAACTCGTTTTTATGGCCGAAACAAGAGCTTGGCTTCAAATGGTTCAGGACAATTTTCCTGAAATTAACTTTCACTTTACTAGCGAATTCTAATGGAAAATATAGTTCAGCCCATTTACGAAGACAACCATTTGTTGATTGTCAACAAACCAGCAGGCATTTTGGTACAAGGCGATAGCACAGGCGATAAAGCCTTGGTTGATTACTGCAAAGACTATCTTAAAGAAAAGTACAACAAGCCCGGAGCTGTTTTTTTAGGTGTGGTGCACAGAATAGACAGGCCTGTTAGCGGGGCAGTGGTTTTTGCACGGACCTCTAAAGCACTGGAAAGAATGAATGCGCTTTTCAAAAACCGCAAGATTCAGAAAACGTATTGGGCGATCGTAAAAAAGAAACCAAGCCAACCTGAGGGCAAATTGGTGAGTTGGCTGAAAAAGGATCCTGAAAGAAATACCACCACAGCCTATGACCATCAAGAGGAAGGCTCGCAAAAGGCAGAACTTGATTTTAAACTAATGGGCAAATTGAATGACCACTACATGTTAGAGGTCAAGCCAGTGACTGGACGCCCTCATCAAATCAGAGTGCAATTATCAGAATTTGGCTGTCCAATTCGAGGAGATTTAAAGTACGGTTTTGCTAAACCAAATCCCGATAAAAGTATTAACCTGCATGCAAGGGGCTTGTACTTTGAACATCCAATTAAAAAAGAGCCCATTATAGTCAGGGCTGGTTTGCCGAATGACCAATTCTGGGAGCAATTTTTAGCCCTAGAAAAGATCAAGGTGAAGCCTAAAAACATTGATAATATGTATTAAAATGGCTTCAAACCCATTTTTAGTCTTGAATCAAAAATCATTGAACCTTAGATTTGCACTATGCAAAACGATCCAGAATTAAGCGGTAAATACCTTGGCACAATCACCAAGGACTTTATCATTGTGGCTGAAATTTTGAAAGAAGCTGCCTACGAAGTGAAGAAAGGGGGTTTTTCTGAATATCCAATTTTCCCCATTTCGAAAGTCGAAATGCCCATCGGCAACTTGTTGCTGGCCAAGCAAGAGATGCGAACCGATTGGAACTACTACATCACTTATATTGATGAGTTTTTGCAAAGAAAATTGATCGAAAACGAAGAAGCTTTTAAAGCAGCCTATAAAAATCCTGATGAATTCTGTTGTTTGTTCGTAGTCGACCCAGAATTCACCAATTTCTTGTTTATTCCTTACCCAGAGGATTAAAAACGGTAGCTTAATCCAAGAAATCGATATTATTTATCCTCTCTTTTTAAACTTGTCGACTTGAAAAGCGAAATTGGTGCTGTGGAAATTATCAACACACCGATTCAGGAGATCAAGAGTTCCTTATTGGATAAAAAGCAAATTCGCTTGATGATCAAACGTGAGGATTTGAACCACCCTATTATTTCTGGTAACAAGTTCAGAAAGCTCAAGTATAATTTGCTCAAAGCACGAGAAATTGGCGAAACTACTTTACTCACTTTTGGAGGCGCTTATTCCAACCATATTTATGCCGTAGCGGGGGCAGGTAAAGCTTTTGGATTTAAAACGATCGGAATCATCAGGGGTGAAGCGCACGAACTGTTGAATGATACGCTTGCATTTGCCGAATCACAAGGGATGCAGCTGGTCTACATGGATCGAGAAACTTATCGAAATAAGAAATCCACTACTGTTATTGAGCAACTAAAAAGTGAGTTTGGTGAATTCTATCTGATTCCAGAAGGAGGAACGAATGACTTGGCCATTCGTGGTTGTGAAGAAATTATTCAAACAATCGATCAAGATTTTGATGTGATCTCCACGGCAGTTGGCACTGGTGGCACTATTGCGGGACTGATTTCAGGCTTAAAAGGGGATAAAAAAGTGCTCGGTTTTTCTTCACTCAAAGGAGAATTTTTGAAAGATGAAGTTCAAGATTTACTTCAATCCATTCATCAAAGCCATTTGGATAATTGGGCAATCAATACAGATTACCATTTTGGTGGCTACGCGAAAACGAAGCCCGAATTATTAGATTTCATCAATGCTTTCGAACAAGAATTTAACATTCCATTAGAACTAATTTACACAGGAAAGATGATGTTTGGAATTTTTGATTTAATTGAAAATAATGCGTTTAAGCCAGGCACAAGGATTTTAGCTGTGCATACGGGCGGTTTACAAGGGAGAACATTAATGGTGAATGATGATGTATAGAAAGTTGCTTTTATTTTGCCTTATACTTTCGGCCTCGGCTTGTAAGCCTGAGAAAAAGGAAGTTTTGGAAGAAGTGTTGCCAAACCAACTTTCAGCCTTAGGGGAAGAAATACTCTTAGCGGGTATTGGCTCATTGATGACCTATGTTTCTACCTATAAAGAAGATGCCACCTACAAGGATTTTCTTATTGCCGACTCCTATGAAGATTTTACCTCATTGTATTATGAAAGTGATTCGACTGATGCCTTGATGATGAAATTCAACATTTTGAATGATGAACTAATCGATAAGAAAATACTATTCTATGGCATTCCAGATTCCCTTCTTATATCTAATGATAAAATAGACAGTCTTCGAAATACAATTAATAGACTTGATTTTTGGGAAAACTTTCACAACAATTGGTTTCCAGATAAAGTAGGCCTATTGGGCCTCTCTAAACCCGCCATTGATGGGAATAGGGCAGTCTTTTGGTTTTCAATTGTATGGAGTAGTAGAGGGGGAGCTATTTTTGTGGTTTGGATGAAAAGGACAGATGGTATTTGGGAAAGAGAAAAGCAGGAACGTAGACTGATTTTTTGATCCTTAATCACCCCAGCAACTCCCCAAAAACATCTGTTAATCGGCTAAATGCCCTGATTTTGATGGAGTACTTTTTTTGATCGAGGCCTTTCATATTGTATTTCGAAATAAAGATTTCTTTAAAGCCCAGTTTCTCCGCTTCTGAAATTCGATTTTCGATTCTGTTTACAGCGCGAACTTCTCCACCCAATCCAACCTCTGCCGCAAAAGCGGTTTGATCAGAAATTGGCGAATCGTGCAAGCCGCTCACCAGCGAGGCACAAACGGCAAGATCCAAAGCAGGTTCTTCAATTTTTATGCCTCCTGCCACATTCAGAAATACATCTTGACTGCTTAGCCTAAAACCTCCGCGTTTTTCAAGCACGGCCAAAAGCATATTCAGTCGTTTTCCATCAAAACCATTCGAGTTCCTTTGAGGAGTTCCGTAAGAAGCAGTGCTTACCAACGACTGTATCTCAATCAACAGGGGCCTGTTGCCCTCAATAGATGCGCCTATGGCAACTCCAGGTGAATCCTCTTCCCGTTGGCTGATTAATATTTCGGAAGGATTAGAGACTTCCCTAAGGCCTGTGGACTGCATTTCGTAAATGCCTAATTCCGAAGTGGAGCCAAATCGGTTTTTCACCGTTCTCAAAATTCTATAAGCCAAATGTCGATCCCCTTCAAATTGCAAAACGGTATCGACCATATGTTCAAGTACCTTTGGTCCAGCTAGGCCACCTTCTTTAGTGATGTGGCCTACCAAAAAGACAGGCGTGTTGCTTTCCTTCGCAAACTTCAGCAGCTCGGCAGTACATTCTCTTACTTGTGATACACTGCCTGCTGCGGATTCAATTCTTGGCGTACTCAAAGTTTGAATCGAGTCGATGACCAGGATATGAGGTTGAATCTCTCGAATGTGGTTGAAAATATTTTGGGTAGAGGTTTCGGCTAAAATAAAGCAGTTTTCAGAAGATTGCCCGATGCGCTGTGCACGCATTTTTATCTGCTGCTGGCTTTCTTCACCCGAAACATAAAGCACTTTGAGTCTTTTAGAAGAAAGTGCCAGTTGCAACATCAGTGTTGATTTTCCAATGCCCGGTTCTCCACCAATCAATACCATTGAGCCATGAACGATTCCTCCGCCTAAAACTCGATTGAGCTCTTGGTCATAAGTAATGATTCTTTTTTCGCTATTGGCTTCGATTTCGTGGAGGCGAACGGCTTTTGAACCGCCTGTTTTAGCGCCTTCTTCTCTCCAATTGGTCAATTCTTTTTCTGCAGCTCCACCTACTTGTTCTTCAACATAGGTATTCCATTCATCGCAAGCAGGGCATTTGCCAATCCATTTTGGGGATTGAGTTCCGCAACTTTGACAGACATAAACAGATTTGATTTTGGCCATATAAGTCGAAGATAAGCTTAACTGAGCAAGCTTGCTATATCGCTGGCGTCTAATTTTTTGATAAAGCTTTCTTCTGTGGTAATTAAGTCAGAAGCCAGTCTGATCTTGTTTTGCTGCAAGGCCAATATTTTTTCTTCCACCGTATTTCGGGTGATGAACTTATAGGTGAAAACTTTATTTTTTTGACCAATTCTGTGGGCACGATCTACCGCTTGCGCTTCAATGGCAGGATTCCACCAAGGATCGAGCAGAAATACATAATCCGCACGGGTAAGGTTTAGGCCCAATCCTCCAGCCTTCAGCGAGATGAGAAATAGCCTTATATTTTCATTGTTCTGAAAATTTTCGACCTGCTCTTGTCGATTTTTGGTGGCGCCATCCAAATAGGCATATTTCCAGTCTTGCTTTTCAAAGTATTGGCGAACTATCGAAAGGTGTTTTACAAACTGACTGAAAATGAGAATTTTATGTCCTTCGCTTAAGGCATTTTCAATCATATAAGTCACATCCTCTAACTTGCCAGAATCACCAGTGTATTCTGGATCGGTCATTTTTGGATGATTGGCAATTTGCCTAAGTTGGGTAAGCCCTTGCAGCAGAAGTAATTGCGATTTATTGACACCGCTCTTTTCGATATTGTCTAAAATCTTGTTTCTGTAATAAGATTTTACTTCTTCATATTTTTCTTCTTGTTGGGCGGTCATGGTGCTGTACTTCACGTTTTCCACCTTCTCGGGCAAGTCCTTTGCGACTTGAGATTTTTGTCTTCTAAGAATGAAGGGCTTGATGATCACATTCAGTTTTCGAGTTTTTTCAAGGTCTTGCTTTTTCTCTATTGGGATTAGAAACTCTTCTCTAAAATAATTCTCAGTACCTAAAATGCCAGGGTTGGCAAAGCTCATTTGCGACCACAAATCAAGGGTGCTGTTTTCCAATGGTGTACCTGTTAGGATCAAGCGGTACTTTGACTTCAATTTTCGGACTGCTTTGGCAATATTGGATTGAGGATTCTTTATGGCTTGAGATTCGTCCAAGATTACATAGTGGAAATAATATTGCCTTAATAGATCAATATCTAAGCGAGTGATCCCGTAAGAGGTTAAAATCAGGTCATAATTTTCGAAAGTCGATACATCTTTCACCCGCGTGGCACCCGTGAAAACCAGAACTTTAAGGTCTGGAGTAAATTTTTTAGCCTCTAATTCCCAGTTGTAGATCAGAGAAGTGGGCATAATCAGGAGAGTGGCA
Source organism: Cytophagales bacterium CG12_big_fil_rev_8_21_14_0_65_40_12 (assembly GCA_002786855.1). Taxonomy (GTDB): domain Bacteria; phylum Bacteroidota; class Bacteroidia; order Cytophagales; family Cyclobacteriaceae; genus Roseivirga. Next base: position 38,789 of record PCUU01000080.1, read on the forward strand.
TTTTTAATTCCTTTATCTTGCTCGGATTGCAGCATTGCCAGGGTTTGGACGGTTTTACCCAAACCCATATCGTCAGCCAAACAGCCGCCAAAGTGATATTGGGTCAAGAATTTCATCCAATTGTAGCCCGCCTTTTGGTAGGGGCGCAATTCTCCCTTAAAGCTTGGCGAAATGGGGTGATCTTCAATTTTTTCGAAGTGCTCGAGCTGCTGTAGTTTTCTGTCCATGCTCACTTGGGCCAATTGCCCATTTTGCAAGTCCTGAATCAGGGCGATATGATGCTTTTTTATACGATTTCCTGTACCTGTTTCCATAAAGGCGAACAAGTCGGAATAATTGGTGAACCAAGCTTCTGGAATGATAGCAATTTCACCATTGGGAAGTCTGATTTCTCGCTTTTTGCCACTGATCAATTTGCGCAGTTGGTCAAAAGAAATTTCATAATCCCCGAACTTTATAATGGCGTGGATATCGAACCAGTCGATACTTTCATTTACCTGAATGTCAATGTGTGAATTGCCCAGGAAATAGCGTTTATTGTCTTTTTCACTTTGCCGGACTTCAATCCTTTCTTCTTCGATAAAAAGTTTCTTTTCGGCCAACCAATTTAAGCCCTCAGATCTGCCAGTGGTATATCTCCCATTTTTTAGCTGAAGACCCTTATCGATCAGTTTTTTTACAATGCGATGCTCAGCGGCAATGTCTCTTTTGATTTTATGGAAGATATAATCCTCGCCTTTTCGCTCCAATTTTACCGATGATGAGGCATTTGGATCGAAGGGGAAAGTATAACTACCATATTTGAAAGAAATTTTGAATAGCAGTTTAGTGGCATTTGCATCTTCGGCTTCATTTTTGGCATTGTCCGAAAACAGCCCTACGGAAGCAGGAGCTGCGGTTGCCAGTTCAGAAAAGATCAATTCTGGAATTAGCGGATAACTTTCTGTATTGATTTCGAAACCTTTGGCATAAACATCAAAAGACGCGACCAAAGGACTTATGAACTTTTCATAATACATAGCCTCGACCTTGCGTGGCACAACCACGAATTTCTTTGTCAGAAACGGCCTTAATTTTTGACCATCAACCCCTTTTTCGAAGCTGAAAAGTTTATCTTTGACCACCAACCATGCGGGCTGATTACAAATTAAAAAAGAGCCGTTGTATTGCCATTCGAGTTTTTCACCTTCATGCTTTATGGTTGGGAAGTAATGTGTGTTGTCTTCGTTTCGCCTAAAATGGAATAGGACCGAAGCCTTCTTCTCCATCAAATGGATTTGGCGCCAAGCTGGTTCGCCATCCCGGCCCATTTCGAAAATCATTTTTCCATGAAGTAGGTCTAAGATGCGAGAACGCCTTACTTCCAAATAATTTTCAATCGTATTTTGAAGCTCTTGATCTCCTTTTTCTTTGTCGTAAAATTTGAGGAAGAATTCGGCAGGTTTGATTTTCTTTTTATAAAACTTCAATACAATCGCTTCTTGCTGCATTTGATCCATCAACTTGATCAGTTCATAGTCACGGTCGTCTAAGCCAGCGCCAAATTCCTTGGCATTTTTGTATGAAATATTTTGATGTTGGAGCGTCAACCTTCCTTTGTCATCCATTTGAATAACAAAGGATTCGAAAAGATAGCCCAAGTATTCGTGTTGAAAAAGGCTATAAATTATTTGGAACGGTTGGGCGGTTGATACCTTCATTTAAGAAAAATCCGACCTGCAAATTAATTATTTATCTAAGAAGGCCTGCCCGAAATTGAACAAATGTTCGGTTAATTTTAAAGGATTGTGAGCCTAAGGTTAATTGAGGTTTTTTACCATTTCTACCCGTGAGGCAATAATGGCTGGTCTATAGGAAGTTACGATGGTAATCAAGGCAATGCTTATCCCAACAAAAATAAAATCAATGAATTCTAACTTCACAGGATAGGCATCAACCATCGAAGTTTGAAGTCCCATACCAACAAAGCCAAATGCTTGTTGAAGTAGGCAGATGGTCAGTCCCAAGAGTAGACCCGTGCTGGCGCCAATCAGCGAGATCAAGCTTCCTTGCTTTAAAAAAATCTGCCGAATCAAGCGAGGTGTGGCCCCAAAGGAATACAGAATGGAGATGTCACGTTTTTTCTCAATGGCAAGAATTGAAAGCGTAAAGAAGATATTGAATGAGGCAATGGCCATAATGAAGGATAAGGTAATGAAGGTGAAGAGTTTTTCAATTTGGATTGCTTTTAATAGACTTGAATGCACTTCATCGCTGTTCAATACAGTGAAGTCCTGACCCAGTTCCTTTTTTAATTTCGATTGAATTGACGCCTCGTTGGCATCTTCAGTTAAGTAAATTTCGATGGATGTTCGTTTGTTTCCATAGTCCATCAGGCTTTGAGCAAAGCGGAGTGGCACAAACACATAGGTTTCGTTATAAGTGGTTTCTATGCTAAAAATGCCGGTAGGGTTGATGTTCTTTTTTGAAACTGAATTTCTGGAAATGGGCATTCCTGGTTTCAGTTTTTTAGGGTAAACGATCTGCATTCCATAGGCATCACTTTCCAGTAAAAGGCTTAATTCATAGGCGACACCTGTGCCCAAAATTGCGTAATCAACATTGCCCTCAGTTAAACGCATCGAACCTCTCACCATAAAGGTGTCAAGTCTATTGGCAGCGATGTAATTTTCTTCAATTCCCTTAATTCTTGCCACAACTTGCTGGTCCCGATACAGAATGAGCGCATTGTCTTCGATGATCTCTGTGGCGATTTTAATCCCATCAATGCTTTCAATTTTTGAGCGCAACTCGGTTGTCATTTCAAAGGATTTGCCCACTGTGGCCTCTATTTTAAGCTGTGGATCAAAGGCATCGTATACCGAGCGGATCAAGTCCTGCAATCCGTTGAAAACGGAAAGCACAACAATGAGGGCAGCGGTGCCAATGGCAACGCCAATCATTGAAATCCATGAAAGTACTTGAATGAAGTTTTTCTTCTTTTTCGAGGCGAAATATCGCTTTGCTATGAAGTTGGAAAGGTTCAAATCGTTTACTGTGAATCGCCTTGAGTTGCTGGTGGGATATTGAGTTTATTAATGATTTTATCCATTTTTTCAGCCTCTTCAGCAGTGGTGTCGGCATGAAAGGCGATATGGGGTACTATCCTAACTTCTTTTCCAATCCTTTTGCCCAAGCTGCCACGAATTCTGCTTTTCTCGTCTTCTATGGCTTCCATAATTTTGGCAATGTTGCTGACAGGGAAAATGCTCAAATAAATTCTGGCCAGACCTAAATCAGGGCTCATGCTGACATCGGAAATGGTAACGAGCGATCCTATGAATTTTCCGGAGTGCTCTTTTTGAAAAATTTCGCTGATTTCTTTTTGAATCAACTTTGAAAACTTGAGCTGTCTTTTACTTTGGGTCATGCTGCAAATATCTTATTAATTTATCTATTTTCCTTCCTGCTCTTTTTTTGGCTTATTTTGCTACTTCAAACTTAACTGCTGTTCAGTGCTGAGATTCTTTAGAAAGAACGACCCTTTTTTGCTTTTATTCATCGCTGCATTTCTTGTTATAACACGGGCAGTATTACTGATTGTTGGTGTGGAGTCGCCAGCGCTACTTTTTAATGCCGAGGCTTTGGGTGAAACATTCAATGTAACGCCCACTGACCCGCTATACAGCGTGAATGGCGCGGGTCCATTATTCGCTTTCTTTTATGGGTTACTCACTTTTTTGTTTGACAGCACATATACCATTTCAGCGATTCTTGCCGCTATTTTAATCTTTGTTCAAGCTTTTATTTTGAATACTACCCTTCAAAGGAATGCGGCTTTTCAGGAGACGAATTTTTTACCAGGATTTCTTTATGTGGTATTGGCCTCTGCCAGTGAGGAATTTATCTTCTTAAGTCCTGTGCTTTTGGCAACTACCTTTCTATTGTTGGCTTTGGACAAGATTTTAACACACTTAAAGTATCGTGGGTCTGAGGAAAATATTCTGACCACAGGCTTTTTAATTGGTTTGGCTGCCCTCAGCTATGCTCCTTATTTTTGGTTGGTTCCTTTGGTCATTCTGATCTATATCATGTATTCCAGCACTTTGGTGCGCAGGTATTTTTTAATGACTTATGGTTTTATTTTTAGTCTGTTAATTTTTTGGATTTACTATTTGATTTGGCAGCAGGGGGGTACGTTCGTAAGCGGTTATTTTGGACTGGCATTTTCAACTCATTTTGCGGAACCAGCAATATTGAGCAAACTGGCTTTGATTTTCGGCCTTCCAATCTTGTGTTCATTACTGGCTTTGGCCCAAGGTTTTCAAGGTTTAGGTTTTACCAATCACCAAATTTTGACGCAAAGAACTATGCTTTGGCTTTTGATTTTTGGATTTGTCATGATTTGGATGTCTCCAAGTGCTCAAGTAGTCAATGCAATAACCATTATCATTCCATTGACTTTTTTTACCAGTCAATTTTTAATCACCCGAGGCAAGAAATGGGTGGGTGAGTCAATCTTTCTATTGCTGATCGTTGTGGCTTTGACGATTCGATTTATTCAACTTTAGCGGAGCTTAGCAGCTAATTTTATCGACTCTTTTCTGATGTCTTCCGCCTTCAAAGTCAGTTTCAAGGAAAGTTTTTGCCATTGCTTTTGCAGTGGCTAAATCAACAAACCTGGCAGGAATACAAACGACATTTGCATTATTGTGCTGTCGGGCTAAGGCAGCCAATTCAGTATTCCAGACTAAAGCAGCCCTAATTCCCTGGTGCTTGTTGACCGTCATGCAAACGCCATTGCCGCTGCCGCAAATAGCAATACCTAGGTCGTTCTCGCCATTTTCAACGCTTGTTGCTAAAGGATGCACATAGTCAGGATAATCAACCGATGCTTCGGAGTCCGGGCCAAAATCAACAAGTGAATAGCCTAAATCAGTCAAAAACTCAATCAGCTCTTTTTTGTATTCAAATCCAGCGTGGTCGCCACCTATTGCAATTTTTTTCATGCTATCTGTTTTTTGCCTGTGCTTTTTCAACTCTTCTTGAGATTACGATGCTGACCTCGTATAGTGCTATGATCGGCAATGCAATCAATATTTGACTCATTACATCTGGTGGAGTCAATACAGCCGATAAGATTAGAATTACTACCAATGAATGTCTTCTGTAGCGTTTCATCAATGCTGGAGTAATAAGGCCTGCCTTTGATAGAAAATAAGAGACGACAGGTAGTTGAAACATAAACCCGCATGCCAATGTCAACATCGTAAGCATTCCTACAATAGACTTGATGTCAATGATGTTTTCAATCAAGGCAGAAAGTTGATAATTGGCCAAGAAATTAATCGACAGCGGGGTGATTATAAAATAGCCAAAAGAGATGCCTAAAAGAAAAAGGAATGAAACAACCGCTACAGCGCCTCTTGAGGCATTTTTTTCGTTACTTTTTAAACCCGGTTTAATGAATCTCCAAATTTCCCAGAACACATAAGGAAAACCCAGAATCAAACCTATGACTGCCGATGAGGTAATGTCCATCATGAACTGGCCAGCCATATCTCTATTTTGAAAAGTTATGGGAATCTCATCAATGCACAATTGGGGCGAATGGATAAAGTTTCCCAATTCACAGAGCATTTTATAAGTCCAGAAGTCGGGCTGAGTTGGGCCTAAAATAATAGTATCCCAAACAAAACTAGTCGATAAATAGGCCGCTATCGCAAATACAAAAATGGCGATTACGGACCTTACCAAATGCCATCTTAATTCCTCAAGATGATCGAGGAATCCCATTTCTGAATTATCGCCCAATTGATCTAGTGCCAATTAATTAAGACTGAAAAAGTGGAAAATCTCGCATCCAAGCATTTACATCGTTCCGAATTGACGACAACTTAGTGTCATTCTCATAGTTGGAGAGTGCACTGTCGATCAATTCTACAATTCTATGCATGTCGTTTTCTTTAAAACCTCGGGTGGTGATTGCAGCCGTTCCAACTCTCATTCCTGAAGTTACGAATGGGGATTTATCATCGAAAGGCACCATGTTTTTGTTAATGGTGATGTCCGCTTTGCCTAAGGTCGCCTCTGCGATTTTTCCTGTCAAACCTTTGCTTCTCAAATCGATTAGCATGAGGTGATTGTCCGTTCCGCCTGAAATGATTTTGTATCCTAAGGCATTAAATGCATTTGCCATTACTTCAGCGTTTTTCTTGACCTGAATGATATAATCCATGTATTCATCGGTAAGTGCTTCGCCAAATGCAACCGCTTTTGCAGCAATTACATGTTCTAAAGGGCCTCCTTGAGTACCTGGAAAGACTCCAGAATCCAAAAGTTGAGACATCATTCTTATTTCACCTTTAGGCGTTTTTTGTCCCCATGGATTTTCGAAGTCTTTGCCCATCATGATCAATCCACCTCTCGGGCCGCGCAAGGTTTTATGCGTAGTGGTAGTTACAATATGACAGTGCTCCAAAGGATCGTTTAAAATGCCTCTTGCAATGAGTCCTGATGGATGCGAAATATCGGCAAGTAATAAAGCCCCAATTTGATCAGCTATATTCCTCAATTTTTCATAATCCCAATCTCTGCTATATGCTGAAGCACCACAAATAATCATGTGCGGCCTTTCTTTCATCGCTGTAGCCTCAACCTTATCCCAATCGATTAAGCCTGTTTCCTGTTCTACCCCATAAAAGGAGGGTTTATACAATTTTCCCGAGAAATTGACAGGCGACCCGTGGGTCAAATGCCCGCCATGAGAAAGGTCAAAACCTAATATTTTGTCGCCAGCATTCAAACAAGCCAACATTACTGCGGCATTGGCTTGAGCACCTGAATGTGGCTGAACGTTCGCCCATTCAGCACCAAATAATTCTTTTATTCTATCTATTGCTAAGGTTTCTACCTCATCAACTACTTCACAGCCTCCGTAATAACGTTTGCCCGGAAGTCCTTCGGCATATTTATTCGTGAGAACAGAGCCCATAGCTTCCATTACTTGGTCTGAAACGTAATTCTCCGAAGCAATTAATTCAATTCCTTCTGTTTGTCTGTGATGCTCCTTTTTGATAAGGTCGAAGATGACTTGATCTCTATGCATGATGGCTTGTTCTAATTTCGATCAAAAATAGCTGAACGGGTTTTAATTACCAACCTGTTAGGGTAATCATAAGCGACCAAAAGAAATATAAATTGTATTACTTGACTTTAGCAACGGCATCGATAATAGTATCGATTACTTGGGTATGTGTAAAGGGCTTTCCTATGTAACCATCAAAGCCAGCTAATTCTAGGTCCACTTTTATGTCGTTGTAAGAGTAGGTGGTGTATGCTAAAATGCAAATGGGTTTATTCAGGAATTTTTCAGTTTGCTTGATCATTTTTGCCGCTTCAAAGCCATCAATATTAGGCATGTGCAAATCCATCAAGATCAAATGGATGTTATTGGAATTAAAGATTTGCAGCGCATCTTCTGCATTCAGACATTTGAATGAAGTGCCACTGAATTTGGCCAAAGTCTTGTCCGCTACAGTTAAATTAATCGGATTGTCGTCTACCACTAAGATGTTAATTCCTTCGAGAAGATTTTTCTGAGACTTTTTAACTGAAAACTGCGACTCCAACCAAAAATCATCTTCCATCAGACGAATTTTGTCATCAATCAAATAATAAGACATTCCCTTCTGCATAATTTTAGTCTCTCTCTACATAGTTAATGATTAAAATGGTAAAAGGTAACCCATCAATTGGATAAATATTTTCCGTTTTTTGTAAAACACGCCCAGAGGCATGTTTTGAGGGTATATTTTTTTTGTATGAGGTGAACAGCTTTCTGGGTAGGTTCCTAAAATGGTTTCAAACAAGGAATTGAAAATTTTTTTAAAAATAATTGATTTTGAAGGGTGACCTTTGGCATGTAAAAACATTAATAGTATAGACATGAGTGAAAACAGTCTTGTTGTGAGACTGAAACAAGGTGATCAAAAGGCTTTAGAACTAATTTATTCAGAATACAGAATCAGTTTTATTTCCTTTATTACTACATCTCACAACTGTTCTCAAGAAGAAGCAATTGATTTGTATCAATATGCAATTCTGGTTTTCTACGAAAAAGTTGTAGATGGAAGTTTTGAAGAAATGAATGCGGCAGGCATTAAAACTTATATTTTCTCCATTGGGAAAAACAAGCTTTTAGACGATTTAAGGCGTAAAACAAAAGTTTCTTTTCAAGGAGGATTCAAGGAAGATGACCTGATAGAAGAGGAGGATATCTCTGAATTGATCCGCGTAGAACAATTAGATAAGTTAAGAATTGTGATTGCGGACCTAGGAAATCCCTGTAAAAGAATTCTGGAGCTGTTCTACTTCAATAAACTATCCAATGATACCATTGCCGAAATTATGGGCTACAACAGTGGAAAGACAGTAAAAAATTTGAAATACAAGTGCTTGCAAAGGATAAAGAAGTTAATGGAATAAGAACATGATTATGGAAAAGGACTTAGAACTTATTGATGCTTACTTAAGAGGAGAACTATCCGGAGCCGACCTGGCAAGATTTGACGAAAAACTTCGCAACGATGTGGAGTTCCAGTCGACTTTTCAGGAGGTAAAATTAATAAAGACGGCTATCAGGCAAAACCTAAGAGCAAACGCTCTACAAGTCCTTAAAGATCGGGAGTCGCTTATCCAAGAAGAATACTCAACCAAAAACAGAAATATTATGAAGAGATATTTATCCATTGCAGCGAGTCTGGTGCTTGTAGTATCACTAGTCTATTTATCGTCTAAGAATGATTTGCCAGAAATAAATGGTCAAGCAATTTTTACTGAAAATTACCGAGCCTATACCAACCTTGAGTTGGGTACTGAAAGGGGCGCGAATTTAAACCTAGATGGTTTAAAACAACAAGCGTATTATGCTTATGATTTAGGGAATTTTGCCCAAGCGGCAGCAGACTTAACGGAATTAGTTAAATCAGAGAAAACAGCCGCTAATTATTTTTATTTGGGTATCTCCAACGTAGAAATAGGCAATAGCGAAGCTGCATATGCGAACTTCAATACAGTAATCAATAACTTTTCTGAATACAAGGAGCAAGCACAGTGGTACCTGGCCCTTGCCTTAATCAAAGAGGACAAAACGGATGAAGCCATATCCAATTTGGTGTCTTTGAGCATTAAGGGAGAATCTTATAAAGAGCAAAGCTTAAAAATCCTTAAGGAGAAGTTAGGTTTAGCCTTTTTAAGTACTGATCATGGTGTTGTGGTGGAAGTTACTTTGAAGCCAGCAGAAGAGGACAGTCCTAATGGCGTTGATTTTGAAGATAGAAGACAAATTCAATTCGGCACTTTATTAGACGCTAAAAATAATGAATACAATTTTTTCAATGATCTTCCGATAAAAGGACTTGCTTCTGGTGATTTGGTTGACATGATAGTTGTTTCTAAGGGAAAGAAGGGTAAAGGAAGAGGTTTTGCAGTTCTTCTCGATTAATAAAGAATTCCATTTACATTATACACACACACGCGAGGGAAGGCTATATGGCCTTCCTTCTTTTTTTGCTTAGTAATGAATAAATTAAAGTCAAAAGTAGAAGGGCTACAATTGAACCGAGTAATAGCATGCCGTAATTGTTTGATTTAGGTTTTAAAACGATTGATTCTCCCAAACTGACAAAAGAAGACCAATAGTAGGGATGTGCGGTATAGTTATCAGATTTTTCTAAATAACTGAGTTTACTTTTGTTTAATGCTTCGGTTGTGCTTAGGCCTTGAGCGATATAATCGTGTAGGCTGATCATAAGTTCTGAAGAAACCTTGTCATTTAAATTCCAAAGGCTCATAATGACAGAGGGTACTCCTACTAAAGCAAAACCTCTTGCAATACTAAAAGTACCTTCTCCCTTGTTGAGTTTACCTTTTCCACTTTCACAAGCACTTAAGATGGCTAATCGAGCCTTGAGGTTGGCCAAATATAAATCTTGAGTATTCAGGATACTGTCCGTTCCGTTAAAGATCAATCGCGCTTCATATTTTTCATTTTCATCCATCTCACCGTGAATAGCGATATGAAGTATGTCAAATTTCGATGCTTCTTCAAGGAAAAGCTTTTTTGTGCCTTCTTTACCTAAGTAGTAGCTACCGTCAAATTTGGATTGTATTTGTTTAATCTCTCTGTCTGTACCAGGTAGGCTGATTGAAGAGCTACTATTTGACATTTCAGTCGTGCTGTATCCTATTCCCAAAATATTTTTTTCTGCGATTCTTTCATGCGTTTGTTGAAAAGGGCTGGAAGACAAAAGATAGTTAACATTGTAGGATTTGATAAGATAAGGCAAGTCTTTGAAGGACTTACTTATTAAGCCCTCTTGCGTTATCAAAACTTCAAAGGGCAATCTGGACAGAAAATCATCAGGAATGATAGTGATGCTTTTCGGTTTGTATTCCAATTGGTTTAAAACAGGAGAAAGCAAAGTTTCATAAACAGATCTGCTGTTTTCATAAAAATTGGAAAATGTAGCGGAATAATCTGAGAAACTGGGACGGTTGGAAACCTCTGAAATGATGCTTTCAATAGCCGTCTCTAGCTTTGCATCCAAGACTATGGATTCAAAAATGTCTTTGTTCTGTGATCTACCAAGCACATAAATTACCTTTTCTCCGACAAAAAATTCAATAACTACTTCATTCTTAGGTATCGTACTTTTATGCACTTCATGGTAAGTTGATATGGCATTTTCATCCTTAGTGTTAATCAATTGATTAATGCTATCCTTGATCTGCAGTATGAGCTTGTTGTTTTCGAGTATTGCGTTGTTTAAGTTTTTAACGGGCGTACTTACAAGGTTTGATGGGCTAAAGTTTTTATCAAACAATTTGGTTAATTCGGCAGATTCTTGACTTAAACTATAATAGCGCTCTTTGAGATATGTTGGTATGTTACTTTGATTTATTTGGTCAAACTCCCCTGCTTGTTCTAGGAAAAGCAAAGATTTGCTCATTTGAAAGATTTCGATAGCAGCGCTTATCCCCTCTTCATATTTGCCGTTTTGGGTAAGTAAATAGGCCGCTTTAAGCCCTGTCTCGTATAAATCTTTAAAGTTTTCTGATAGAAAGAGTTTGCCCTCTGTTCTCATTAGCTCTTTTCTTCTTTCAACAAGGATTCTGTGTGTATTCAAGACATAGTCTTTTGAGGCTATTATTAGAGCAAGGCTATCGGCAAGTTCTTTCTCGAACAAATCGTTCAGTGAAACCGCCTTATTTTTTAATCCAACCAGTCCTGCAAATGATATCTTTTGGTCTTTGACATTAGGGAAATGTAGGGCGCTATCTAAATAGTATTCTGGGATTCCATTTCGAATAGAGGAATCATAACTTAGAAATGAGTTTAGAGGATCATCGTTCCATTTATAGTAGGAGCCGAGTGTTGCAAAAAGTGACTCTGCTTGCTTATCAGGTAATTGATTTACAGACTTAATATTGGCTAGCGCTTTTGTGAGGTAGTTTCTAGCCTTATCTTTTTCTCCTAATTCTAATAAGCACTTTGCGACATTTATTTGTTGTTGAATAAGGAATTTGAATTCACTGCCTGCTCTATATTGACTGAAATCATCAATAAGTCCTAAGTAAGCTTCAACGGCTTTTTCGTTTTGACCCATGTTGGTTAAAATGAGTGGCCTTAATGAAAGAATGTTGTTAATGCTCAGTATATCTTTAAAGCGTTTTTCCTTAGCATAAAGAGTCAAAGCATCATCGCTTATAGTGAGTGCCAACTCGTATTTTTTCATCGCAAATAATGTTTGAACTAAGTTTGAAAATGCCGCGATATGATCCGTAGGTAGAATATCGTTGTAGTTTTCTTGGGCAAAAATTACTTCACTTATGGAGTAGCGTAGAGCTTGGTCAAAATCGCCCTTTTCTCTGTAGAGTCTTGGAAAATCATTCATTAAATAAATGAGATCGTGAGGTTCACTAGCGCGATTCGAAAGGGCGTTTTTGTATCTTAAGTCTAAATATTTAGTTAAAGTATCAACATTTCTCTCCGCATAATTGTAAGCATAAAATTTATAATCAATGATGC
>PCUU01000019.1 GCA_002786855.1 Cytophagales bacterium CG12_big_fil_rev_8_21_14_0_65_40_12
GTTATACAGTTCATTACAATAGATTTAACGAGAATTTACCAACTATTTTTGGCCATTAAATCATTAACAAATGACCTCCATTTCGTAGCAAAGTTGGCTGGAAGCCAACGTCAAATACATCACTCGGCAAAGCCGAGCGATTGTAAAATTCATTATTTAGAACTCTCTATACTCTCCATCTAAAAAGGCATTCGCTGCCTCTTCCTTGAAACGGGCTGTTTGGTTATTCCAGTGCAGCTTTTTATTAGGGAAGCGACCTGCGATAACGCCTAAAAGAATGGTTTCCGTCAGTCTAGCAGCGTATGAAAATGGAGCAGTGGTTTCATCTTTGCCTAAACATGCATCAACAAATTGATGGTAATGCTTGTTGCTCTCAGCTCCATAATCTTCAGTTGGTTGACCTACATTAGAGAACTTACTCAAATCCAAATTCACGTATTTTCCATCCACAATGTGCTTTGGTAATTGCATAAAGTGAGGTAAAAGAAGCCTACCCTTTTCACCAATAAACATGGCACCTTGGTCAGGTAATTGATCGCCATTTGGCAATTGTAAATCTTTATGCGCTTTTGGAGCACCTGGGCCATCATACCACACCCATTTAAATTTCTTTGTGGTGTAATCTGTCCCTCCAAATTCGTAAGTCACGATGTTGTTTTCTGGAAAGCCAAAACCCGTAGGCTTTCTACATTGATTTCTGATGGTTTTAGGAATATCCAAAGCCAAAGCATTATAAGGGGTATCAAAAATATGAACGCCCATATCGCCTAAGGTACCACAACCATAATCCAAGAGTTTTCTCCAATTTCCAGGATGGTAAACATCCTGTTTAAATTCACGTTTGGCTGCTGTTCCTAACCATAAGTTCCAATCCAAAGTATCAGGAATTGGATCGCTACCTGTTGGTGCCGGGCCATCATAACCCCAGTTCTTCGGAGACCATGCCCTTACCGTTCTTACCTTACCAATAATGCCTGATTGAATTAAGGCAGTGCCCAGTTTATAATCATAAAAAGAGTGTACCTGAATCCCCATTTGAGTCACCAAATTCTTCTCTTCAGCCATTTTACGCATGGCCCTGGCTTCTGTCACATGATGTGTTAGCGGCTTCTGGCAATAGACAGGCTTATTCATTTCCATGGCCATCATTGAGGCAGGTGCATGCGTATGGTCAGGAGTTGAAACCACCACAGCATCAATATTGCCGCCCATTTCACTCAAGAGCTTTCTGTAATCTGTAAACAACTTGGCCTTAGGATGCAGCTTTTGAGCAGCCGCTAAATTATTCGAATCAACATCACACAATGCTACAACTTCTACAGCGGAATGAGAGGATATTGCTGCAAGATCTGCCGCTCCCATTCCTCCCACACCAATATGCGCGGTCCTTAACTTATCAGCTGAAGAAAATGCCCAAACCGATGATGGCAATATTGAAGCGGAAGTCAAAATCGCAGCGTTTTTTAAAAAATCTCTTTTGTTCATAGTAAAGTGTTAATGATGGAATGGTACTGTCCGTTTCACCTCCTTTTCATCCTAACTCCGAGGCTTCGGAGGAAGGAACTAGTTTTTTACATCTAGGTGGGTGGAAAAGGAATTACAATTTTCTAATCTTAATATTCTTAAACCAAAGTGGGCTGTCATGATCTTGTAAACCGATATAGCCAGTTTTGAAAGTGCCATATAAAGGAGAATCTTTCCACTTTCCAGCCGCCTTTTTCGCATACCAATCGTCCGACCAAGGCACAAAAGACAAAAGAAGTTTTCCATTCAACCAATGCTCCACACGCTCAGGAGTAAACACGATTTTTGTGGTATTCCACTCTCCTGCTGGTTTCACGATTTTTTGACTGAGGTCAGGTAAATGCATGGCATAATCAGCACCTGTTTTTTGCCATTCTTCTAGTTTGGCATTATTGATTTCTTCCCATTTCAAATCATCCAATAGTTGATATTCTGGTGCAATTTCAGGTATCCCACCTTCTACATTTTCCTTCAAATGATAGAAAACACCACTGTTTCCGCCTTCGGGAAGTTTCCATTCTAGGTAAAGCTCGAAGTTGTCGAATTCTTCGGCACCATAAATAATGTCCTTACCACCTTGCATTTCGGACTCAAGCTTCTTTTCTGTATCGAAGGTCAAAGCACCATCTACAATTACCCATTGAGCTGGTAAAGCATCACCATTATAGGCACGCCAACCATCAGTGCTGGTACCATCAAAAAGGATGATCCAGTCATTATCCGCGGTTTCTTTTGATCCAGAACTGCATGCTGAAATACTTGCAGCCAGCAATGTGAGTAGTAAAAGTTTTTTCATATTTAAAATTATTGATTTTGTTCAGTTCAAATTTTCTCAAGAGAGCTAGAGTAAGTCATTCTAAAGGAATCCTTTCACGTAATACAAGTCGACTTAACTTTCTGAAAAAGATCCTTACAGTATGACTTCAAAATAAAAATTATTCCCCCAATTTCTTTAGTGTAATATTCCTCCAATGGACTTTGATTCCGCCACCATCGTGTATTTGAAGTGCAATAGCTCCTTTGCCTTCTCCAATTTTTTCATCCACTAAATGCACCATTTCAGTGCCGTTGAGCCAAGACGTAACCGAAGCCCCTTCTACCCTGATTTTCATGGTATTCCACTCTCCCATTTTCAAAGCCTTGTCCTTTTCAGGGTCAGGTTGAATGAGCCATCCTCGGCCGTAAGATTCATAAATACCTCCAGTATTATTGCCTGGAGGCGCTACTTCTACCTGCCAGCCGCTCACTTTAGTCCCATCTACAGTTGATCTGATGAATACACCGCTGTTGCCATTGGCTTCTTGTTTGAAATCCAAGGTCAATTCGAAATCATCGTAGAAATCGACTGTAGAAAGATAGCCATATTGTGCTGCAGGGCCACTTTCGCAAATAAGTTCTCCATTTTCAACATACCACTTTTCTTCACCATGATTGACCCAGCCGCCAAGGTCTTTGCCATTAAAAAGATGGATTTCGTCTTTTTTGCCAATGCAACTAGAAATGAAAAAGGCAAATGCAAGAAAGGCAAGGGAATGACTGTGTTTGAATTTCATTGGTTAGGTTTGGTTGATTAAAAAAGTAAAAAAGGCGATGTCATTAGACGTGCTGAATATAAAAATTAGTTGGTGAAAAACGAATGGATATTATTTGAGCATTACATTAACGAGGTTACTTAGAGTAACCTCACTAATGTCATTACTTGCGTTGCTGAAAAAGACCTCTTCGAGGTGACTTGGGGCTAGAAAACTATTAATCGGACGACTTGGAATGGTCTGACCAATGCACTTTTTTCAGGATTTTATTTTTAATAGCAATTGCTATCTTTAACCAACCTTGAATTCAACCACATTATGAAAAACTATTTTTTGGCTGCTGCCCTACTTTTGAGCAGCTTCACCTTCGCACAGAAAGCCCCAAAACCAGACAAGAGCAAAACTACCATCATCAACCATCTGGATGGGCAATATGCCTATTATAAGGACATCGCCCACCAAATTTGGGAATGGTCAGAAGTGGGTTATAAGGAAGTAAAAAGCAGTGCACTCTTGCAGAAAACATTGACTGATGCTGGTTTTAAAGTAGAAGCTGGCATTGCTGGAATGCCCACCGCTTTTGTAGCTACTTGGGGTGCTGATGGTCCCGTAATCGGTATTTTAGCCGAATTTGATGCCTTGCCAGGCCTATCGCAAACGGCAAGTGCTACTAAGGAAGTTGATCCAAATCGAGACGCTGGTCACGCTTGCGGCCATCATTTGTTTGGAACAGCATCTGTTGCAACCGCTATTGAATTGAAAAATGAGTTAGAAAAGACTGGAAAAAAGGCTGTGCTTAAAGTCTATGGTACACCTGCCGAAGAAGGCGGTTCTGGAAAAGTGTACCTCACCAGAGACGGTTTTTTTGAAGGAGTCGATGTGGTGCTCAATTGGCATCCTGGAGATGGCAACAATTCTAATCTGAATACATCACTCGCTAACATCACTGCCAAATTTCGATTTAAAGGTATTTCTGCCCATGCCGCTGTTGCGCCTGAGCAAGGTAGATCGGCCCTAGATGGTGTGGAGGCCATGAATTACATGGTGAATATGATGCGTGAGCACGTGCCATCCGATGCCAGGATTCATTATGTGATTACCCAAGGTGGAAAAGCACCGAATGTTGTTCCCGATTTTGCCGAGGTTTATTATTACGCCAGACACGTTGACCCAGAAATTGTCAAAGACATTTTTGCCAGGATGGTGAATGCTTCGAAAGGTGCAGCTTTGGGCACTGGAACAGAGGTAAGTCATGAGATCATTGGAGGGGTTTACAACTTGTTACCTGTTGAGTCGCTCGCGCGAATGATGCAAAAGAACTTGGCTTTGGTGGGTGGTGTCACCTACACGGCTGAAGATCTGGCCTTCGGAAAAGCCATTCAATCTACTTTGATGGGTACAAAATTACCTGCACTCACAAGCGCAGCTGAAGTTGAACCTTTTAGTGTCGATAGCCGAAAAGGTGGATCAACTGATGTGGGCGATGTAAGTTGGGCTGTGCCAACTGTTGGTGCCAGAATCGCCACTTGGGTGCCAGGAGTGCCTGCGCATAGCTGGCAAGCCGTAAGCTGTGGCGATAATGAAGTTGGGTATAAAGGAATGATGGTGGCCGCCAAAACCATGGCGACTACGGGTTGGGAATTGATCAATAATCCAGCAGCCATAGTAGCGGCTAGAAAAGAATGGTTGGAATTACGTGGCCCTGATTATGTTTATGTTCCTCTGATCGGAAACAGAAAACCAGCATTGAACTATAGGGATAATAATTAGACAAGAGTTACTTCTCTTTATAAGTCTGATCCACTATGGGACCTAGGGGAATTCCTCCCAATAAATGAAGATGCAGGTGAAACACAGATTGACCTGCGTCTTCATTTGTATTCATCGAGACTCTATAGCCTGTTTGATCAATGCCATTGTCTTTGGCCAATTTCTTGGCCGCTAACAAAAGATGCGCTAACATGGCTTCGTCTGAGGGCTGAATTTCATTGAGTGAATAAACCCTTTTCTTAGGCACAATCAATAAATGAACAGGGGCTTGCTTTCTGATGGGTACAAAGGCAACAACATATTCATCTTGATACACAATTTCATCCATTTTATCGCCTGAAATAATTGCTTCGAAGGGTGAAGGAGCGCTGATTTTAGCCTTCTTTTTTGCTTCATATTCCTTTGATTGAGAAAATACATTAAAACAGCAAATGGTTAGAAGGAGGATTATGAAGCTTTTCATAGCTGGACTATAGGTTCTGATTACACGATATGCTGCTTCAATACGCAGCCTTTTCCTTTTGGTTTAGGCGATACAAAGCATGCTTAATCACTCTCAGTTGCTAAGAATGACTTTAAATCATTCAGTCGTTCTTCCACTTCAAGTTTTTGAAGTTCAAAGGCTTCATCATGCTTAACGTTATTGGCGTAATGCGACCAGTGTTTTTGCGCCTTTTTTATTACTCTGGCAGTGATATTGAATTCTTTATGGTCTAATAAATCTGTTGCGACACGCGACACTTTGAAACTACCGAAGAGATAGTGCTTGAAAATTTCAACATAAGAATCGCTGATATCAAAGCCCTCAAGAGCCATTAGTAATTCACCCAGAATACTCGAGTTTTCGGGTTGCTTCAAAGCTTCTAACATCAAAGGAAGCGCAGCATCATTATTCTTTATCAAACCAAGTGTTCTTGCTGCAATCAAACGAGTTTCAGCATTTTCGTTCTTGAAAAGCTCAATCAATTTCAATACTACTTCTTCTGTACCCACGCTAGCGAGGTAATTTGATGCATTGAAGCTCTTATCATTTAGCTCTCCCGCTATGTCTGCAAAGGCATTTTCTATTTCTTTCGCCATTTTACTTTCTTTTCATTTTCAAGAATTCTGAGCAAAGCCTTCCGAGTTCTTATAATATTTTCCAAACATAGCACGAACCATGATTTATATGACCACCTTGTAGTAATTAGTTAATCAAAAAAGATAAGCTCATGGCCAAGGAAAAAGAAGGTAAAGCTAAGAATGACAAGACGGCTCCATTAAAGAATCTTAAGGAGAAAAGGGCAGACAAAGCTGCCAAAAAGAAGAATAAAAAGGGATTAGATTGATTTAACTCATCCTTCAAAGGTTGTGCTTTCAAACACAACCTTATTTCAGACTCACCATTTCTTAAAGATCAACAACATGGATAACATTTTCAGAGTCGGTCAAATTGTTTACGCTAAAGAAAATCCTGATTTAAAACTCAAGGTAAGAAGGTACCTCAAAAGGATTTATTATTGCGAAGTACCAAGCGACCCCGCACACAAAGATTTCGCTTATTACGAAAGAGAGCTGAGCGCTTAGTTCTTTTTACCACCTAGCATTTTAAAGACTATATAAATCAAATATAGCCATGGTGCTCCATGAAAAAGCAGGTCAAAATAATCCATAGGCTGCATTCCTACTGCCCCACCCCAAAGCCATTTTAACTTCCCCCAAATATGAGGTTCAGGAAAGAAAGGAGCTAGCCCCAAACCCAGGGCTAGCAGTAAAGGAAACAAGAGTTTGCTTCTATTTTCAGTATTCTTATTCGCTTTTGACTTTTCCATTTTAGATCAATCCTTAACTCCCAATTTACCTAAAATAGTCCCCATAAGGCACCACTTTGTGAAGGACGATTGTAGCAAATTAGCACCCACAAAAGCGGTAAACCATAACCAGTTTTGGTTTACATAAATGGATAACAATAAGCTGATTAGGATAAAACTACCGGCTACAGCATGTATGATTCTGTTTTTCATTCTTCTCTTCGTTTTGATTTTAATTTGATCTCTTGATGTCCATTACAGCGACATGGATTTTGGAAAGACTTTCCTCTGTTTCATTAAGCAGATTGATTGCCGTGAGCACATCATCAACATTCGTTTTTGGCACGAATGCATAAAAGAGTACTGATTGCTGCTCGCCTGCGCTTGACGCAAACCAATTGTCAGACATTGACTGACTTTTTGATTCGGTATATCCTACTACATCTGTATAAGAAAAGGACTTTACTCCTGCTTTTTTAAGGGTGCCTTTGATTTCTTTTTCAAAAGCCCTAGCTGCTGTGATTATTAGTAATTCCATTTTAGTGTCCTTTAAGATTTATTTTGTCTCCCATTTTTTGCGCTCGGTCATGTAGTAGATCAATGGCACAACAATCAGTGTGAGCATTGTAGAAACTATCGCCCCAGCTACTAATGAAATGGCCAATCCTTGAAAAATTGGATCGAATAAGATGATTGAAGCACCAATTACTACTGCACCTGTGGTCAATAGAATGGGTTTTGTTCGCACCGCACCAGCATCTATGATGGCTTGCTTAATAGAAGCCCCTTCATTCAAGCGGATTTCGATAAAGTCGATCAGCAATACCGAGTTACGCACCATGATTCCCGCTAAGGCAATCATTCCTATGAATGAAGTCGCAGTAAAGAAGGCATCGAGCATCCAGTGGCCTAAAACAATACCAACCAATGATAATGGAATTGCAATCATCATTACAATTGGTGTTTTAAAGTTCTGGAACCAGCCCACAATCAACATATAGATGATGATGATTACCACCAAGAATGCAGCGCCTAAGTCTTGGAAGACTTCCATTGTGATTTGCCATTCGCCATCCCACTTCACAGTGAAATTTGATTCGTCATCGGGTTGACCCATGTACATTTCACCTACTGAATAGCCTTTCGGTACATTCATCTGCTCAATTTTTTCTGTCAGCCCAAGAATGGCATAAGCTGGGCTTTCCAAGTCACCCGACATATCGGCCATTACATAAACAACTCTTTTCTGATCCTTATGATAAATAGTCGCATGAAGTGTGTCTTTATGAATACTTACTAAATCACTCACAGGTACCATATTTCCATTCGCACCTTTGATTTCGAGAGACTGGATTGATTGCAGACTTGATTTGTCTTGATTATCTAAAGCCAATACAATTCCAATGGGATCACTGGATGTCTCGTCATAGAAATTCGATATCGGATATTCCTGCATTAAATAGCTCAGGTTACCTACAACTTGCTGAGGAACAACGCCATGCATCATTGCCTTTTCCGCATCAATTTGAAGTGTATATTCAGTTTGTCCATGCTCAACAGTCCAATCCACATCAACCACATCTTGAGTTTCGGTTAATAGCGTCTTCACTTGATCGGCCAATTTGATTTGTTCCGTATAGTCCGGCCCATAGATTTCTGCAACTAGCGTTGAAAGTACTGGCGGGCCTGGTGGCACTTCCACAACTTTGACATTCGCACCATGTCTTTGAGCGATCTCTAAAATCCTTGGCCGAATCTTCTTTGTGATATCATGGCTGGCTAATTTCCTATCTTCTTTATGAAGCAGATTCACCTGAATATCAGCCATATTGCTACCGCCTCTTAAATCATAATGGCGCACTAGGCCATTGAAAGTGATTGGCGCAGAAGTACCTATATAGTTTTGGTAACTGACCACTTCGGGCACGGTAGATAAGTACTGGGCAAGCTCTTTGGTCACCGCAGCGGTTCTTTCGAGTGTAGTGCCTTCAGGCATATCGATCACTATCTGAAATTCATTCTTGTTGTCGAAAGGCAACATTTTTACCACCACTGACTTTGTATAAAACATTGCCATTGAACCCAGCAAAAGGACTAATGTGATGCCCAGCATTGTCCATCTTTTTCCCTTACTTTCGAGGAACGGCATTTCAATGGCCTTATAGACCTTGTAAATGAATGTTGTTTCGTGTGATTCTTCCTCCTTATGTTCAGCGCTATCCTTTTCTTTTAGGAAATGGTAGCCTAAATATGGGGTTACTGTAAGCGCAATGAAAAGTGACAAGATCATTGCAATTGAAGCACCTATCGGCATTGGACTCATATATGGCCCCATCATTCCCGACACAAATGCCATCGGTAAAATGGCAGCTATTACCGTAAATGTGGCTAGAATGGTGGGGTTACCTACTTCGTTAATGGCGTAAATTGCCGCTTGCTTAAATGGAAGACGTTTCGATTTGAAATGTCTGTGCATGTTTTCAGCAATGATGATACTATCATCCACCACGATACCTACCACAAATACCAGCGCAAACAGCGTAATTCTATTTAGCGTATAGCCGAGCATATAATAACTGAAAAGCGTTAGCGCAAAAGTGAGCGGTACAGATAGAAACACTACCAATCCACCTCTCCAGCCCATGGCCAACATCACTAGCACGGTTACGGCTATAATGGCAACTCCAAGGTGCATTAACAACTCACCTACTTTGTGTGAAGCCGTTTCTCCATAGTTTCTGGTCACGGCTATATTGACATCACTCGGGATCAAGTTGGCTTTCAATCCTTCTACCTGAGCAACAATTTTATCTGCGACTTTCATGGCATCAGCCCCCTTAACTTTAGCCACCGAAATGGTTACAGCTGGGTATTCAGAAGGAAAATTCTTGTATTCTTCGTTGGCTTGACCGTATCCAAATGATACATAGTTAATTGCTGTGGAAGCACCGTCTTCAATCCTAGCGACTTGACTTAGGTAAACAGGAAGACCCTTATTGATCCCAACCACTAGCCTTTCAACATCCTCAACCGAAGAAAGAAACTTACCCGTAGTGAGAAGGTATTCTTGATCATTTTGGATGAATTTACCAGACTGACTACTACTATTACTGGCTTGAATGATTTGCATGATGCCCAAAGCATCAATATTATTCTCTGCTAGTTTATCCTTATCTAAAGTGATTTTAAGTTGACGAGTTCTACCACCAATTTCTTTGGTAATGGCCACATCATTGACTTTTTCAATTTCCGAAGTAAGTTCTTCAGCTATTTGTCTGAGTTGAAAATCACTATAGTTTTCGCTCCAAAGGGTAAGCCCAAGCATCGGAACGTCATCGATTGACCTAGTTTTTACAACTGGCGGATAAACACCTTGTGGAAACATGCCTTGATGCTTCATTAACTCATCATAAAGCTTTACATAAGAGCGTTCCACATCTTCGCCCACAAAGAATTGAATGATCAAAACAGCTTGTCCGTTCATAGACATACTGTGAATATGCTCAACCCCTTTAATGTTAGAGATGATCTTTTCCAAAGGCTTTACCACTCGGTTTTCAATTTCCTTTGGACTTGCCCCAGGATAACCGATCATTATATCGGCCATTGGTACAATGATTTGCGGTTCTTCTTCTCTTGGAATAAGAAAAGAACTGTACACTCCAATGATCATCAGCGCTACCATTAGCAGCACTGTGAGTTTAGAGTTGATAAACAGATTGGCAATTTTGCCTGAAATTCCTTCTTGCATGACTATTGATTTATATCGCGTCTAGAGCTTGAGTGATCAGAATGTGACTTTTGCGCCATTGTATAATTTACCATCGCTGCTGGTGATGTAGCTTTCTTTCGATGTCAAACCAGAAAGCACTTCTACCATTCCGTCAGTTGATTTACCGAGTCTCAGCCATCTTAAAAGGGCCACCTTGTCTTCATTCACCACATATACACCAGTCAACTGGCCTTTTTTGATCAATGCACTTTCAGGAAGTGAAATAATACTGCCATTGGCATCGGCACTAGAAGATTGAATCGAAGCATTAATGAACATCCCAGAAAAGACCTCATCGTCAGGATTCTCAATACTCAGTTTCACCATGTATTGACCACCTGTATTCTTGGCTGAAGAACTTATTTCAATCACTTCACCATGGTAGATTTTGCCTGTCGACTTGATTAGAATTTCAGCTTCAGCTCCCTTTTTCAAATTGATGATTTCACTTTCAGTCACCATCACTTCCGCTTGCTGCTGAGAGATGCCCTCAATAGCTAGCAATGGATGTCCCGGACTTGCCAAATCACCTACTTTGATGAATGAATTGGTGATCACCCCATCAAAAGGTGCACTGATACTGGTGTAGGCAAACTGTGCTTGAATGGCAGCTCTCATTTGTTTGGCTGCTTCAAGGTTTGCGTTGGCCATATCGAATCTCGTGGTCATGTCTTCAAGCTCTTTAGCTGAAGCACTTTCCTTAGCATACAGTGATTTAAATCTCTTAAGGTCGTTTTCTGCATTGGTGTAAGCACTTTGTGCCTGTGCAATGGCAGCTTCAGTTTGCGCTTTTTGAGCGAGCAAGTCCGCACTGTTGATATTCAAAAGTACTTGTCCTTTTTTCACTTTATCGCCCACGGCTACATTCAATTGCGTTACAGCGCCCATCATTCGGGTACTAAGGTTGGCGCTTTCGCGAGAGGTAATTGTGCCGCTTGCCTTTATTAAACTAGTTGATTCCGTGCTGTTTGCCTTTTCTACTTTCACTTTAACTGAAGGCAATTCTGTAACAATTTTTTCAGCTTCGCTTCCACAGCTATAAATGGTCAAAGCAATCATTGGTATGAATAGGTATTGTATAGTTTTCATTATTATCGAGTTAAAAATCTTAGATATTCTTTAGTGTAATTGTGTTCGAAAATGGCTTGTAGATACTCTAGTTCTTTTTGAAACATTTGGGTTTCAGCCATAAGCAGGTCAGCGGTTTTTTCAAGACCAGTCTCAAAGCGATCTTTTCTGATCCTGTAGGCCTCTTTCTTCTGCTCAAAAGCCTTTTTGGCTAAATCCACTTTGCTTTCGGCATCGAACAATTGTCGCTTTGCCTTATTCAATTCCATTTGACTTTCTTGCTTGTATTGGTCTCTTTCGATAATGGTCTTCTCTAAAGAAGCCTGAGCCTTTTGCACCTTGCCCACATTTCTGTTGCCATCAAAAACATTCCATGAAAGCTGTAATCCTACCAAATAGCCGCTTGCGCCAAAACCTAAAGGTTTGTTGTCATAGATTTGATAGTTACCAAAAGCATTGATTCTTGGAAGTGCGGTCTTCATTTGTGACTTGAGCATATGCTCAGCTCCTTCCACAGACATGTCCATGACCATTAGATCCTTTCTACCTTCTATCAATTCATTGCCAAAGCTTTCTATGGCTATTTCAGAAGCAATTGATGAAGTGGGCTTTAGAATGCTTCCAGAAAAGTCATTGCCCATTAAATTGGTGAGGTAATCTGAGGCATTTCGGAGATTACTTTTAGCATAATTTAAAAGGTTGGCTACTTCGATCTGTCTCACTCCTACGTCCAACACATCAGACTTTTTCGCCAGCCCTTCTAATTCATAATTATTAATCAACCTTAAACCTTCATCAGCGGTAATTTTTGCACGTTCCAAAACTTCCACCGCTTCATAAGCTAATTGCAATTGCATGTAGGCCTTAGTAGCTTCTAGTGTCAAATACTCAGCAGTTCTGGCTTCGTTCAATTGCATTGCTTCCACTTGGACTTTAGCGGCTTTCCTTTGTTCGAAGCCATCAAAGTTCAGCAAGGGCTGTATGACTTGAAGCTCCAATGCATAGTTTTGGATGCTTGACGGATCATTCAAACGATTCGGATCAAAATCCGCAGCAGTGAGCCTTTCTTGATTCAATTTCGAACCAAAGGCCATTAGTGGATTATTGGTGATGATTGCAGTATTGCTGACCTTCACATCGGGCATGAACAAAGCCATAGACTGATTATAGTCTCCTTTGGCCATTTCGTTCTGCTGCGCTGCAATCTTGATTTTGGCATTATTTTCCAGCACACGCTGAATAAACTCGGTTTTATCGATCAATAGTGTATCCTGACTTTTCAGCTGGAAACTCAATTGAGCTAAACCTATTAGGACTATTAAAAATCGTTTCTTCATTATTTCTTCTACTATTTAGGCTCAAAAGTAGAGGGTTGAAGAGTGGCACTTAGTAACCAATGTTACATAGCGGAGGAAGTGGAATGAATCAGGTTAAGACTTGATTTTATAGAAGTGATAATTTTTCACCTACGAGATGTACTTAATTCTTAAATCTAGGCTAACAATAGCTAGGCAAATCCATATCTTTGCGGCCAAATTCAATTTTTATGATTTCAGTTGATGCAGTTGGTGTAGAATTCAGTGGAACTACCCTATTCAGCAATGTTACCTTCAATATTAATGACAACGACCGCATCGCCCTTATGGGGAAAAATGGTGCGGGTAAATCTACATTGCTCAAGATCATTGCAGGAGGAAACAAACCAACGCTCGGTAAAATCTCTGCACCGAAAGATGCCGTTATCGCTTATTTACCGCAACATCTCTTGACAACTGATAACTGTACTGTTTTTGAAGAAGCATCCAAGGCCTTCTCGAAAATCATGGATATGAAAAAAAGAATGGATGCCTTGACGCATGAATTGGAAACCAGAACCGATTATGAGTCAGATGCTTACAGCAAAATCATTGAAGAAGTTTCTGAGCTTAGCGAAAAGTATTATAGCATTGAAGAAATCAATTTTGATGCTGAAGTTGAAAAGACATTGGCAGGTCTTGGCTTTCTTCGGTCTGATTTGACGCGTTCTACGTCCGAATTTAGTGGTGGATGGCGAATGCGAATCGAATTGGCTAAAATCCTGTTGCAGAAACCTGACTTGATCCTTCTTGATGAGCCCACTAACCATTTGGACATTGAATCGGTGCAGTGGCTCGAGGATTTTTTAAAGAACAGCGCTAAAGCTGTGATGGTCATCAGCCACGACAAAACCTTCGTAGATAATTTGACCAATCGTACGATTGAGATCACCAGAGGACGTATTTACGATTACAAAACCAATTACTCTCATTATCTGGAGCTTCGAAAAGAAAGAAGAGAGCAGCAACAAAAGCAGTTTGATGATCAGGCCAAGCAAATCGCTGATATTCAGCAATTCATAGATCGTTTTAAAGGCACATATTCAAAAACCCTTCAGGTACAATCGAGGGTTAAAATGCTCGAAAAGATAGAAATCGTTGAGGTGGATGAAGTTGACACGTCCTCGCTTAATCTCAAATTTCCTCCTGCCCCAAGGTCAGGCAATTATCCCGTCATTGTTGACGGAATGACAAAAAAATATGGTGATCACACTGTTTTTAAAGATGTCTCTTTAACCATAGCAAGGGGCGAAAAAGTGGCCTTTATTGGTAAAAACGGTGAAGGAAAATCTACTTTGGTGAAAGCCATTATGGGCGAAATTGATTTTGATGGCAGCCTTCAAGTCGGGCATAACTCAATGATTGGCTACTTTGCCCAAAACCAAGCAGCGCTACTGGATGAAAATCTCACCGTTTTTCAGACCATTGATGAAATTGCTCATGGTGATGTAAGAACAAAAATCAAGGACTTACTTGGAGCTTTCATGTTCTCTGGTGACACTATTGAAAAAAAGGTAAAGGTACTTTCTGGTGGAGAGCGTACACGACTTGCCATGATTAAACTACTGCTTCAGCCTGTTAATCTTTTAATTCTGGACGAACCTACTAACCACTTGGATATCAGGACAAAAGATATTCTTAAAGATGCTTTAAAAGCTTTTGAAGGCACCATCATATTGGTGTCTCACGATCGTGATTTCTTGGATGGTTTGGCCACTAAAGTATTCGAATTTGGTAACCAACGTATCAAAGAACACTTCGAAGACATCAATGGATTCTTAAGAAATAAGAAGCTCGATAATTTGAAGGAAGTTGAGCGAAAGGCGTAAATTGGGGATTTGGGATTTGGGATTTTGAATTTGGGATCAGTTAAAGCGAACTTTCTTGATGAAGATGTGTTCCCTGAATTCAATTTTTTTCTTAACTATTTTCCTGATTTACTATTTTAACGATCAACTGATTTCCTCTTAACCATTTTCCTGATTCGCTAGTCAACCGATTCACAGTTTCCTGATTCACTGATTTACAGGTCAACTGATTAACTGATTAGCCGATAACTAAATACTAATACCTATTTTTGTAAAAAATCCGCTGTGCTAAGTTTTGATCAACTCAACCTTTCTACTCCCTTAAGAAACGCCATTGAAGATTTAGGCTTTGAAAAGCCCACTCCTATTCAATCGGAGGCATTTCCTGTCATTCTTTCGGGGAGAGATATGGTAGGCATTGCCCAAACGGGTACTGGAAAGACATTTGCATACATGTTGCCCATACTCAGAGACTTGAAGTTTTCCAAACAGGTCAGCCCAAGGGTGTTGGTGCTTGTACCCACCCGTGAACTGGTAATGCAGGTGGTTGAGCAAACCGAAACTTTGGCAAAATACATGTCTACCAGAGTTTTGGGAGTTTATGGTGGCCCAAATATCAAGGTGCATATGGCAGAAGTAGCCATGGGATGCGATATCCTTATAGCCACTCCTGGACGCCTTTACGACCTTGTCCTTAGTCGGTCATTAAGCTTAAAAACGATCAATAAGTTAGTGATTGACGAAGTGGATGTAATGCTTGATCTAGGATTTAGATTTCAGCTGCAGAATATCTTCGATTTGCTGACCGAAAAACGGCAGAACATCATGTTTTCTGCTACGATGACCGATGAAGTGGATGAATTGATCAATACTCATTTTATTACACCTGCCAAGATTTCCATTGCAGTTAGCGGCACTCCTTTAGAAAATATCGAACAAGTCTGTTTTGAAGTACCCAATTTCTACACCAAAGTAAACCTGTTGGCGAACCTCCTTGACGACAAACATGAGTACAAAAAAGTATTAGTCTTTGTGTCAACCAAAAGAAGAGCTGATTTGCTTTTTGAAGCGATGGAATCCGTTTTTGGTACTTCTATCGGCATTATTCATTCCGATAAAACCCAGAATTACAGAATTAGATCAATTGAAGATTTTGATTCGGGTAAGAACAGAATTTTGATTGCGACAGATGTAATCGCTAGAGGTCTTGATTTAGACCAAATCAGCCATGTTTTCAATTTTGACACCCCGAATTACCCTGAGAACTACATGCACCGCATTGGTCGCACAGGACGAGCGGAAAAAATGGGTAAATCAATTCTCTTTTATACGCCCACTGAACAAAAAGATAAAGAAGCCATTGAGGAGTTAATGGTGTATGAAATTCCTACACTGCCTTTTCCAGAAGATGTAGAAGTTTCCCGTCAATTGACCGCTGAAGAGCGACCTAAAGTGGAAGAAGCGCTAAGTCATAAAATCAATAAGATTATCCCTCCAGGTGAAGCTTTCCACGAAAAGAAAGAAAAGAACAAAAAGGAGAACTTAGGTGGCTCTTATAAAAGAACGATTGCTGCAAAGTACAAGAAACCGCAGCGTAAAGGTGGTAAAAGCCCTGGTGGCACGAAACGTAAGTAATGGTTTACTAAGGAAAGAGCTTATAAATATCTTTTCGGTGAGCAATTCTAGCAAACTCGATAGTGTCATCACCTAAGAATACACCTATTCTAAAGTCACCAACTCTTATTCTATAGGCATCCGTGAAACCAGATAGCTTTTTAATGCTGGGTATTTGCTGAATATTTTCAGCGTTTTCAATAAGCCGAATGAGATCAAGAATAATTTTTAATTGTTTGGGATTAGCTATTTTATCTAAGTCTTTACTGAATTTCTTCAAATAGACGATTTTCATTTGACTCCTAATTTTGACATGATTTCCTCTTTCGAAACTATGTCATTTTTGTCAGCCTCTTTCATTAAAAATGAAAGCCCCAAATCCTCTACCTGTTCATCGGATAACACCTTTGCTTCAATATTTAACTTTTTAAGTAACTCAGTCAAAAACTGAAATTCCTCTATATTTTTAGGATTGACTACAATTGAACTCATAGAAGTAAAGATAAAAAATGGATTCTGTTTTATACGCCAATTAATAAAAAAGGTGTATACATGAATATATGACATGATTTAGGATGCCTTTAATCAGAAATGGAGAGCATTCACTATTACTTCAAAAGAGATTTCATTGCCTTAACCATCTCTACACTCGTTGTATATTCTCCTTTTGGAATGGCCGAACTATGATATTCACTTGCTCCAGTTTGCAACAGAGTTTTAAGGTTTTCTGGTCGAATACCACCGCCAGGCATCACAATGATATCGTCATCGGCTTCATCCACCAACTCGCCTAAAGTTTCCACACCATCAATCGCTGAAGTTGGACATCCTGAAGTCAAAACCCGCTGAATTCCCATTTCACGCAATGTTTCAAGTGCTTCGAAAGGATTCGGACACTGATCAAAAGCACGGTGAAACGTAACATCCATATAGCCTGCCTTCTCAAGTAATTGCTCTGTCTGCTCCCAACAAATAGTTCTATCTGCGTTCAGGCAACCAATCACTACCCCAGCACAACCCATTTCGGCACAAAACTGAACGTCTTCTTTCATGACTTCCATTTCTATTTTGGAATACATAAAGTCCCCTGCTCTTGGTCGGATCAAAACATAAATGGGAATATTGAGTAACTCTTTGGCTACCTTAATCAAGCCATGGCTTGGGGTTAAACCTCCAACCTCTAAATGTGTACAGAGTTCAATTCTATCTGCCCCACCGTTTTGAGCATTCAAAGCAGATTCGATGGAGTTGGCGCAAATTTCTAATAGCATATGGCAAATTATGCAATAAGTGAGGTCAATTAACTTGATGTTGAAACAATTTTGTTAATCACCCTTTTATATTTGTGCAAACGTTAGCAATCTCAAAAATTAACTATGAAAAATATTTCAGTCATTGGTTCAGGTACAATGGGAAACGGCATCGCACATGTTTTTGCGCAAAGCGGATTTAAGGTCAACCTTATTGATGTTTCTGCCGAAGCTTTAGACCGGGCCATGAAAACCATCGAGAAAAACTTAGACAGAATGGTGGCTAAGGAAAAGATTGATGAAGCCGCAAAAGCAAATACTCTGGCAAATATCAGCACCTTTACCGACATGAAAGCGGGTGTAGCCGATGCTGATTTAGTTGTTGAAGCAGCCACAGAAAATGTTACTATCAAACTAAAAATATTTACCGACCTAGATCAGTTTACAAAACCAAGCTGTATCCTAGCTTCGAACACCTCTTCTATTCCAATCACCAAGATTGGAGCCGCCACAAAAAGACCCGATAAAGTGATTGGTATGCACTTTATGAATCCTGTACCCGTAATGCGCTTAGTCGAAGTTATCAGAGGTTATGCCACTTCAAGTGAAGTCACCAGCCTGATTATGGAGACGTCAAAAAAACTCGGCAAAGTGCCTGTTGAAGTAAATGACTATCCTGGATTTATTGCTAATAGAATATTGATGCCGATGATCAATGAAGCCATTATTTCCTTGTTCGAAGGTGTGGCAGGAGTTGAAGAAATCGACACGGTGATGAAATTGGGGATGGCGCATCCTATGGGGCCGTTGCAATTAGCTGACTTTATCGGTCTTGATGTGTGTCTCTCAATAATGAATGTATTGTATGAGGGCTTCGGCAATCCGAAATACGCCCCTTGCCCTCTTTTAGTGAATATGGTAACTGCGGGTTATTTAGGAGTTAAATCAGGCGAAGGTTTCTATAGCTGGAATCATGGCACCAAGGATTTGGTGGTTTCAAAGCAGTTTACGAAATAAGTCTTGATAAATGAGATTTTAAGCCTTTTGATTCTGAAAATGAATTGAAAGGCTTTTTTCCTAATCCTTGACCAAAGAATAAGCTACACTAAAAACCAACTGGCTTTGCTTCGGCAACATCTCTCTTCCGATAATTCGCTCTAAGCTCTCTGCTGTTTTGCTAAGCCCAAACTCATATTTAAAATCAAGAGAGATTTTATGAATATCGATTCCGGCACCCAGGCGCCATAATAGCGACATGTTATTATAGTTTTTTGTCACGTTCCTATCTTCATTCAGAAAAATTTCACTGCCTTTCAGCAAAATACTTAAACCAGGCCCTCCGTCAAGTCTTAAGCTGCCAATGTTCACCCCTATGGCCATTGGTATTTCCAGGGTAGTGAATTCAAAATCAGCAGTAGGATCAAATCCTGCCACGCCTTGAAAATTCAGAAAGTCGATTCGGCTTTGAATCGTGGAAAACAACAGTTCTGGCTGAAAATAGACGTTGTTAATACGAACTCGCAAAAAACCACCCATCTGATATCCGATCTCATTTCCTTCTTCCGTAATTCTTATATCTTCACTTTCAATATTAGAAGTCGGATTGATCACTTTTATTATTGGCCCAGCTTTATAGGTTACTTCGTAAATATCCTGAGCCAAACAATGATGGCAAGCAGCAATCCAAAACAAGGCAATCAAACCCTTCTTAATTACTGTCCATGCGCGAATTCTCAATTGCATATTGGCCTAAAATGAATAATTTGAGGCTTCGAATTTATGCAAAATATCAAGAGTATGTTTCTCTGAGAGTTTAGGCTTTCAATCAATTTTCAACAAACATTAACTTCAACATGACAATGGAACTCCAACAAGCTTTCGAAAATGCCCTGAAAACCGTGGATTCGCTCACGCAAAGACCATCCAATGAGCATCTTCTAAAACTTTATGCACTTTACAAACAAAGCACACATGGTGATAATGACACCGAAAGACCAGGTGGTTTTGATTTTAAAGCAGCCGCCAAATACAATGCTTGGGCAAGTTTAAGCGGAAAACCAAAACAAGAGGCCATGAAAGAGTATATCGACCTTATAGATAGCCTTAAAGCCACTGAGAACTAATTGACAATTTAAAAGCTGAATGGCCGTTTGAACAATTTGTTGATTGCAATCTTCTGGCTTGCGTTGGTCACCTTCGCCTAAGTTTACAATCAACCAATTGGTAAATCCGTTTTACTTCGTAAGTATTTTATTCGCATATTGCGAACGGTTAAATTAAAACTCAAAACAAACAACAATGGGATTATTTTCTTTCGGGAAGAAAAAAAAGAAACCTGCTAGATCATGTGATTTAGAAGGTTCATTACTAGAATTCGGAGAAGGCTATCTTCTCACCTCTTCACAAATCATTCAATCGAAGCGTTTTTGGGACAATAAAATGATTGAGCCTGAAACTTTGGCTTATTCCAAAGCTCACTTTCAAAAGAAAGATGATTTGGGGACAAAAATGCGCACCATGATTTTTCAAAAATACAGTGCTCAGGATAAACCTTGGTTAGTTGGGGATGGTCAGGTTAGCCAATTCGAGGTAGATAAGGAAAAAGCACGTGAATATGCCAAGCAGTGGTGGGAATCAGAATACAGCTTTCGTCCACCTGCCGCAGGTCCAGCAGATAAGAATATGGACAACGAAGAATTCGAAAAATGGAGAGATTACGCTATCATGAAGGCTGGTGAAGAACAACTCAGCAAAATGAAGTAACTTTGAAATATTAGATTAAAAGCCGCTTTTGCGGCTTTTTTTATTCGATTCTATAGAGCTTCACTCCTTTTTTGTCTTCTAACAATTGGAGTTGCCAGCCTTGCTCTGAAATCCAACTCATCAGTACTCCAAAATTTTGGTCATCATTGTACTCTTGATTAAAATAAGCCCTGTTTTCCAAAACGAAATCACCTTGACGTACCTCATCAAGGTTCATTTCAGAGAACCATAAATACTTATCACCAACTTCGGTGAAATCATAAAAATAAGGATAGCCATAACTGGTGAGTCCATCCGTAATTATGGTTTGGCTTATCTTATTGTAGACAAAGTAAGCTTCAGTGATTTCCTCTTGTTCGCTAAATCTCTTGTTTTTTGATTTCATTATGGTGTATGCCGGAATCGAAAGAAAAGCAAGAAGGACGAGCACAACAGCCCATTTCCTTTCCATCAATACAAACCATTTGTGTTTAGGCCAAAACGTTGCAGCCGACATGATGAATACAGGAATGAAGAAAGCAATATGTCGAGTTTCAAGTGGTAATGGACTATAATAGCGCCAATTTGTTGAAAAAAACCAATAAGACAGGATCAATATCATGCTCGCTACAGGCCAAAAATGATCTGCTTCTTTCAATCTAAAATCCTTTCTCTTCAACAATAAAATTGAAGGCAAGGCCAACAAAAGTGGAATGAAGTATCCACCTTTCGTAAAAGTAAGCAAAGGCAAATAGGTAAGCCTTTTCCAAAGTAAATTCTCCTTATCAAAAAAAGTCTTGACCGTGGCTACATGATTATCCGCAATATTTTGGAAGCGGTACATAAAACCGCCTTTCAGTTCTAAATACCACAAACCGTGCAGCGTAAAGAACAATGTAGAAAGCGTAACAAAAATGAGCCAAAACCCTCTATTCCTTTTTTGTATTCTATCATTGATGAAAAGGAAGGCAATGAGCGGAATGAGTAGAAATACAGTAGTCTTGATCAGAAAAGCACCGAAAAGCGCCAAAGCGCAGATAAAGGCAGTCAACCGATAATCAGCTTCCTTCTTCAAAATGAGATAATAGCCCACAAAAAAAATGAAAATGCAGAAGGTCAAGGGCAATTCCGGAAACAGATGAATCGCAAAATTGATCATGTGGTAATCGCAAATGATCATTAGGCCACCCATCAACCCAATCCAGTAATTAATTCTTCTACCTAAAAAGAAGAACAAGTTGATCAACCCAAGCCCACAAACCAGCGGAAAGACCACCATGCTGTACTCATTAATACCGAGTATATCAATTATCCATGCAGTTGGGTACATCAATCCTACTCTACTAGTGAAATGATTGGTATTGATCTCAAAAGTGCCTTGATTGATTTCGTTAGCGAAATTGAGATAGGTGTAATCGTCCCAAAACGACAATCCTTCATTGGAGAAAAACCAAATAAGTACGAAAAGTATATTGGCCAGAAGCTGTAAATAACCGAACTGGTTTGGCGAAATGATTTTCTCTACCTTCATTAGCAACGAATATAATTGAATTAAGAGAGTCAATTCCTATTTTCGTATTCAAACCGACTATGCAATTATTTTATCAACCCAATATCCCCGAAAGAATCCATTATTTAGATGATGAAGAATCTCGCCATGCCTTAAAGGTTTTACGCTTAACTGAGGATTCAGAAATTCAATTGACCGATGGCAAAGGCTCTTTTTATCAAGCGAAGATTACGAAGGCCAATCCAAAGAAATGTGAATTTGAGATCATCAATCAATCAAAGGAGACTCCAAACGCAACTTTTCGGCACTTGGCCATTGCTCCGACCAAGAATTTAGATCGAATTGAATGGTTCTTGGAAAAGGCCGTTGAGTTGGGAATTGATAGAATCACCTTCTTGAATTGCGATCATTCCGAAAGGAAAATACTCAAACTTGATCGGCTAGAAAAGAAAGCCATCAGTGCCATGAAGCAATCTGGACAGGCATTCCTCCCGCAATTGGATGAAATGATAACTTTGAAATCATTTTTGAAAGAGACAAAGGCTAATCATAAGTTTATTGCTTATGTAGATTTTGGCAATGAAGCCCATTTAAAGGATTTAGTTCAGTCAGACCAAAGCAATCTAATCTTAATTGGCCCAGAGGGTGATTTTAGCCCTAAAGAAGTGGAATTGGCCTTAGAAGCAGGTTTTATTAAAGTAAGTTTAGGTTTGAATAGATTGCGTACTGAAACTGCAGGGATTGCTGCCGTGCATTTAATGAACCTAGTTTAACATTAATTCCTAAATTCACACATGGCCTTAAATTATATCTGGATTGCTTTTTTCATCATTGCCTTTGTGGTCGCCTTGATCAAGCTCATTTTTTTGGGAGATATGGAAGTATTCCCTGCAATGATTCAAAGTACTTTCGATATGTCAAAAACAGGATTTGAGCTCTCTCTGGCCTTAACTGGTGTATTGACTTTGTGGATGGGAATTATGCGAATTGGCGAAAAAGGTGGCGTAGTTGCTATCATTGCTAGAGCAGTAAGTCCGCTGTTCACGAAGTTATTCCCGGAAATACCCAAAGACCATCCTGTTTTCGGACCTATGGTGATGAATTTCTCAAT
This sequence comes from Cytophagales bacterium CG12_big_fil_rev_8_21_14_0_65_40_12, assembly GCA_002786855.1. Taxonomy (GTDB): domain Bacteria; phylum Bacteroidota; class Bacteroidia; order Cytophagales; family Cyclobacteriaceae; genus Roseivirga. The sequence goes on from PCUU01000019.1 coordinate 22,847, forward strand.
GAATTTTCTCGGATTAGATAATGCTGCTACTCCTTTAGGATTAAAGGCGATGACAGGTTTGCAAGAATTAAATAGCGACAAAGACACGGCTTCAAATGCCCAAATCATGTTCTTGGTGTTAAATACTTCAGGCCTGACCTTAATTCCTGTTTCTATCATGGCTTATCGGGCAACGGAAGGCGCTGCGAATCCTTCAGATGTATTTATCCCAATCCTCCTTGCTACTTTCTTCTCTACCATGGCTGGGTTAATTACTGTGGCCCTTTATCAAAAAATCAACCTTTTCAATAAAACCATTCTGGCGTATCTCGGATCGCTCACTGCATTTATCACTTTGGTGATTTATTACTTCCAAACCATCTCTCAGGAGCAAGTTCAAAGCATCTCATCGGTAGCGAGCAGCCTTATACTTTTTGGAGTCATTATTTCTTTCATCACTTTAGCCTTAAAGAACAAAGTGAATGTATATGAGGCATTTATAGAAGGTGCTAAAGATGGATTTAGTATCGCCATAAAAATCATCCCCTATCTTGTGGCTATACTCGTTGGAATAGGTGTATTTCGCCAATCTGGTGCCTTCGATGGTATTGTTGAAGGGCTAAGAATGGTATTTGGTCTTACAGGAATGAATACTGACTTTGTGGATGCATTACCCACAGCTATTATGAAACCGCTGAGTGGTGGTGGTGCTAGAGGCATGATGGTGGAATCAATGAGGACTTTTGGAGCCGACTCATTTGTGGGCAGATTGGCCAGTATTTTTCAAGGATCAACAGAAACCACTTTTTATGTGCTAGCAGTATACTTTGGTTCGGTCAATATAAAAAACTCCAGGTATGCCGTTACCGCAGGTCTTATAGCCGACTTAGTTGGTATTATAGCAGCAATCTTCATTGGCTATTTATTCTTCCATTGAGAATTAATCAAACCAAATCGTATTTTTAGAGTTCGTAACTTTTAAACCAACCTATATTTCAAAGATGAGAAAATCAATTATTGCACTATTCAGCTTAATCGCTTTGGCCTTTACTGTCGATTTACAAGCACAGAAATTTCCAGGACCGGATGCTAGTCCGATGGATGCTGCCTTTTTTCCAGCGAATTTACCCCTTTCAGACCTTAGAGGCGGACCACGACCAGACGCTAAAATCAAATTATACTATAGCAGACCACAATTGAAAGGAAGAGAAATGTTGGGCAGTAAAGATGTGCCTTATGGCGAAATGTGGAGATTAGGTTCAAATGAAGCCAATGAGATCACTTTTTATCAAGATGTAACTTTCGGTGATGCCAAAGTAAGCAAAGGAACTTATACACTTTTTGCTATTCCAGAAATGGATAAATGGACATTTGTTTTACATAGCAAATTGAATACTTGGGGCGGATATGCTTTGAAAGATAGCAAAGAAGTAGCTCGTGCGGTAGGTTCTGTTAGCAAGTCTGATGAATCAATAGAGTATTTATCGATGATGTTTAAAGAAGTTGAAGGTGGAGCTCATTTAATGATAGGATGGCAAAACACAATTGCTGAGTTACCAATCAAATGGTAATCACAATAGATTGAAACAAAAAAGGTGTCTTGTCGACACCTTTTTTGTTTCGTTTAGGCCATTTCTAAAACAGCTCAGAGGCAATTCTTTTGATAACGCTTGACTTACTCATTGTATAATAATGTAAGCAAGGTACCTTAGCAGCCATCAACTCCTTGGATTGCTGAATACACCATTCAACTCCTACTTCTTTAACATCGTTGTTGTTTTTACACTTGTCCAATGCGTCAACGAGATCATCTGGTAAGTCTACATGGAATATACTCGGCAAAATGGTACTGTGGTTTAAAGTAGTAATTGGCTTGAGTCCTGGAATAATCGGAACGTTAATGCCCGCTTCTCTGCATTTATCTACAAAATCAAAGTACTTCTTATTATCGAAAAACATCTGGGTAACAACGTATTCAGCCCCCAAGTCAATTTTTTGCTTTAGGTACTTCATATCGCTTTTAAGGCTTGGCGCCTCGAAATGCTTTTCGGGATAGCCTGCAACTCCAATAGAAAAATTAGTTGCTCCACTTTCTATTTCTTCATGTAAATACTTTCCCTTATTCAAGTCAAGCACTTGCTGCATCAATTCAACGGCATAGGCATGTCCGTGAGGATCTGGCACAAATTTACCTTCAGACTTGATGGCATCTCCTCTTAAGACGAGAACATTGTCGATTCCCAAGAAATCAAGGTCGATCAATGCATTTTCAGTTTCTTCTTTACTAAAACCACCACAGATAATATGTGGCACCGCGTCTACACCGTATTTATTCATGATGGCAGAGCAAATACCAACCGTTCCAGGTCGCTTCCGAGTAGTTACTTTTTCCAGCAATCCATTTTCACGTTGCTTATAGATGTACTCTTCTCGGTGATAAGTGACATCGATAAAAGGTGGATTAAACTCCATCAATGGATCTATCGCTTCAAAAATGCCGTTGACATTTTCGCCTTTTCTTGGAGGCAAAATCTCAAAACTGAATAAGGTTTTACCTTTCGCTCTTTTTATATGTTGGGTTACTTTCATGCTCGTGAGTGCTTATGTTTTGATGTATTCAGGTTTTTATGTCCTTATGTGTTGAAGTGCCAAGATGTATGAGTGATGATGATTTCATTCGGATTTATTCTCCTTGCTCCTAAGGTATTTTATGAAAGCTAATATTGATGCTTTAGTCTCCTCAACTTGAAGTTGAAAAGATTTCACCTCTTCCTTAGAAAAATAATCTAAATCCAGAAAGAGATAACTCATACTTTTGACTTCAATACAAGAACCTACAGAGTAATCTAAAAATCTGATAAAATCTTTATCGGAAAATCTACCAAAGCCTTCTGCAATATTGTTCATAATGGAAAGTCCAGCTTTTTTGAACTGAGATCTAGTCTCAAAATCTTTAGATAGTGCATTAGTCGTTGACATCACATAAACCCTCTTGGTTAATATCCTTGATAATTGCCAGCATCGTAAATCTTCAAATTTTGTTACTTTACTCATTTCTTATTAGATGTTAAACACCTCAATTCTTCAACACTTCAACACTTCAATAACTCTAAACATCGTACGATAGATTAGGTGAAAGCCACTTTTCGACCAACTCAACAGACATTCCTTTGCGTTTGGCATAATCTTGTACTTGATCTTTTTCAATCTTGCCTAAACCGAAATATTTGGCTTCTTCATGCATAAAGTAAAAACCACTCACAGATGAAGCTGGATACATCGCAAATGACTCTGTTAGGGTAATTCCGGTGTTTCGTTCTACTTCCAATAAATCAAAAAGGATCGCTTTTTCGGTATGGTCTGGACAGGCTGGATAGCCTGGAGCGGGTCTAATACCTTGGTAATCTTCTTTAATCAAGGATTCGTTATCGAGGTTTTCATTTTTTGCATAGCCCCATAATTCGCGCCTTACTTTAGCATGCATCAATTCTGCAAATGCTTCTGCTAAACGGTCAGCCACCGCCTTTACCATAATCGAATTGTAATCGTCATGGTCTTTTTCGTATTTCTCGATCAAAGGCTCGATACCAACTCCTGCGGTTACGGCAAAGCCTCCAATATAATCTTGTTTGTTGGTGGACTTTGGTGCCACAAAGTCGGCTAAAGACATATTAGGAATGCCGTCCCCCTTTTTTCCTTGTTGTCTTAATGAATGGAAAACCGTTTTAATCTCTGTCCTTGATTCATCAGTATACACTTCGATGTCATCGCCCACGGCATTGGCTGGATAAAAGCCAACTACCGCATTGGCATAAAGCAGATTCTTATCAATGATCTCTGAAAGCACCACCTGGGCATCATCAAATAGTTTCTTGGCTTCAACTCCAATGACTTCATTTTCAAAAATTTTAGGGTATTTACCTTTGAGCATCCACGTTTGGAAAAATGGAGTCCAGTCGATGTATTCTCTTATTTCTGAAATATCATATTCATTGAAGGTCTTATTTCCAATGAAAGTTGGGGTAGTATATTCCTTGTTTTCCCAATCTACTTTTAATCGATTCTCTAAGGCTTGGGAGTAAGGAATGTAGTTTTTGATCTGCTTTCTATTGGCATGTTCCTCTCTTAGTTGAGCATACTCAGATTTAATACTGGCGTAATAAGCCTCTTTCCTTTCATTACTGATTAAGTCGCCCGCCACCGGAACACTCTTTGATGCATCATGAACATGAACTACAGCGCCAGAAAAAACTGGATCAATTTTAACTGCCGTATGGATTCTTGAAGTAGTTGCGCCACCAATCATCAAAGGAATTTTAATTCCTCTTCGCTCCATTTCTTTGGCAACATGCACCATTTCATCCAGCGAAGGAGTAATTAAACCACTTAGTCCGATGACATCCACATTTTCGGCAATGGCCCTATCGAGAATCTTATCGGCTGGCACCATAACGCCCATATCGATGATCTCGAAGTTGTTACAGGCCAACACTACACCTACGATATTCTTACCAATGTCATGAACATCACCTTTGACGGTAGCCATTAATATCTTTCGTCCAGAATCTTCAGCCCCCAAGTTATGGTCGGGATTATTCAGGCGTTCAGCCTTTTCTTCCTCTAAATAAGGCAACAAGTAAGCCACTGCTTTCTTCATTACTCTAGCACTTTTCACTACTTGTGGTAAGAACATTTTACCAGAGCCAAATAAGTCTCCAACAATATTCATCCCCTCCATCAATGGCCCTTCAATTACCTTTAATGGTCTTTCATATTTTACGCGTGCCTCTTCGGTATCTTCGTCAATGAACTCAACAATACCCTTGACTAAGGCATGGGCCAATCTTTTTTCGACTGATTCTTTACGCCAAGAATCATCTCTTACCAATTTTTTACCATCCCCTTTTACCGTTTCAGCAAACTCCAAAAGTCGTTCGGTTGAATCTGGCCTTCTGTTCAAAAGTACATCCTCCACCATTTCCAACAAGTCTTTAGGAATATCGTCATAGACTTCGAGCATGGCAGGATTTACAATTCCCATATCCATTCCGTTTTGGATGGCGTGGTATAAAAAAGCGGAATGCATCGCTTCTCTCACTTTATCATTGCCTCTGAATGAGAAAGAAACATTGCTCACCCCACCGCTGACGTGAGCTCCTGGAAGATTTTCTCTGATCCACTTCGTGGCCCTGAAGTAATCCAAGGCATTATTGTTATGCTCTTCAATCCCGGTAGCCACAGGAAAAATATTAGGGTCGAAAATGATATCATTTTTAGGGAATTTGACGACATCCACTAAAATATCATAAGAGCGCTTACATATCTCTATTCTTCTTTCATAACTGTCTGCCTGACCGTCTTCATCAAAGGCCATCACGATTACAGCAGCACCATAGCGCTTTACCTTTTTTGCATGGGCAATAAAAGCTTCTTCGCCCTCCTTTAATGAAATCGAGTTCACCACACATTTGCCTTGAACGCACTTCAATCCTGCTTCAATGATTTCCCATTTGGAGGAATCAATCATGATCGGAATTCTAGAAATATCGGGTTCAGCTGCAATGAGATTCAGAAATTTAACCATGGCCTCTTTGCCATCGAGCATTCCTTCATCCATATTCACATCAAGGATTTGAGCACCTCCTTCTACTTGATCTCGCGCAACGGCCAATGCATCATCATATTTATCTTCTAGAATAAGTTTTGCGAAACGTCTAGAACCAGTGACATTCGTTCTTTCACCCACATTCACGAAGTTGGATTCGGGGGTTACTATAAGCGGTTCTAGACCTGAAAGTTGAAGTGAAGAGTTGTATTTAGTCATTTTGTTTTATAGTCGATAGACCATAGTCTACAGTCGATGGATATTTCTTTATTTCAATGAATTACTAGGACGCTTGTCCATCTGCCTCTAACTCAAGTCTCACGATTGATCTTGGCTTGTGCTTGGCCGCTACATCTGCTATGGCTTTGATATGATCTGGTGTAGTTCCGCAACAACCGCCAACAATATTCAAGAAACCATTGGAAAGGAAGTCTTCTATTTGGCTTGCCATTTCCTCTGCAGTTTGATCGTATTCTCCAAATTCATTGGGCAGACCTGCATTGGGATGAGCACTTGTATGAAATTCAGCTTTGTCAGACAGCGTTTCTAAATAAGGTCTTAGCTGGGCTGCACCTAAGGCGCAATTCAACCCAATTGACAATAGCGGCATGTGTGCAACGGAAATCAAAAAGGCTTGTGTGGTTTGTCCTGAAAGGGTTCTTCCGCTGGCATCGGTAATGGTTCCCGACACCATAATTGGCCATTCTTTTCCTTTTTCTTCGGAAACTTCTTCAATCGCAAAAAGTGCTGCTTTGGCATTTAAAGTATCAAATACTGTTTCGACTAAAAGAATATCAACCCCACCATCGGTTAAAGCAATTACTTGTTCTTTGTAAGCTTCTACCAGTTGGTCAAAGGTAACCGCCCTAAAGCCAGGATCATTTACATCTGGAGATAAGGAGGCCGTTCTATTGGTTGGCCCAATTGAACCCGCAACAAAACGTGGTTTGTGAGGCTCCAAGGCTGTGATTTCATCCGCTACTTCTCTGGCGATTTTCGCAGATTCATAATTGATATCATAAACGGCATATTCTAAATGATAATCAGCTTGGGCGATTGTGGTGCCACTGAAAGTATTGGTTTCAATGATATCTGCTCCAGCCAATAAATACTGGCGGTGGATATCTTTGATAATATCGGGACGGGTGATTGAGAGCAAATCATTATTTCCCTTCAAGGAATATCCATGATCTTTGAATTTCTCTCCTCTAAAATCTTCTTCTTCTAAAATATGTCTTTGGATCATTGTGCCCATTGCACCGTCCAAAACAAGAATTCTTTCTTTCAGAATTTCTTTAATATCAATAGCCATAAACGTTTTTTCGTTGTTAGCTTATCAAGATTGGTTTGGAGGAGTTTGATCTCATCTTTTCCTCGAAGTGCTTCGAGGCTAGGAGTTAGCACCAGCTTTTACAGGTTGCTAAGACATCTAAGGGCCTAGTCCCTCCGCCTTTCTTGATAAGTTGTGCAAATAAAAACAATAAAGCCGTAAAGACCGAATTAGGGAAGAATTATTTAATAATGTAGGCCAGCCTAATTGCGAAATCGTAGGTTCCTATCTCTTCGAACAACTCGTCACTGTACTCAAAAGAATCTTGTATTCTGATTACATTTTGAGGCTTACCGATAGGTTCAATGATATGCTGGGCATAGCCAATTGCAAAATCCATTTCTAAAAACATACGTTCGCTGATTTCACTTTTGAAACCCGCCCTTAGCCTTGCTCCCCTCAATTTTTCTTTCAGGTCATAATTAGCTTCCTGAAAATAGCTGCAACCGGCCAATCCACAGCTTAATTCAAAAACTCGCGTACGGTTGTATCTGTAATTATTGACAAAAGGTTCAAATCCAATAAAAATATCTTTCGTTTGAGACGCATTCAAGGAATACAACCTTAGTTGAGTTGAAAGTTTAGTACCTCTTTTATGCTCAAAATAACCATCTTGAACATTTCCCTGGTCGTTATTGAGTACACCAACCGTGTGCTGTAAACTGATCCAAGGCGATAGTCTATGTTCGAAGGCCAGCATATAACTTGAGTATCGTCCTATAAATTGAGATGCCACCCATTTTACTGCATATTTATGAATCTGAACTTGAGCAGTATCAGAGGATGCAACCGTAAATTGTGCTTCAGCTTTCTGGAAACAAAGAAAGAAGAAGAGCAAACCAAAGAGTAACTTCATATCAAGAGGTTATTTGACCGAGTATCTGCATATTTCCCGCTAGGTCATAAGTAACATTGAAAATACCTTCAGAGGTAACCACAATTAAGAAATCATCTTTCAAAATGATATCATAGGCAACCCCATCTCCTATTTTATTATTTGCCACAAACACAGGTTCATTTGTGGAAGAAGTACTGAAAACGGAAATTCCTCCATTTTCGCAAACAAATAAGAAATCGTCATTGATAGCAAGTCCATATGGCGCATCAACAAAACGCGAATAAAGCACTCTTGGATTAGATATGTCACTGATATCAATGGCATCCAATAAATCAGGCCCAGAAGTTGCACCCCTGCACCCCGTACTTCTTATGGTTGAATATGCGATAGAACCCTTGGCCACCACCGGATCACAAGCTGTAAAATGCTGGTAAGTTGATATCAATTGTGGTTGGTCTGGATTGTCTCTATTTAGAAAATGTACTGCATTCGAGCTTCCTAAAAATAAATAGTTTTCATATGGCGCAATGGTTTCTAAAAGACTTGGGAGCTTTAATGAAGAAGTATAAAGCAGCCTATTTTCATTTTCCAAATTGTAAGTGAGCAATTCATCGCCTGCCAAAACATACAAGTTATTGTTAGTGACCAAAAAAGAGGCCAATGACCCACCTGTACCAGTGCCCGATAGTCCACCAATGGGATTTGCGCTGTCATCAGCACAAGCGCAAATTGCAATGACCAGACTGAAGTATATTAGCTTTCTCATCAATAAAAACATTTTGGATTGTTGATTGTGGCCATTTCCCAGCCTATTACTGTACCTTTTGAAAGGTCTACGCATTCAAAATAAAAACCTGAAACTGGTGGCACTTGATTACCGCCATCGATGGCCAAAACCTTTTCCTCACGGGCGATTAAGCGGATATTATTGATGTCTGAAACGTCCACAGCCAGCAAATCCTCATATTGATTTACATAGAGGACTTGATTTCTAACTGCCATGTCCGTGGCACCGCTTATTCTTAAAAAACCTAGATTTTGTGGGTTCGAAGGATCTTGATTATCAATCAGGTGCAAACCCTTAAATCTTTCGTTAAGCAATATAAGATCGCCATAGAGATAAATCTTGCCAGCGTTATCAACGGGTCTGGTAGCCTCAAAAACTATACTTAAATCTTCGGAATTAGCGTAAATGGGTTTATAACCGTTGGTCTCCCCTTCTGGAAAAGTAACTTCACCGAATGTCTCAAAACACGAAGTAAGTCCAAGTAGGATGGCAAGCAATGAAAATAGTACTAAGGTTTTATATCCTTTCATATCTGCGAGGTTTCTGTGAGTATGATTATTCAATGTACGACTATATCTTAGTTTTTCGCAACAACGTTGCATTAACATAATGTTATCAAAAGCCCTTTACTAAATTCATTCTCAAAAAAACAGTAGAATTAATTTGACTTGAGAAAAGATTTAAAGCCCAATAATCCCTAATTTCAAACCATAGTATGAGTAGTTTAAAATTAGCCGCCATTGATATTGGCTCAAATGCAATTCGATTTCAGGTAACCAATGTTTTGACTTATGAAGGTCAGCATACATTCAAAAAACTAGAGTATGTCAGGTTTCCATTAAGGTTGGGGCAAGATGTTTTTACTTTGAAGAAAATTGGAGCGGACAAAGAAGATAAATTTTTCCGCTTAATGCATGCCTTTAAGCTGCTGTTGGATCTCTATGAAGTGGATGATTATTATGCCTGCGCTACCTCTGCCATGCGAGAAGCTGAGAATGGTTTTAAAATCACCGAAAAGGTACATCAGCTTCTCGGTCTAAAAATCAAAATCATCAGTGGAGAGACTGAAGCCGAATTAATTAATCGTGTGGTGCTCAATAACCTCGACCCTCAAACCTATTTGCACATCGATGTAGGAGGCGGAAGCACAGAGCTTAACCTTATTTCAGAAGGCAAAAAAATAGCGTCAAAATCCTTTCGTATTGGATCTGTAAGAAGCATAGAGCAGATTGAATCGGCTAGTTTTTTGGGAGAAATCGATGATTGGGTGAAGAAATGGATACTTGGCAAGTACAAGAACGTGACGGCCATTGGAACTGGAGGTAATATTAATAAGGTGTATGAGTTGGCTAAAAAGCGAAAGAATAATCGGATTCTTTATGCTCATGACGTTTCTAGAGTTCAGGACTTTGTTGGGCAATATACCTTGGAACAACGGATTCATGTCTTACAATTGAATCCAGACAGGGCAGATGTAATCTTGCCTGCCAGTCATATCTATTTATATGTAATGAAGGCTGCAAAATGCCGTAAAATCGCGGTGCCTGATGTGGGCCTCAAAGACGGCATTATGCATATGCTGTACGAGCGAAATCTAGCAAGCACCCAAACTGGTTTTTAACCAATTCAACTAATTTCTCCCCAATCCTTGGCGAAATTATAGAGCAACTCCCCTTTTCTAATTTCTAGCGGAGACTCAATATTATTGTGATACAGCTTTCCAGTACCCAAACCTTGAGGTAAAATGGGTTGATACTGCGAAGTGAATTGCGCAATGGCGTTCAAGCCAATATTCGATTCAAGCATGGAAGTCATCCACCAGCCTATATTCATGGATTCTGCCAATGCTATCCACTCTCTACAAGCCAGTATTCCGCCTAATAGTGAAGGTTTTAGAATGATATACTGCGGTTTGATTTGCTCAAGCAATGCCTTCTTAGCTTCAAGATCATTCACTCCAATCAGCTCTTCATCTAAAGCAATATCCATCGGACTTTCTTCACAAATAGATTTCATAAGTGACTGTTGGCCAGCCATTATTGGTTGTTCAATTGAATGGATTTCTAGTGATGCGAGTTGCTCCAGTTTATCGAAAACATCAGCTTCGGTAAATGCACCATTGGCATCCACTCTTAAGGTGATTTCTCGCGATGAATATCTTTTTCTGATTCCTTCGAGCAGGTCGAGTTCTCTTTCGAAATCAATTGCGCCAATCTTAATTTTTATCGTGCTGAAACCTTCTTTGAGCTTCTCCTCTATTTGCTGCTGCATGAAATCAACATCGCCCATCCAAATGAGGCCATTGATGGGCATGCGCTGCTTTCCTCTAACAAAGTCTGTGTTGAAAATCATTCTCCTTCCACCATTGATCAGGTCGAGCAAAGCGGTTTCTACTCCGAAGCGGATTGAGGGGAAATTAGCAGGAATATGTTCAGCAATGAAAGTCAGAAGTGCTTCTGCTTCTTCGGGGAAATCCAGTTTTGAAAGTCCTACTAACTGAGATTTCAGTTGAACTTCATAATCAGTTGAATAATCTAAGCTCAGGCCCTTTAATGGGCTTGCCTCTCCCCAACCTATAATCTCTGGTTTAGCTTGGGTATTGGCTTTAATAAACCAAGTTTCCTTTTCTGTAAACGCGCCTCTTGAAGTTCCTGCTTCGAAGCGAAATTTTAATATATGAGGAATGACTTCGAAGTGTACTTGCATTATTTACCGAGTAATCGCTTCACGTATTTGCCAATGATATCGAATTCCAAATTCACTTTGTCGCCTTGTTTCAATTGATGAAAACAAGTATGCTCGTAAGTGTATGGAATTATGGCCACTCTGAATTTCCCTTCTTCGGAATTGAAGCAAGTTAAACTCGTGCCATTCACGCAGATTGAGCCTTTTTCTACGGTGACGTTACCCAACGTAGGATCATATTCAAAGTCAAACAACCAGCTTCCACCTTGCTCTTGTATTTGAACAACTGTGCCAATTTGATCCACATGCCCTTGCACCACATGGCCATCAAAACGTCCATTCGCCACCATGCAACGCTCTAAATTCACTACTGAGCCCGTTTTCCATCCGGCCAAGTCGGTTTTCCTTAGGGTTTCGTCAATGGCAGTCACCACATGTTGATCACCTTTTACAGCAACAACCGTGAGGCAAACGCCATTATAGGCAATGCTTTGATCAACTTTTAATTCAGCACTGATTTCGCTTTGCACCGTAAAGTGAAGATTGGTGCCTTCGCGATCGATCGCTACGATTGTACCCGTTTTCTCTATTATTCCAGTAAACATAAAATCGCCTTAAATTTATTTGACACCCAATTCTGGGTACTTGCCTGTTTTCGTTCTGTAAAATGCTTTCATCGTTTCAATATCTTTTTCAACATCTCCAGATGGATGTATTGCAGGGCCAATGCCAGCTACTTTGTTTTTATAATCCAAGAAGCCCAGAAAAATTGGCACACCAGCTTTTAGGGCCACGTAATAAAACCCGGTTTTCCATTCAGGAACATAAGTTCTCGTTCCCTCGGGTGTAACCATTACGGCAAGGCTTTCGCGTTCATTGAATAAGTCGGCCATAGCGTCCACCATACTTTTACGTGCGTCACCGTCTTTCTTTGGTGAACGATCAATCGGAATCGCGCCCATGCTCTTGAGCATCCAACCCAAAGGGCCAACCATCATTTCCTTTTTGATGGTATAATTCAAAGGGACTTCCAGTAAATAAAAAGCGAGCCTGGCATAAAAGAAGTCCCAATTGCTGGTATGTGGCGCAGCGGTAATTACTACCTTCTTCACCCCTTTCGGAAATTCCCCCTCTAGCTTCCAGCCAGTAATCCAAAACAAAAACCTTGAAATTAATTTCATATTGAAGATTTAAGAGGATTGCTTTTGGTTTTCGGCCTTTTGGCGCAATTGCTTCACAAACGAATTCTTAGCGTTCATGTCGAAATAATGCATCGTAGCATCGTAGCCAATTTGGTAGATTTCTTGTGCCTTTTTCATGTCGAAAGTACCGTATTTTCTTAGTTCCTTCGGTTCGATGATGAGATCACAACTTTGCATGCTCTTTTCGACATTGGCGCTAATGCTTACCATAGAAATCCGCTCGATCATCTTCTTAGGCCCACCCAAATCATCTTCTTTCACGATTGGCGCAACGTTGACCCCAATTACAATATCACAGCGCTCACGAAGCGCTTCCGAAGGAAGGTTGTTCACAATGCCCCCGTCTACATAAGAATGATCTCCTATTTTAACAGGATCAAAAATAAATGGAATACAGCTCGAAGCCATCATGGCCTTGACCAATGGGCCTTCCGAAAACTCCTGTTTTTTACCTTCATTGAGATTCGTGGCAATGATTCGCAAGGGTATCTTCGTTTGGCTGAAAGTGTCATCTGCAAAGAATTTTCGAAACACTTCTTCGCTCTTACTCATGCTGATCAGGCCAGAAAGGCTGAAAGCTGGCCAGATAATTTTAAACAAATTGGTATTGGCAATGGCGTCTAATGCCTCTTTGGGCGAATAGCCGCTGGCATAAAAGGCGGCAGCAATTGAACCTGCGCTAGTGCCCGAGATTTCATCAATCTCAATTCCCATTTCATCCATGGCCTGCAATACGCCCAAATGAGCAAAGCCTCTGGCGCCCCCTCCTGATAATGCTATTCCTGTCTTCATTTTATAAAATTTCGCTAAGTGGGAATGTTCTGTCTAGCCTCACGCCTTTTTCGGTGTGTTTCACTGTGCAACATTGATTTTGCGAATCATGTTCAAGAAAAAGGACGTAATTATGATCCGCAGCTTCATTCAAAAATTTCTCTTTTTCGGTCAATGTAAGCAAGGGTCTGGTGTCATAGCCCATCACATAGGGCAATGGAATATGACCAACAGAAGGCAGTAAATCAGCCATAAAAACAATGGTTTTGTCTTTATACTTGATTTTAGGAAGCATTTGTTTGTCCGTGTGTCCATCCGCCAAAGCAATATCGAACTGAGCGAATGGACTTTCACCATTGAGTGGGACAAAATTGAGATGTCCGCTTTCCTGAATTGGCAGTATATTCTCTTTTAAGAAAGAAGCCTTCTCCCTTGGGTTAGGCTGTGTTGCCCATTTCCAGTGCGCCTCATTCGACCAATATTTAGCATTCGGAAAATGAAGCACTAACTTTTCATTTTCGTTGCCAACATAATCCACTCCACCGCCACAATGATCGAAATGCAGATGGGTCAGGAACATATCAGTAATATCTTTGGGTGAAAAACCCGCATTATTTAAAGATTGATCCAGGTTGGTGTCGCCATGTAAATAATAGTGGCTAAAAAATTTTGCATCCTGCTTATTTCCAATGCCATTGTCGATTAAGATCAATTGATTGCCATCTTCAATCAAAAGGCAGCGCATGGCCCAAGTGCAGAGATTGTTTTCGTCCGCTGGATTGGTCCTGGCCCAAAGCGACTTTGGCACTACACCAAACATTGCTCCGCCATCGAGTTTAAAAAATCCAGTATCAATTACATATAACTTCATTTCTTCGGTTTCAAATTGAGCCTGCAATTTATAACCCTTTCGCTTTTAAGCCAGCCCTATTCCAAGATACCTTCAATCCCCCTTCTGAAAGGTTCGAATTCAATGAGATTCTTGTGCTTTCCGCCTTCAATACTGAAAAACTGAGCTTGACTAGAAGGAATAGACTCATATAGCTTTCTGCCCGATTTGAACGGCACTACTTCATCTTCCGTTCCGTGAAAAATATATATTGGGCATTTGGCGTCCCTCAAATAAACATGTGATTTAAAATTGAAACGCAAGGCCAATCCAACGGGAAAAATGGGATAATAGCGCTGGGCAACCGATTTGAAATCGTAATATGGAGTTTCTAAAATCAGTTGTTTGGGATGGTGTTGAGATGCTAAGTAAGCCGCTATACCCGTGCCTAACGACCTTCCATAAAGTGTAATCTCGTCTTCTCGATAATAATTGAGCGCATAGTCATAGAACATTGCTGCATCAGTCATCAGACGAATTTCAGTTCTTTTTCCCGTGCTCTTTCCATAACCACGGTAATCCATGACAATGACGTCATAGCCAAGTGAAACATAATATTCTGTCACTTTTGCCCAGCGCCTAAGGTCACCTCCATTGCCATGAAAATAGAGAATTAAGCCTTTATTATTTTCGGACTTAAAGTGTATTCCATTGAGGTTGGCGTCATCATCTGCGGTTAAATTAATTTCTTCAAAATTTGATTTAAATTCAAACTTATAATCATCTGGTATTGAACCATCTAAAAAAATAAACCTCTCTTGAAATAGATAAACAATCAAGCCCGAAAGTAAATATAGCGCGATAAGTGAAAGCAGTATGATTTTCAATTTTTTCAATTTAGACTGGCTTCTTTTTTACTTTCCTAACAAAGCTCAAACTTGTAGCTTTTGGGTCGATGGCCTTGGGTAGCTTTGCATGAAGAATTTCCTCCATCATACGGTGGTATTCCTCAAAAGTATGCATGTTATTGTGGCCAGCACCTATGACAGGATACAGCCGAGTATTTTCGGGAACAATCTTAGACAAGGCCACAGAAGTTTTGAACGGGATAAGTTTGTCATTGGTGCCATGAACGATTTTGATTGGGCATTTCACATACTTTAAGTACATGAAAGTGCGGACAGGAAAACGCATGATCAAAGAAACTGGCATAAACGGCAAAAACCGCTTGGTTACTTTGGTAAGGCTGTAATAGGGTGATTCTAGCACGAGCATTCTTGGGTTATTCGTACTCGCCAATTTAGCCGCAAAGCCTGAACCCAATGAACGCCCATACATAATGATGTATTTCTCGTCAATTTGCTTTTTAACTTCATCATACACATATTGCAAATCAGCCTTTATGGTGTCTTCGGTGCGTTTGCCTGTGCTTTTACCAAAACCCCGATAGTCCACCATCACCACATCAAAACCTTGCCTGGTGAAGTCAATCGCAAACTTTCCCCAACCTTTGATCGACTTTGAATTTCCCTTTAGGTAGAACACCACCCCTTTTGGTTCGGGAATATGGAAATGAATGCCGTTGATATTGACCCCGGGTGACATTTCGAAGTTATACTCGGTAAATTTTAAGTTGGGATACTTGAATTCGAAATCCTTAGGTAGTTTTTCTGGTTTGAAAAGGAATTGGTCTTGCCAAAAATAAAGGATCACATTCGCGAGAATGTAAACACCGACAATGATTAAAATGATCCAGTAAGTTTCCAATTCGTATTCTGGGTTACTTGTTTAATTCTTAATTCACTTTCACTCAACCTGAGTTTTATGCACCATGATTTCTATCCTGAGCGCACCGCGTTCGCAGAAGCTTTAGCGGCTGAGAAGCGAAGGAACTGATCAATCATTAGACCCTTCGTACCTCAGGGAAGGAAAACAGTCATTTTTAGTTAACCTGAGTTCCTGCTAAATTTCTTTCTCCAGTAGAAAAACTCAGAAATAAAATTGACTACACAATTTTGAAAAATTTAGCTGAAAAATTCCTTGTATAAAAATCTGGGACAATAAATCTGAATCTCAGCGATTTGAGGAGATCAGTCTGGAAACAATTCTTTGACAAGCGCAAGCCATGCTAAATTTGCACAACTGAGTCTTTCTGGAAATTCGCGGGCAGCTGCAAAGGCCATTAGCTCTTCGTCCGATGTGATTTCTTCCAGTGGTTGAGGTCCATTTGGGTCAAGTAGCTTTAAAAAATCAGCGACAAAGACAGCAATTTCTGCCTTGTTCTTCCCTAGGATGTGCTTGGCCAAAACAGAAGTGGAAGCCTTAGAAATAGCGCAACCATAGCCCGTAAAACTGGCTTCAATCACCCGCTGATCAACAATATTTATATAAAGGTCGAACTGATCTCCACAAACTGGATTATAGGCCTTGATCAAGTGGGTATACGCTTCCAATTTCCCCTCATTGAAAGGATTTTGAGCATGCTTCAAAATCTGAGTTTTATAAAGTTGCTTCAGTTTCTCTGTCATCCGAAAAAGCTTTTGATTTCCTCCAAAGCAGTCTTTAATTGTTCAATCTCCCTCTGGTCGTTATAAACACTAAAAGACAAGCGCACCGTTGCCGGCAATCCCATACTTTTTAACAAAGGCTGCGTGCAATGATGTCCTGCACGTACGGCAATGCCCTTTTCGGCTAAAAAAGTAGCAATATCATGCGGATGAATCCCTTCCATGGTAAACGATAAAATGGATGCATCCCCTGCGTCTTCTGCTAATAGATTCACTCCTTCAATTTGATTCAGCAGATGCACCGTATAAGTTCGTAAGGCAGCGTTGTGTTTTGCAATTTGCGCTACTCCAATACTTTCTACAAAATCAATTGCTGCGCCTAAGCCAATGGCCCCAGCAATATTGGGAGTGCCTGCCTCGTGCTTGGCAGGTAAATCCGCAAATGTGGTTTCGTCTTGGTTGACCAATGCGACCATACCACCGCCATAAGAAAACGGTATTGCCCTTTCCAACAATGCTTGCTTTCCGTAGAGTATGCCAATTCCTGTTGGTCCAAAAAGCTTATGGGCTGAGAAAGTCAAGAAATCACAATCTAACTTTTGCACATCAATGCGTTCGGAAAGCGTAAGCTGCGAGGCATCCACCAAAACCAAAGCACCAACGGCATGCGCCAATCGGACGATGATTTTTATGTCGTTTTTTGTACCTAAAGTATTCGAAACTGCCGTTATGGCTACGAATTTCACCTTGCTGTTCAAAGTGGCTTTTAGAGCGGCCAAATCGATGGTATGGGCGGTGGTCAATGGAATGACCTTTAAGTCTGCGCCTTTTTGTATGCATGCCTGCTGCCAAGGCACAAAATTGGAATGGTGTTCCATTTCAGAAACCAAAACTTGATCGTCCGCTTCTAGGGTAGGCAAAAGCACCGCATTCGCTACCTTATTAATGGCATCGGTAGTGCCTGATGTAAAAATGACTTCTTTAGCGGATTTCGCCCCCACAAAATTCCTGACTTTGTCTCTGGCTTTGGCGTATTCATTGGACGCCTGAGTCGCGGGCCAATATAAGCCACGTCCCACATTGGCATAATAACCTCCATAGTACTCGGTGATCGCATCAATAACCGATTGCGGTTTTTGCGTGGAAGAGGCGCTATCGAAATAAATGAATGTCCGTCCCTCCTTTTCAGCATTGGCAAAAATCGGGAATTCGGACTTCAAAGATTCCATGATTGATTTAAAATTGAACTCAGTGATTGGTAATTGTAGTCACAATCACGGCAGACATTAAAGCGACCATTATAGCCGCTTGAATTTCTCTGATGCTCTTGTTGATGGTATGGCTGATCCTGATCTCTTGCGTTACCTCCTTGATTTTTTTCTTCACAATGGCATACTCATCCTTGTTGCGGAAAGCCTCTTTCGTGAGGTCGGAGACATCAATTAAACTGAGCAGCATGATATCGTGGGCTTCTGATTTGGTACCTCGGAGCATCACATCGCTGAGTCTTTGGCGCACCTTGTTTTCGGGAGTAATGTCTGAGGTTGGGTATTTATTATTCGGAATCACCCAAAGAATTTTGTGCTCCTCTTTCCTTAAAATTCCTTTATTCTGAAGTCTCAATAAAGTATCATGTTTAAGCTCATCGGCTTGTTTGGCCAAAATTTCAATCCAATCTTTTACTTTTTTACCCGGTTTGGCCTTGATTTGATCAATCACTTTATTGATGACCATTTCTACCTCATATTCATCATGGATGAGCTTAAGGTCTTCACCTGTAACATCGACTTTTTCCCTTAACGCCATTTCCAAGAGAATTGCTCCTGCTAAACCGAAGTGCAGGTGGGTTGAATCGATCACAAATTGTCCCTTCTCGTCATCCAAGGCAATTAATAAGAATTCTTCAATAAGATTAAGTTGCATGTTGCAGTTTTGAGTTAAGCTTCGGCCATTCGGCCTCCATCTGACTTTTAAATGTCGTAAATTTTATTTGTAGGTCAAGAGTTCAAGCGAAAAGCGTTGTTTGATGGCAGTAAATTTTTATCATCCCTACTTTTACCTGAATACACTATAGAAGATCTATCTATCTTTAGTGCCTAATTGATGCTATTAAATTGAAAAGGATTTTTACTTTGGGCTTTTTGTCGGTTTGGACGCTTGCACCCTGCTTGGCTCAAACAAATACGAAGGAAGATAGCGTCTACTTTGTCAAAATCAATGATTATTTCAATGCCTCAGTGGATATAGAAACGGATTTCGAGACTTTTGAAATTCAGGGAGATAACTTTGACTTTGATATTCGGCCCAACTTCGATTTTGTGAATAAAATAGGCATCGATTATCGGGCATTATCAGTTTTCTATAGCCGCTCACCGAATTGGGGCATTAACCAAGATAGCGATCTCAAAGGCGACTCTAAAAGCAGTGGTTTTGGCTTTTCTTGGAATACCAATCGCATGATCAATCATATCAGTAAGAATAAGGTCACTGGCTATTATTTGGCCAATAGTGCAGATTTTAACCCCAGTTTTGTTGAAGGCGAAAACCCATACGTTCAATTTGAGCTTTTAGAAACTTCTTCATTCAAAGGATTTCATGCCCTAAAGTTGAATAGAAATTTCTCTTACAGCGCATTCAGTGCACAAATGGCTTTACAAACAAAAAGCGCAGGTTCCTTTGCCCCTGGGATTTCATACAATTACTACTCAATTGATAATAACACACCCACTGGGCAAAAGTCCAAAAACCTTGAGGTACTATTCAATCTGCCTTATTACCACACCTTTGTGGTAGACCATAAATGGTATGTAAATCTTGGGGTGATTACAGGCGCTGGCATGACGACCACCTGGCTAAAAACCCCTATCAATGGAGAGATCGTTGAAACCACTTCGCATAACTTTATCTCTCGAATAAGTGGCATTGCGGGTTTGGGCTATAATTCCAAAGGTTTTTATGGTGGCCTTGAAGGAAAAGTACATAAGCGCTACCAAAACCAAAGCAATAATGCGGTGAAGGAAGAAATTACTGGTTTGGCTTTTCGAGTGTTCTTAGGCTGGCATATCCTGGCCCCCCACCCTATCAACCGACTTTATGATAAAGTAGAATCAAGGTTGTTTTAAAGCGAGACGTTCTAAGCCTCTTTTTGCTTATTGTTGAAGTGTAAGGAAATCAAAGAGTAAAACAATCTTTTATCCATTAATACACTCACATTAAATCAAATGCCCAAATAAATCGGGTTGCTTGTTCAAGTATTCGAACTCGAAATTTTTCGATTTCATTTGGTTGAAAAGCGGCTCTAAATCAGTTTTTTTCTTCAACTCGATACCAATTAGGGCGGGTCCTTTTTCTCTGGAAGTCTTTTTGGTGTACTCAAAATGCACAATGTCGTCTTCTGGCCCTAAAACTTCTGTCAAAAACTCTTTTAAGGCCCCAGCTCTTTGCGGAAAGCGAACAATGAAATAATGTTTAAGACCCTCGTAAAGTAAAGACCGCTCTCGGATTTCTTCAGTTCTCGAAATATCATTGTTCGAACCAGAGATCACACAGACCACATTCTTTCCTTTGATTTCGGCTGCAAATTGTTCCAAGGCAGATAAAGACAATGCTCCTGCAGGCTCGACCACAATGGCATCGCGGTTATAGAGTTGCAACATGGTACTGCAAATTAAACCTTCGGGCACAGTTACCACTTCGTCCAATAACTCTTTACAAATGCTGAAATTGAGATGCCCCACTTGTTTTACGGCAGCACCATCGACAAACTTATCCATTTCTTTAAGTGGCAAATTTTCACCTGCTGCGATTGAGTTTTTCATTGCAGGGGCGCCTTCAGGCTCCACTCCTATGATTTTGGTATTGGGACTTAAGGTTTTGAATACTGCAGCAACGCCAGAAGCCAATCCACCGCCACCGATAGGCAGGAATAAGTAGTCTGTCGGAGCTAAAGTAGCTTGAAGGATTTCTAAGCCCACAGTTCCTTGTCCTTCGATTACTTTTTCATCGTCAAAAGGTGGGATGAAAATCCTGTCAGTTTCGTGGCAATAATGCTTGGCGAAGGCTTGTGCATCATCAAAAGTATCGCCTTTCAATACAATCTCGACAAATTCCTTCCCGAAAAACGCGACTTGTTCTACCTTTTGCTTTGGAGTGGGTGCAGGCATAAAAATAGTCGCCTTCACCCCTAACTTCTGACAAGAATAAGCCACGCCTTGGGCATGGTTACCTGCACTTGCGCAAACAACACCCTGCCTTTTTTGGGCTTCCGATAATCCACTGATCTTGTGATAAGCACCACGAATCTTATAAGAGCGCACGATCTGTAAATCTTCGCGCTTAAAAACAATATTAGCCTTATACTTTTCTGAGAAAGTGAGGCTTTGCATTAAAGGAGTTCGCAAGACGACAGCTTTGAGCTTCTCCGCAGCTGCTTCAATGGCGTTTAAACTGGGTCGGTATGTTTGTGCTAACTTTTCGTTTTGCATGGTTAAATGCCTTTTTTAGTTATTTGAGATTGCCTGCCTTGCGCAGACAGGCAATATCAAACTTGTCCAATTACACCAACTCTTCTTCCTTGACAACGGCAGGCGCATTTTCTGGTCTTAGGCTACGTACCGCTTTGCCTGCTTGCCACATTTCAGAATTTCTCAACGTATCGAGTTCTACTTCTAGTTTTGCTCGATAATCAGCTTGAGAGTTAGAATCAATAGATTTCTGTGCTTCAATACCCGCTTTTACTGAGGCATAAAGCTTCTCGAATACTGGTTTAGTGGCTTCGTAGAAAGGATCTTTCCAATCCAATGCACCACGTTGAGCCGTGGTTGAGCAGTTGGCATACATCCAATCCATTCCATTCTCAGCGATCAGCGGATACAATGATTGTGTTGCTTCTTCAACCGTTTCGTTAAAAGCTTCGGAAGGCGAATGACCATTGGCCCTTAACACCTCATACTGCGCTTGGAACAATCCTTGAATCGCCCCCATTAAAGTTCCTCTTTCGCCTGTAAGGTCGGAAGTCACTTCTTTGATGAAGGTGGTTTCGAATAAATAGCCAGAACCTACTGCTATACCTAAGGCAAGAATTCTATCTCTTGCTTTGCCAGTAGCATCTTGATGGATGGCGAATGAAGAATTCAAGCCTTTGCCAGCTACGAATAGTCTTCTCAAACTTGTGCCAGAACCTTTTGGTGCTACCAAAGCCACATCAATGTCCGCTGGAGGAATAATGCCTGTTTTTTCAGCATAGGCCACTCCAAAACCATGAGAGAAATAAAGCATTTTGCCTGGGGTTAAATGTTTTTTCACTGTTGGCCAAAGCTGGATTTGAGCGGCATCTGAAAGCAAGTAACAGATGACGGTCGCTTTTTCTAATGCTTCTTCGATTGGAAAAAGTGTTTTACCGGGCTCCCAACCATCTGCAATGGCTTTGCCCCATGTTTTTGAATCTTGCCGCTGACCAACGATCACGTTGATGCCATTATCTTTCAAATTCAATGATTGACCTGGGCCTTGTACCCCATAACCGATGATTGCGACTGTTTCATTTTTGAGCACTTCTTGTGCTTTTTCTAATGGAAATTCTTCTCGGGTAACTACATTTTCAATTACCCCTCCAAAATTAATCTTTGCCATTATTCTCGTTTTTAGTGATTTGTTTTCTTTAAACTTTTCTCGAAAGCTTCTCTGAGATTGCTTCGCCTTCAGTTTTGTTTGTCAACAAACTGAATGGCTCGCAATGACGGTCAGCAGTTATATTTCTATTTCAATTCTTCTAATTCATCCATGGGTTTGATTACTGAAACTCTGCCTGAGCGAACAAACTCCAGCACGCCATAGGGTCTCAGAAATTCCAGTAAATCTTGTGTTTCTTCTTTATGCCCTGTCTTTTCAATGATCATAAAATCTTGCTCCATTGAAAGGATTCGGGCATTGTTATCTCGAATCAAGGTTTCAACCAAATTGCCTTCAGCCACAGATTGAGTTGAAATCTTGTACAATGCAATTTCTTGAAACACAGTCTCTTCATCGATATGATAAACTGCTTTGAGCACCTCAACCTGTTTTTCGATTTGAAGTACCATTTTCTTGATTTGTTCTTCCGTAGTATGCACCACAATGGTAAATCTGTAAATGCCCGGATTTTCAGATTCAGAACTATTGATACTGTCGATGTTGACATGTCTCCTTGTAAAAATGGAAGTAATTCGGTTCAGTAACCCAACACTGTTTTCGGAGAATATAGATATGGTATAAGCCCTTTCCATTGATCAATCAAGTCTAATGTCCGAAACTGACGCCCCTGTCGGGATCATCGGAAATACATTGTCTTCTTTTCCTACATGGACTTCAAGCAAATAGCTTCCGTCATGCCTAAGCATCTCTTTTACAGCACTTTCTAGCTCTTCTCTTTCAGTAACTGACTTAGCTTCAATCCGATAGCCTTTAGCGATTGCCACAAAATCTGGATTCACCATTTCTGTGGACGAATAGCGTTTATCAAAAAATAGCTGTTGCCACTGTCTGACCATTCCCAAGAATGAATTATTGAGAATGACAATCTTCACAGCCGCTTGTGTTTGAAAAATAGTACCCAATTCTTGGATTGTCATTTGAAAGCCGCCATCACCAATTACAGCAATGACTTCTCTTTCTGGCGCACCCAATTTCGCTCCTAAAGCGGCAGGCAAGCAAAAGCCCATGGTGCCTAATCCACCAGAGGTGATATTGCTCTTGGACTTGATGAACTTGGTATATCGACATGCAATCATTTGATGCTGCCCCACGTCCGTGACCAAAATCGCATCGCCTTGTGTGGTTTGGTTGATCTGATTGATGACTTCCGCCATCGAAATTGGACCAGTGGTCGGTTGTAATTCCTTATATATTACCTTTTCAGCTTCTACTTTGTCGTATTCCTTAAATTTTGAACGCCAAGCTGAATGTGAGTTAAATTCAACCGCTTCGGTAAGTTCTGTAAGCGTTTCCTTACAATTCCCCAAAACAGGGATATCTATCTTTACATTCTTATTGATTTCTGAAGGATCAATATCAAGGTGAATGATTTTAGCCTGTTTGGCATAGGTGGCGAGATTACCCGTTACACGATCGTCAAAGCGCATTCCGATGGCAATCAGCACATCGCATTCATTTGTCAACACATTGGGACCATAATTGCCGTGCATACCCAACATACCGACATTCAATGGATGATCGGTAGATAATGCAGAAAGGCCTAAAAGCGTCCAAGCGGCCGGAATGCCTGTCTTTTCTATAAAGGCTCTAAATTCTTCTTCGGCATTGCCCAAAATCACCCCTTGACCGAAGAGCACAAATGGCTTTTTAGCTGAATTAATCAGCGCAGCAGCCTTCCTTACTTGATTTAAATCAATCTCAGGAACTGGCTTATAGCTTCTGATTTGTTCGCATTTACGGTATTCAAAATCCAAACTCGCAAATTGAGCATCTTTGGTAATATCAATCAAAACTGGTCCTGGTCTTCCTGACTTGGCGATGAAAAAAGCCCTTGCCAAAGCAGCGGGTAAATCTTCCGCCTTGGTCACTTGATAATTCCATTTGGTCGCTGGCATGGAGATGCTGATGATATCCGTTTCCTGAAAAGCATCCGAACCCAATAAATGAGAACCAACTTGGCCAGTGATGCACACCAATGGTGTAGAATCTATCATCGCATCGGCAATACCGGTAATAAGGTTAGTTGCTCCTGGGCCAGAAGTGGCCAAAACCACCCCTACCTTGCCAGTGGCACGTGCATAGCCTTGAGCAGCATGAATAGCGCCTTGCTCATGACGTGTCATGACATGGCGGACGCGATCTTGGTAATGATAGAGGGCATCATACACAGGCATGATGGCTCCACCCGGATAACCAAAAATCAAATCAACATCTTCTTCCACAAGCGAACGCAAAACAGCATCTGCACCAGTGGTTTTCAATTTTGCCTGAATGGGCGGGGTGAGTGTAGCTTCTAAATACATATTATAGATCGGTTACACAGCCTTCCGAAGCTGAAGCCACGGTTTTGGCATATTTATACAATGCACCTCGGGTTACCTTTAATGGTGGTGCTACCCAAGCTGCTTTTCTTTGTGCTAATTCAGCATCTGGAATATCCAGCGAAATCGTATTGTTGATCGCATCAATGGTAATTGGATCACCATCTTTTACCATGGCAATTGTTCCTCCTTCTTGCGCTTCTGGAGTCACGTGTCCTACCACAAAGCCATGGCTTCCACCAGAGAAACGACCATCAGTAATCAAAGCAACTGTTTTCCCTAAACCTGCTCCCATAATGGCCGAAGTAGGTTTTAACATCTCAGGCATTCCTGGGCCTCCTTTTGGGCCTTCATACCTGATCACCACAACATGCCCCGATTTCACTTTTCCTTCTCTTATGCCTTTTATGGCCGAAAACTCATCATCAAAAACAACTGCTGTTCCTTCGAATCTTTCTCCTTCGTGACCTGTGATTTTTGCCACTGCACCCGATTCGGCCAAGTTGCCGAACAACATTTGCAAATGCCCTTCTGGCTTAATGGGATTATCAAGCGGTCTTAAAACAGATTGACCTTCTTTAAGCGAAGGCACTTGCGCTAAGTTTTCGGCTATGGTTTTTCCTGTAACAGTCATGCAATCGCCATGAAGCATGCCTTCTTCCAGCATAAACTTCATTACCGCTGGCACTCCTCCTACTTCGAAGAGATCTTCCATCAGGTATTTACCGCTAGGTTTTAAATCACCAAGAAGTGGCGTACTATCAGAAAGTCTTTGGAAATCCGCTAAAGTCAAATCAATATCAACGCTTTTGGCAATGGCGATCAAATGCATTACGGCATTGGTAGAACCTCCCAAAACAATGATGACTCGAATGGCATTTTCAAATGACTTTTTAGTGAGGATATCGCTAGGTTTCAGGTCTATTTCGAGCAAATGCCTGATCGCTTTGCCTATATCTTCACATTCCTGTGCTTTTTCTTTGCTCACTGCTGGGTTTGACGAACCATAGGGAAGCGCCATGCCTAAAGCCTCAATAGCAGATGACATGGTATTGGCCGTGTACATTCCACCACAAGCGCCCGCACCTGGGCAGGAATTTTTGATGATACCTTTATAATCTTCTTCTGAGATATTGCCAGCGAACTTTTCGCCCAATGCTTCAAATGAAGAAACGATATTGAGCTTTTTGTCTTTGTAGCAGCCAGAAGCAATTGTACCTCCATAGAGCATAATGGAAGGTCTATTCAACCGAGCCATCGCTATGATGGCACCTGGCATATTTTTATCACAACCTACCACAGCGACTATGCCATCGTAATAATGCGCACCCGCAACGGCTTCGATGGAATCTGCAATAATCTCGCGTGAGACCAAAGAGTAACGCATACCCTCTGTTCCATTCGCGATGCCATCACTCACTCCAATGGTATGATAAATCAGGCCAACCAAGTCATTTTTCCATACACTGGCTTTCACTTGAGCTGCTAAATCGTTCAAGTGCATATTGCAAGTATTACCTTCATAACCCGTGCTGACAACACCTACTTGGGCCTTTTTTAAGTCCTCTTCTGTCAAACCAATGCCATAAAGCATTGCCTGAGAAGCAGGTTGCGTCTCATCTTGGGTCAGTCGTTTGCTGTACTTATTCAGTTCCATTAGGCTTTTGCTAATAATTTGCGTGAAGGTTTTCGAATCAATTTTTTGTATTCCTGAGCGATTTTATAGCCAATGGTTTGTTCCCATGGCTTTTTGAATGGGATGCCATCAAGAGATTGAATGCCTGCTATTTCGACTGCAGTACCAGTAAAAAATGCACCATCGGCTCCTTTGACTTTCTGCGGTGGAAAATAGGTTTCAATCACTTCATAGCCCAAATCATGTGCTATTTCAATCGTTGTAGCACGTGTGATACCAGGAAGAATATTACCCAATGGCGGTGTATAGAGCACATTATCTCTTTCAAAAAAGAAATTCGCTCCACTTCCTTCGGCTACCGAGCCGTTGGCATCTAAAAGCAGTGCTTCATCAAAACCTTTGCTCTTTGCTTCTGTAGTTGCGAGGATAGAATTAGTGTAATGCCCTGTTACTTTGGCTTCAACAGGAACCGATTTTGGGTTTGGTCTTTCGTAAGAAGAAACCAACACATTCGATAGTTTATCGCCAAGATAATTGGCCCATTTCCATGCACAGAAGAACAAGTGCACTTCATTCACCGGACTCAAAGACATATTTGCGCCAAGGAAAATTAGCGGCCTGATGTAGGCACCTTTCAGATTGTTCCTTTCAAGCAGTTCGTAGCTGATTTGAGTTAATTCTTCAACCGTATAATTGCACTTGATGTGCATTTTCTTGGCAGAATCTAACAGTCGCTCGTAATGGGCTGCTGCTTTAAAAATGGATGCTTCACCTTCTGCTTCGTAGGAACGAATTCCTTCAAAAACGCCACTTCCATAATGGATGCTTTGGCTATACAAACTGAAGTTGGCATCAGTAGCTTTGAGCCACTTACCATCCAAGTATACTATTGTGTCTTCGCTGTAATACATAATACTAGTGTTTAAACTTATTGATTAACTATGTGCCTTTAGGGCTTGATTTTACATGTTCTACAATTTTTAATTCGTGTATTCTAAATTTTATCTTCTTATTAATCAGTCACTTAATGCTTTTACGCCTACAGTTTTAAGTTGCTCCGATTCTCATTCTCTTCCTGCATTCATTTGTTAAATCGACATAAAAAAAGCCTTTCTCTTGGGTGAGAAAGGCTCCTATTTCATGACAATAGCGTTCCATCTCACCCCGTTTCCGTGGTAATAATGACTACTGTAATGACTGTGTACTTTTTCATTTCTAATCTTTTGTTAGTCATCCTGAGACTTAATATTTTGGTTTCAAAACACACAAAACAGGATGACGTTTGTTAGCTTCGATCGATAAGATATGCAAAATGGC